>NZ_CP068985.1:1266666-1900000 GCF_019397265.1 Nonomuraea coxensis DSM 45129
CGACTGGTCGTCCGCTACTTCGCCACGGCAGGAGCAGTGCTCATCCCGCCGATCATGGCCGACTTCAGCCGCCGGTTCCCGGATGTGCGGGTGGAACTGCGGCTCGGCAAGGGCCTCGACAATGAGGGCGCCGATGCCGAGATCGTGGTGCTCCCCGGCACCGCCGGGGTGCCCGCCGGGTTCCGCGCGATCCATCTGCTCGACGATCCCTACGTGGTCGTACTGCCGTCCAGCCATCCCCTCGCCGAGGTGGAGGTGGTCGATCTGGCCCGGCTCGCCGGTGAGCCGTGGATCGACAACGAGTGGCCCAGCACGCTCTGCCGCGAAATCGTCCTCGACGCCTGCGGGGCCGCCGGGTTCAGCCCGCATTTCGTCGTGGAAGCCCACGACTACTCCTCGGCGGTCGCCTTCGTCGCGGCCGGGCTGGGCGTGACCGTGCTCCCCCAGCTCGCCCTGGGCGCCATCCCCACGGGCAATCTGACCTGCCGGCCGATCACCCGCCCGGTCCCGCGCCGCGAGATCTACGTCGTGGTCAGGGAGTACGCCGCTGACCATCCGGCGCTGGCCGCCTTCCTCACCCTCCTCCAAGCCTCGGCTGCCGAAAGGTGCGCCCCGATCGCCGCCGGCTCACCTCGAAGGCCGCCTGGACAGGCCTGAGCTCGACGTGACGGTCAGAAGTCGAAGTCGTCGATGTTGGACCTGTCGAACACGGTGGGCTTGCCGAGCAGCACCTCGCCCTTGGCCCCGACGGGGTATTCGCCCAGTTTGCCCGCCTTGAACGTCTCGCCCTCCGCGCCGGTGATCTGCCCGGAGGCGAGCGCCGCGGCGGCGTACGAGGCGAGGTAGCCGAGGTCGGCCGGGTTCCACAGCTCGAACGCCTCGATGGTGCCGTCCTTGACGAACTTGCGGAGCTGGTTCGGCGTGCCGAGCCCGGTCAGCTTCACCTTCCCCTTGTACGGCGAGTCCGACAGGTACCGGGCCGCCGCCGCGATGCCCACGGTGGTCGGCGAGATGATGCCCGCGAGGTCCGGGTACGAGCGCAGCAGCCCCTGCGTCTCGGTGAAGGACTTCTGGTCGTCGTCGTTGCCGTAGGCGACCTTGACCAGCTCCATGTCCTTGTACTCGGGCTTGCTCAGCTCGTCCTTCATGAACTCGATCCAGGTGTTCTGGTTCGTCGCGTTCGGCGTGGCGGACAGGATCGCGATCCTGCCCTTGTTGCCGAGCTGCTTGGCGAGGAGCTGCACCTCCGTACGCCCCAGGTCTTCGGCGCTTTAAGCGGTGCCAGGACGTTATTTCAGGGACGGCGGCGCGTCAATAGTCGATCAAGGCGCGGGATCAGGGCCGGAAGTGCCGCAGCACCTCCGGGTTCGCCATCGCGTCCGGGTTGGCCGCCTGCTCGACGGGGGTGCCCAGCAGGATCTTGCGGACCGGGACCTCCAGCTTCTTGCCCGACAGCGTGCGCGGGATGCCGGGGACCACGCGGATCTCGTTCGGGACGTGGCGGGGCGACAGCTCCTGCCGCAGCGCGCCGCACAGCGCCCGCTCCAGCTCCGGGGTCAGCTCGGCGCCCTCGGCCAGCGTGACGTACAGCAGGAGCCGGCCCTCCTGGCCGAGCTGCCCCGTGTCGATCACGAGGCTGTCGGCGACCTCCTCGAACCGCTCGACCACCCGGTAGAACTCGCTGGTGCCCATCCGTACGCCGCCGCGGTTGAGCGTGGAGTCGGAGCGGCCGTAGATGACGCAGCTCCCGTCCTCGTTGATCTTGATCCAGTCGCCGTGCCGCCACACGCCGGGGTAGACGTCGAAGTAGCTCTCGGCGTAGCGCTCGCCGCCGGGGTCGTTCCAGAACATCACCGGCATCGACGGCATGGGCTGCGTGATCACCAGCTCGCCCACCTCGCCCACGACCGGCTTGCCCGCCGGGTCGTACGCCTCCACCTTCGCCCCCAGCGACCGGCACGGGATGATGCCCGCCCTGATCGGGTGCAGCGTGGTCGCCCCGACGAAGCCGGTGCACACGTCCGTGCCGCCGGAGAACGACCCGACCGGCACCCCCGGCAGCGCGCCGGCCACCCACGCGAACCCCTCGGGCGGCAGCGGCGAGCCCGTGGAGCCCACCCCGCGCAGCCGCTCCAGCCCCTCGGGCTCGATCCCGGCCTTGAGCGAGGCCATGATGTACGGCGCCCCGGTGCCGAAGTACGTCACCCCCTCCGAGGCGGCGATCCGCCACAGCGCGGCGGGGGAGGGATGGGTCGCCGCGCCGTCGTACAGGACGGCCGTGGCCCCCACCAGCAGGGCGCCGACGAGGTAGTTCCACATCATCCAGCCCGTGGTGGTGTACCAGAAGAACACCTCGCCCTCGCCCAGGTCCTGGTGGAAGGAGAGCGACTTCAGGTGCTCCAGCACGATGCCGCCGTGGCCGTGCACGATCGGCTTGGGCAGCCCGGTCGTGCCGCTGGAGTAGAGGATCCACAGGGGATGGTCGAACGGCACCCGCTCGAACTCCAGCGGCGCGGACTCCGCCCGCAGCCCCTCCCAGCCGATCACCTCGCCGTGCGGCACCTCCAGCGTGTGCGGGGACGTGGGCTCGGCCCGCTGCGGCGCCCGGCCGTCCCCGGCCGCGGCCAGGTAGGGGATCCAGACGGTGGCCCGCAGCGAGGGCAGCGCGGCGGCGATCTCGTTGACGGCGGCCGAGCGGTCGTAGCTCTTGCCGTTGTAGTGGTAGCCGTCCACCGCGATGAGCACCTTGGGCTCGATCTGCTTGAACCGGTCGACGACGCTCGGCACCCCGAAGTCGGGGGAGCCGGCCGACCAGATCGCCCCGAGCGAGGCGGTGGCGAGGAAGGCGATGAGGGCCTGCGGGATGTTCGGCAGGTAGCCGGCCACCCGGTCGCCCCGCCGCACGCCCAGCCGGACCAGCCCGGCCCGCACCCGGGCCACCTCCTCGCGCAGCTCGGCGAAGGTCAGCTCCTGGCGGGCGCCGTCCTCGGAGACGAAGATCACGGCGGTGCCCTCGTCGCGGCGCAGCGCGTTCTCGGCGTAGTTGAGCCTGGCGCCCTCGAACCAGCGGGCGGCCGGCATCGCGCCGGACAGCACCGGCCCGTCGCCGCGCTCGCCGATCACCCCGAAGTGGTCCCAGATCGAGGTCCAGAACGCGGCCGGATCCTCGACGGACCAGCGCCACACGCTCTCGTAGTCCTCGCCCGCCCTGCCCAGCCACTCCAGATAGCGGGTCAGCCCCGACCGCGCGACCACCTCTTCGCCCGGCTCCCAGAGAAGCTCGCCCTCAGCAACCATGTGCCCCATCCTGTCGCCCGATCCATGGAGAGTCATACCTGTACCCCCCACATAACTAGCTAGCGTCTCAGGTGGTCCACCGCCATACGCGCGGCGGTGCCGATCACCGCGTCGGCCCGCGGCTGGTTCAGCGCGGTGGAGAAGGAGCGGGTGAAGACCGCCACCGCGTACCGCCCGCCGTCGGGGTACTCGACCACGCCGGACTCCGTGCGCAGCGTCGGCAGCGTGCCGGTCTTGCCGCTGACGGCCACGTCGTCGTACGGGAAGCCGGAGGCCAGCCGGTGCGGCCACACCTGCATGTTGAGCACGCCGCGCATCCACGCGCACGACGCGGCGGAGGCGATCTCGTCGCGCCAGATCAGCCCGGACAGCCGCGCCATCTCCCGCGGCGTGCTCGTGTTGCCCCACGCCGGGTCGAACGCGCGCATCCGGGACAACTCATCGGGATCCTGGTACGGCCACCCGTGCCCGGCGTCGGCCGCCATGCTGTCGTTGATCTCCTGGCTGCTGCGCCGCACCCGCGTCACGTCCAGCCCGTACGACGCCAGCATGGCGTTGACCGCCTCCCTGCCGACCCGCCGCAGCAGCACGTCGGCCGAGGCGTTGTCGCTCACCGCGATCATCAGGTACGCCAGGTCCCGCAGCGACATCGTCACGTCGTCGAGCATCGCCGAGATCCCGGTCGGCCCCGACGACCGGTCGCCGGCCGGCACCGTCACCCGCTCGGCCGGGTCGAGCAGCCCGGCGTCGGCCTGCCGGCAGAGCTCGGCCAGCAGCGGCACCTTGAACATCGACGCGATCGGCAGCGGCTCGTCGGCCCCGTGCCCGATCTCCCGCCCGGTGTCGAGGTCGGCGGCGTGCAGCCAGCCGGTGACCCCCGCCACCCGGAACAGCGCCTCGAAGTCGGGCCCGCTCATGCCAGCATCCCCGGCCTGCGGCTGACGCGCCGCGGCGGCACCGCGCCCTCGTCGGTCATTCCGGCGCTCTCCTTCAACGTGCGTACGGCGACGGCCGAGAAGTCGCCGGCCGCGGCCGTCTCGCCGCGCCAGGCCGTGGAGACCCGGGACGTGATCGGCGAGCCTAGCAGCGGCCGCCACGCCAGCCCCGGCGCCTCCGCCTCCGGCCCGAACGCGACCGCCGCGCCCGCCAGCACCAGCCCCAGGCCCGCGCCCTGGTGCACCTGCGGCGGCACGTACCCGTGGCGGCGGCAGGCCGCCAGCACCTCGGCGTGCAGGCCGGGCTCGCCCTCCTTCGGCGGCATCAGCAGCTCCCGCCCGGCGAGGTCGGCCAGGTGCACCTCGCCGGCCCCGGTCAGTGGGTCGCCCTCGGGCAGCAGCACGCCCTGCGCCTGCACGAGGATCTCGCCGAAGCGCAGGCCGGGCGCGGAGACCGGGTGCCGGACCAGGCCGACGTCGATCGTCCCCTCGGCGAGGGCGGCGACCTGGTCGGCGGTCCATATCTCGGCCGGCGCGAGGCGCACCTCCGGATGGCTCTCCCGGAAGCGGGCCACCAGAGCCGCGATCACGGCGGCGGCCAGGTCGGGCGGAACCCCGACCCTGAGCACCGCCCCCCGCCCCTGCCGGGCCAGCTCGTGCAGCCGGTCCGCGCGGGCGACGATCTCACGCGCCTCGCCGAGCAGCAGCCGCCCCGTCTCGGTGAGGCGCACCTGCCGCGCCGATCGGTCGAACAGCCGGGCGCCGAGCTCCTCCTCCAGCCGCTTGATGCGCTGGCTGAGCGGCGGCTGGGCCATGCCGAGCCGGATCGCGGCGTTCCCGAAGTGGAGTTCCTCGGCCACCGCGATGAAGTAGCGAAGGTGCCGGACGAGGTCCACGAACAGGCACTATATCGAGATTCGTAATTTCCGGCGTTTCATATCAAAAGGGACTTCTTCTTCGTCAACATCCCCTACTCCGGGAGTCTTCGGTAGGTTGTCGGCTTCCCTTGGCCCCCTAGTTGCTCGACGAGCCCTCTTGATCGCAGTTCGCGGAGTACCTTGCGGATGTTGGGCGCGGACAGGTTCAGTTCCTGCTTGAGATCGGCGACACTGCGTGTCCCTGCGGCCAAGGCGTCGTAGACGCGCAGCTCCGTCTCGTTGAGGTCGTCGCCCGGACGGATCACAGGGCGTGCCTGCCGCCGCAGGACGACAGTGAAGCGGATGGCGGCGTCGATGTAGTGCGCAGGCGGAAGCCCGGCCTCTGCCAGGGCATCGGCCACGGTCGGAATGCCGGTTGCCGGCGCCTCGATCACTCGCGCGTTTTCTTCCGGTGTGCGGGCGTGCTGGCAGATCGCAACGAGTTGCGCATTGCGTGCTGAGGTGACGGCATCTCGGCCGAGTCGATCGACCGTGATGCCGTACAGGCCGCCCGGGTTGGAGACGATCAGCCGGTCACGACGGAGCCGAACCTCGACGGCCATGCCGGCCGACCAATGATCGAGGTCGCGATGGACGAGAGCGTTGGCGATGATCTCGCGAAAGGCGATGTACGGGTAGGCGGGGCGATCACGGACAGTTCCGTCCGGCGCTGACACGACGCTGGTGTCGAAGGTTCGCCGTGCCCAGGCCAGGGCCTCCTCCAGCATCCGTGGAATGGCCCCGGTGATCGTGACCTGGTTCCGAGCCCGCGATCCTGCGGGATCGGTCGGCGATGGCTCTGCCGAAGCCTGGATGACGAAGCGCGGAAACCACTCCTGTGGATGAACCCCGAGAGCCAGCACCCCGGCGACGGTCGGCGTGCCATCGGGCAGAGTAACTCCGGCACGCCGTAGCAACTCGGCATCGTCAGGGAAACGGCCGAGTCCGTGGGGATCCCGTTCGCGGACCGAACGCAGGAACGCCGCGACAAGGTCGATGTCCAGGTCCTCGCGGGTGGCCCCTGGCACGGGCTGTCGGTCGAAGAGCGGCGGCTTCCGGGCGGCAAGGAACGCCTGCTCCTCCAGATCCGACAGGGGGAAGTCCCCGTCGTACCCTCGCATGTAGGCCGTGCCCGACGCGATGATCCGGCACGGCTTGGACGACGGATCGCATTCATGAACCCTGGCGACGATGATCGGCGCCCCATCCAGCTCCGCGTCGCTGATCGTCAGCTGGACGGGTGGCGAGAACGAGCGGGCCTTGTGAGCCAGGCCCTGCTTGAGAGCCTGCGGATCGGAAAGCCGTACCGGACGAAAGCCGGTTGCCTTGTCGAGGCCGAGGATGATCGTCCCGCCGCCTGGGTGGTTCGCCAGCGCGCTCAAAGTTGAGGCGAGTGACTGCGGCAATCCTCCTGCCGCCGACTTGACCTCCACATCGTCGTAGTCGCCTCCGGCCGTGCGGAGACGTGCGACCAACTCGTTCATCCTCTGGCTCATAGGCAAATGTCACCATGCGCTGGTTACATTAACTTCGGTTCTGGTTACATTTATGCATGGGCCGTACGGACACGCGATCACATCTTCGGGCGCGCCTGACGCCGCGGTGAACCATGACACTCCTGGCAGCGCCGACGAGGCCCGCGAACAGGGGCTATATCCATTTCCCTAAGGATGGCAGTCCCATATCGGTATTGGACATCATGGCTCCCGCTCTGGTCTGCTCGGCCGCATGGCACCACAAACGGGGGCAAAGTACGCCTATCTTCAGCCGGAGCAGCCCGCAAGGCGGCGCCGGCGCCGCTGGCCCTGGCTGCTCGCCGTGCTCCTGGTCCCGCTCGTGGCCGCGGGCGGCGTGATCTGGGCACTGCGCACCGAAGGGTCGGCCGAGGAGACCGCCGACCGCTACCTCGCGGCCTGGAGCGAGCCGGACCACGCCGCCATGCGGGAGCTCGTCGCCGACCCGCCCGCCGACTTCGAGGAGCGGCTCCAGCGGTTCCGTACCGATCTCAAAATCACCCAGGCGACGTTCCACCGGCCGATCTCCACCGGGCCCTTCGCCGACAACGGGCCGGACGACGAGGGCTACCTGAGCTTCACCGCGAGGCTGTCCGGCGTGCGCGACTGGAGGTACGACGGCCGGCTGCGCCTGGTCGAGCGCGGCGGCGCGTGGAAGGTCGCCTGGACGCCCGCCGCCCTGCACCCGCTGCTCGCCACCCCGGGCCGCTCCCTGCGCGCGGTGAGCGAGAAGGGCGAGCCGCCGCAGGTGCTGGCCGCCGACGGCACGCCCGTCAGCACCCCGGACGCGCCCGGCTCGGTGCAGCAGCTCGTCGAGGGCGTCAAGCAGGCCCACCCCGACCGTTTCAAGGTCCGCGACCGCGTGCGCATCGACCTCTACCAGGGGGACGAGCGGGTGCGGACCGTCGTGCCCGCCGACGGCGTACGGCCCGTCAAGACCACCCTCGACCTCGCCGTCCACCGGGCGGGCGCGGCGGCGCTGGAGGACGTCACCCAGCCGGCCTCGCTCGTGGCGCTGCGGGCCTCCACGGGGGAGATCCTGGCCGTGGTCAACAAGCCGGGCGGGTTCAACCGGGCGCTGCTCGGGAAGTACCCGCCGGGTTCGACGTTCAAGGTCGTGACGGCGTCGGCGCTGGTCGCGGGCGGCGTCAAACCGGGGCAGCGGGTCGCCTGCCCGGCCGAGAAGAACATCGGCGGCTTCCCGTTCCACAACGCCGGGTTCGAGGACTTCGGGACGCTGACGTTCCGCGAGGCGTTCGCGCACTCGTGCAACACGACGTTCGGCGAGATGAGCGTGACCTCGCTCGGCGGGGGGCGGCTGGGGGAAGTCGCGCGCAGCTTCGGGTTCGGCACGCCGATCATGCCCGGCGTGCCCGCCGTGCGGGCCGAGTTCCCCGACCCCAAGGACGACACCGACCTCGCCTCCGCCTCCATCGGCCAGGGGCGGGTGCTGGCGAGCCCGCTCAACATGGCCTCCGTCGCCGCCGCCATCGCGTCGGGGGCGTGGATCCCGCCCCGCCTCGTGCTGGATGAGCACAACGCGGGCCATGACCGCCGGCCCCGGCCGCTGGAGCCCGCCGTGGCGGACGCCCTGCGCACCCTCATGCCCGCCGTCGTCACCGACGGGACCGCGCAGGCCGTACGGTTCCCGGCCGGCACCGCGGGCAAGACCGGCACAGCCGAGTACGGCTCGGGAGAGGAGCCGCCCGCCCACTCGTGGTTCATCGGCTACAAGGGGGACGTGGCCTTCGCCGTCATCGCCGAGGGCGGGGGCGCCGGCTCCGCGGTGGCGGCGCCGGCCGCCGCCCGCTTCCTGCGGGCCCTCGGCTGAGGTCAGCCCGCCTTGCGGGAGGCGGAGGCGGTGAGGGCGGCGACGGCGTTGACGACCTCGGAGGCGTCGGAGAGGTCGGGGAGCACCAGGTCGGCGCCGGCCTCCCGGAGCTCGGCGGCCGTCGAGCGGCCGGAGGCGACGCCGATCATCGCCGCCCCGCCGATCCTGGCCGCCTGGACGTCGCGGACGGAGTCGCCGATCACCACGGTGTTGTCCGCCGTGAAGGCGGTGCCGAGCCGCGCCTTGGCCCGCCCCTGGGCGACCTGGAGCAGCGTCGCCTTGGGGTAGGGCTCCTCGCCGTAACCGCCGAGCTCGAAGTCGACGAACTTGTCCAGCCCGAACGCCTTCAGTTTGAGCACCGCGTTGCTCTTGATCGTCCCGGTCAGCACGGTCTGCGCCACGCCGTCCAGCCGGGACACGGCCCGCAGCGCGTCCTTGGCCCCGGCCATCGCCCGCCCCTCCTTGGCCAGCCGCCCCTTGCGCGCGGCGAAGGCCGTGGCCAGCGCGGCCAGGAACCCGGGCAGATGCTCGTCCTCGGCCCGCACCCCGTTGACGGCGAGCGTCTCGAAGACGATCTCGGAGTCGGGCCGGCCCATGGGCGGGACGAGCTTGACCAGCGGGCGGCCGGTCACGGCGCGGAACGCCTCGGCGTAGGCGTCTCTGGTCACGATGGCGACGTCGACCAGCGTCAGGTCGACGTTCCACAGCACAAGGCGGTTGATGGCAGCCTCCTGGAAGGAACACTGCAAGGGTAAGGGCGGCGCGCCCGCGAGGCCCGCCGTCCCGCGGATTTCCGTAGGCCCGGGTCAGGCGAAGTCGAGGGCGGCGGCCAGCGTGTCGACCACCGGCAGCCCGGTGCCCTCCAGCTCGGCCCTGGTGGACATGCCGCCGGTGTAGAGCACGGCGCGCGCGCCCACGTGGCGGGCGGCGAGCCCGTCGTCCACGCTGTCGCCGATCACCAGCACCTCGGCGGGGTCGACGTCGAGCGCCTGGATGTGCGCGGCCATGTGGGCGGCCTTCTCGCCGCCGGTGGCGCCGTGCAGCCCGTCGATCCGGGTGAAGTGCCGGGTGATGCCGAACGCGTCCACCTTCGGCACCAGGTGCGTGTGCGAGGCCATCGAGCAGAGCGACTGGGTGCCGGTCCAGCCGGTGAGCACCGTCTCGGCGTCGGCGGCGAGCCCGCAGATCTCGCTGAGCCGGAAGTAGTGCTCGTGGAAGCCCTCGTCGAGCAGCTCCCACTCGCCCTCGTTCAGAGGCCGGCCGAGCAGGCGCTCGTAGGCGACCCAGATGGGCCGGGTGTAGACGGCGCGGAAGCCGTCGGCGGTCAGGGCGGGCAGCGCGTACGCCTTGAAGACCTCGTTGGTGGCCCCGACCACGGCGTCGATGTCGTGGAACAGCGTGCCGTTCCAGTCCCAAATGATGTGTTTCGTCATTTGGCGGCCAGCCTATGCCCCGGGGCCGACATTCTCGTGCGAGGGCCCCGGGCCACGACCGTCCGGCCGCGGCCCGGGGTGATGCTCAGCCGCAGGCCTTGGAGGTGGCGCCGGAGCCGTTCTGGCCGCCCCGGCCGCCGTTCCACTGCACGGTGACGCTGCCCCACGCGCAGACGTTGTTGGCGTAGAGCATGTTGCCCCAGTGCCGGCCGCCGTTGCCCTTCTTGAAGCGGAAGGTGTCGCTGGCGCCGTTGCGGTAGACGCGGATGGTGCCCGACGCGGAGGAGGCCGTGAAGATCTCCGTCCAGTTCGTCTTGCACTTGCCCGACCACATGAGCTTGATCGTGCCCACCTTGCCGTTGGCCCGGCTGTTGATCGCGGCGGTGCGCACGACGCGCGCCGAGTTGCCGCAGCCGGTGCGGTACGGGTCCTGGTGGTCGTAGGGCTTCAGCGCGGCCTGTGCGTGGGCTGGGGAGCCCGCCAGGAGGGTGACCGCCGCGGCCCCGATCGCGGTCGCCGCTACGCGAAGCTTCACTTGGAATCGACTCCTCGTGTCAAAAAACAGTGCTGCGTCGGGACATTAGCGAGAATCCGCGCGGAACGGTCAAGATTTTGTGATCTTTGTCATGATCGCAACAGGTCGGGGATCTCCTGGGTGGCGTACCACATGAGTTCGTGGGCCTCCGCCCCGTCCACCGTGAACCGGGCGTCGTCGTCGCCCTCGTCGGCGGCGGGCAGCGCGGCGAGCGCGGCCTCGATGTCGGCGGTGGCCCCCACGTCGTCGATGTGGACGGCGGCCACCTTGGTCATCGGCACCGCCTGCGCGAGCCGGACGCGGGCGCGTTCCTCCAGGTCTGCGCCGGCTCTGGCGGTGCCCTCCGGCACCTCGGCGGCGATCACCACCCGGCGCGGCGGCGCCTGGACGCCGTCGGCGCGGTCGGCCGCCAGCAGGCGCAGCGAGGCACGGGCGGCCTCGGTCAGCGCCACGTACTCGAGCTCCTCGGTGTCGCCCGAGGCGTACCACTCGGTCAGCGCGGGGGTCACCGCGTAGCCGGTCAGCGGGGCCGGGCCCAGCTCTCCCAGCTTGACCGCGGTGGCCAGGGCCGGGAGGGTGCACGGCAGATAGACGCGCATCACGAACCTTTCGTGCTTCAGGCCGCCGGGAACGGCCCGGCGTGCAGGGCACCTATCATGCCCGCCGCAGCGTGAGGCGGAGGAGAGACTCGAGTTCCGCGATGGTCGTGTCCGGGTCGCGGTGGTGGATCCCGGCCATGCCGAGGGCCCGCGCGGCCGTGATGTTGGCTTCGATGTCGTCGATGAACACGCACTCCGCGCCGGGCAGCCCGATCAGGGTGAGCGCGTGGTGGAAGATGCGCGGCTCGGGCTTGCGCATGCCGACCTCGCCGGAGATGACCACGGCGTCGAAGATGTCGTCCCAGCCGTCGCGCTGGTAGGTGTGGGACCAGGAGTTGGAGACCAGGCAGGTCCTGACGCCCTGGGCGCGGACGTCGCGCAGCATGTCGTGCATCGCCTCGACCCGCTCGAACCCGGCGAACATGCGCTCCAGCAGCCCGTCGGCGACCGGCGGCACCCCGTCCAGGGTGAGCAGGCGGGCGGCGAGGTCGCGCTCGAACGCGGGCCCGTCGAGCTCGCCGCGCTCCAGGGCGTGGACGGCGTTCTCGCCCGCGCCCTCGCCGTAGGCGTGGTCGATCATCTCGCGCATGACGGAGCGGTAGTGCGCGCCGTCGATCCGGTCCGCCTCGATCCACTTGGCGATGGAGTCGGCGAGGCTGGTCGTGAGCACCCCGCCCCAGTCGATCAGCACACCCGTGACCACGGCCACCTCCAGCTCGAACTCCGTTCTAGAATAGGACGTCCTCGGAAATGGCGATAAATCAGGCTAAGTTGCCAGGTCAGGAGGCGTCGAGGCCCAGCAACGGCAGGCACGGGCCGAGGTTGCGGATCTCGATGCCCGGGGTCTCGCTCCAGTCCTCGGCGGCCAGCCGGAAGCGCTGGGTGACGACCGGCTCGCCCTTGCGGGCGTGCATCCTGATGCCGTCCTCGCGGTAGCCGAGCTTGCGCGTGACCGCGAGCGAGGCGTGATTGTCCTCGAACGCCTCCGTCACCGCGTGGCGCGCGCCGAGCCCGGCGAAGGCCAGGTGCAGGACGGCCGCCCGCATCTCGGTGCCGATGCCCTGGCCGTGGAAGCGCCGGCCGAGCCAGGAGCCGGTGCCCGCCTCGCGGGTGACGGCGAAGTCCTTGCCCTGGATCCCCTGGGTGCCGATGACCTGGCCCTCGTACAGGACGGCGAACTCCAGCGCCCAGTCGTCGGCGGTCAGCGCGCCCCAGGCGCGGAAGTGGTACTGCGCGGTCCTCCGGGCCCGCTCGGCGGGGTCGCCGTCCGTCCAGGGGAACAGGAACGGCATGAAGCCGTCCTCGTGAATGCCCTCGGCGGCGCGGTCGCCCAGCTCGTCGAGATCCTCCAGGGACGGGACGCGCAGCACGAGGCGCGGCGTCGTGATGGACAGGTCGAAAAACGGCCAGTTACGCATACCGCCACATCTTCCCCGAGCAGATAGGAGGATCGCGACTTATTTTCCGAAGCCAGAAGGTGCTTATTCGATGATTCGGGTACGCGCGCTATATGAAGACTAAGGTACGGGGAATAGCCGCTCTCATCCTGCTATGCGGTTTTTCAACGGTGATGAGTGCGCCGGCCGCGGCGGACGAGGAAGCGGAGGAGGAAACGGCTTCCGTGACCGTTCTGCGGCCCGGCGACCGCGGCGAGGAGGTCAGGGCGCTGCAGCGCCGCCTCCACCAGGGCGGCTTCTACTTCGGCCGGTACAACGGCGTCTACGACGAGCAGACCAAGTTCGCCGTCTGGGCGTTGCAGAAGACCCGCAGGATGATGCCGAGGGGCGCGGTCGGCCCCGAGGTGTGGAAGGCGCTGGACCGGCGCTCGCGCCAGCGGCCCCTCGTGCCCAGGGGTGCCGCGAACCGGGTCGAGGTGGACCTGAGCTACCAGCTCCTCACCGTCTACCGCAACCGCCGCCCCGTGCTCACCTCGCACATCTCCTCGGGCGCCGAGGTGCGCTACTGCAAGGACGGTCGCTGCGGGACCGCGATCACGCCGGTGGGCGACTTCCGGGTCACCAGCCGCGCGCCCGGCTGGACGACCGGGCGGCTGGGCTCGATGTTCAACTCGCTCTACTTCGTCGGCGGGATCGCCCTGCACGGCTCGACGCAGGTGCCGCTGCGGCCGGCCTCGCACGGCTGCGTCCGGGTGCCGATAACGGTCTCCAAGCGGCTGTTCGAGCTGGTCAAGATCGGCGATCCGGTGTACGTGCGCGGCAAGATCTACCGGCAGAAACGGCATCACCGGAACTAATTCACATACGCATTTTCCGCGAAATAATCGGACATGTTGGCGTCTATTGTCGCGGCCCGTCTGGCCCATTCCTTGAACCGCCACCCGGCGAGCGCGCGGCGTACGGGCGGTGGCAAAAGGCCGGGCCACCGCCCGCCACCACCACCACCCGCCATGCGCCGTGCGCCACCCGCCATGCGCCGTGCGCCATGCGCCGTGCGCCGTGCGTCATGCGCCGTGCGTCATGCGTCCGTCAGCCGGCCGCGCCGCCTCCTGCGCCCGCCCGGGCCAGCCGGGGCACGCTCGCCGCCTTCATCACTCCGTCCTTGACCAGCCGGAGCGGGGACCCGGTCGACCTCGACGGGCCAGGCCCGTGCCCGTCCCCGGTCGTGCCGGCGAGGCGCAGGGCCAGCGCCGGGCACATGTCCACGGCCCGCCGCGCCTCCTTGGCCATCCACGCCGGCACGTTGCGGAACGACGGGAAGCCGTAGTCGTCCAGCTCGACGAACTCCGGCAGCAGGTGCGCGCACAGCCCGTGGCCCTGACAGCGCGACCAGTCCACCTCCAGGCGGTACTCCAGCTCGGCCGCGCGCTCGGGCATCGGCATGACGCCGCGCACCGGCCGCCCGCACGAGCCGTGCTCCAGGTGGAGCGCGATCTCCGCCTCGAAGGCGTCCAGCGCCGACAGCACGAACTTGGCCGTGCCGTCGGGGTGGAAGCACGCGCCCCGCCGCTCGACCAGCCGCACGGCCCGGCGTACCGCGTCCACCGAGCCGGACCCCTCGACCAGCGCGTTCATCAGCTTGGCGATGTCCGGCAGGCCGAGCCGGCAGGGGCCGCACTGCCCGGCCGACTCTCCGGCCAGGTAGGACGCGACCCGGGCCGCCTCGCCCAGGGCGCACGTGGACTCGCCCAGCGGCACGATGATGCCCGCCCCGAGCGTGGCGCCGGCGGCCTTCATGCCCTCGCGCGAGATCACGGCCGTCTCGACCGCGTCGGCCGACAGCCACGCGCCGTGGTAGCCGCCGATCAGCACCCCGTCGCCGATGTCGGCCTCGCACATGGCGAGCACGTCGGCCAGCAGGGCGCCGGTCGGGGTCTCGATGACGGCCCCCTCGGCGGCGCCGCCGCTCACGGTGAGCAGGATCGTGCCCGGCTCCTTGGCGGTGCCGACGGCGGCGTACTTCTGGGGGCCGCACTCGGCCAGCAGCGCGAGCTGCGCGTACGTCTCGGTGTTGGACAGCAGCGTCGGCAGCCCGTCCACGCCGCTCGTCGCGGCCCGCTTCTTGCGGCCCGGCGGGATGCCCTCCTCGCCGTTGACGGCCTTGACCAGCGCGCCGCCCTCGCCCGAGATGAAGCGCTCCTTGATGCCGACCACCCGGATCGGCACCCGGCTCTCGGCCCCGCCTGAGACGTTGGCCGCCCGGCGCTCGGCCACCGCGGCGGCGACGGACGCCTCGGCCACCTCGCCCCCGGCCGTCGCGACCACCACCTCCCTCGCCCCCAGGGCCTCGGCGGCCAGCACCGCGCCGTCGAGGACGAGATGCGGGTTGCGGGTCAGCAGCATGGCGTCCTTCGAACTGGCCGGCTCGCCCTCGGCGCCGTTGACGAGCACGACGCTCTCGCCGTTCGAGCCGGCCGCGTCGGCCACGGCCCGCAGCTTGCGCGCGAACGGGAAGGCCGCGCCGCCGCGTCCGCGCATGTCCACCTCGTTGGCGTACGAGATGAGCTCGCCCAGTTCGCGCGGCTCCACGAGGCCGTGGAGGGTGCGGTGGGCGGGCAGGTCCAGTCGACGGCAGTGGTCCAGCCCGGCGGTCAGCCGGGCCGGACCCATGCGCAACACCCTGGGCACTCTGGCCGGGATCACGGTCGCTCCTTCGTGATGACAGTCGAGTTGCTCAACCGGCCTCCCGATATCTGCGGCGAGCCTCCGCGAGGCTCACCGGCGCGTTCCTCGCCGCCGCGGCGGCGGCTGCGTTGCCTGCTGCCGCGTTGGCCGCCACGACCCGCCGCGGCCGCTCGGCGGGCACGCCCACGGCCGCCGGAGCGGTCACCGCGGGTCCTTCGACGCGCTCCGCCACCTGGGGCGGGCGGCGGAGGGAGGCCAGCACGCGCACGATCAGCGCCCCGCCGACCGCCGCCAGGCTGGCCACGTACGACCAGGCCACCCAGCCGGCCGCCGGGCGGCCGGCCGTGAGTCCGTGCATGATCGCGATGGGCCAGGCCAGGTACGCGGCGGAGTGCATGACCCGCCACATCCACGGCCTGTTCCGCGTCGCGAAGCGCCCCCGGATCATGCCGGTGACCACGGCCAGGACCATCAGGTCGAGCGCCACCGTCCCGAGGGCCACGTAGATCCCCGCCACCGGCACGAACGCCGCCCCCAGCGGGATGTGGCCGAGGCTGATCATGAGGGAGACGTGCGTGATCAGGTAGGCCAGCCCGATGAGGGCGGTGGCCCGGTGCGCGAGCTGCGCCCGGACCCGGTTCGCCGGCGAGAGGAAGACGCGCTCGGTGGTGATGATGCCGAGCGCGACCGTCGCGGTCAGCAGCACCAGGGCGAACACGCCCGCGTAGAACTCGAGGAAGCCGACCCCGCGGCCGAGCAGTTCGATGCCACGCTCCGTCCTGGTCAGCGCGAACGCCGACAGCAGGAGCGCCATGACCATGGCGCTGGCTCCCAGCCGGACGCTTCGGGTGTCCAGCTGGGTCGCGTGGTGCCGGGGGTGTCGTCTGTGGAGCATCTGTTTCCCTCCAAGGTCGGGTGAGGGTGCGACTCGGAAGGCGGATGACCCTTCGCGGGCGCGGTTCTCAGGTCAGCAACGGCGGCCCCGGTTGATGCAGGAGACGACGGTCTGCATCAGCCGGTCGGGCATGACGTTGGCGAAGTCTGCGTGGTCCGTGACCGGGTTGTGCTTCTGCTCGGGGAAGGCGTCCAGCGCGTACGAGGGACCCTGCGGAACCGAGTAGGCGAGTGTCATGCGGAGCTGCGGGATGGCTCGCGTGCCCTGCGGACAGGCACCGCTCTGGTCGGGGAAGACCACGTGCGTGCGATGGTTGGCGCTGTCGGTGTTCTGTCCGTCCCAGCAGCTCGGGAAGTCCAGAATACGAAGGACGAGGCTGCCGCGCGGGCAAAGCGGATATTTGTCGGTAGTTATGCGATTTTGGAATCCCGTGCAGGACCAGGCGGCCTTCGCGTTGGCCGGGCCGTTGGTCGCGGCCTTGGCGTCACCGGTGATGATCCGCAGGAACCTCGGCATGGCGACCACCCGGGAGCCGGCGTTGCCGCGGAACTGGAGCTGCACCGCGCGGGCGGTCAGCTGCTGGCCCACGTTGCCGTCCGGGTCGTTGGTGTTCGCGTCGACCTTGCGGTTGCGCAGCACCGGCCAGAAATAGGTGGACCTGTCGCCCAGCCGGCAGGTCGTGCCCGCCGCGGCCAGGCTCTCGTCGGTGGAGAAGGCGTCCGTCGACAGGTTGCCCACGTAGTCGTGCAGGTGGTGCGCCCCGTTGCTCACGCCGGGGGCCACGATGAAGTTGTCGGGGTTGTTGTGCCTGTTCTCGTTCCTGCCGCACTGGGAGACGAAGGTGCCGCGGGAGCCGTTGCGGTTGAAGCGCACGTTCACGCGCTGCGGCGCGACCTGGCGGATGTCGACGAAGTCCTCGGGGAACGGGCCCAGGTCGGCGCAGGCGGCCTCGTCGGGGTCGTTCGTGGCCGTGCCGGTGGGGGAGGCGGTCGGCGAGGCGTTGCCGCCGCCGGGGTTGTTCCGGGTGGGGACCGGCGTGGCGGTCCTGGTGGGGTTGTTGCGGCGGCGGGAGAAGGTCGAGGCGGTCTGCTCGTCCTCGGGGGCGGCCTCGGGGGCGTCCTCGGGGGACGCGGCCGGGTCGAGCAGCCTGGCGCCACCCTGGGGGGCCTGCTGGTCGCCGTCCTGCTGCTGGTCCTGACCCTGCTGCTGGTCGCCGTTCGGTTGCTGGTCGCCCTGTTGCCGGCCGTCGTTCTGCGGGTCGTTCTGCTGCTGGTCGTTCTGGCCCTGGTCCTGGTTCTGGTTCTGGCCCTGATCCTGGTCCTGGTTCTGGTTCTGGTCCTGCTGGTCGTCCTGGCCCTGTTGGTCGCCGTTGCGCTGCTGCCGGTTGTTGTTCTGCTGCTGACCCTGCGAGGGCTGCTCGGCCGGGTCGCAGTGGTCGGCGCGTGCGGGGGCGACGCCGATGACGGCCGCGGACACCAGCCCGCTAGCCACCACGGCCAAGGCGGACATGGCCGCGGCCATGCGTCTGGAACTCGTCATTTAGTGTCTCCTCGTGTCGACCGCCAGAGCGACGGGTGGTGCAGGTGAGGGCGTCGCGGGCTCCGGGAGTTGCTGGAAGTCGACCAGGCCCGTGGACTCCAGGAGGGCCATGTGGCGCATCACGAAGTTGATGCCTTCCTGGGCGAACTTCCTGATCTCGGTGTTGCGGGTGCCGGACCGTACGCCGGCCACGACGGTGAAGACCTTGCCGTGCGCGGCACGCAACAGGTTCGCGTAGTCCTTGTCGAAGGCGGGGCCGCTCTCCGCCGCGAGCTGGGCGAGCCAGCGTTGCTGGTCGGCGTTGGGCTCGTCGGGGATGACCACGCCGAGCTTCTTGGCGGCCTGGACGGTCAGGGCGTCCAGCTTCTTGTGATCCTCCATGATCAGCCGGCCCACCTCCTTGACCCGCTGCGACTCGGCCCGGGTCTGGGCCATGTCGCCCGCGGGCATCTCCCACAGACCGGCCTGCCGGACCTTGACCAGCAGGTCGCGGTCCGCGGCGGTGAGCGGTCCCGCGGACGTCTGCGTGAACTGGGCGGCCGCCGGATCGATCGACGGGGGCATGACCAGCACGATCGTCACGGCGGCGGCCAGGACGAAGCCACCGAGCATGAACAGCTCGCCTCGCAAAAGCCTGTGCATGGTCGGAGGTACGCGGCGGCAGCGGGTGAGGTTCAGCTATGGCCGGGAATAGTTAGAAATGACTGGAGTTATCGGAGTGGCTACCGGACCGATAACAAAGGTGTAAAGATGTGCCCCGTGCTAGGTCACCTCGACGGCAGGTTCGAGAGTGCTGATGCCGAGGCGGAGCACCGCATCGCGGTGCTTTACCAGGAGTTCGGCGGCCCTCTGCTGCGCCACGTGCGCAAAAGTACTGGTAACGACCTCCAATGGGCCGAAGACGTCGTGCAGGAGACGCTCGTCCGAGCCTGGCGTAACTCGGCAAGACTGCAATGGGAACCAAGCCTCTTATGGGCGTGGCTACTGACGGTAGCCCGCAGGATTGTCATCGACGGACGTCGACGCAAGAGCGTACGGCCTCACGAGGTCGAGCCGCCCGAAGTCGACATGATGGCGGTGCCGGACGGCTCTGAGCGAGCACTGTCGGCGATCGTCGTCGCCGACGCGCTCCGCAGTCTGTCCGACGAACACCGCGAAGTCATTGAGCAGACCTACCTCCGAGACCGTACGATAAGTGAGGCGGCGGAGATTCTGGGGATCCCGCCGGGCACGGTGAAGTCCCGGCTCTACTACGGCATCCGGGCTCTCCGCGAGCTGCTGCGGGACAAGGGGGTAGCCGGCTGATGCATGACGGGGTGGCCGCCTACGTCCTCGGCGTCCTCGATGAGGAGGAGCACGAGGCGTTCGAGCGCCACCTCGACGCGTGCGAGCAGTGCCGGCGCGAGCTGGTCGAGCTCGTCGAGTTGCCTGAGCAGCTCGACGAGCTGAAGAACACCCCCTCGGCTTCCGACGACGACCCCCCTGTGTCCATGTCGCGTTGACGTCCATCCCCTTTTCGGGTGGTATCGGTAACGGCAAGGCGTTCAGGGGGAGGTGTTCGGTGGGCATCAACGGCGATGCGCCCCTTCCCCGGCGTCCCTGGCCCCCCAGTGGCACTCTCCTGGCTGGGCCTGCCGCGCGTCCGCACGCGCCCGCACTACTACTTCCCGCTGTTACGGGAACAAGAGCCTGGCCGTGAACGGCCCGGCCAACCCTCACAAAGGAGTGAGACCTGACATGCCCCTCGACGAGGCCAAGGACGAGCTGCTCCAGCGAGCGGCCGAGCACTGCGTGGCGAGCAGCGAACACGTGATCACCGAGGAGGCGCTGTCCTTCCTGCGGCTCTACTACCGTCACGTGGCCCCCGAGGACCTGCTGGACCGCAACCCCGTCGACGTCTACGGCCCCGCGATGTCGCAGCGCCGGCTCGCCGAGCAGCGTCCCCAGGGCCGGGCCGTGATCCGCGCCTTCACCCCCACCATCGAGGAGAACGGGTGGGACCCGGGCCACTCGGTGGTCGAGGTGGTCACCGACGACATGCCGTTCCTGGTCGACTCGGTGACGATGGAGCTGGACCGGCACGACTTCGGCATCCACCTCCTGGTCCACCCGCAGATGCGGGTGCGCAGGGACATGACGGGCCGCATGCTGGGCCGCGGTCAGGAGGACGTCACCGGCCAGATGCTGGTCGAGTCCTGGATCCACATCGAGATCGACCGGCAGGCCGACCCGGCGGCGCTGAAGGCGCTGGAGAACGACCTGCAGCGGGTGCTCACCGACGTGCGCCACGCCGTCGAGGACTTCAGGAAGATGCGGGCGCTCGCCGTCCAGGTCGCCGAGGACCTCAGCATGAGCCCGCCGCCGCTGGAGCCGGCCGAGGTCGAGGACAGCATCGACCTGCTGCGCTGGTTCGCCGACGGGCACTTCACCTTCCTCGGCTACCGCGAGTACCGGCTGGAGGACACCGATCGGGGCGAGGCGCTGCGGGCCCTGCCGGGCGCGGCGCTCGGCATCCTGCGCGACGACCGCATCGGCTCCGAGAGCTTCTCCGTGCTGCCGCCCGAGGTGCGGGCCAAGGCGCGCGAGAAGCAGCTCATGATCATCACCAAGGCCAACTCGCGGGCCACCGTCCACCGGGCGACCTACCTCGACTACATCGGGGTCAAGATGTTCTCGCCCGACGGCGAGGTCATCGGCGAGCGGCGCTTCCTCGGGCTGTTCACCCACGTGGCCTACAACGAGTCCATCTCCCGCATCCCCGTGCTGCGCCGCAAGCTGGCCGACGTGCTGGAGCGGGCCGGGCTCGCCCCCGACAGCCACGACGGCAAGGACCTCATCGAGATCCTGGAGTCGTTCCCGCGTGACGAGCTGTTCCAGACCTCGCTGGAGCAGTTGCTGCCGATCGCGCTCGGCGTGCTGCGGCTGCGCGAGCGCAAGCAGGTCAAGCTGTTCCTGCGCCGCGACGACTACGGCCGCTACATCTCCTGCCTGATCTACCTGCCGCGCGACCGCTACACCACCAAGGTCCGGCTGAAGATGCAGGAGGTGCTGCTCAAGGCGCTGGGCGGCCGGTCGCTGGACTACAGCGCGATGATCGGCGAGTCGTCGCTGGCCCGCCTGCACGTCGTGATCCGGGGCGAGCGGGGCAAGCAGCTCCCGCCGCCGCGCGTGGACGTGGAGGAGCTGGAGGCCCGCCTGGCCGCCATCACCCGCTCCTGGGAGGACGACCTCGCCGTCGCGCTGGCCGAGATGACCTCCGAGGAGGAGGCGCCGGCGCTCACCCGCCGCTACGCCGCCGCGTTCCCCGAGGGCTACAAGGCCGACTTCCCGCCCAAGGTGGCCGTGGCCGACCTGCGCCGCCTGGAGGAGCTGGTCGCGGGCGGCGGCGGCGACGAGGTCGGGATCAACCTCTACGAGCCGTACGACGCGGCCGAGGGGGAGCGGCGGCTCAAGATCTACAAGGTCGGCTCGCCCATCTCGCTGTCCCAGGCGCTGCCCCTCATCCAGCGGCTCGGCGTCGAGGTCGTGGACGAGCGGCCCTACGAGGTCGACCGGGACAACGACCCGGCCACCAAGAACGCCTGGATCTACGACTTCGGCCTGCGCTACACGCCGTCCGCCGAGGTGGACAGGAAGGACTTCAAGCGCCTGTTCCAGGACGGCCTGCGGGCCCTGTGGACCGGGCGGGTGCAGGCCGACGACTTCAACGCGCTGATCCTGCGGGGCGGGCTGACCTGGGAGCAGGTCGAGGTGCTGCGGGTGTACGCCAAATACCTGCGGCAGGCGGGCAGCACGTTCTCGCAGCCGTACATGGAGAAGGTGCTCACCGGCAACGTGCGGCTGGCGCGGCTGCTGGTCAACCTGTTCGAGGCGCGGCTCGACCCGCGGCGGGACGAGGACGTGCGGTGCGACCTCGTGGACGCGCTGAACGAGGAGATCCTGGGCGCGCTGGACGAGGTGGCCTCGCTGGACGAGGACCGCATCCTGCGGGCGTACCTGGAGATGATTCAGGCGACCTTGCGCACCAATTACTTCCAGACGGTGGATGGGCGCCGTAAAACGTACATATCTCTCAAATTCGACCCGCAGGCCATCAGCGTGCTGCCGTTGCCGCGGCCGAAGTTCGAGATATTCGTCTACTCGCCGCGCGTCGAAGGCGTGCACCTCCGGTTCGGGAAGGTGGCGCGCGGCGGTCTGCGGTGGTCGGACCGGATGGAGGATTTCCGGACGGAGATCCTGGGCCTGGTCAAGGCGCAAATGGTGAAAAACACCGTTATTGTCCCGACTGGGTCTAAAGGTGGATTTGTCGTCAAGCGTCCTCCGGTGGGCGGCACCCGCGAGGAGGTGATGGCCGAAGGCATCGCCTGCTACCGCACGTTCATCTCCGGCCTGCTGGACATCACCGACAACCTCGTGGACGGAAAGGTCGTGCCGCCGCGCGACGTGGTCCGGCACGACGGCGACGACACCTACCTCGTCGTCGCGGCCGACAAGGGCACCGCCACCTTCTCCGACATCGCCAACGCGGTGGCCAAGGAGTACGGCTTCTGGCTCGGCGACGCCTTCGCCTCCGGCGGCTCCATCGGCTACGACCACAAGGCCATGGGCATCACCGCGCGCGGCGCCTGGGAGTCGGTCAAGTACCACTTCCGCACCACGGGCGTGGACACCCAGACCACCGACTTCACCGTGGTCGGCATCGGCGACATGTCGGGCGACGTGTTCGGCAACGGCATGCTGCTGTCCCAGCACATCCGCCTCGTCGCCGCCTTCGACCACCGGCACGTCTTCGTCGACCCCGACCCCGACGCCGCCCGCTCCTTCGCCGAGCGGCGGCGCCTGTTCGAGCTGCCGCGCAGCTCCTGGGAGGACTACGACCCCGGGCTGATCTCCGCGGGCGGCGGCGTCTTCTCCCGCACCGCCAAGTCCGTCCAGATCACACCGCAGATGCGCGAGGCGCTCGGCATCCCGGCCGGCGTCAGCTCGATGGCGCCCAACGACCTGATCAGCGCCATCCTCAAGGCCCCGGTCGACCTGCTGTGGAACGGCGGCATCGGCACCTACGTCAAGGCGTCCTCCGAGTCGCACGCCGACGTCGGCGACAAGGCCAACGACGCGCTCCGCGTGGACGCCGCCGACCTGCGCTGCAAGGTCATCGGCGAGGGCGGCAACCTGGGCCTGACCCAGCTCGCCCGGATCGAGTTCGCGCGCAAGGGCGGGCTGGTCAACACCGACTTCATCGACAACTCGGCCGGGGTCGACACCTCCGACCACGAGGTGAACATCAAGATCCTGCTCGACCAGGTCGTCCGCGACGGCGAGCTGACCGACAAGCAGCGCAACCAGGTCTTCACCTCGATGACCGACGAGGTCGCCCAGCTCGTGCTGCGCGACAACTACGCCCAGAACGTGGTCCTCGACGTCGCCCGCGCCCAGGCCGTCGAGATGCTGCACATCCACTCCCGCTACCTGCGGCGGCTGGAGCGCGAGGGGCTGGTCAACCGGGAGCTGGAGTTCCTGCCCTCGGACAAGACGCTGGCCGAGCGCCGCCAGGCCAGGCTCGGGCTCACCTCGCCCGAGTTCTCCGTGCTGCTCGCGTACACCAAGCTGGTGCTCGACGCCGAGGTGCTGAACTCCGACCTGCCCGACGAGCCCTACCTGGAGTCGTGGCTGGTCTCGTACTTCCCTTCGGCCCTGCGGGAGCGGTTCCGGACGTACATGGACGCGCACCCGCTGCGCCGCGAGATCATCACCACCTGCGTGGTGAACGATCTGGTCAACTCCATGGGCACCACGTTCATGCACCGCTTCGGCGAGGAGACCGGCGCCTCCGCGCCCGACATCGTGCGGGCGTGGCTGGTCACGCGCGAGCTGTTCGACCTGCCGAGCTTCTACCGGGCGGTCGAGGCGCTCGACAACCAGGTGGACACCGCCACCCAGATCGCCATGCTGCTGGAGGCGCGCAAGCTGATCGAGCGCGGCACCCGCTGGCTGCTGGCCAACCGCCGGCCGCCGCTCGACCTCGCCGGGTCGGCCGGTTTCTTCGTCAAGGGCGTCAACGGGCTGCTCGCCCACATCCCCAAGCTGCTCACCGGCCCCGACCTGGCCGCCTACGAGGAGCGCAGGGACGCCTTCCTCGCTCGCGGCGTGCCCCAGGAGCTGGCCGAGCGGGTGGCCGGGATGGTGCCCGCGTACTCCACGCTCGACCTGGTCGAGATCGCCTCGATCGGCGAGCGGCCGGTCAGCGAGGTGGCCGAGGTCTACTTCGACCTGGCCGACCGGCTCCAGCTCGCCCGCCTGCGGGAGCGCGTGATCGCGCTGCCCAGGGACAACCGCTGGAACTCCATGGCCCGTACGGCGCTGCGCGACGACCTGTACGCCGCGCACGCCTCCCTCACCCGGGACGTGCTGGCCCACAGCGAGCCGGGACTCGCGCCCGAGGAGCGGCTGGCCCTCTGGACGGAGGCCAACTCGGCGGCCGTCGCGCGGGCCAGGCAGACGCTGTCGGAGATCTGGGAGAGCGACAACTTCGACCTGGCCACGCTGTCGGTCGCGCTGCGGGCCGTCCGCACCCTGGTGGCCGCCACCAGCCTCCCGCACGCGGAGGCGTAGTCACCGGCGCCCCGGGCGCTGGTCACCGGCATCCCGGGCGCGGCGGCGCCGCGCCCGGGGGCTCACGTGCCGGTGGCGCGCGTGAGGCCCCCGTCGTGGGCGATCACGGCCGCCGCCCCCGCCTTGGCGATGGGCGGGACGGCGGTGGCGAACTGGTGGGTCTCGACCAGCCGCAGCGTGCGGCGCAGCACCGTCGAGTCGATCGCCCAGCGGGCCGCGTCGGGCACGGGGATGTAGTCGTCCTCGGCCGTCTTGGTGGTCGTGGTCGTCGTGCGCGACAGCGAGTACTGGATCAGCGCCCCTCCGTCGGAGGTGCGCAGCGCGTAGACGGGGAAGCTGTCGGCGCTGAAGATCGAGTCGTAGCTGAAGCCGTCGGCCTTCGCCTTCTCCCGCAGCGAGGCGATCTGCTCGGCCACCTCGGTGGTGTAGGGGCCGGCCGCCACCAGCCCCGCCGTCACGCCCGACGAGCCGGTCTCGGCCACGCTGGCGTGCACCGGCTGCATGTACTGAGGACTGATGGTGACGCTCTTGTCGTCGGGAGCCAGCGCTGTCGCGTAGCCCTCGGCGTCCTCGGCGACCTCCGGCAGCTTCTGCCCCGGCAGGAGCTCGGCCACCGAGCTCAGCCGCCACCGGTCGGACCTGGCGAAGGTCAGCAGCGTCGGCCGGCCGTCGCGCGTCGCGAGCGCGGTGAACCAGGGCGCCTGCTCGGCCGGGCCGAACTTCGGCACGAAGAGCGCGGGCGTGCCCCATCGGTAGCGGGGCGGCGCATAACCGGTGGACAGGTAGGCGGCCAGGCTCAGCGGGGTCTGCCCGCCGGTCGTGAGATCGACCGCCATGCGCAGGCGGCCGTCGAGGTCGCTCTTGACGCGCAGCGTGTCGTCGGTGGCGGTGATCTCGGTGAACACCTCGGCCGCCTCCGCCTTGGTGATCGCGACCAGGCTCGGCGAGGGCGTCGGCGTGGCCGACACGGCGGCGGCGGACCTGGTGGGAGAGGGCGGCGCGGCATCGCCTGAGCAGGCGGTCGCCCCGGCCAGGACGCCGGCGGCGAGCGCCAGGAGCCACCGCCGTCCGGATGCACGCACCTCGCCATGTTATTCGGGCCCGCGACGGTCGCGTACCCTTGGGAGACGTGGCAGGCATCGATCCGGCAGAAGAGATCAACGAGCTCGCGGGCACGCTCCGCAGCATCCAGGACGTGCTCGACCTCGACGCGATGCGCAAGCAGATCGAGGAGCTGGAGCAGCAGGTCGCCGCGCCCGACCTCTGGGACGACCCCGAGCAGGCCCAGAAGGTGACGAGCAAGCTCTCCCACCTCCAGGGCGAGCTCAACCGGGTCGACGGCGTGGCCCGCCGGCTCGACGACCTCGGCGTCCTCTACGAGCTCGCGGCCGAGGAGGGCGACGCAGACACGCGCGCCGAGGCCGACAAGGAGCTGGAGTCGCTGAGGTCCGACATCGGCGCGCTGGAGGTCCGCACCCTGCTGTCGGGCGAATACGACGCCCGAGAGGCCCTGGTCAGCATCAACGCGCAGGCCGGCGGCGTCGACGCGGCCGACTGGGCCGAGATGCTCCTGCGGATGTACCTCCGGTGGGCCGAGCGCAAGGGCTACGCCACAGAGGTCTACGACACCTCCTACGCCGAGGAGGCCGGCATCAAGTCGGCCACCTTCACGATCAAGGCCCCCTACGCCTACGGCACGCTGCGCGGCGAGCACGGCACCCACCGCCTGGTCCGCATCAGCCCGTTCGACAACCAGGGGCGGCGGCAGACCTCGTTCGCCGGGGTCGACATCGTCCCCGTCGTGGAGCAGACCGACCACATCGACATCAACGAGGACGAGATCCGCGTCGACGTCTACCGTTCCAGCGGCCCCGGCGGCCAGGGCGTCAACACCACCGACTCGGCGGTGCGCATCACCCACCTGCCGACCAACATCGTCGTCTCCTGCCAGAACGAGCGCTCCCAGCTCCAGAACCGCGCCACCGCCATGGCGGTCCTCCAGGCCAAGCTGCTGGAGCGCAAGCGGCAGGAGGAGGCCGAGAAGATGTCGGAGCTGCGCGGGGCCACGACCACGTCGTGGGGCACGCAGATCCGCAACTACGTGCTGCACCCCTACCAGATCGTCAAGGACCTGCGCACGGGCACCGAGGCGGGCAACCCGTCGGCGGTGCTCGACGGCGACCTCGACGAGTTCATCGAGTCGGAGATCCGGTGGATGCGGCGCCAGGAGTCGGGCGCGGCGGAGTGAGGCCCGGCCGCCCGGGGTGAGCGGGCGGGCTGAGCAGGCGGGCTGAGGGCCCGCCTACAGGCCGCTCAGGTGCTCGACCGCGAGCGTCGCGACGAGCACGACGATCAGCAGCAGGGCGATCAGGGCGGGCGACAGCCCGGCGAAGCCGTGCTGGTGCATCCGCTCGCGGTTGGCGCGGCAGAGCGGGCAGCGGCCCTCGATGACGGGGTGGGCGCACTGCGCGCATACGAGGTGTTCGCAACTCATGTCAGCCCCAAGTCTAGCCGCACAATCGTTTTGTTTCCGTTATGGACGTTCCATGCCAGTCTTCCCCCTAGACTGTCGTCTGGCCAATCGGAACGTCGATCATTGGTAAAGCGACGGCCGCCGAGTGGCCGGTGGCGGGAAGTGGGCATGTGCCACCCTCGCTTCCGTCCTGACCCCTAGACTGGCATGCCGTGATGCTCTCGTGATCCATTTCGATAATGTCACCAAGGTCTACGCCAACCAGAACCGGCCCGCTCTCGACCACGTGTCCGTAGACGTGGACAAGGGCGAGTTCGTGTTCCTCGTCGGCCCCTCGGGGTCAGGCAAGTCCACGTTCCTGCGCCTGGTCCTCAAGGAGGAGCGGCCCAACTCCGGGGCGATCCATGTCGCCGGCAAGGATCTGGCCCGCCTCTCCAACTTCAAGGTGCCGCACCTGCGCCGCCGCATCGGCTGCGTCTTCCAGGACTTCCGGCTGCTCCCGAACAAGAACGTCTACGAGAACGTGGCGTTCGCGCTCGAGGTCATCGGCAAGCCCCGGCGGTTCATCCGCAAGGTCGTGCCCGAGGTCATCGAGCTGGTCGGCCTGGAGGGCAAGGCCCACCGCATGCCCGACGAGCTGTCCGGCGGCGAGCAGCAGCGCGTCGCCATGGCCCGCGCGTTCGTCAACCGGCCGATGATCCTGCTGGCCGACGAGCCCACCGGCAACATCGACCCCGCGACGAGCATCGGCATCATGAAGGTGCTCGACCGCATCAACAGGACTGGCACCACGGTCGTCATGGCCACGCACGACGCGGCCATCGTCGACTCCATGCGCAAGCGTGTCGTGGAGCTGGAGGACGGCAAGATCGTCCGTGACCAGTCGCGTGGCGTTTACGGCCAGGCGTACTGACAGGGAGCTGTAGACAGAACATGCGGGCGAACTTCATCTTCTCCGAGGTCTGGATCGGCCTCCGCCGCAACCTGACCATGACGATCGCGGTGGTCATCACCGTGGCGGTCGGAATGGCGATGCTGGGCGTCGGCCTGATGATCAACGCCCAGGTCGGCCTGATCCGCGGTTATTGGGACGACAAAGTCGAGGTCTCGGTCTTCCTGTGCACCAAGGGCTCGGCGGTCCAGGCCTGCAACGGCAAGGCGATCACGCAGGCCCAGACCACCAAGCTCCAGGAGCACATCAAGGGCACCCCTGGCGTCAAGGAGGTCTTCTACGAGGACCAGGCGGCCGCCTACGAGAACTTCCAGAAGGCCTTCGCCTCCAACAAGCCCCTGCTGAGCGCCACCAAGGTCGAGGACATGCCGACCTCGTTCCGGGTCAAGGTGGCCGACCCCAGCAACTACCAGTCGGTCATCCAGGCGATCCAGGGCCAGCCGGGCGTCTCCCAGGTGACCGACCAGAAGCAGCTCGTCGGGCCGTTCTTCCAGATGCTCGACAAGCTCGCCTACTACGCGCTGGCGGTCGCGATCATCCTGGTGCTGGCGGCGGCGCTGCTCATCGGCAACACCGTCCGGCTGTCGGCGTTCAACCGGCGGCGGGAGACCGGCATCATGCGGCTGGTCGGCGCCTCCAACCTCTACATCCAGCTCCCCTTCATCATGGAGGGCGTGATCGCGGGTCTCATCGGCGGCGTCTTCGCGGCGGTCATGCTGATCGTCACGAAGGTCCTGCTGTTCGAGGAGCTCGGCTCCTTCGTCGGCGGCCCGCAGGCGCAGCTCGGCTGGGACGCCGTGGCGCAGACGATCACCTTCACCATGATCATCGGCGTGGTGATCTGTGTGCTCGCGTCGTTCGTCACCCTCCGCCGATACCTCAGAGTGTGACGGAACGCCGGTAAAGTCGAAACATGCCACGTGAGACCGGGCGGAAGGTCATCGCCCAGAACAAACGCGCTCGGCACGATTACCACATCGAGGACACCTTCGAGGCGGGGCTCGTGCTGCAGGGCACCGAGGTCAAGTCGCTCCGTGAGGGCCGCGCCTCGCTCGTCGACGGCTACGCCAGCATCGACGGTGACGAAGCGTGGCTGCTCAACGTGCACATCCCCGAATACGCCCAGGGGACGTGGACCAACCACGCCGCCCGCCGCAAGCGCAAGCTGCTGCTGCACCGCAAGGAGATCGACAAGCTCGCCGTCAAGACCAAGGAGGGCGGGCTGACGATCATCCCGCTGTCGCTGTACTTCAAGGACGGCCGGGCCAAGGTCGAGATCGGCCTCGCCCGGGGCAAGAAGGACTGGGACAAGCGGCAGTCGCTGGCGGAGCAGCAGGCCAAGCGGGAGATGGCCCGCGCCCTGCGCTACCGCAACCGATGAGAGGCGCGGCACCGCCACCGATGAGACGCGCCCGCCGCCCCCTCTCCGCGACCGTCACCCTGGCGATCGCGTGCACCATGCTGACCGGCTGCTTCGAGGAGCCGTCGCCGCACGACGCGGTGCGCGACTTCCTCGTGGGCTGGCAGAGCGAGGACTACGACCTGGCCGCCGGCCGCACCGACGGCGACCAGGCGACGGTGCGCAAGGCGCTGTCGGACGCCAAGCTGGAGCTCGACGCGGCCTCGTTCCGCTTCAGAATCAAGAGCGTCACCGTGGAAGGTGAGGAGTCCAAGGCCGACTTCCGCGCCGAGGTCGACCTGGGCGAGAACAACCCGCTCTGGGAGTACGACGGCGTGCTGCCGCTGCACCTGGTGGACGGCACGTGGAAGGTGCGCTGGTCGCCGTCCGTGCTGCACCCGCAGCTCAAGGAGGGCGAGCGCTTCGCGGTCGACATCGGGCCCAACCCGCGCCAGCCCGTCGTCGACCGCACCGGCGACCCGCTGCAGACCGACACCGTGCTCTACGTCGCCGGCGTCTACCCCGCCCAGCTCGGCGACCGGGCCGAGGAGGTCGTCGTCAAGCTGTCGGAGATCACCGACTACGCCCAGGACCGGCTGCTGAGCCGCATCAGGTCGTCCCCGCCGGACAAGTTCGTGCCGCTGGTGACCTTCGGGCGCTCGCGCTACCAGGCGCTGCAGAGCAAGCTCAACGCCATCCCCGGCATCAAGGTCGACCCGCAGGACCAGCCGGTCAACCCCGACGCGCCCCGGCAGATCGTCGGCAGCGTCAGCGCGCTGACCCCGGAGACCGAGCAGAAGCTCGGCGGCCCGCAGCGGGCCGGTGACTCCGTCGGCAAGAGCGGGCTGCAGCAGGCATACCAGGACTACCTGACCGGGTCCACCGAGACCAAGGTCATCACGCTCGACCTCAAGACCGGCAAGGAGGTCGCCCGGCTCAAGGAGTGGCCCGGCCGGCAGAACGTCTCGGTCAAGACCACGCTCGACCGGGGTGTCCAGGCCGCCGCCGAGCAGGCCGTGGCCGACTCCGCGACCAGCTCCCTCGTCGTGGTGGACAAGAACACCGGCGAGATCCGCGCCGTCGCCACCAAGGGCATGCACCAGGAGAAGGACGCGCTGGCCGGCAAGTTCCCGGCCGGCACGGCGTTCTCGATCGTGGCCGCCGACGCGCTGCTCAAAGCGGGGGTGAGCCCCAAGCAGCGGCTGAGCTGCCCGGCCGAGCGCACGGTCGGCGGAGCCAGGTTCGTGCACGCGGGGCAGCTGGGCGCCAACACGTCCGGCACCTTCCAGGAGAACTTCGCCAAGGGCTGCGTCACCGCGCTCGCCTCGCTGGCCCGCCGGGTCAAGGCCGACGACCTGCGCAAGAGCGCCGAGGCGTACGGGGTGGGGCAGTCGTGGCGGCTGCCGCTGAAGTCGTTCAGCGGCTCGTTCCCGTCGCTGGACGGCGACGCCGACAAGGCCAAGGTGATCGCGGGCCAGAGCGTCCAGGTCAGCCCGCTCGGGATGGCGCTGGTCGGCGCGGCGGTGGCGTCCGGCACCTGGCGTCCGCCGGTGCTCGTCACCGAGCCCCGGTCGGCTGACCCGTCCGCCGAGCAGGCCCCGCTCGTCCAGCCCGATCCCGTGCCGGTCGACGCGAAGGTCCGTACGGCGCTGACCACGATGATGCGGGCCGGCGCGCTGAGCACGCCGGCGCTGGCGCAGCAGGCCAAGGTCTACGGCGTGACGGCGACGGCGGGCAGCCAGATGACCTGGTTCGTCGGCTGGCAGGGCGATCTGGCCGTCGCGGTGCTGTCGAAGAACTACAACGCCTCGGCCATCGCGGGCGGCTTCTTCTCGGCCCTCCGCACCTCTCGGTGAGAATGTGGTGACGGGGAGCAACCATCGGGCACCGGTCCGGCGTCTTCCTTAATGACTGGGCCCGCTCGGGGGGTTGCGGTCCCAGTCGCCGTGATGAGATCAGGGCTTCATCTCGGGGGAAGCCCTGCCGTCCGGACCGGCTCGACCCTGCCGGTCGGCCCCCGGGAGCGCGTGCTTGTGCGCCGCGCTCCCGGGGGTTTCGGCATGTACGGGGCCCGGTCGCGCCACGAGGAATTAAGTTGGCGTCAGGGGCGTTGTCACGTGTAGATTCAAGTTGCTCACCACGCTCGCGCGAGGTGTGTTGACAACTGCACAGGGGGTGACTGGCTTCGACTTCGATCTTGCAAGCCAGGTGAAGCGGGCCGAGGACTGCGGACATAACCTCGTTAATCCTGTGACCGCAAACAACAAGTGCCAACTCTAAGCGCACTGTGGTCGGCCAGGATTCCCTGGCCCTCGCTGCCTAAGTAGCGAAACCACTGTCAGCCCGGGAGTGCCTTCGGCCCGGTGTCTGGCATCGTCAGAAGGCTCAACCGATCAACCCGGCCACGGGGGCGATCGGGAAACCAAACAGTGGCTGAGCCCGTCGGCGACTCGCCTGCGTGATCGCCGGGGCTGAGAAAAACACAGCAGGCTGCGCCCGGAGAAGCCCTGACTTGGGGTTGAAGGACGCGGGTTCGATTCCCGCCACCTCCACTCATGTGTGATCATCGACGGCGGTGTCCCTGCGGACACCGCCGTTTTTTCTTGTCAGCCGGCGGGGACGGTCATCGGTTTCGCGGACTCTCCCCCGCCGAACTCGTCGTCGCATATGAGGTTCTGAGGCTTGGACGCGATGTTCTCATAGAGGATGCGGAGGGTGAGGCCGTCCCGGACCTCCGCCGGGGGCGGGCGCGAGGGTCCTTGGCGACGGCGTGCCGATCACGGCGGACGTGGTCGCCGTGATCGGCACGCGAGCGATCCCGACATCGATGACCACGGGCCCCTCGGGACCGAGAAGGACGTTCGCCGGTTTGAAGTCGCGATGCACCACGCCGGCGCGATGTATCGTCGAGAGCGCCGTGAGGGTGGCGATGGCCAGCCGGTCGAGTCCGCCGCCGCGGCCAGGACGCCTAAGACTTCGTGCCGGCCCAGGCGTCGAGGAGGATCCGGACGCAGGGGGCGTGGGGCCGGCATATCGGCCAGCCTGACATGGACGACGAGGTGCGGTTGCCTTTTCCGTGAGCTTCGAGGCTCATCGGTGTTCGCCGAGGGAGGCGCGTACGGCGGCGACGAGGTTCGCCGCTCGCGGGTCCGGTGGGTTGTCCTGGATGCGGTTCATGACGTAGGCGAAGGCGAGGCCGGTCGCCGGGTCGGCGTAGCCGATCGAGCCGCCGTGGCCGGTGAAGCCGAAGGCGGTGGGGGAGTGCCAGAAGGCGTCCGGCGTGGGCAGGCCGAAGCCGGTGGCGATCCGCACCGGGACGCGCAGGATCTCGTCCGTGCCGCTGACCTGCTCCTTCGTGGCGGCGGCCAGTGTGGCGGGGGTCAGGACGCGGTGGCCGTCGACCTCGCCGATGAGGGCCGCGTAGAAGCGGGCGAGGGCGCGGGCGGTGCAGACGCCGTTCGTGGCGGGCATCTCGGCGTGCAGGTCCTCCGGGCCGTCGTGGTTCAGCGGGGGCGAGAAGAGGGTCACGGCGCGCGTGGTCAGCGAGGTGGGGTCGGCGAAGGCGGCCATGACCTCGCGCATCGCCTCCGGGATCTCGTCGAGGTCGACGGCGGCCAGGGCGGCGAGGTCGATCGGCGTGGTGACGAGGCGGCTCACCCGGTGCGCCTGCGGCCTCGGCAGGCCGATCCACAGGTCCAGGCCGAGCGGCGCGGCGATCTCCTCGGCCAGGAACGTGCCGAGGCTGCGCCCGCTGACCCGGCGGACGACCTCGCCGACCAGCCAGCCGTAGGTGTGCGCGTGGTAGCCGTGCGCGGTGCCCGGCTCCCAGTACGGCCGCTGCGCGGCCAGCGCCTCCACCACGGGCGTGCCGGCGATCGCGTCGGCCCGGGTGAGCGGGCGGTCCACGGCGGGCAGCCCCGCCTGGTGGGTGAGCAGCCACCGCACCGGGACGCGGTCCTTGCCGTGCGCGGCGAACTCGGGCCAGTAGCGGGCCACGGGCGCGTCCAGGTCCAGCTCGCCGCGCTGGGCCAGCAGGAGGGCGCAGGCCGCCGTCACCGCCTTGGTCGTGGAGAAGACGACCTGGAGGGTGTCGCGTTCCCAGGGCCGGCCGGCCTCCGGGTCGGCGAGGCCGCCCCACAGGTCGACGACTGGGCGGCCGTGCAGGTAGACGGCGACCGCCGCCCCGGCCTCGTGGCCGCCGGCCAGGTTGGCCGCGAACGCCTCACGTACGGGCTCGAATCCCGGCGCGGTGTCTCCGCTGATCTCGGGCATGCGTCTTCGCCTTCCGTCGCTTCGCGTGTCGGGACGCGGAGGCTAGCGGCGCCACTTCCCGGCCACCCAGGCGCACAGCTCCTGCTCGGTCATCTCGGGGAACTCCGCGGCGAACGTGTCGAGCGCGCGGACCGCCTCGTCACGGGTGAGACCGCGGGCCGCCGCCTCCTTGAGGTATTCCTGGCGGGCCAGCGTCGGCCGGCCTCCGCCGGAGCCCCGGCCGGGCAGCCCGTTCCGCCAGCGCACGATGTCGGCGACCCGGTCGGGACGCCAGCCCGGGGCGCCGTCGACCTCCACGTCAGGCTCGGGGAAGGGATGGCCGGACCCGGGCGGGTGGCGGGTGCGCCATTTGTGCACCGCGTGCCTGGTCACCCCGGGTGTCGAGGATGATGACCGGGCCCTCCTCCTCGTCGAAACGCTCGCTCTCGATGGCGACGCCCGTGGACGCCTCGACGAAGGCGAGCGCCGCCGCGCGCCGGCCCGTGTAGTCGTCATGGGGGACGCCGCCGAGCAGGGTGTGCAGGCCGGCCACCGCCGCCGGGTCGCCTTCCTCGGTGATGTGGCGGGCGAAGTGGAAGCGGTGCACGCGGGTCCTGATCCGGCCGCCCGCCGCGTAGAGGAGCGTGCTCTGGCCGCTGAAGTTCCAGCTCGTCAGCCACACCCGGCAGTCCTCGCTGAGTGCGGCGACGATCTCGTCGGAGGCGGGGACGCCGGACCAGTCGAGGAATCCCCAGGCGCCGTCGCCTTCGAAGGCGAAGATCAGCTCGCCGTCCATGTTCGCGTTGGCGTCGACCGGGTCCGGCACGATGCGCTGCTCGGGATCGCGGCCGCCGTTCAGCCGCCACAGGACGTCGTCGCGGGTCAGGTCCTCGTCGAGGGGCTGGACGACGAGCCAGCAGAGGCTTTCCTCCAGCCAGGCGTGACGCCGGAGGAGATCGCGGTAATAGTCGATCACCGGGTCAGCATTCCACGGGAGGCGGATGCTGAGGAGGCGTCAGCGCGGGAGGGTGACGTACTTGCCGAGGAAGGTGCGGGCCGACTGGCTGTCGAGGCGGTAGTCGTAGTTGGTGCCCTTGCAGGCGTCGTCGGCGCCGCTGATGGAGGTGGCCACCAGCAGGTGCGAGTCGGGGCCGCCGAGGAAGTTGGGGCCGCCCGAGTCGCCGAAGCAGGTGCTGCCGTCGCTCTTGACGGACATCGAGAGGTTCAGCCAGCGCTTCGACAGCCCCGTGAAGGAGATGGACGCCTGGTTGCGGGTGTCGGTGTAGTGGTAGACCTCCTCGCGCGCCTTCTTGGCGGGCGCGAGGGAGCCGTACCCGACGGGGGTGAAGCGGGTCAGCTTGCCCTCATCCTTGAGGCGGTCGAGCAGGCCGGGGGCGGGGAGCTGGGCGGGGCGGATGCCGGTGACGGGCTGGTCGAAGACGACCACCGCCATGTCGTGCAGGTCCGATTTGTCGTTGAACCGAGGGTCGGGGATGAACCGGCCGTTGTGGAGCGCGCTGCCGGGCTCGTACTGGGTGGAGAAGGTCACCTTGGCGGTCTTCTGTCCCTTCTCGCCGCAGTGGGCGGCGGTGAGGAAGACCGTCGGCGAGACGAGGGTGCCGGTGCAGTACGTGTACGTGCCGTCGGCGTGCGGCCGGTCGGCGACCATGGCGCCGACCTCGGGGTGGGCGTCGCCGTCGGCCGAGCCGTTCGTGATGGCGGCCGCGGGCAGGGCGGTGGCCCCTGTCAGCAAAGTGGCAGCAATCATGACAAACGGGACATAACGCATGCACAAAGGGTAGGTGACAGGAGGCCAAAAGTGGTAATGACCTGCGCCTTCGCGGTTTCCGCGGGGTTGTCAGTGGGCGCAGCCCGCGTACTCGTCGAGGCGGCGCAGCATCGCCGCGAGCATGAGCGGGAACATGGCCACGTGCGCGAGCGTCATCATCATGCCGGCGTCGATCCAGCCGAGCCACATCATCGGGAAGAGCGGCACGACCGGCACGAACATCGCCGCGCACATCTCCAGCGTCGAGGCCCAGCCGTGCCGGCGGACGCGCATCCAGACGGCCATGCCGATCGACATGTTCAGGGCCATCACCAGGTAGCCCAGCTCGGGCTGCTCGGTGTGGGAGACGCCGAGGCCGACCAGGTCGAGCAGCGCGCCGAGCGCGAACATCCCGACGAACATCGCGATGATCATCTCGACGTAGTGGAGGGCGAACCTGCCCCAGCGGCGGCCGGTCCTGGTCCCCGCGGCCGGGGTCGTCTTCGTGTTCGTCGTCGTCATGGCTCCGACTGTCCCCGGGCGGGAGGGGACGGGCCAAGGCAGAGGGCCGGACACGTCCGGAAACTTGGGGTCTTGGTCCTTTGACCCTAGAGTCGGGGCATGAACGTCCGGCGGGTGGTCGTGGTGGCGTACGACGCCGCCTCGCTGCTCGACCTCGCCTGCGTCACCTCCACCCTGGAGGAGGCCAACTGGCACGGCGCGGCGCCCTGCTACGAGGTGCGCGTCGCCGCGCCCGGCGGCAACCCGGTCACCTGCGGCACCGGGCTCACCGTCCAGGCCCAGCTCCCGCTGGAACGCGTCACCGGGCCGCTCGACACGCTCGTCGTCTGCGGCGGCATCGGCTACGAGAACGCGGCGGCCAGCCCGTCCGTCGTGGGCCACGTACGCCGGCTGTCCAGGGAGAGCCGGCGGGTCGCGTCCGTGTGCACCGGGGCGTTCGTGCTGGCCGCGGCCGGGCTGCTCGACGGGCGGCGCGCCACCACGCACTGGCGGCTCGCCGCCGAGCTGGCCGCGCGCCACCCCGGGGTCGCCGTCGACCCCGACCCGATCTTCCTGCGGGACGGCGACGTCGCCACCTCCGCGGGCGTCACCGCCGCCCTCGACCTCACCCTCGCCCTCGTCGAGGAGGACAACGGCCCCGAACTGTCCCGGGCCGTGGCCCGCAACCTCGTCACCTACCTGCAGCGGCCCGGCAACCAGGCGCAGATGAGCATGTTCGTCGCCCCGCCCTCGCCCGCGAACGCCCTGGTCAAGCGGACCGTCGAGCACATCGGCGGGAACCTCGCCGGCGACCTGTCCACGGCCGCGCTCGCCGCCGCCGCCGGGGTCAGCGAGCGGCACCTCACCCGGCTGTTCCTGCGCCACCTGGGCCAGACGCCCGGCCGGTACGTCCGCCAGGCCCGCGCCGAGGCCGCCGCCCACCTGCTGGCCTCCACGTCGCTGCCGACGGCCTCGATCGCGGCGCGCTGCGGGTTCGGGACGGCCGAGACGCTGCGGCAGGCGTTCCTCGACAGGTACGGGGTCTCGCCCTCCCGCTACCGCCTGACGCAGAGCTCGGCCCTCGGCTGACCTGACTAATGTGGCACCGATGAACGGCGATCGGGTCATAGGCGGCTACACGCTGCGGCGCCTGCTCGGCCGGGGCGGCATGGGGGAGGTCCACCTCGCGGTCACGCCCACCGGCGGGCTGGCCGCCGTCAAGCTCATCGCCCCCGAGCTGGCCCGCGACCCGGCCTTCCGGCGTCGGTTCGAGCGCGAGGTGGCGGCGGCGCGGCGGGTCGCGCGCTTCTGTACCGCCGCCGTGCTCGACGCCGGGATCGACGGGGACGTCGCCTACCTGGTCACCGAATACGTCAAAGGGCCCGATCTGGCGCAGGCCGTACGGGATCAGGGGCCTTTGTCGGGCGGCAACCTGGAGGCGCTGGCGGTCGGGATCGCCACCGCGCTCAGCGCCATCCACGGGGCCGGGGTGGTGCACCGCGACCTCAAACCGGCCAACGTGCTGCTGTCGCCGCTCGGGCCCCGGGTGATCGACTTCGGGATCGCGCAGCTCGCCGAGCACCGGAGCCTGGCCAGCCACGGCGTCCTCGGGACGCCCGCGTACATGGCGCCCGAGCAGGTGCGCGGCGAGGTGGTCACCGAGGCGGCGGACGTGTTCGCGTGGGGCGGGGTGATCGCCTTCGCGGGGACGGGGCGGGCGCCGTTCGGCAGCGGGGCGCCGGGGGAGGTGCTGTACCGGATCGCGCAGGGCGAGCCGTGGCTGGACGGGCTCGACGAGGGGATCCGGGGGATCGTCGCCCGCGCCCTCAGCAAGGACCCGCGCCGCCGTCCCACGTCGCAGGAGCTGCTGGCCGAGCTGGTCGGCGGCAGCCCTCGCCTGTCCGCCGCCAGCGAGGTGGTGGAACGCACCTGGACCGTCCCCCGGATGCCCGCGCCAGCGATGCCTCCTGGCGGGCCGGTCCGGGCGGCCGGGGACGGGGGCTCCGGGAAGGCCGCCAGGAAGGGCGGGCGGTGGAGATGGGTGCTCGGCGGCGGGGCCGGCGCGCTGGCGATCGCCGGGTTCGCCGTGTCCAGGCTGGTCGCCCCCGGCTGGCCGTACGAGGCCGCGTTCGGTGACGGATGGGCCGCGGGGACGTCGGCGGGGGGCGAGGCGCGGGCCGCCGGGACCGGTTACGAGCTGAGCGTCAACCCCGGCTGGCGGCTGTGGAAGTCGGCGCCCAGGCGGGAGCCGGACGGCGCGAGCGTGATCAGCGCGCGGGCCACGCTCGCCGGCGCCGACGACGACAACGGTGACGGCGACGGCGACGCGAGCGCGTACGGCGTGTGGTGCCACGGCTCCTCGTCCTCGGGCGCCCGCTACGACTTCCTGGTCAGCGGCTCGGGGCTGGTCTCGATCGTCAAGCGCGGGGCGGGCACGGACGGCGCCACCCTGTACGGCCCCACCCAGGCCGCCGTGAACGCCTCCGCGCATGCCGCCGTGCGGATCGTGGCCGAGTGCGGGGAAAACGGCACGGGCAAGGTCGCCTTACGGCTGTGGCTCGACGACCGGCTGGTGGCGGAGACGGCCGACGCGGACGCCCCGTACGGGGCCGGCGAGGCGGGCGTGATCGCCACCGCCGGCGCAGGCGCTCCGGCGCGCGTCCGGTTCGACTCGTTCGTGCTGCGGCCGAAGGCGTGAGGGCGTGAGGGCGTGAGGGCGTGAGGTGGTGACCCGGTTCGGGGTGCTGGGCCCGTTGCGCGTCCCGGACGGGCCGGCGCCGGGGCCCGCCAAGCACCGTACGCTCCTGGCCGCCCTCCTGCTGGCCGCGCCCGAGCCGGTCCCGGCGGGCCGCCTGATGGCCGCCGTCTGGGACGACCGGCCGCCGGCCTCGGCGGAGTCGGTGCTCCGGGTGTACGTCAGCGCGCTGCGCAAGCTCGTGGCCGGCATCCGTACCGTGCCCGGCGGCGGCTACCTGCTCGACGTCGCGCCGGACGACGTGGACTGCCACCGCTTCGAGCGCCTGGTCGCCGAGGCGCGGAGGGAGCGGGCGGCGGGCCGGGCCGGAGCGGCGGCCGACGGGCTGCGGGCGGCGCTGGGGTTGTGGCGGGGGCCGGCGCTCGACGGCGTCGAGTCCTCGGCGCTGCGCCGCGCGTACGGGGTGCCGCTGGAGGAGCTGCGGCTGACGGCGCTGGAGGAGCGCGTCGAGCTGGACCTGGGGCTGGGGCGGGCCGCGGAGGTGATCGGGGAGCTGCGGGCGCTGGTGGGCGCGCACCCGCTGCGCGAGCGGGCCTGGGTGCACCTGATGGACGCGCTCCACCAGGCGGGACGGCGGTCGGAGGCGCTGGCGGCGTACCAGGAGGCGCGGCGGACACTGGTGGAGGAGCTGGGCCTGGAGCCGGGCGCCGAGCTGACCGAGGCCCACCGCCGCGTCCTCCTGGACGCCGGCCCGCCGAGGGGCCGGCCGGGCGAGGGCGGGACTTGGGCGCGGCGCCCGGGCGTGGTGGACGAGCTGCCGCCCGACATCTCGGACTTCTGTGGTCGGCGTGACGCGCTCGCCTGGATCGCAGGGACCGTGGCCGACGCCGCGTCCACGGCCCCCGTCCACCTGGTCCTGTACGGCCCCCCAGGCGCAGGCAAGTCGGCCCTGGCCGTCCACGCCGCCGCCGCCCTCGACCTCCCGAGCGGCGGCCACCGCGGCGCCGCCGGCGACGACCTCCCTGGTGGCCGTCTCTACGCCTCGCTCGGCTCGCGGGGGCCCGGGGCCGTGCTGGAGGATCTGTTGCGTTCCCTGGGGTGCCCCGACGGTGCGGTGCCGCCCGCGCTGGACGAGCGGGTGCGGCTCTACCGCAGTCTGACCGCGCGGCGGCGGCTCCTGGTCGTGCTGGACGACGCCGCCGACGAGGCTCAGGTCCGCCCTCTGCTGCCGACCGGGCCGGGCAGCGTCACGCTGGTCACCAGCCGGTCGTCGCTGCCGGGGCTGGAGGCGGCGCGGGCGTACGAGCTGGGCCTGCTGGCCGAGGACGAGGCCGTGGCGCTGCTCGCGGGCGTCGCCGGGGCCGATCGGGTACGCGCCGAGCCCGAGGCCGCCCGCCGCATCGTCCGGCTGTGCGGGCGGCTGCCGCTGGCCCTGCGCATCGCCGGGTCCCGCCTGGCCAGGAAGCCCGGCTGGACCCTCGACCACCTGGCGGGCCGCCTCGGGGACGAGCGGCGCAGGCTCGACGAGCTGAGCGCGGGCGACCTCGCCGTACGCGGCAGCCTGGCCCTCGGCTACCGGGGCCTGCCCGACCCCGAACGGCGGCTGCTGCGCGAGCTGGGCGCCTTCTCCGCGCCCGACTTCGCCCCCTGGGCGCTGGACGCGGACCTGGAGCCGCTGGCGGAGGCCGGGCTGCTGCGCTCGCGCGGGCTGGACGAGGCCGGCCAGGAGCGGTACGGCTGGCACGACCTCACCCGCCTCTACGCCGCCGAACGCCTGGCCGAGGAGGACGGCGGTCCTGGCGGCGTGCTGGCGTACCGGGCGGAGGCGATCCTGGAGCGGGTACGGCGGGCGCACGCCGCCCTCCTGCCCGCCGAGCCCGGCACCGGCCGTACGCGGATCCATCCGGACCAGGGCGGCGGGGAGCCGGCGCTGGAGACGGGCCTGCTGCGCGGTGAGGCGCGCTGGCTGAGCGCCGAGCGGCGGTTCCTGGTGGCGGCGGTCGGCGACTTCCACCGGGCCGGGCTGCACGAGGCGGCCTGGCGGCTGGCGTTCTACCTCACGCCGCTGTTCGAGCTGAACGCCCACCACGACGACTGGCACGCCACCACGGCCACCGGCCTGGAGGCGGCCCGCGCCGCCCGCCACCGCGCCGGCGAGGCCCTGCTGCTGCGCGGCCTGGCCGACCTGCACCGGATCGAGGGCCGTCTGGAGGCCGCCGAGGCGGCGTTGCGCGCGGCCCTGCCCCTGGCGGAGGGGCTGGAGCTGGCCCGGGTCACGCTCCGCCTCGGCCTGGTCCAGGGCCGCCGCGCCGGGACGCGCCCGGCTCTCGGGCCGCAGGCGGAGCAGGCGCTGGGGCGGGCGCTGCGGGCGTTCGAGGAGGCCGGTGACCGGCGGGGCCGGGCCGAGGCGCTGCGCGGGCTCGGCGCGCTGCGGCGGGAGGCGGGGCCGCTGGAGGCGAGCCTGGCCGCGTACCTGGAGCTGGGGGACCGGCGCGGGGCGGCGGAGGTCTCGCTCGACCTGGCCAGGCTGCACCTCGCCGCGGGCCGGCACGCCGAGGCGCGGCGCTGCCTGGAGCGGCGGCTGGAGGTCAACCGGCGGCTCGGCGACCGGCTGCGGGAGGCGGTCGCGCTGCTCGTACAGGCTGAGCTGGACAGCGCGGAAGGGCGGCACGGGGCCGCCGCGGCGGCCGCCCGCGCGGCCCGGGAGACCTTCGTCCACCACGGCGACCGCGGGAACGCCGCCCGCGCCCTGCTGGCGCTCGGCCGGGCGGTGCTCGCCGGCGGCGACACCACTGGTACGGATGATGCGGTTGGTGTCTTCGTGCGTGCTATGGAAGAGTTTGACGGCCTTGGCGAGAGCGACCAGGAGGCCCGGACGGGCGCGGCCGAGGCCGCGCGGCTCGCCGAGGAGGCCCGGCGGCGGCGGTGACCGGGCCCGCGCACCGCGGCTATGCGGATCCTGAACGCCGCCTCCCTAGGGTGAGGGCCACATCCCCGAACGACGAAGGTGATCACGACGATGCGAAAGACGATCGTGCTGGCCGTCGCGGCGGCCGCGCTCGCGGGCTGCGGCGTGCTGCCGGGCGTCCCGCAGGGCGGCGGCGGCGAGGAGCGTCAGTCGCGGCCCGTCTCGGAGAGCGCTCCGGCGTCCGCCCCCGAGCGGCAGCCGGAGCCGCCGGCCCAGAAGAGCGCGCCTCCGCAGCAGGGCGCGGTGATCGCGACCAAGCAGGCCAAGGTCGGCGCCGGCGACATGTACGGCGAGGCCCGCGTCGACCTCACCGGTCTCAAGCGGCAGGGCAGGACCGTCACCCTGACCTGGGTCGTCACCGCGCTCGACGGCAAGGTCAACGTGCACAACGGCTTCGGCACCGCCCCGCTGGACTTCACGGTCTCGGGCGTCGCCCTCATCGACCCGGTCAACGCCAAGCGCTACCGCGTCGCCCGCAACGGCACCGGCGCGGACGCCGCGTGCGTGTGCTCCGATACGCAGGGCCAGTTCCTGGGGAAGGGCGAGGCGTCCACGCTGTACGCGGTCTTCGCCGCCCCGCCGGCCGACGTGAGCACGATCAACGTCGAGATGCCGAGGATCGGCGTGTTCACCGATGTTCCGATCTCTTAGCGCGGCTCTCGTCCTCGCCCTGTCGTCCCCGACGCCGGCGCCGGTGCCGGAGGTGCCGTCCGAGGCCACCGGCGTCGTCGAGGACCTGGTGCTGCCGGTCGAGGACGTCATCGGCGAGGTCGAGTCCCTGGACGGCACCGAGAGCGAGACCAAGCAGGGACGCCAGGTGACCCTCGCGGTGACCAGTGACGTGCTGTTCGCGCTGGACAAGTGGCGGCTCACCCCCAAGGCCCGGCAGCGGCTCGAGCAGGTGGCCGCCAAGGTCAACGCCGAGAGCGCGGGCGGCGCCGTCAGGATCGAGGGCCACACCGACGACCAGGGCACGGACGCCTACAACCTGACGCTCTCCCGCCGCCGCGCGCAGGCCGTCCAGCAGGCCGTGCGGGGCATGATCACCGTCCCTGGCGTCACCCTCCAGGCCACCGGGTACGGCGAGAGCCGCCCCAAACTGCCCAACTTCGTCGAGGGCAGGCCGGTCGAGGGCAACCGGGCCAGGAACCGGCGGGTCGAGGTCGTCTTCACCGCCAAGCGGTAGCCGGCGGGGCGGTCAGTCCACCGGAAGCTCTCCCAGGGTCACCTCGACCGTCGCCGGGGACCCGTCGGCGCGGATGAGCCCGACCTTGACCTTGGTGCCCGGCTGCAGGGCGGCGATGGTCTCGGTCAGGTCGGCGATGGTGGGCGTCTTCTTGTCGTTGACCGAGACGATGACGTCGCCGGTCTTGATGCCGGCCTTGGCCGCGCCGCCGTCCGGCTCCACGCGGGCCACCCCGACGCCTGAGGGCCGGCCGTCCTCGCCGAGCACCGTGCTGCCCCGGATGCCGAGCGCGGCCCGGTGGCTGTTGGTGACCTTGCCGTTCTTGATGATCTGCTCGGCGATGTCCACGGCGGTGTTGCCGGGGATGGCGAAGCCGATGCCGGGGGCGGCGCCGCCGCCGAGGTCGGGGTTGGTGGCCGTGAGCGTCGGGATGCCGATCACCTGGCCGGACAGGTTCACCAGCGCGCCGCCGCTGTTGCCGGGGTTGATGCTGGCGGAGGTCTGGATGGCGTTGGCGATCGTGGCGCCGGGGGAGCCCGACTCCTGCGGCTCGGTGATGGTACGCCCGACCGCCGAGACGATGCCCTCGGTGACGCTGCCGGACAGGCCGAGCGGGTTGCCCATGGCGAGCACGATCTGCCCGACCCGCACCTTCGTCGAGTCGCCGAACGTGGCCGGCCGCAGCCCGTCGGCGTTCTCCACCTTGATCACGGCCAGGTCGCCGGCGGCGAAGGAGCGCACCAGGCGCGCCTTGCGCTCGGCGCCGCCGGTGGCGAAGGCGACGCTCATCTCGGTGGCCTCGCCGACCACGTGGGCGTTCGTGACGATGTGCCCGGCGTCGTCGAAGACGATGCCGGAGCCGAGGCCGACCTTGGTGTTGATCTGCACGATGGACGGCAGGACGTTGGCGATGACCTGCTCGTAGGCGGCCTCCAGGCCCTGGGCGGTGCCCGTGGGGCCTTGGGTGCCGGTCGCGCCCGGCGGCGTCGCGGGCGTGGTGGCCGGCGACGTCGCGGCGGGCGTGGCGGCCGGTGACCCCGCGCCGGTGGAGGAGAGCGGTCCGCAGCCCGCGAGCAGCACGGCGGCGGCGGCGAGCGCCGCGGCGGTCCTCCTCAGGGGCGTTTCCCTCGTGGGCTGCCTCATGGCAGTTGTGTGCCCGAATCAGTGCGAAAGATACGCCTCACGGACATTTCGCCTGCTGAGCTTTCCCGTGGGGGTACGCGGCAGCGACTCCCGGTACTCGATCACCCGGGGGTGCTTCAGCCGGGCCAGCCGGGGCGCGCAGTGCCGCAGCAGCTCGGCGGTCAGCTCCTCGCCGCCCGTCACCCCGGGCGCCGGCTGGACCAGCGCCACGACCTTGTGGCCCCACTCGGGGTCGGGCACGCCGATCACGGCCACGTCCGCCACCGCCGGGTGCTCCAGCAGCGCCGCCTCGATCTCGGCCGGGTAGATGTTCACGCCGCCCGAGATGATCAGGTCGGTGCGGCGGTCGAGCAGGAACAGGTAGCCGTCCTCGTCCAGGTAGCCGATGTCGCCGGGCGTGTAGTCGCGCCCGCGCATGGCGGCGGCCGTCTTGTCCGGGTCGCCGTGGTACTCGAAGCGGTTGATGCCGCCGATGTAGACGAGGCCGGGCTGTCCGGGCGGCTGCTCCTCGCCGTCCTCGCCGACGATCGTGAAGCGCATGCCGTCCAGCGCCCTGCCGACCGTGCCGGGCCGCTCCAGCCACTCCTGGGACGACACCATGGTCGCCACGGCCGCCTCGGTGGAGCCGTAGTACTCCCACAGCACCGGGCCGAGCCAGTCGATCATCGCCTGCTTGACGGCCGGAGGGCAGAAGGCGGCCCCGTGGTAGAGGTGGGTGAGGGACGACAGATCGTACGACTCCCGGTCCGGCACGGCCAGCAGCCGGTGGAACATCGTGGGCACCATGAAGGCGTTCGTCACCCGGTGCTCCTGGATGAGCCGCAGCGTCTCGGCCGCGTCGAACCGCTCGGGCGCCACGATCGCGTGCCCGAACTGCAGCGCCATCATCGCCTGCCCGTACGGGGCCGAGTGGTAGAGCTGCGAGCACACCAGGTGCACCCCGCCCATCGGCAGGCCGAAGTGCTTCCAGCTCTTGCGCATGAGGATCGGGTACAGCTCCTCGGGGGTCAGCTCCAGCAGCCGCCGCCGTACGCCCTTGGGGCGGCCCGTGGTGCCCGAGGTGTAGAGCATCATGGAGCCGGCCGAGCGCTCGGCGGGGGCGGTGTCCGGCTGCCCCGCCGTCAGGTCGGCGACCGTGAGGGCGTCCGGCGAGACGACCACCTTGGCGCCGCAGTCGGCGACGACGTAGTCCATCTCCTCGGCGGTGAAGTGCCAGTTGACGGGCACCAGGTAGGCGCCGATCTGGTACGTCGCCAGCATCATGACGAGCGCGTCCTGACCGTTCTTCAGCACGGTCACCACGCAGTCGCCCCGGCGGACGCCGCGTGAGGCCAGGCCGTTGGACGCCTGGTTCACCCGGGACAGCAGGGCTCCGTAGGTGACGTTCTCCTCGCCGAGGAGAGCGGGACGAGCCGGGTCTTCGGCGGCGATCTCGTAGAAACCCCTCATGTCGCCAGACCTTACAGAATTAGATTCTGCTGGGGCTATAGAGGAAATAACCCGCTCTGCGGTGACGTAACCTCAAGGCCATGGCGGACGTCGGCGACCAGATACCCTCCTCGAACTCACCCACCACCCCGTTTCGCAAGGTCGTCCTGCCGCCGGCCGAGGAGACCGTGCAGATCCAGCGGCCCCCGGCCCCTCCACGCCCCCAGCCCCCATCCGGCCCGCAGCAGCGGCCTCAGCCCCAGTCCGGCCCCCAGGCTCGGCCCCAGCCGGCGTCCGGTCCGCAGCCGCAGTCGCCCATGTCCCAGCAGCCGAGGCCCCAGCGGCCGATGGCGCCGCAGCCGATGCCGCCGGTAGTGGGTGGTGGCCGGTCTGAGGAGTTGCCGCGGGGAGCCGTGCCGACGCCCGTGGGGATGCCGCCGATGCCGCCCGTGCCCCCGGTGCCGCCGCGGCGCGGGCTCGGCGACATCCCGATCAAGGTCGTGTACCTGATCGGCGCGATCGTCGCCACGATCGCCGCCGTCCTGCTGATCTTCGTGGTCTTCTCCGGCGACGTGCCGGCGAACCAGCAGCCGTCGGGGGACGAGGACGTCGTCCGCGTCGCCCCGCTGCCGTCCGCCTCCGCCACGGCGAGCGCGTCGGCGTCCGCCTCGGCGACCCCGTCGGCGAGCCCGGTCGTGCTGCCCCCGGTGCCGGCGAGCCGGGCGTTCAGGGCGTCCCCCGGCACCCCGGCGGCGGTCATCGGCACGATCTCCGACAAGACGGTCGGCATCTCGTACCCGCGTCTGGCCGCGCCGTGGCAGGCCAGGTCGTACCCGCCGTACTCGATCGCGCAGCGCATCGGCAAGGTGGAGATGCCGTACACGCTGATCGCCTCGGCGATGTACCCGGGCCAGTCCCCGGCGAAGAAGCCCAGCGCGGACGCCGACTACCGCGAGATCGCCACGGACGCGGTCCGCTGGGCGGTCCGCACCCAGTACCCCAAGGGCGCGGCGGTCGAGTGGACCGCCTCCCAGAAGATTCCGGTGGGCAAGGGCTGGACGCTCGGCTTCAAGGTCACCTACACCGAGGGCGGCAAGCGGCAGGTCGCCCAGGCTCTGGTGACGGTGGTCGAGGTGGGCAAGACCAAGCCCGCCATGCTGCTGGCCACGATCCCCGAGACGAACAAGGCGCGCTGGCCGGACCTGAGCACCCTCGCCCGGCAGGTTCGCCCGTTGTAAGGCGTTGGACAGAAGCATGCTCTAGAATATGGTTCCGGTATTGCACCGGCCCCCTGGACCTGCTGGAGGATGAGCGATGGCGATCGGATTGAGCGAGGAGCACGAGGCGCTCCACGAGTCGGTGAGCGGCTGGGCCAAGCGGAACATCACCAGCGAGCTCCTGCGAGCCGGCGCCGAGGGACGCCCGCCGTTCTGGTCCGGCCTGGCCGAGCAGGGCCTGCTCGGCCTCCACCTGCCCGAGGAGTCGGGCGGCTCCGGCTACGGCCTGCTGGAGGCCGCCGTCGCCGTCGAGGCGCTGGCCGAGCGCATGGCGCCGGGGCCGTACGTGCCGACCGTGCTGGCGAGCGCGGTCATCCACGCCAGCAAGCGCCACGAGCTGCTGGAGCGGCTCGCCGACGGCACGCTGACCGCCGCCGTCGCCCTGACCGGCGCGCTCACCGGCACCCGCGCCGAGGACGGCTCGCTGACCGTCTCCGGCGCCGTCGAGCCGGTGCTCGCCGGCGCGCAGGCCGACGTGCTCGTGCTGCCGGTGGCCACGCCCGACGGCGAGCAGTGGATCGCGCTGGACGCCTCCGCCGCGACCGTCACCGAGCAGAAGTCGCTCGACCTGACCCGCGCGGTGGCCAAGGTCGAGGTGGCCGAGACCGTCGTGCCCGCCGACCGGGTGCTGGAGGGCGTCGAGAGCGCCGAGGTGCGCCAGCTCGCGGCCGTCCTGCTCGGCGCGGAGGCCGCCGGCCTCGCCTCCTGGTGCGTCACGGCCGCCGCCGACTACGCCAAGGTCCGCGTGCAGTTCGGCCGTCCGATCGGCCAGTTCCAGGGCATCAAGCACAAGCTGTCGCGCATGCTGGTCGCCTTGGAGCAGGCCCGCGCCACCGTCTGGGACGCCACCCGCGCCGACGGCAAGGAGCGCGCCTACGCCGCCGCCGTCGCCGGCGTGATGGCCCCCGACGCCGCCGTGCAGTGCGCGAAGGACGCCATCCAGACCTTCGGCGGCATCGGCTACACCTTCGAGCACGACGTGCACCTCTACTACCGCCGCGCGCTCACCCTGCGCGCCCTGCTCGGCTCGTCCGCCGACTGGGCCGCCGAGGTCACCGCGCTGGCGCTCCAGGGCGTCACCCGGGAGATGGAGCTCGACCTGCCCGAGGACGCCGAGGCGCTGCGCGAGTCGATCCGGGCCGAGATCGCGGAGATCGCCCGGCTCGAAGGCAAGGAGCAGAAGCGGGCCCTCGCCGAGCGCGGCTTCGTCATGCCGCACCTGCCCCGCCCCTGGGGCCGCGACGCCAAGCCGCTGGAGCAGGTGCTCATCGCGCAGGAGCTCAAGGCAGCCAAGGTACGCCTGCCCGCCCTCATCATCGGCGCCTGGGTCGTGCCGTCCATCGCCGTGTACGGCACGCAGGAGCAGCAGGAGCGCTTCCTGCCGAAGACGCTCAGCGGCGAGATGATCTGGTGCCAGCTCTTCTCCGAGCCGGGCGCGGGCTCCGACCTCGCCTCGCTGCAGATGAAGGCCGAGAAGGTCGAGGGCGGCTGGAAGCTCAACGGCCAGAAGATCTGGACGTCGGTCGCCCACGTGGCCGAGTGGGGCATCTGCATCGCCCGCAACTCCAGCGAGGGCTCCAAGCACGAGGGCATCACGTACTTCCTGGTCGACATGAAGGGCCCCGGCGTCACCGTGCGCCCGCTGACCGAGATGACCGGCGAGAACCTGTTCAACGAGGTCTTCCTCGACGACGTGTTCGTCCCGGACGACCTGGTCGTGGGCGAGGTCGGCGAGGGCTGGAAGGTGGCGCGCAACACGCTGTCCAACGAGCGCGTGTCGCTGTCGTCCGGCTCGGGCGGCACCGGCTCGTCGGTGCCCGACCTGCTCGGCCTGGTGGGCAGGCTCGGCCGCGAGCTGACGCCGGTCGAGGCGCAGCGGGTGGCCGAGGTCGTCTGCGAGGGCCACTCGATCAACGCGCTGTCGCTGCGGGTCACGCTCAAGCAGCTCGCCGGCACCGAGCCGGGCGCGGACGCCTCCGTGCGCAAGCTGCTGTCCACCTCGCACGCCCAGCACGTCTCGGAGACCGCCGTCGAACTGCTCGGCGCCGCCGCGACCGCCGCCGCTGACATGAAGCTGGGCGACGCGGGCTACTGGAACCGGGCCGTGCTCGCCACCCGCGCCATGACGATCTACGGCGGCACCACCGAGGTGCAGCTCAACATCATCGCCGAGCGCATGCTCGGCCTGCCCAGGGACCCCGAGCCCGGCAAGTGACGGCCCGGGGCTAGCGCTCCACCGGCTGCGGCGGGACGGCGGCGGCCGTCTCGTCCGCGGCCGGCACGCCGACCCTGATCTCGCCCACGCACGTGGTGCCGCCGCCGACCGTGCGCAGGGCGAGCTCGGGGGCGCCGCCGTCGAGCGTGGCGTACGTGATGCCGAGGTTCGCGCCGGCGGGCACCGACGTCCTGGCGAGGCCCATCCGCACCTCCAGGGTGGTGGCCTCGCCGTTCAGGTAGGAGATCTGGACGACCTGCTCGCCACCCGCCGGCGGGGCCGGGACCGGGAAGCGCACCTCCGCCGCGCCGACCGGGCGGCACGCGGCGCCCGCCGGGATCGTGCTGCCCGCGAGGCGCAGCGGGCGCAGCCGTCCCCGGGCGTCGAAGATCCGCGGGACGCTCATCGGCCCGGCGAGCCGGCGTGTCCACGTGACGTGGTGGCGGGCGGCCGGGTCGACGACCTTCGAGTGGCGGGCGTAGTCGTAGAAGAACAGCGGGAACGTCACCTTCTCCGGCACGTACGTGTCCAGCACGACCGTGCCCGCGGGCATCCGTGCCAGCGCCGCCTCGGCGGTCTCCACGTAGCTCTTGACGTTGCGGCCGAGCGGCCGGTCGGCGTAGGCGGCGACCGACCAGACCGAGCCCACCGCCATCACGGCGGCGACCGGCGCCCAGGCCAGGCGCAGGCGGCCGGCGGGCCGGAGCCAGGGCCGCCGCTCGCCCGCCACGGGGATGAACGCCAGCCCGATGACGATCGCCACGACCACGGCGGTCGAGGAGAGGTAGCGCAGCTCGTACCCGCTGAGGTCGGGACCGAGCAGCTCGATCCTGCCGAGCATGATCGGCGCGACGTCCGCCAGCAGGAAGTAGCCGAGCAGCGTCGCCCACGCGAGCCAGGCCCGCCGTCGCAGGCGCACCGACACCGCCACGGCGGCGACGGCCACGGCGAGGCTCGCCCACATCAGCGGGGCGGGGGTGGCGGCCAGCGCGTAGTCCTCGCCGATCGGCTGCCACCGCCAGGGCCCGCCGAGCGAGGTGGGGATCAGCGAGCCGGTCAGCAGCGTCCAGACCGACTTCGCGGCCACCTCGGCGCTCGGCAGCGAGATGGGCGAGGTCTGCCGGGTGAGCTGCACGGTCGTGAGGAGCTGGTGCAGGAAGAGCACCGCGTACGGCACCAGCACGGCCAGGTAGAGCGCCCACACCCGGAGCAGCCGCCGCGCCCCGCCGAGCCAGCCGAGGGTCAGCACGAAGGCGAGCACCGGGATGAACGGCGCCTTGACGAAGAAGACCATCCCGAACGCCGTCCAGGCCGCCGCCGCGACCGCGTGCCGGAAGCGGCCGGTGCGCACGCAGAGCACGTGCGAGGTGAGCGCCATCGGCAGCGCGATCTGGAACGGCAGCGTCTCGGCCACCACCGCCCACCACGACAGCCCGGAGATCGTCATCGGGGTGACGAGGGCGAACCCGAGCGGCACCAGGATCGCCGGACGCGGCCCGAACAGCACCCGGAGCAGCCGCAGCAGCGCCAGCCCTGCCGCCGCCTGGAGGCCGAGGGTGAGCACGTGCGCGAGCACGTCGTTGTGGCCGCCGAGCCGCCCGAGCGCCCAGTGGATCGCGAACGCGCCCGGCATCAGGTGGCCGTAGTCCACCCGCATGAGGTAGTCCCAGGTGAACCCGTTCTCCAGGCCCCTCGCGAGGAACATGAAGTCGTCCTGGCGGAAGTACGTCCTGTTGACCAGGCCGGCCTTCCACACCAGTTGCACGGCCACCATGACCAGCCCGGCCGCGAGCACGGCGTCGCCGCCGCGCAGCCACGGGCGTCCCCCGGCGGTCGCCACGCTCTCCATCACCCCGTCCTCCCGGCGCAACTCAACCATGTAGGGACATAGTGGTGGAAGTGCTGTGATGTCATAGCCGCATGTCGCAGACGACCCGAGCCGGGCTCGCCGCCGCCCTCCTCGGGCTGGCGCTCGGCTGCCTCGCCCTCGGACCCGGGCTGGGGTGGGGGTTCGTGCTGCTGCACGACATGGTGTTCGTGCCGGACCCGGTGTTCTCGGCCTGGACGTTCGGGCTGGCGGGCGGCGCGGCGCGGGTGGTGCCCAGCGACGCCGTAGTGACCGCGCTGGCCCAGGTGCTGCCCGCCGAGCTGGTACAGAAGCTGATCCTGCTCGGGATCTTCGTCCTGGGGTGCGCGGGGGCGGCGCTGCTGCCGCCGTCGGCCTCGCTCGGGCCGCGGCTGGTGGCCGGGGCGTTCTACGTGTGGAACCCGTACGTGGCCGAGCGGCTGCTCATCGGGCAGTGGGCGCTGTTGCTCGGGTACGCGGGGCTGCCGTGGGTGGTGCGGGCCGTGTGGTCGGGGCGGCGGCGCGCGGTCGCGGTCCTGCCGGCCGCGGTGGGCGGCTTCGCCGCGATGACGGTCACCGCGCTCACGGCCCTCCCTGTCGCCCTGGCCCGCCGCCGGTGGCGTGAGCTGGTCGTCACCGCCGCGGTGCTGGCCGCGTTCAGCCTGCCGTGGCTCGCGGCGACCGCGCTGCGGCCCGAGGGGCTGGCGGGCGATCCGGTGGGGATCGGAGCGTTCGCGGCGCGGGCCGACACGCCGTTCGGCTCGGTGGGGAGCCTGCTGTCGCTCGGCGGGATCTGGAACGCCCGCGCCGTGCCGCCCGGCTACGAGACCTGGCCGGGCGCGGTGGCGCGGCTGCTGCTGGTGGTCGCGGGGGTCGTCGCCTTCCTGCGTTCCGATCTGCCGTTCCGCCGCGGGCTCGCCGGGGCGGCGCTCGCCGGGCTGGCCGTGGCCTGCGTCGGGGTGAGCGAGCCGGGGCGGCTGGCGTACGAGCAGGTGGTGGGCTGGTGGGCCGGGTTCGCGGTGTTCAGGGACGCGCAGCAGTTCGTCGCGCCGCTGGCGCTGGTGGCCGCCCTCGGCCTCGGGGCGCTCACGGAGAGCGTGGCGGGACGCAGGGCGTGGGTGGGGGCGATGGCCCTCGTGCCGGTGGCCGTGCTGCCCACGCTGTCCTGGGGCGCGCTGGGGACGCTGGACGCGGTGGCGTACCCGTCGAGCTGGAGCGCCGCCCGCGCGGTCATCGCGCGCGACCCGGAGCCCGGCGACGTGCTGGTGCTGCCCTTCGAGTCCTACCGGCGCCACCCCTGGAACGGCGGCCGCCCGGTGCTCGACCCCGCGCAGCGCTTCTTCGCCGTGCCGGGCCGCCGGGTGGTCACGAACGACGCCGTACGGGTCGGCGATCTCGTCGTGGGCAGTGAGGACCCCCGGGCCCGCGAACTAGAACACGTACTAGGAGGGCCGTCGCCCGACCTGCCGGGAGCCGGGATCCGCTACGTGATAGTCAACGCGGGGACAGTTGAAGAGCGGGCACGCTTTGACGTATGGCTACGCAGAGCACACGTTCTGGTCCACGACCGTGACCTGCGGTTGTACCGGGTCGAGGGTCCGGTAGGTCGCTGAGCAGGTATTTTGTTAAGATTTCGTCTAGCTACTTCCGAGTAGCAAGAATTGGTTCTAAGTTGGGTGCGGCCCGCTCTCAACTGCCCGCCCAGGAGGAAGTCCCGTGATCAAGGCCCTCTTAGCAGCGATCATCGGCGTCGCCGTGGCGGCCCTCGTGGCGACGGTCACCACGGTCTCCTTCACCGGTTCCACGGCCACGCCGGTCAACCAACCGCTCTACAACTACGGCGACCGGTAAGGCCGGATCAGCATGCCGCCCTCTCCGCAAGGGGACGGCGGGCAGAGCCGACCACCACTGCTTGAGATCGTCGTTCCCGCGTACAACGAGGAACGGCGACTTCCCGGGGGGCTCCTGCAGCTGTGCGCGAAGCTTGCCCGCATGCCGTTCCCGGCTGCCGTCATAGTCGTCGACAACAACAGCACGGACCGCACCGCGGAGATCGTCGAGAACTGGCCGGCCGGGCCCGTACCGGTCCGGCTCATCCCCTGCCCGGTCCGGGGCAAGGGTGCCGCCGTGCGAGCCGGGCTGCTGGAGACCGGTGCCCCGTTCGTCGGGTTCTGCGACGCCGACATGGCGACCGACCTGGACGCCATCGAGGCGGCGCTCGGCCTGCTGCTGTCCGGTGAGCGCGTGGTGATCGGCTCCCGCGGCCACGAGAGCTCCGTCGTGGAGAACCGCCACAGCAGGGTCCGCGAACTGGGCGCCACCTGGTTCCGGGCACTGGCCGGCACGCTCGTGCCGGGGGTGAGCGACACCCAGTGCGGCTTCAAGTTCTTCGACGGCGTGCTCGCCCGCGAGGTCGCCGCGCTGCTCCGCACGCCCGGCTTCGCCTTCGACGTCGAGCTGCTCGCGCGCTGCACGGCGGACGGCTCGGAGGTGCACGAGATCCCCGTGCGCTGGCTGGACGTGCCGGGGTCGCGGTTCTCGCCGGCCCGGCACACCTTCGGCATCGTGCTGGAGATGGGACGCATCTGGCTGCGGCTGCGCCTGAGGCCGCGCGCCAGGCTGCGCCACGCCATGCACCCGGCCTGGGAGCCCCCGGCCGCCCCTGACCCCGTCGGATCTCCGTGAAGATCGCCTTCGTCAACTGGCGTGACCCCTGGCATCCCCAGGCGGGCGGCGCCGAGACGTTCGCCTGGGAGCTGGCCCGCCGCCTCGCGAGGGCGGGCCACCAGGTGTGGTTCGTCACGGCGCGGGCGCCCGGCCAGCGCGGGAAGGAGGTCGTCGAGGGCGTGCGCTTCGCCCGCATGGGCGCGACGTTCACCGTCTACCCGCTGGTGCTGGCCTGGCTGCTGGTCAGGCGCGGGCGCTTCGACGCGGTGCTCGACTGCCAGAACGGCATCCCGTTCTTCACCCCGTGGGTGGTGCGGCGGCGGACGAAGGTGGTCTGCGTCGTGCACCACGTGCACGACCGGCAGTTCGGCGTGCACCTGCCGGGCTGGCTGGCCGCCGTCGGGCGGTTCCTGGAGGGTCCGGTGTCGCGGTGGAGCTACCGGCGGCGCCCCAGCGTGGCCGTGTCGCCGTCCACGGAGCTCGCCATGCGCGAGCGGCTGGGCTGGAAGGGGCCCATCCACATCGTCCCGAACGGGGTCAGCGTCGCCGACCCCGGCGACGTCGCGCGGAGCGCCGAGCCCCGGCTGGTCTGCCTCGGGCGGCTGGTCGCGCACAAGCGCGTGCACCTGCTCCTCGACGCCGTCGCCGAGCTGCGGCGGCACCGGCCGGACCTCCAGGTGGACGTCATCGGCCGGGGGCCCGAGGAGGAGCGGCTGCGCGCGCGGCTCCCCGAGGGCGTCACCCTGCACGGCTACCTGCCCGAGCGGGACAAGAGCCGGCTGGTCGCGCGGGCCTGGTTGCACGTCAGCGCCTCGCAGGGCGAGGGGTGGGGGCTCAGCGTGCTGGAGGCGGCGGCGCTCGGGGTGCCGACCGTGGCCTTCGACGTGGACGGGCTCCGCGACGCGGTACGGCCGGGCGAGACCGGGTGGCTCCTGCCGGAGGGTGCCGACGGCACCGGGCTGGCCAAGGGCATTGCCGGAGCACTCGACGAGGTGGACGAAACTTATTCCGTGAAATGTCGGGAATGGGCTGACCGATTCTCCTGGGACCGCAGCGCCGAACGGCTCCTCGCCGTGCTGGAGGGCCGCGCCCCAGGCGAGCGTTCCTCCGACCTCGGTGAGTGGGCCGGGGAGGAGCGGTGAGCCGGCCGCCGGCCACCGACAAGCTGGTCTGGGGCCGCCCCGGCACCGGCCGCCCCGGCACCGGCCGCCCCGGCACCGGCCGCCCCGGCACCGGCCGCCCCGGCTCCGGGACCGCCGGCCCCAAGGCGGGCGCGCGTCCGCTGGGGGAGCGGGCGTGGCGGCGGTGGTGGCTGGTGATCTGCTGCCTCGGCTTCTCCCTGCTGGCGTTCACCACCAAGCCGGGCCACCTGATCTCCGACACCAAGATGGACCTCGCGCTCAACCCCGTCGGCTGGCTGGAGCGCGCCGCGCACCTGTGGGACCTGCAGCACTTCGGCCAGCTCCAGAACCAGGTGGCGGGCTACATCTTCCCCATGGGCCCGTTCTTCGCCCTCGGCGACCTCGCAGGGACGGCCCCCTGGGTGACGCAGCGGCTCTGGCTCACGCTGCTCATGTGCGTGGCCTTCCTCGGCGTGGAACGGCTGATGGGGCAGCTCGGCGTCGGCACGCCGGGCACCAGGATCGCCGGGGCCCTGGCGTACGCGCTGGCCCCGCGCACGCTGTCGATCCTCGGCGAGATCTCCATCGAGTGGCTGCCCGCCGCGATGCTGCCGTGGATCGTCGTCCCGCTGCTCACGGCCTCGGAGACGGGCCAGCGGGCGCGCGGGGCGATCAGGTCGGCGCTCGCGGTGGCGCTGTGCGGCGGCGTGAACGCGGTGGCGGTGCTGGCCGTGCTCGTGGCCCCGGTGCTCTACATCCTGACCCGGCCGCGCCCGGTGCCGCGCTGGCGGCTGCTCGGCTGGTGGAGCGCCGCCGTCGCGGTCGCCACCCTCTTCTGGTGGCTGCCGCTGCTGCTGGTCGGCCGGTACGCCTTCTCGTTCCTGCCGTACACCGAGACCGCCGCCACCACCACCCAGGTCACCTCGCTCACGAACGTCCTGCGCGGCGCCTCCGACTGGGTGCGCTACCTGCCGGTCAACGGCGTCTTCGAGCAGCCGCCCGGCTTCGCTATCGCCACCTCGGCCACGATGGTCGTGGTCACCGGCCTGCTGGCCGCGTTCGGCCTGGCCGGGCTGGCCCGCCGGGACCTGCCCGCGAAGGGGTTCGTGCTGGCGCTGTTCGTGGTGGGCGTGGCCGCGCTGGTCGCCGGGCACATCAGCGCGCTGGAGCCGATCACCGCCGAGCCGGTCCGCTGGCTGCTGGACGGGCCGCTCGCGCCGCTGCGCAACCTGCGCAAGTTCGACCCGCTGGTCCGGCTGGCGCTCGCCTTCGGCCTGGCGCACCTGCTGGCGCGGGCCCGGCTGCCGCTCCGCACGCTGGCCGCCGTGGCCGCCGCCGCGCTCGTGCTGCCCGTCTTCAACCAGGGCCTCGCCGCGCCGGGCGACTTCGAGGACGTGCCGCCGTACTGGCGGGAGGCCGCGTCCTGGCTGGACGAGAACGCCGGCGACGACGGCGTGCTGCTCGTGCCGGGCGCCAAGTTCGCCGAGTACGTCTGGGGCCGCCCCATGGACGAGCCCCTGCAGGCGCTGACCACGGCCCGCTGGACCACCCGGCGGATCGAGCCGCCGGGATCGGTCGGCCTGACCCGGCTGCTCGACGTCATCGACCAGCGCCTGGCCGCCGGCCACGGCTCGGCCGGCGTGACGGCGGTGCTGCGCCGCCTCGGCGTGCGCTACCTGCTGGTACGCAACGACCTCATGCGGCAGAACCTCCAGGGCGCCTGGCCGTCGCGGATCTACGAGGCGCTGCGCGAGACGCCCGGCGTCAAGCTCGTACGCTCCTTCGGCGAGCCCGTCGGCGACCGGCAGAGCGACGACGCCCAGCACTCGCTGGACCCGGCGTTCCCCGCGCTCGACCTGTACGAGGTGTCCGGCGCGGCCGACCTGGTGTCCGTGCAGTCGGCCGCCGACGCGCTGGCCGTGCGCGGCGGGCCCGACGCGCTGCTCGCGATGGGCGATCTCGGGCTGCTCGGCGACGGCCCGGTGCTGGTCGGCGGCGACGCGGGCAAGCGCGAGCTGCCCACTGTCGTCAGCGACGCGCTGCGGCTGCGCGAGCGCTCGTTCGGCGAGCTGCGCTCGAACCAGTCGCCCACGCTCACCGCCGACCACAAGGCCGACTTCGCCGGCGTACGCGCGCTGGACCTGCTGGAGGACGGCTGGCTGGACGACACCGCGACGGCCGAGTACCACGGGATCTCCGGCGTCACGGCCTCCTCCTCGATCGCCGACCCCGACGCCGTCGCGGGCAGCGGCGACCCGAGCCGGGGCCCGTGGGCGGCCCTGGACGGCAACGTCGCCACCGGCTGGGAGAGCAGCGGCACCAGCCGCCCCGAAGGGCAGTGGCTGCGCGTGGACCTGCCGGCGCAGCGGCGGATCGGGCAGATCCAGGTCATGTTCGGCTCCGGCTTCCTGCTCGGCCAGTCCGTGACGCGGGTGGCCGTCGAGACCGACGCGGGGAGCCTGGTCCAGGACGTTCGCGACACCACCGACCCGCAGACGCTGCGGGTGCCCGAGGGCCCGGCGACCTGGCTGCGGATCAAGGTCGTCGCGACCGGCTCGGAGCGGTGGAGCTACGGCCAGCGGGTCGGCGTCGTCGAGCTGTCGATCCCCGGCGTCGTGGCCGAGCGCACGATCCGGCTGCCCGGCGCGGGCGGCGACGCCTACGTCATGGACCAGGGGCTCGACGCCCGGTCCGCCTGCATGCGCAACCAGGTGCGGTGGGTGTGCAACGACGCGGTGCTGACCCGGCGGAGCGAGGAGACCGGCTTCGACCGCACGTTCACGGCCCCGGCCCAGGAGACGGTGAACGTGCGCGGCACGGCCGTGCTCAAGGACTCCACGCTGGCCGACCGCTACACCCGCGTCAGCACCGGGCTCACCCAGGTGACCGGCTCGTCCCAGCTCACCGACGACCCGGTGGTCTCGCCGCGCTCGGCGTTCGACGGCGACGCGAGCACCACCTGGATGCCGGCCGCCGAGGACACCCAGCCGACGCTCACGCTCACCTGGAAGGGCGAGAAGACGATCTCGCGGATCAAGCTGGGCCGCCCGGCCGGCGACCGCATGCAGCCGCTCGACGTGGTCGTCACCGGCGACAACGGCATCGCCCGCGCCGGCCGGGTGGACCAGGAGGGGAACCTCACCTTCCGGCCGCTGCGCACGACCGAGCTCAAGCTGCGCTTCACGCCCTACTCCAAGCGGCTGCAGCTCACCGAGCTGGTCGTGCCGGGCCTCGACCCGGTGACCCGGCCCGCCGACATCCCGCTGCGGCTGCCCTGCGGCTTCGGCCCGACCGTCGAGGTGAACGGCACGTCCATCGCGACCAAGGTCGCCGGCACCCACGCCGACCTGCTGGAGAAGCGGCCCGTACGGATCCAGGGCTGCGCGCGGGCCGAGCTGAAGGCCGGGGACAACCGGGTGCGGGTGGCCGGATGGGACACCTTCGCGATCGACGACCTGGTCGTCGGCCGGCTGCCGGACGAGCCGCGCGGCGTCGAGGGCGCGGCGGTGCGCGGGATCTGGACGGCCGCCGAGCGCGAGGTCAAGGTGAGCGCCCCCAAGGACGCCTTCCTCGTCGTCAACGAGAACTACAACGCCGGCTGGCGGGCCAGGGTGGACGGGCAGACGCTGCGGCCGGTGCGCGTGGACGGCTGGAAGCAGGCGTGGGAGCTGCCCGCGGGCACGGCGGGGACCGTGCGGTTGGAGTACGTGCCGGACCGCGCCTACGGGCTGGCGCTGGCGTACGGGATGGCGGGGATCGCGCTGCTCGCCCTCGGCGCGCTGGTGCTGCGCGGGCCGCGTCCCGAGCACGTACGCGAGACCGCACCGGCCGGGGCGGCGCGGCTGTCGCGGCTGCGGGCCCCGTACGCGGTCGTGCTGGGCCTGGCGTTCGGCGGCTGGGTGGCGAGCTGGCAGGGCGCGCTGGCGGTGCTGGCGGCGATGCTGGTGACGTTCGCGCTGCGGGCCGGAGGGCTGCCCGCGCACTGGCTGTCAGCCGGGCTGTTCGGCGTGGCGACGGCGTCGCTGGCGGTCCACCTGGTGCTGCGCGAGCAGGGGATCGACCTCGCGGTGCTGGCCGACCACGTGCCTCAACTGCTGTCGTCGGCGGCGGTCGGGGCGTTGTTCGGCCGGCACGTCACCCGGCCGGCGCGGCCGGCGCCGCCTCCCGGGCTGCCGGCCGAGGAGCAGGTGCTGGCCGGCGCCGGCTCAGCCTGAGAGCGGTGGCCTCGACGAGATGGTAGCTCCCCACGCTGAGCAGCAGCGTCACGATGAACGACATCACGGCCACGCTCGGGAAGTCGCCCTGGAACGGCTGCGCGCCGGTGAGCTTGAGCTGCAACGTGATCACCGGCGCGTGCCAGAGGAAGAAGCTGTAGGAGATGCGGCCGAAGTAGGCGACGACCGGGTTGCCGAGCACCCGGTGGCGCAGCGAGTCCGCGCGTGGCGCCAGCGCGAACGGCGCGACGAGCAGCACCGACACCGCCGCCTCCAGGCTCACCCTGAGCAGCGACTCGCCGAGGGTGGGCAGCGTGAGCGTGCGCGGGCCGGCGAGGCCGGTGCTCAGCACCGCGTACAGCAGGAAGGCCAGCACGAGGAGCTGCGGCGCGAGCGCGTCGACGATCCGGCTCTCCTTGAGCCACACCGACAGCACCGCCATCGCCATGCCGCAGGCGAAGAAGACCAGGTGGTACGGCAGCCAGAGCCCGATCTCCGGCCGGTCGGTGAGCCGGGCCACGACGATGGAGGCCACGGAGACCAGCGGCAGCAGGCCGATGCCGGTCAGCAGCCGCACCGGCCGGTTCCCGCGCCGCGCCCACCGGTCGAGCGCCCAGGCGAGCAGCGGCAGCGTGACGTAGAAGGCCATCTCGATGGGCAGCGTCCACATCTGGTAGAGGCCGTCGGGGGTGGGTTCGCCGGGGAAGTAGTTCTGGAGCAGGAGCAGCCACTTGACCCAGCCGGTCCAGTCGAGGCCGCCCCACGCCCAGAGCGCCAGCGCGGTCACCAGCCAGTAGACCGGCATGACGCGCAGCACCCGCCGCCACAGGTACGCGACGGGCCGGGGGCGGTCGGTGTCCTCGATCGCCGCGCGCGCCCAGGGGCGGTAAAGGAGCAGGCCGGACAGCAGGAAGAAGATGGGGACGGCGATGCCGAGGCGCGCCATCAGCCAGGCGTACATGCCCTCGCGGTACATCACGCCGGTGTTGCTCCCGACGTGCAGCAGCCACACGCCGAGGGCGGCGCACGCGCGGATGCCGTCGAGGGCCGCGTCCCTGTTCTTCATCCCTGCTCCCACCTTCGCGGATCGGCCGCCGGAACCACGATAGAACTTGTTTCTATCGATTTGGTGACGGAGGCAGGCGCGGCGGTGACGCGCACCACCCCCTGTCATACTTTGTTGCTCGACGATCTGACCTGATGACAACACGTTCTACAAATGCGGAGGCCTCGATGGGTCGTATCTCCACGCTCGTCCTCATCGGGTTCGGAGCTTTCTTCATCGCACTGGCCCCGTTGGTGAAATTCTGGGCGGCCGAGAAGATCATCTCCGCGCCGGCGAACCAGTTCGGCATCTCCCACCTGGAGGCCAAGCAGGCGCAGTACTTCTCCCTCCAGGACCTGAAGGTCCTCACCGGCGACCTCGACATCATCGTCACCACGCGCGGCGACGTGAAGGAGGCCAACTCCGACCGGGTCGTCTGGGACGAGGCCACGGTCGTCAACGACGTGACCAACAGCCGCCCGCAGATCGACCTGTCCGAGCGGCGCAGCGCCTTCAACCGCTACACCGGCGTCGCGGTCAACTGCTGCGGCTCCAGCGTGGACAAGGCTCCGGTGCAGCTCGAGGGCCAGATCTACAAGTGGCCGTTCGACGTGGAGAAGAAGACGTACAAGGTCTTCAACGCGCAGGCGCAGAAGGCCTTCGACGCCACCTTCGTCCGCGAGGACAACGTCAACGGCCTGCCGGTGTACGTCTTCGAGCAGGCCGTCCCGCCGACCAAGACCGAGACCCGCACCGCCCCCGCCAACGTGCTCGGCATGACGGACACCACCGGTGACGTGCAGGTCGACCGCTGGTACGACGGCAAGACCACCTTCTGGATCGAGCCCGTCACCGGCTCGCCCGTCAAGCAGGAGGTGCAGCGGCACGAGGTGCTGAAGACCCAGGACGGCGTGGAGCGCTCGGCGGCCTTCATCGGCACCGCCGTGATGACCGACGAGACCGTCTCCGGCCTGGTCAAGAACGCCCAGGAGGGCAAGAGCCAGATCAACCTGCTGCGGAACGTCATCCCGCTGGTGGTGCTCATCGTGGGTGTGGCGCTGGTGCTGGCCGGCGTGGTGCTGGGCCGCCGCCGCCCGGCCACCGCGTGAAAAAACGCGTTATTTGAAGGCCCGCCGAAAGGCGGGCCTTTTTCTTTTCCGGGATTTCAACTAGAACCTGTTATAGGCAGAGGTTACTGACCAGTACCGACGAAAGGTTCTAGTGTAGAACACGTTGCAGTTCGCGTTGTGGCGGACGTATTGTCAGGCCATGCGGACACGTGTCACGGACATGTTCGGAATCGAGCTCCCGATCTTCGCGTTCAGCCACTGCAGGGACGTGGTCGCCGCCGTCAGCCGCGCGGGCGGCATGGGGGTGCTCGGGGCGCTCTACTTCACTCCTGAAGAGCTCGAGATGGAGCTCAAGTGGATCGACGACCACGTGGACGGCCGGCCCTACGGCGTGGACGTCGTCATGCCGGCCTCGTACGAGGGGGCCGACTTCGCCCCCGAGGAGCTGGTCGGCCGCCTCCAGGGGATGATCCCCGAGGGGCACCGCGCGTTCGTCGAGAACCTGCTGGCCGAGCACGGCGTGCCGCCGCTCTCCTCGGACGCCGACGCCGGGCGGGTGCTGCTCGGCTGGACGGACGCCACGGCCCGCCCGCAGGTCGAGGTCGCCCTCCGCCACCCCATCGCGCTGCTCGCCAACGCCCTCGGCCCGCCGCCGGCCGACGTCGTCGAGCTGGCCCACTCCCGCGGCGTCAAGGTGGCGGCCCTCGCCTCCACCCCCCGGCACGCGCTCAAGCAGGTCGAGGTCGGCGTGGACGTCGTCGTCGCCCAGGGCACCGAGGCGGGCGGGCACACCGGCGAGATCTCCACCATGGTCCTCATCCCGCAGGTGGTGGACGCCGTGGACGTGCCGGTGCTGGCCGCGGGCGGCATCGGCAACGGCCGTCAGATGGCCGCCGGCATGGCGCTCGGCGCGGAGGGCGTGTGGACCGGCTCCCTCTGGCTCACCGTCGAGGAGGCCGACACCCCGGAGATGGCCAAGCGCCGCATCCTGGAGGCCACCTCACGCGACACCGTCCGCTCCCGGAGCTGGACCGGAAAACCCGCCCGCCTGCTCAGGAACGAGTGGACCGAGGCGTGGGAGTCCGAGGAGTCGCCGGGCACGCTGCCGATGCCCCTGCAGTTCATGCTGGTCTCGGACGCCCTGCGCCGCATCGGCCGCTCCGACGCCTCCGAACTGGCCACCTTCCCCGCCGGCCAGATCATCGGCCTCATGAACCAGGTCCGCTCCACCAAGGACGTGATCTTCAACCTGATGACGGAGTACGGCGAGGCCCTGGACCGCCTGGAACGCATCACGGAGGACTGAGCCCGGCTCGGGCGGCGGTTACGCGCCGGGCCGCCGCCCCGCCCGCAAGCGCATCTTGCGACTGGTCTCCTACCTGGGCAACAGGGTGAGGGCGGGGGTGTGGATCGGACGGACGACGGAGAAGTCGCGGACGTCGATCGTCATCACTTCGGTGACCCGCAGGCGCTCCGCCACGGCCACCACCGAGGCGTCGGCCGCGCCCAGGGGAAGGTCGTGGTATCGCTCGACGAGGACCGCGATTCTCGAAAGATCGGACTTCGTGAGGTCGACGAGCCGGAACCAGCCGGACTCGATCAGCCGCAGGAACGCCGCCTCCGCCTTCGCGCCACCGAGCCTGCCGATCATGTAGCAGCTCTCGCCGGCGACGAAGCTGGGGACGAGCAAGGGCCGATCGGCGTTGCGTAGGCGCCTGAACTCCTGTACGCAGCGCTCGTGGTTCTTGTCGTCCCGGAAGGTCGCGGCCACGATCGGGCCGGTGTCGACTACGATCACGCTTCGTGACCGTAGCCCTCCCCGAGGATTTCTTCCACCTGTTCTGAGGCGTCGCTCCGGCCGGCTTCGTAAGCGCCGAAGAGCGCGGGCATGCCGTCGTGACCGAGCTCCGGCTCCTTGGAGCCCGGGTGGACGAGCCGGAGGAGTCGCGCACGCTCTTCACGCACCTGGTCGGGCCGGAGCTGGTCGACCAGGCGGTGAAGATCTTCGTACTCTTCCTGCAGTGCCGTCATGCTGTCGATTCTACGGTGCGTTCTCTTGAAACAAGAGGGCGGTCAGCCGGCGTCTCGTTCAGTGGCCCTGGTAGTGGGGCGGGCGTTTTTCGCGGAAGGCGCGGGTGCCTTCCTTGGCGTCCTCGGAGCCGATCACCGGCCAGCCGAGGTCGTCGGAGACCTTCAGGGCCTCCGGCTCCGGCAGGCCGAGGGTGTCGCGGTAGGTGCGGAGGATCGCCTGGACGGCGAGGGGGCCGGAGGCGGCGACGTCGTCGGCCAGCTCGCGGGCCACGGCGAGCGCCTGGCCGTCCGGGACCACCCGGTTGACCAGGCCCATGGCCAGTGCCTCGGCCGCGGTGACGGCGCGGCCGGTCAGGAGGAGGTCCATCGCGTGGCAGTACGGGATCTGCCGCGGCAGCCGGACGGCGCTGCCGCCCATGGGGAACAGCGCGCGCTTGGCCTCGAACAGCCCCAGCGTGGCGGACTCGGCCACGACCCGCAGGTCCGTGCCCACCAGCAGCTCGGTGCCGCCGGCGACCGCGTAGCCCTCGACGGCGCAGATGACCGGCTTGGTGGGCAGGTCCTCGCGCAGCAGGCCCTTCCAGTGGAAGTTCGGGATCCTGGCGGCCCGGGCCTGGACGTCGGGGTCCGTGGAGGGCTGGCCCATGGCCTTGAGGTCGGCGCCGGCGCAGAAGGTGCCCTCCGCGCCGGTCAGGATCGCCACCCGGACGTCCGGCTCGGCGCTCGCGTACGCCCAGGCCGAGGCGAGGCCGATCAGCATGTCCGAGGAGAGCGCGTTGCGGGCCTCGGGCCGGTTCATGGTGACGACGAGGACGTGCCCGTCGCGTTCGACCCGGCAGTGGGGGGTGCTGATCGGCAGGAGCTCCACGATGCCTCCGAGGTCTCGTATCAAGCGCTTGCTACGCACTTCGCCCCAGGATACGCTCCCACCAGCAAACGAGAACAGGTTCCACTTTTTTCGTCGGCTGCGAGGAGCGCACATGGGCACGCTCGGTTTCTGGAGGCTCGCGCAGGCGGACCCCGGCTGGATCGCCGCGGTGGACCCCGACGGGACGGAACACCGCGCCGGCGACCTCCTGGCCCGGGCCAACCGCCTCGTCCACGGCCTGCGCGACGACCTCGGGCTCCAGCCCGGCGACGGCGTCTGCGGCCTGGCGCCGAACGGCGCGGACGGCCTGGTGCTGTACCTGGCCGCGCTCCAGGCCGGCTGGTACTACACGCCCGTCAACTGGCACCTCACCGGGCCGGAGATCGCCTACATCGTCTCCGACAGCGAGGCCAAGGCGTTCTTCGTCCACCCGCGCTTCGTCGAGGAGGGCACGCGGGCCGCCGAGGCCATCGCGCCCGAGCGCCGTTTCGTCATGGGGGAGGGGGCGGACGGGTTCCGGCCGATGCGCGAGCTGACCGACGGCCGTCCAGGAACCGCGCCCCCTGACCGCACCGCCGGCCTGACCATGCACTACACCTCCGGCACCACGGGCAAGCCGAAGGGTGTCCGCCGCCCGCTGAGCGGCCTGGACCCGGACGACTCCGCCGAGCTGATGACGTTCCTGCTGGGGCTGTTCGGCGTCACCCCGGGACGCCCCAACGCGCACCTGGTCACCTCGCCGAGCTACCACACCGCCGTCACCCAGTTCGGCGGCACCGCCCTGCACATGGGCCACACGCTCGTCTACATGGACCGCTTCGACGCCGAGGAACTGCTGCGCCTGTGCGAGCGGCACCGCGTCACCAGCTCCCACATGGTGCCGACGCACTTCAAGCGGCTGCTCGCCCTGCCTGAGGAGACGCGGCGCGCGTACGACCTGTCCTCGCTCCGCTGGATGATCCACGCCGCCGCCCCCTGTCCCGTCCCGGTGAAATGGGCGATGTTGGAGTGGTGGGGCGACTGCGTGTACGAGTACTACGCGGCCACCGAGGGCGGCGGCACCCTCGCCACCCCCGAGGGCTGGAAGGCGCACCCGGGCACGGTCGGCACGGCCTGGCCCATCAGCGAGCTGCTCATCGTGGACGAGCAGGGCGAGCCGGTCCCGGCCCGCACCCCGGGCACGATCTACATGAAGATGCTCGGCGCCTCGTTCGAGTACAAGGGCGACCCGGACAAGACCGCCGCCAACCGCCTCAAGGACTTCTTCACCGTCGGCGACATCGGCTACCTCGATGAGGACGGCTTCCTCTTCCTCTGCGACCGCAAGGCCGACATGATCATCTCGGGCGGCGCGAACATCTACCCCGCCGAGATCGAGAACGAGCTCATGATCCACCCCAAGGTCGCGGACGTGGCCGTGTTCGGCATCCCGGACGAGGAGTGGGGCGAGCAGATCAAGGCCGTCGTCGAGCCCGCGCCCGGGGCCGAGCCGGGCCCCGCGCTCGCCGCCGAGCTGCTGGCCTCCCTGGAGGGCCGGCTGGCCCGCATGAAGTGGCCGAGAACGGTCGACTTCATCGCCGAGATGCCCCGCGAACCGAACGGCAAGCTGCTCAAACGCAAGCTCCGCGACCCGTACTGGGAGGGACACGACCGTGCCATCTGATCCGCTGGTCGCTCAGCACGTCCTGGAGTTCCCCGGCGGTTACACCCGCTCGACCGGTCCGGTGGTCGGCCGCTTCCTCACCGAGCTGCGCGAGCGCCGCATCGTCGGCGTGCGCACGGGCGAGGGCCGCGTGCTGGTGCCGCCCCTGGAGTACGACCCCGCCACCGGCGACCCCGTCACCGACGAGTACGTCGAGGTCGGCCCGGCCGGCACGGTCACCACCTGGACGTGGGTGGGGGAGCCGCTCGGCGCCCACCCGGTGGACGTCCCCTTCGCCTGGGCGCTGATCGCGCTCGACGGCGCGGACACGGCGCTCGTGCACGCCGTCGTCCCCGAGCACCCCAAGGCGATGCGGACCGGGATGCGCGTCCGGCCGGTGTGGCGGGAGCGGCCCACCGGTCACATCACCGACATCCGGCACTTCGCCCCCGAGGTCACGAGGATCGTCTCCCCGGTGCGGGCGGAGTACCGGCTGCGGGCGGGCGGCTCGCTGGGGGTGTTCCTGGCGGGCGTGGAGCGCGGCGTGCTGCTCGGCGGGCGCTGCGAGCGGTGCGCGAAGGTGTACGTGCCGTACCGGACGTTCTGCCCCGAGTGCGGAGGCCCCATCCCGGACACCCTCGAACTGCCCGACACCGGGACGATCACCACGTTCGCCATCAACAACCTGCCCGACCCGCGGGCGCCCGAGGTGCCCTTCGTGTCGGCGTACATCCTGCTCGACGGGGCCGACCTCCCGATGATCGCGCTGGTCGCCGGCGTGCCCGCGCACGAGGTGCGGCAGGGCATGCGGGTGCGGGCCGTGTGGGTGCCCGAGAGCGAGCGCACGGCGTCCATGGCGAACATCCGCTGGTTCGCCCCCACCGGCGAGCCCGACGTGGAGCTGTCATGAGAGACGTTGCGATCGTCGCGTTCGCGCAGACGCGGCACACCGGCCACGACACCGGGCTCAGCGAGCCCGAGCTGATCCTGCCCGTCATCAACGAGGTCAAGGAGCGCACCGGGCTCACCCGGTTCGGCTTCACCTGCTCCGGGAGCTGCGACTACCTGGCGGGCGCGCCGTTCTCGTTCGTCTCGGCCCTCGACGCGCTGGCCGCCTGGCCGCCGATCTCCGAGAGCCACGTCGAGATGGACGCCGCCTGGGCGCTGTACGAGGCATGGGTGCGCCTCCAGCACGGCGACATCGACTCGGCCCTCGTGTACGGGTTCGGCAAGACCTCGCTCGGCGACCTGCGCACCATCATGACGTTGCAGCTCGACCCGTACTATCTGGCGCCGCTCGGCCTCGACCAGCTCTCCTACGCCGGGCTCCAGGCCGCCGCCCTCGGCGCGGAGCGCGAGGAGCTGGACGAGATCGTGCGCCGCAGCCGGGCGGACGGGCGGGCGAACCCGTACGCGCTGGACCTGCCCGATCCCGAAGGGGACGGCCTCGTGGCCCCGCCCGTCACGGACGGCGCGGCGGCGGTCGTGCTGGCCGCCGGCGACCTCGCGGGCCGCCTCACCTCCAGCCCCGCCTACATCAGGGGCCTCGCCCACCGCATCGAGCCCCACTACCTGGGGATGCGGGACCTCGCCCGGTCGGTCTCCGCGGCCGACGCCGCACGAGCCGCGGGGGTCGGCAAGGGCCCCGTCGAGGTGGCCGAGCTGCACGCCCAGTTCGCGCACGAGGAGATCATCCTGCGCGAGGCGCTGGAGCTGACCGGCGACACCGTCGTCAACCCCTCCGGCGGCCCGCTCGCCGCCAACCCCGTCATGGCCACCGGCCTCATCCGCATCGGCGAGGCCGCGGCGCGCATCCTCGACGGCCGCAACCACCGGACCGTCGCGCACGCCGCCGGCGGCCCCTGCCTGCAGCACAACCTCGTCACCGTCCTGGAGGGCTGAGATGGGCAACCGCTGTGCGGTCATCGGCGTCGGGCAGACGCACTACACGACCCGCCGCCACGACGTCTCGATCGCCGGGCTGGTGCGCGAGGCCGCGGTGCGGGCCCTGGAGGACGCCGGGCTCACGTTCAAGGACATCGACGCCGTCGTCATCGGCAAGGCGCCGGACCTGTTCGAGGGCGTGATGATGCCGGAGGCGTACCTGGCCGACGCGCTCGGCGCGGCCGGCAAGCCGGTGACGCGGGTCCACACCGCGGGCAGCGTCGGCGGCTCCACCGCGCTCGTCGGCGCCTCGCTCATCCAGGGCGGCGTGCACGAGCGGGTACTGGTCGTGGCCTTCGAGAAGCAGTCGGAGTCCAACGCCACCTGGGCGCTGTCCACGCACCTGCCGTTCAGCGCCTCGCTCGTGGTCGGGGCGGGCGGCTACTTCGCGCCGCACATCCGCGAGTACATGCGCAGGACCGGCGCGCCCGGCCACATCGGCACGCTCGTCGCCGTCAAGGACCGGCTCAACGCGCTGAAGAACCCGTACGCGCACCTCAAGATCCCCGGCATCGACCAGAAGATGGTCGAGTCCACGCCGATGCTCTGGGAGCCGATCCGCTACCTGGAGACCTGCCCGTCCAGCGACGGCGCCTGCGCCATGGTGCTCGCCGCCGAGTCGGCCGTCACCGGCACGCCCGCCTGGGTGCACGGCACCGCCATGCGCTCCGAGCCGATCTTCCGCGCCGACCGCGACACTGTCAGCCCGCAGGCGGGCAAGGACTGCGCCGCCGACGTCTACCGGCAGGCCGGCGTCACCGACCCGCGACGACAGCTCGACGTGGCCGAGGTCTACGTGCCCTTCTCCTGGTACGAGCCCATGTGGCTGGAGAACCTCGGCTTCTGCGCCGAGGGGGAGGGCTGGAAGCTCACCGAGTCGGGCGCGACCGCCCTCGACGGCGACATCCCCTGGAACGCCTCCGGCGGGGTGCTGTCCAGCAACCCGATCGGCGCGTCCGGGCTCATCAGGTTCGCCGAGGCCGCCCAGCAGGTGCGCGGCCGGGCCGGCGAGCACCAGGTGGACGGCGCCCGCACCGCGCTCGGCCACGCCTACGGCGGCGGCGCCCAGTTCTTCGCCATGTGGATCGTCGGACGGGAGAAACTCTGATGGAGTTCAACCACGCGGACCTGTTCGAAGGGCTGGCGGACGCGATCCCCGACCGCGTCGCGATGATCTGCGACGCCGACCGCCGCACCTACGCCGAGCTGGACGCCGAGGCCAACCGGCTCGCCCACTACCTCGACGGCCTCGGCGTCCGCGCCGGCGAGCACGTGGGGCTCCAGCTCTACAACGGGCTGCCGTACGTCGCCGGGATGCTGGCCGCGCTGAAGCTCAGGGCCGTGCCGATCAACGTCAACTACCGCTACGTCGAGTCCGAGCTGCTCTACCTCTACCGGGACTCCGACATCCGGGCGCTGGTCTACGACGTCGAGTTCGAGCCGCGCGTCGCCGCCGTCGCGGGCGAGGCGCCGCTGCTGGAGCACCTGATCGCGGTCGGCGGGCCGCCGTCGATCGGCTCGGCGGTGACGTACGAGGCCGCGCTGGAACGCGGCAAGCCGGAACGCGGCTTCCCGCCGCGCTCCGGCCAGGACGTGTACATCATCTACACCGGCGGCACCACCGGCATGCCCAAGGGCGCGATGTGGCGGGTCGAGGACCTGTTCTTCGGCTTCGGCGGCGGCAACCCGGGCGGCGAGCCGCGGGCCACCCCTCAGGAGGTCATCGACGCGGCGGTCAAGGCCGGGCCGATGACGATGATGGCCGTGCCGCCGCTCATGCACGGGGCGGCGCAGATGGCCACGTTCATCACCTGGTGCATGGGCGGGACCATGGTGTACGTCCGCAAGTTCGACCCCGACGAGGTGTGGCGGGCCGTCGAGCGCGAGCGGGTGCTGACCGTGAACATCACCGGCGACGCCATGGCCAGGCCGCTCGCCGAGGCGCTGGCCGCGGGCTCGTACGACGTGTCGTCGCTGTTCGTGGTCAGCTCGACGGGCGCCATCCTGTCGGGCGCGGTCCGCGACCGCCTCCAGGAGCTCCTGCCGAACGTCATGATCCTCGACAACTTCGGCTCCACCGAGTCCGGCTACACCGCCTCCGCCGTCGCCGGGTCCTCGCCCGAGAAGGGCCTGCGTTACCAGCCGAACGCGGTGGTCCGGCTGGCCGTGCTGGACGACGCGGGCCGTCCGGTCGAGCCCGGCTCCGGCGCGCTCGGCACCGTCGCGAGGTCGGGGCGGGTCGCGTTCGGCTACTACAACGACCCCGGGAAGACCGCCCGCACGTTCGTCACCGACGAGCAGGGCACCCGCTGGCTGCTCACCGGCGACCTCGCCACCGTCGATCCCGACGGCACGGTCAACGTGTTCGGGCGCGGCTCGCAGTGCGTCAACACCGGCGGCGAGAAGGTGTTCCCCGAGGAGGTCGAGGCGGTGCTCAAGGGCCATCCCGGCGTGTTCGACGCGGTGGTGACCGGGGTGCCTGACGAGCGCTGGGGCAACCGGGTGGCGGCGGTCGTCGAGCCGCGGCCGGGGGCGGAGCTCACGGCGGCGGAGCTGGACGCGCACTGCCGCACGCGGCTGTCGGGGTACAAGGTGCCGCGCTCGTACGCCTTCGTGGACCGGATGGTCCGCTCGCCGGCCGGGAAGGCGGACTACCGGTGGGCGCGGGAGATCGTCGAGGCAGGCGAAGCCTGAGCCCCGGCCCTCACGCCTTCTCGGTCGTGAGCCAGGCCGCCAGCCCGAGGTAGACGAGCCCGCTGCCCACCTCCAGCCGGCGCTGTACCCGCGCGGAGGCCCGCAGCCGCCCGGCCAGGGCCGAGGCGAGCATCGCGTAGGTGCCGTCGGAGGCCATGCCGAGCACGATCCACAGCAGCCCGAGCAGGAGGATCTGCGGCCCGATGGGCGCGGCGGCGGTGGTGAACTGCGGCAGGAACGCCAGGAAGAAGATCGCCGTCTTCGGGTTGAGCACGTTGACCACGACCCCCTCCCAGAACAGCCGCCGCTTCGACTGCACCCGCAGCTCCACGGCCTCCTCGCCGCCGCCCCCGCGCCGGACGAGGTTGCGCACGCCGAGCCAGACGAGGTAGGCGACGCCGCCCCACTTGACCACGGTGTAGGCGGTGGCGGAGGCGGCCAGCAGCGCGCTGAGCCCGAGCGCCGCCGCGGCCACGTGCACGACCGATCCGGCGTGCACGCCCAGCACGGAGATCAGCCCCGCGCTCCGGCCCTGGGCGACGGTGCGGGTGACGATGTAGAGGACCGCGGGCCCCGGCACCACGAGCAGACCGAGCGTGAACGCGCAGAACAGCGCGAGAGTGGGGAGGTCAGGCATACGAGCATCGTAAGAAGGGTGTCAAAGACTTTTCCGCAGCGCGTGGAGCAGCGCCTCGGTGGGCGGCGGGTGGGGCGGCTCGCCGTGGACGGCGGCGTAGACGTGCCGGGTCGAGCCGGGGATCTCGGCGACCTCGACGCCCGGATGCCGGTGGGCGCGCAGGGCGAGGCCGGGCAGCATGGTGAGGCCGAGACCGGAGGCCACCAGCGCCTGGACGGCCACGATGTCGTCGCTGGTGAACGAGACGCGCGGGGCGAAGCCCGCCCTGGCGCACACGTCGAGGAGGTGGCTGCGGCAGCGGTCGCAGCCGGCGATCCAGGAGGCGTCGGCGTGCGCCGCCAGGTCGCCGTCCACGGGGCGGTCGGCGACCAGGTAGCTGGGGTCGTCCATGAGCGGGATCATGGTGAGGCCGCGTTCCTCGGGGGCGGTGTCGTCGTAGCGGAAGATCACGGCCACGTCGGCGCGGCCGGCGCGCAGCAGCCGCAGCGCCTGCGGCGGCTCCGCCTCGGTGAGGTCGAGCCGGAGGCCGGGATGGCCGGTCTTGAGGGCCGTGACGGCCCGCGGGACGAACGTCCCGAGCGAGGAGGGGAAGGCGGTCAGCCGCACCCGGCCGGAGCGCAGGCCCACGTGGGCGGCCAGTTCCTCGGCGGCGTCGTCGAGCCGGCCGACGATCTCGGCGGCGCGCTCGGCGAGCAGCCACCCGGCCTCGGTCAGCCTGATGCCCCGGCCCACGCGCTGCACCAGCCGGGCCCCGGTCTCGGCCTCCAGCCGGGCCAGGTGGTGGCTCACCGACGGCTGGGAGTAGTGCAGCTCCTTGGCGGCGGCGGTGACCGAGCCCTTGCGGGCGACCGCGAGGAGGACGCGCAGGCGGACGACATCGAGCATTCATCAACCATATCTATGGATGAGCCAGAAGACTTCTGTTGGACCTATCGATACGGGCCGTAGCACTGTGGAGACGGAAGGACCACCGTCCGCTCTCCCGAAGGACAACCATGGACGTCGCCGCCACTCCAGTCGCCAGGCCCGGCCTGGAACCGCTCGTCAGCGGCATCTCCGCCGTCGTGGCCCGGGGCCTGGACCTCAGGCACACCGCGTACGCCGCCGCCGGCGTGCTGCGCGAGCGCCTGCCCGGCCCCGGCCTGCTCACGCCGGAGGAGCGGGCGGGCAGGCCCGACACGTACGCCTCCCACCTGCTCCACGCCGAGGAGGGCTTCTCGATCGTCGGCGTCGTGTGGCGGCCCGGCCAGGTCACCGTGATCCACGACCACGTGTCCTGGTGCGCGTTCGGCGTCCTGAGCGGCATCGAGCACGAGACCCTCTACGGGGACATGGGCGACCACCTGCGCGAGCTCGGCCGGACCGGCAACCGGCCGGGCGAGGTCAGCGGCTTCGCGCCGCCCGGCGACATCCACAAGGTGGTCAACACCAGCTCCGAGGTCGGCGTCTCCGTGCACGTGTACGGGACCGACCTGCGGCGGCTCGGCAGCAGCGTCCGCCGCGTCTACGACCTCCCGGTGCGGTGATGCGCAACTTCATCTGCGCAGCCGGTCACGACCGAGGAAACCGAACATGCGCTCCCCGGCCGCCGGCGGCCGCGGGCTCCCGGTGAAGCGGTGCGCGCCGACCCCGAACCCGGCGTCCGGCGGCGACACCCACTCCAGGGCGAAGCCGTTCTCCTCGAACCACGTCCGCATCCGCGGCACCAGGTCGGGCTCCTCGCGGTGCCGGGTCCAGACGACCGTGCCGCCCTGCGCGCACAACTGGGGGAAGAAGCCGATGGTCCGCCGGACGTCGTCGTCGCTGATGTTGCCGAAGAGGCCGCAGGCGAGGACGAGGTCCGCCGGGGCCAGGTCCGCGTACCGATCGACCAGGGAGGCGTCCCCTTCGACCACCTCGACCTGGCCGAGCCCGGCGGCCGCGGCGGCGCTCCGCGCGAGGTCGCAGTTGGCGGGGTCCAGCTCCACCAGCCGCGCCCGTACGTCGTCGCGCCGGGGGTGCTGCGCCAGCACGGGAACGAGGTCGCGTCCCTGGCCCGCGCACATGCTGACCACCCGCAGCGGCCCGGCGGGCGCCGTGTCCAGCGCCGCCCTGACGCGCTCCTGGACCACCGCCAGCCGCCGCGCGAGCGGTGAACCCGGCCGGTCGTACTCGTCGTGCCACCCGCTCCAGTCCATGACGCGACACTATGTCGCACAAGACCGTCGAGAGAGAAGGAAAGGAGCGCGGTGACACGGCTTCTCGCCCGCGTGTGGAGGATGCTGGGCGGCCGGCTGCGGTGGCGGCTGGTGTGGCTCACGCACGCCACGTTCATGGTCGGCGTCACCGGCCTGGTACGGGACGGCGAGGGGCGGCTGCTCGTGCTGCGCCACCGGCTGTGGCCGGAGAGCCGCCCGTGGGGCTTCCCCACGGGCTACGCCAGGCGGGGGGAGACGTTCGAGGAGACCGTCCGGCGCGAGGTGCGCGAGGAGACCGGCCTGGACGTGCGCGTGGGCCGGCTGCTCCGGGTGCGCAGCGGCTACGCCCTCCGCGCCGAGGTCGCCTACGAGGCCGTCCTGACGGGCGGCACGCTGAGGCTCGACCCCCTGGAGATCCTGGAGGCCCGCTGGTGCGACCCCGGCGACCTCCCGGAGGGCCTCCAGCCCGCCCACACGGAGCTGCTGGCGGAGAATCCCTCCGGGTCGTCAGGCGGCTGAGGAGGTCAGGCCGAGCCGAGCTCCTGCAGGAACAGGGCCTCGGCGGTGGCGACCTTGCGCAGCTCCTCCAGGTCGACCCGCTCGTTGGGGGCGTGGCAGCCGGCGTCCTCGTCCTCGGCGCCGAACAGCAGGATCTCCGCCGCGGGGAACTGCTTGAGCAGCGTGTTCACCAGCGGGATGGAGCCGCCCGCGCCGACGTCGCGCGGCGGGCGGCCGAAGGCGCGCTCCATGGCCCGGTTGAGCGCGGCGCGGGCGGCGCCGCCCGAGTCGGCCTGGAAGCCGGAGCCCACGGTGAAGTCGCCGAAGCCCACCTGCACGCCCCACGGGGTCACCTGGCGCAGGAACTCGACGACGGCGTTCACGGTCGTCTTCGGGTCGCCGGCCGGCGGGACGCGGACCGTCACGCGGGCCCGCGCCGCCGGCTGCACCGCGTTGATCGCCTGCGCCACCGTCGGCACGTCGAGGCCGGTGACGGTGATGGCGTAGGACGACCACAGGCGGTCGGCGAGGGAGCCGGAGCCGACGAGGGACGCCCCGTCGAGCACCCCCGCCGTCTTCCTGAACTCCTCCTCCGACGGCCCCTGGCCGAGGAACGAGCCCCGCGGCAGCCCGGGGACGCGGATGTCGCCGTTGTCGTCGTGCAGCGCGGTCAGCATCCGCATGAGGGCGGCCAGCGCGTCGGGGGCGGCGCCGCCGGCCGAGCCGCTGTGGACGGGCTCGCGCAGCGTGCGGACCTCGACGGTGAAGGCGGCCATGCCGCGGAGCGAGGTCGTCACGGCCGGGTCGCCGACGCGCGGGTTGCCGGTGTCGGCGACCACGATGGCGTCGGCGCGCAGCAGTTCGGGGTTGCGCTCGACGAACGCCTCCAGGCGCTCGCCCGCGTACTCCTCCTGGCCCTCGACGATGACCTTGATCCCGACCGGGAACCGGCCGCGGAACGCGCGCAGGGCGGCGACGTGCGACATCACGCCGGACTTGTCGTCGGCGGTGCCGCGGCCGTAGAGGCGGCCGTCGATGAGGGTCGGCTCGAACGGGGGAGTGCGCCAGGCGGCCGGGTCGCCGGCGGGCTGCACGTCGTAGTGCGCGTACAGCAGCACGGTGGGGGCGCCGGGCGGGGCGGGGGCCTCGGCGTAGACGGCGGGGAAGCTGCCCTCGACGGCGACCTGCTGCACGCGCGGCAGGCCGGTCGAGCGGAGGAGTTCCTCCGTCACCGCGGCGGCGGCGAGCACGGGCTCCTCCGGGTGCCCGGGGAACGCGACGGAGGGGATGGCGGCCAGCCGCTTGAGGTCCTCCACGGTCTGGGGCATCGCGGCGGCGACGGCGCTCTCGATCTGGTCTGGAGTCACTGGGAGGCTCCCCCGGGGGTTGTTCTTCGTCGAAGCTGGACAGTTTGCGTCTCATTGGATCACATCCGCCCGCCTAGCTGGGACGCACCCTCGTAAATGGGGCGAAACGGACACGCTTCCGCGCGTTAATCTACATGCGGATTTCGTTGCCGTTACATGGTGATGATGCGGATCCCGATTTTCCTGCACACTGCTACGACCGATTCGCTTGGCAAACGATCGGTGAGCAGGCAAACTTGGGCTAGCTGAGAGACGAGGGAAGATAGCCATGACGCAGCCGGAACACGACGTCCTTAAGGCCGCGCAAGACCACCTTTGGTTGCACTTCACCAGGCACAGCGCCTACGAACAGTCCGAGATCCCGACCATCGTCCGCGGTGAGGGGTCCTACATCTACGACATCCACGGCAAGCGCTACCTCGACGGCCTGGCAGGGCTCTTCGTCGTCCAGGTCGGCCACGGCCGCCAGGAGCTGGCCGAGGCCGCCGCCAAGCAGGCCCAGGAGCTGGCCTTCTTCCCTCTGTGGTCCTACGCCCACCCCAAGGCCGCCGAACTGGCCGAGCGCCTGGCCGCGCAGACCCCCGGCGAGCTCAACCGGGTCTTCTTCACCACCGGCGGCGGCGAGGCCGTCGAGACCGCGTGGAAGCTCGCCAAGCAGTACTACAAGCTCGTCGGCAAGCCGCTCAAGCACAAGGTCATCAGCCGCCAGATCGCCTACCACGGCACCCCGCAGGGCGCGCTGTCGATCACCGGCATCCCCGCGTTCAAGCAGATGTTCGAGCCCCTGGTGCCCGGCTCGGTCCGCGTCCCCAACACCAACCACTACCGCGCCGACGAGATCACCGGCGTCCCGGGCATGACCCCCGAGGAGTACGGCATCTGGGCGGCCGACCGCGTGGCCCGCGCCATCGAGATGGAAGGCCCCGACACCGTGGCCGCCGTCTTCGCCGAGCCCGTCCAGAACGCCGGCGGCTGCTTCCCGCCGCCCCCCGGCTACTTCCAGCGGCTGCGCGAGATCTGCGACGAGTACGACGTCCTGCTCGTCTCCGACGAGGTCATCTGCGCCTTCGGCCGCCTCGGCACCATGTTCGGCGGCCAGAAGTTCGACTACGTGCCCGACATCATCACCTGCGCCAAGGGCCTGACCAGCGGCTACTCGCCCATCGGCGCGATGATCGCGCACGAGCGACTGTTCGAGCCGTTCAAGGACGGCGACACCATGTTCGCCCACGGCTACACCTTCGGCGGCCACCCCGTCTCGGCCGCCGTCGCCATCGCCAACCTCGACATCTTCGAGCGCGAGGACCTGCTCGGCCACGTGACCAGGAACGAGCCGCTGTTCCGCCAGACCCTCGACGACCTGCGCGACCTGCCCATCGTCGGCGACGTGCGCGGCTCCGGCTACTTCTGGGGTATCGAGCTCGTCAAGGACAAGGCCACCAAGCAGACCTTCGACGCCGCCGAGTCCGAGCGGCTGCTGCGCGGCTTCCTGTCCAAGGCGCTGTTCGACGCCGGCCTCTACTGCCGCGCCGACGACCGCGGCGACCCCGTCATCCAGCTCGCTCCCCCGCTGATCGCGGGTCCGCAGGAGTTCGAGGAGATCGGCTCCATCCTTCGTGGCGTCCTCACCGAGGCGTGGGCCCGCATCTGACACCCCTCAGCCCGGCACGACGGCGTGCCGGTACCCGAAAGGATGCACCGCCATGAAAATCGGCGTCCCTGCCGAGGTCAAGAACCACGAGTACCGCGTGGCCGTCACACCCGCAGGCGTCCACGAGCTGGTACGCAACGGCCACGACGTCATGGTGCAGAGTGGTGCCGGCCTCGGCTCGCACATCACCGACGAGGAGTACCTGTCCGCCGGCGCGAAGGTCCTCGACGGCGCCGACGCCGTCTGGGCCGAGGCGGACATGGTGCTCAAGGTCAAGGAGCCGATCGCGGAGGAGTACCACCGGCTCCGCGAAGGGCTCGTGCTGTTCACCTACCTGCACCTCGCGGCCTCCCGGCCGTGCACCGACGCCCTGCTGTCGGCGGGGACGACCGGCATCGCGTACGAGACCGTCCAGGTCGGCAACGCCCTGCCGCTGCTCGCCCCGATGTCGGAGGTCGCCGGGCGGCTCGCGCCGCAGGTGGGGGCCTACAACCTCATGCGCTTCAACGGCGGGCGCGGCATCCTGCCCGGCGGCGTGCCCGGCGTGGCCCCGGCGAAGGTCGTCGTCATCGGCGGCGGCGTGTCCGGGCTCAACGCCGCGCAGATCGCGGTCGGCATGGGCGCCGAGGTCACCGTCCTCGACACCAACATCGACCGGCTCCGCCAGATCGACGCGATCTACCAGGGCCGGCTGAAGACGCTCGTCTCCACCCGGTACGCCATCGAGCAGGAGGTCCTCCAGGCCGACCTGGTGATCGGCGCGGTGCTGATCCCCGGCGCCAAGGCCCCGACGCTGGTCTCCAACGACCTGGTCAGCCGCATGAAGCAGGGCTCGGTGCTGGTGGACATCGCCATCGACCAGGGCGGCTGCTTCGAGGACTCGCGGCCGACCACGCACGCCGAGCCCACCTACCAGGTGCACGGGTCGGTCTTCTACTGCGTGGCCAACATGCCGGGCTCGGTGGCCCACACCTCCACCCACGCCCTCACCAACGCCACCCTCCCGTACGCGGTCAAGCTGGCCAACCTCGGCTGGCGCGAGGCCCTGCGGGCCGACCCGGCGCTCGCCGCCGGGCTCAACACGCACGCCGGCCTGCTGACGAACCAGCCGGTCGCCGAGGCGCTGAACCTGGCCTACACGCCGCTCTCCGAAGTGCTGTAGCGCCGCCCGCTCACTCCAGGCCGAGCCGCCCGCGCAGGTCGCGGGCGGTGGCCAGGACGTGCTGGACCTCCGCCGGGCTCGGCCACGGCGCGGCGCCCGGCCGCAGCAGCGTGCCCCGCACCGACGCCAGGTGCTCGATCGCGCTGCGGTGCGCCGCGGTGCGCCGCACGAGCCAGCTCACCACGTCGGAATGGTCGTGCAGCGGCCGGGTCATGAGGTCCCAGGTGGCGAGGATCTCGGTCAGCTCGCCCGCGTCGAGCGCCTCGCCGCCCCGCCGCCCGGTCGCGGCGGCGGCCAGCTCGGCCCGCGCGGCCAGCTCGGGCTCCGCCGGGCGGGCCCAGACGGGCGGCGGCGGGTCCGACAGCCACTGGTGCGCCTCGGCCGGCTCGCCCGAGGCCGTCAGCAGCCCGCCCAGCTCGACCGCCGCCTCGCGGTGACCGGCCTGCGCCGCTTGCCTGAACCAGTGGCGGCCGCCGGCCAGGTCGCCGAACTCGGCGATGAGCAGCAGGCCGTAGGTGAAGGCGGCCTCGGCGTCGCCGCCCGCCGCCGCCCGGCCGAACCAGTGGCCGGCCGCGGCGGTCTCGCCCAGCTCCACGCAGACGAAACCGGCCATGCGCTGGTCCTCGGCCCGGCCGGCGTTCGCGGCCCGCTCGTACCAGGCGCGCGCGGTGCGGAGGTCGCCCCGGGACAGCGCGATGCCGCCCAGCCAGGAGGCCGCGCCAGGATGCTCGCTCCGCGCGGCCAGCCGGTAGTAGGCTTCGGCGCCCTCGGGGTCGCCGCAGGCGTCGAGGTAGAGGCCCATGCAGTAGGCCGACTCCACGTGCCCGCCCCGGGCGGCCGACTCCCACCAGCGCACGGTCTCCTCGTCCTCGCCCGCCGCGTACGCCAGGAAGCCCAGGTCGTGGGCGGAGGCCGTGTCGCCGGCCGCCGCCGCCCTGCGGTGCCACTCGCGCGCCGCGGCCTGCTCGCCGGCGTCCTCGCAGACCAGCGCCAGGCGGCGGGCGGCCACGCGGGAGCCGCCCGTGGCGGCGCTCTCGTACCAGCGCCGGGCGGCCTCGACGTCGCCGCGCTGCTCCAGCAGCAGCGTCGCCAGGTTGGCGGCGGCCTCGGCGTCGCCGGCGACGGCGGCGCTCTCGTACCAGGTGACGGCCTCCACGAGGCTGCCGTGTTTCTCGTGCCAGACGCCGAGGTTGAAGGCGCTGTCGACGTTTCCCGCCGCGGCGGCCAGCTCCCACCAGTGCTTGGCGGACACGCGGTCGCCGTGCTGGGCGTAGAGCTTGCCGAGCCGGTGCGCGGCCCGCGGGTCGCCCGTGCACGCGGCGGTCAGCAACTCGGGCTCCTCGCCCATCCGCGGCGCCGGTACGGCGGGCGCCGCCACCTCTCCTTGCCAGGCCATAGGCCACAGGGTGGCACGTGATCGCCCGATCGCGAACCGTAATCGCCGACAACGCGCGGCTGGGGTCACCGGAAGTCGAGAAAACCGGTGTACATGCCCATGCCGCAGGCGTAGCGGAGGGTGCCGCGCGGCTGCGGCGGCAGGCGGACGGTGGCCGGGAGCGCGACGTCGCGGCCGGCGATGACGACGGTGCCGGTGCAGCCCGGCTCGGCCACCTTGAAGACGATCTCGACCGGCACGCCCGCCGCGGCCGTCACCATGGCCGGGCGGTAGCCGGTGCGGGTGGCCCACACGGTCACGACCACAGGCCCGGCCCCGGTCCCGGCCCCCGGTCCCGTCCCGGTTCCGGCCCCAGGGGCGGTGCCGGGTTCCGTGGCGGGGCCGACGGTGAGGCCCGTGGCCGGGACGGTCGCGGGGGCGGCGGCGGGCAGCCAGCCGGCCAGGTTGAGCCCGGTCCCCGCGGTCCACAGCCCGGCGGCGATCGCGACGACCCCGGCGACCCTCGCCAGCCGGGTGCGGGAGACGCGGCGCAGCACGTAGCCGAGCAGCGCGAACGCGGGCGCGGTGCCGAGCACGAACCCCGTCATGGCCGCCGCCCCGGCGAGCGGCGAGCCGCTGGAGACCGCGATCATCTCCATGCCGAGCGTCATCCCGCACGGCACGAGGACGGTGGCCGCGCCGAGCAGCGGCGCCTTGAGCCGGGGGACGTCGCCGGCCTCCTGGGCGGCGCAGTGCCCGCGCCGCAACATCCGGACCGCGAACCCGATCACCACGGCGCCCGCCGCGACGAGCAGCGCCGCGCGCGCCGGCGGCGGCAGGCTGACGGCCGAGCCGAGCAGCCCGAGCAGCGCCCCGGCCGCCGCGTACGAGACCAGCCGCCCGGCCAGGAACCACCCGACCGCGGCCCGGTCGCCGCCCCGGCCGACCAGGCCCACGAGCAGGCCGCCCTGGGTGGCGGCGCACGTCGCGGTGCCCGCCACCAGGCCCGCGGCCACCCCGCCGGCGAGCAGGGCGGCGGCCTGGGCGCTCAGGGGACGCGCTCCCCGCCGGATCGCATACCCCTGACGGTAGACCCGTCCGGCGGACGCGGCCAGTGACAGATGTCGTACGGTTCGTGACGTTTAGGGGTTGCGCGCGTCGATGAGGAACCGGGCGGAATGGGCCACGAACGGGCCCTCGGCCTCGATGCGGTCGTGCAGGGCGCGCAGCCTGTCCGCGTACCGCCCGGGCGAGAAGCCCGGCACGATCCAGATCACCTTGCGCAGGAAGTAGATCACCGCGCCGATGTCGAAGAACTCCATGCGCAGCCGCTCCGAGCGCAGGTCGACGACCTCCAGGCCGGCGGCCTCGGCCTCCTCCCTGGCCAGCGACGGCTCGCGCGTCCAGCGGTCGTACGGCCCGAGGAACCACTCGGCCAGCTCCCCGGCGGTGCGCGGTCCGACCTGCTGCGAGAAGAAGGATCCGCCGGGGCGCAGCACCCGGGCGATCTCCGCCCACGGCGTGTGCACCGGATGCCGGCTCGTCACCAGGTCGAAGACGCCGTCGCCGAACGGCAGGCGCGGGCCGTCGTCAGCGGCGGCCACCACCCGGCCGCCGCGCGGGCCCAGCCGGGAGGCGGCCAGCCGCAGGTTGGGCGGCCACGACTCGGTGGCCACGGCCACCGGCGGCAGCGCGGGCACCTCCGCCAGCACCTCGCCGCCGCCCGTCTGCAGGTCGAGCGCGGCCCGCGAGGCCGCCAGCCGCCCGGCGAGCAGCCGGGAGTAGCCCCAGGAGGGCCGTTCCTCGGTGGCCCGGCCGTCGAGCCAGGAGAAGTCCCAACCGTCCACGGAGACCGTGCTCGCCTCGTGGACGAGATCGTCATAGGAACGCCGCATCCTCCGACGATGGCCTGGGGCGGGCGAGTGGATCAACCGAATTTAGAGCCAGCCCGGCCGCACCAGGCCCGACTCGTAGGCGATGACGACGAGCTGCGCCCGGTCGCGGGCGTGCAGCTTCATCATCGTCCGGCTGACGTGGGTCTTCGCCGTGGCCGGCGACATGAAGAGCCTGGCGGCGATCTCGTCGTTCGTCATGCCGGTGCCGACCAGGGCCAGCACCTCCCGCTCGCGCTCGGTGAGCTGGTCGAGGCCGTCCGCGGCGACCGGTTCCTTGGCGCGGCTGGCGTACTCGGCGATCAGGCGGCGGGTCACGCTGGGCGACAGCAGCGCCTCCCCGGCCGCCACCACCCGGACGGCCTGGATGAGCTCGGCGGGCTCGGTGTCCTTGACCAGGAAGCCGCTGGCGCCGCCGCGCAGGGCCTCGAAGACGTACTCGTCCAGCTCGAACGTGGTCAGGATGATGATCCGCGGCCCCTCCGGCATCCGGCGGGTGGCGGTCAGGCCGTCGGTGCCGGGCATCCGGATGTCCATGAGGACCACGTCGGGTCCGTGCCGCTCCGCCAGCCGCACCGCCTCGGCCCCGTCGCCCGCCTCGGCCACCACGGTCATGTCCGGCTGGGCGTCCAGCAGCGCCTTGAAGCCCGCGCGGACCAGCGCCTGGTCGTCGGCCAGCAGCACCTTGATCATGGGGTCGTCTCCTCGGGTAGGGGCAGCAGGGCCTCCACCTGGAAGCCCGTTCCTGCGGGGCCGGCGACGAGCGAGCCGCCGAGCGCGGCGGCCCGCTCGCGCATGCCGGGGATGCCGTTGCCGCTGCCCGAGCCGGACAGGACGGCCGGCCCGGTCGCGCCGGTGTCGCTCACCCTGATGGCCAGCTCGTGCTCGCCGTAGTCCAGCCGCACGGTGACCGCCGAGCCGGGGGCGTGGCGGGCGGCGTTCGTCAGCGACTCCTGCACGATCCGGTACGCGGCCCGCTCCACGGAGGTCGGCAGCGGCCGCGAGCCGGTCCGTTCCAGCTCCACCTCCAGCCCGGAGCGCCCGATCAGCTCGTCCAGCCGGTCGAGCCCGGCCGTGGGGGAGCGCGGCGCGCCCTCGCGCAGCACGTCGAGCACCGAGCGCATCTCGCCCAGCACCTCCTTGGAGGCGGCCTTGATGGTCGCGAGGGCCGTCCTGGCCTGCTCGGGATGGTCGTCGATGAGGTGCAGCGCGGTCGAGGCCTGCACGTGGATGAGCGAGATGTTGTGCGCCAGCACGTCGTGCAGCTCCTGCGCCATGACCAGCCGCTCCTCGCTGGCCTGGCGGCGGCTCTCCTCCTCGGCCGCCCGCTGCTGCTGGGCGCGGCGCTCGCGGGCGATCCTGGCCAGCTCGGCCGCGGCCATCGTGAGCAGGATGAACGAGGAGACGGCGAGGTCGTGGAAGAGGCCCCGCTGCGGCTGGCGCGTCATCCAGGCGTAGGCGATGAAGGCCGCCAGCGACATCCCGGCGAGGATCCACGCGGCCGGCCGCCGCCCCCGCCCGACGAGCTGGAACAGCATGACGACCGGCGCGATGAACACCCCGCCGTAGGGGTAGCCGCCGCCGATGTAGAGGAAGGTGGCCACGAACGTGACCACGGCCGTGGGGACCGGGTAGCGGCGGTGCAACGCGATCATCAGCGGTCCGACCAGCAGCAGCGCGTACGCCCACGGGTCGAGCGGCGCCCTGAACGCGCGCTGCCCGTAGGACGCCCCCTGCGACAGCACGATCTGGAAGACCGCCGTGATGAGGGCGAGGTAAGGGGCGAAACCGGACTTCGAGCGCACACCCCAACGCTAGTTGAGCGCTCTGACCAGCGCATCATCCCCGCGTCGCAGGGGGCCCTACCGCGACAGGCGTAGCTGGTGTTACGTGGGGAACATGCGCCCAGTGATCCTTCCTGCAGCAGCAGTCCTCATCGCGCTCGTCCCGGCCGCCCCCGCCGTGGCCGCCACCCCCGTCGAGACACAGCAGAAGGTCCCGGTCGCCGAGGGGTACGGCGGCGCCGTCGCCACGGTGGACCTCGACGCGTCCAAGGCCGCCATCTCCGTGCTGCGGAGGGGCGGTAACGCCGTGGACGCGGCCGTGGCGGCCGGGGCGGTCCTGGGCGTCACCGAGCCGTACTCGGCCGGGCCGACCGGCGGCGGCTTCCTGGTCTACTACGACGCCGCCCGGCGCAGGGTCCACACCGTGGACGGGCGGGAGACGGCGCCCAAGGCGATGACCGCGACCACCTTCGAGGGCATTCCGTTCGAGGAGGGCGTCACCAGCGGCCTGTCGGCCGGCGTGCCCGGGACCGTCGCCACCTGGGACCTCGCCCTGCGCCGCTTCGGCACGCTCTCGCTCCGGCAGGCGCTCCAGCCCGCGGTCGAGGTGGCTTCCAAGGGCTTCGTCGTCGACCGGACCTTCCACGACCAGACCGCCGCCAACGCCGCCCGCTTCAAGGACTTCACCTCCACCGCGAAGCTCTACCTGCCGAACGGCGCGCCGCCGCCCGTCGGCTCGGTCTTCCGCAACCCCGAGCTCGCCGAGACCTACCGCGAGCTGGGCCGGCGCGGCCCCGGCTGGCTGTACGGCGGCCGGCTCGGCGCGGAGATCGTGGCCACCGTCAAGCGCCCGCCGGTCACGCCGGGCAGCACCCGCAACGTCCGCCCCGGCCTGATGGAGCTGTCGGACCTGACCGCCTACCGGGCCCTGCTCCGCGAGCCCACCAAGGTCTCCTACAAGGGCCTCGACGTGTACGGCATGGCGCCCCCGTCCTCCGGCGGCTCGACCGTCGGCGAGGCGCTCAACATCCTCGAAGCCCTGCCGCAGGTGGGCTTGCACGAGTACCTGGAAGCCTCCAGGCTGTCGTTCGCCGACCGCAACGCCTACGTCGCCGACGTGCCCGGCGTGCCGCTGGAGGAGCTGCTGTCCGACGGCTTCGCCAAGGAACGCGCCTGCCTGATCGGCGACCGGGCGCTCACCAGCCCGGTCGCGCCCGGCGACCCTGACGGCTCGTACGGCCCCTGCGCCCAGCCCACCGGCACCGCGAGCCCGACCGCCAAGGAGGGCCCCGAGACCACGCACCTGGTCGTGGCCGACCGCTGGGGCAACGTCGTCGCCTACAACCTCACCATCGAGTCCACCGGCGGCAACGGCATCGTCGTGCCGGGCCGCGGCGTGCTGCTCAACAACGAGCTGACCGACTTCACCTTCGGCCCCGCCCCCGGCGACCCCAACCTGCCCGGCCCCGGCAAGCGGCCCCGCTCGTCGATGGCGCCCACGCTGGTGCTCAAGGGTGGCAAGCCGGTGCTGGCGCTCGGCTCGCCCGGCGGTTCGACGATCATCACGACCGTGCTACAGATCCTGCTCAACCGCTACGACTTCGGCATGGACCTGCCGGCCGCGCTCGCCGCGCCCCGCGCCACCCAGCGCAACACCGCGCAGACGCAGGCCGAGCAGGCGTTCCTCGACCGTTACCGGACCGAGCTGGAGGCCCGCGGGCACCAGTTCGTGCTCAACCCGGAGATCGGCGCGGCGACGGGGCTGGAGTTCCTCGGCCGGGACCGGATCCAGGCCGTGGCCGAGCCGACCCGGCGCGGCGGCGGCAGCGCGATGGTGGTCAGGTCCAGGTGATCGATCCAAGGGGCGGAGCTGAGCCCGTCAGGACTCCGCCGTTCTCCGCCACTCGGCGGCGAGGACCGCCCAGATCTGCTTGTCGTAGCGCGCGCCCTCGTACGGCCACGCCTCGCGTCGCACGCCCTCCAGCGTCATGCCGAGCCGCCGGGCCACCGCTGAGCTGCGGTCGTTGTCGGCCCGGCAGTGCCACTCGGCGCGGTGCAGCCCCCGGGACGTGAACGCCCAGTCCAGCAGCGCGCCACACGCCCGCGTGATCAGCCCGTGGCCCTCGGCGGACGGCTCCAGCCAGCAGCCGATCTCGCACGAGCCGGCGGCGGCATCGAACGCCGTGAACATCACGCCGCCGACCAGCAGCTCATCCCGCCAGATGCCGTACAGGCGGGCGCTGTCGGCGGCCTGGCGCTCGGCGTACCGCTGGAGCGTGGCCCGCGCCCCGTCCAGGTCGTCGGTGACGAACGCGGGGCCGACCCAGGGACGGATGTGCTCGCGGGCCCGGTCCAGATGATCGGCGAAGACCTCGGCGTGCCAGACCTCCAGCGGCCCGAGACGAGCGCCGTCGCGCAGCGGCAGCGAGAACATGAGAAGCCCTCCATTCACTTGACGATGTTTTCCTGTGCTCGGGCCGATCAGCGTTCGGCCGGCGGGGCGGATCCCGGTTCGAGCAGAAGGGCCTTGAGGTCGACGTCGGACGGGCTCACCACGTCGGACAGGACGAGAAGGGTCGTGGTGCGTCCGATGCCGGTGAGGCTGTCGATCAGCTCTTCGAGGTGGGCCGGGTTCCGGGCGGCCACCTCGATGACGTAGCAGTCGTCGCCGGTCACGTGCACGCAACTGAGCACATGGCCGAGGGCGAGCAGCTTCTCGCGCAACCCGTGAGCGCGGGCGTTGGGCTGGTGGGGGCGCAGCCGTATCTGCGCGCGCAGCGGCAGGCCGAGGCGGGCCGGGTCGATCCGGGCCGCGTAGCCGGCGATCACGCCGCTGGTCTCCAGCTTGCGGAGGCGGTCGGCGACGGAGGGCCGGCTGAGACCGACCTCGCGCGCGAGATCGGTCAGGCTCGCCCGGCCGTCCTTGGCGAGCCGGGCCAGCAGCGCGAGGTCGGTCGCATCCAGATCGCCCCGTTCTCCCATCTCCATCGCTGTCTTCCTTCCGATGGTCTTTCAGCTACATCGGCCTTCGTTCTGTAGGCATACTAGCAAAGACTTCTTTGTTCGGGAGGCTGTTGACCCGCTATGGTCTTCCTCGTGAAGGACAGCGACTGGAATGTGCAGACGCGGTTGCTGGCCGGCGGCCATGCCGCCGGCCGGGCGGGGCCGGAGATCCGGCCGGTGGTCTCACCGGTGTACGAGACGGCCTCGTTCGAACTGCCGGGCGTGGCCGAGGCGGCAGCGCTCTACGGCGAGGACGCGCTCGGCGAGGCGTTCACCTACAGCCGTTACGCCAACCCCACCTGTGCCGAGCTGGAGCGGCGGGTCAGCGCCCTGGAAGAGGGCGTGGGCGCGGTCGCGACCGGCTCCGGCATGGCCGCGATCGCGCTGAGCGTGCTCAATCTGTGCCAGGCCGGCGACAACCTGGTCTGCTCCTCCGACGTGTACGGCAGCACTCATACGCTGTTCGCCCACACCCTGCGCCGATGGGGCATCGAGACCCGGTTCGTCGACGGACGCGATCCCCAGGCGTTCGCGCGCGCCGCGGACCGGTCCACCCGTGCGCTGTACGGCGAGACGATGCCGAACCCGTCCTTGCGCACGTTCCCGATCCGGCAGGTCGCCGACGTCGCCGACCGGCTCGGCGTACCGCTGATCGTGGACAACACCTGCGCGCCGGTGCTGTGCCGCCCCGGGCGGCACGGCGCCGCCGTGGTGGTCCATTCGGCCACCAAGTACATCGGCGGTCACGGCGCCGCCCTCGGCGGGGTCGTCGTCGACACGGGTCGTTTCGCCTGGGGCGCCGCCGGCGCCAGGCTGCCGATGCTCACCGAACCCGATCCCGCCTACCACGGCCAGGTGTGGACCGCGCTCGCCGGCGCCCGCGGCACCAGCGCGTACCTGGTGCGGCTGCGACGGACGCTCATGCGCGACCTCGGACCCGCTCTCGCCGCCTCGGCGGCGAGCCGGCTGGTGCAGGGCATCCAGACGTTGCCGCTGAGAATGGCCCGCCACTGCGACACCGCCGCCCTGATCGCCTCGCGCCTGCACGGCCATCCGGCTCTGCGCCGCGTCAACCACCCGTCCTTGCACGCCGGCGACGACGCCCGGCGTGCCCGGCACTATCACGGCGCCCGGGGCGGGCTGATCGGCCTCGACGTGGCCGGCGGCCGTGAGGCGGCCGCCGCGTTCGTGTCACGCCTGCGGATCGTGCGCCACGTGGTCAACCTCGGCGACGTCCGGACCCTGGTCACCCACCCGGCCGGCACCACGCACTCCCAGCTCGGCGCCGGGGAACTGGCCTCGCTCGGCATCTCCCCCGGCTATGTACGGCTGTCGGTCGGGCTCGAGGACCCGGCCGACCTGATCCACGACCTCACCCAGGCACTCGACGCCGTCACTCTTCTGGAGCAACCATGACCAACCCCGTGACCGGCTCCCTGATCGGCCACGCACTCGCGTCGATCCGCCTGCGCGGCACGGCCTTCATCGACGGCGTGCCGACGTCCTCCCAGGACGGCGCCACCTTCGCCGACCGCAGTCCGATCGACGGCCGGATCCTGCTGGAGGTCAGCTCCTGCGGCGCCGCGGACGTCGACCTCGCCGTACGCGCCGCCCGGCGGGCCTTCGACGACGGCCGCTGGCGCGACCAGCCTCCGGGGGCGCGCAAGCGGGTGCTCCTGGCCTGGGCCGATCTCCTTGAGGCACACGCCGAGGAGCTCGCGCTGACCGAGTCGCTGGACGTGGGCAAGCCCATCACCGACGCCCGTACGATCGACGTTCCCGCCGCCGTCAGAACCGTCCGCTGGTACGCCGAGGCGATCGACAAGGTGTACGGCGAGACCGCGCCCACCGGCAGCGACGTCCTGGCGACCGTCACCCGCGAGCCCATCGGGGTGGTCGGCTGCGTGACCCCCTGGAACTTCCCCCTGTACATGGCCTGCCTGAAGCTCGCGCCCGCTCTGGCCGCCGGCTGCTCCGTCGTGCTCAAGCCCGCCGAGCAGTCGCCTCTCAGCGCGCTGCGCGCCGCCGAACTCGCCGTCGAGGCCGGCCTGCCGGCGGGCGTGCTCAACGTCGTCCCCGGGTTCGGCGAGACCGCCGGGCAGGCCCTCGGCCGCCACCCCGACGTGGACGCGCTGGCCTTCACCGGCTCCACCCAGGTCGGCAAGCTCTTCCTGCGCTACTCGGGCGAGAGCAACATGAAGCGGGTCAGCCTCGAATGCGGCGGCAAGACACCGCACATCGTCATGGCGGACGCCCAGGACCTTCAGGCCGTGGCGCGAGCCGTGACGTGGGGGATCTTCCTCAACGCCGGCCAGGTGTGCAACGCCGGCTCCCGCCTCCTCGTGGACCGGCGCGTCAAGCACGAACTGCTCGAACACGTCATCGCCCAGGCCGCCGCCATCCGGCTCGGCGACCCTCTCGACCCGGCGACCGAGCTCGGCGCCGTCATCGACCACGACAGCAGGGACGACATCCTCGCCCGGGTGCGCGAGGCCCGCGACGCCGGCGGGCACCTCGTGCTCGGCGGTGAGGCCGCCCGCGTGGAGACCGGCGGCGCCTACGTCGAACCGACCATCGTCGATCAGGTCGGCAACGACACCCGGCTCGCCCAGGAGGAGGTGTTCGGCCCGGTGCTGGCCGTCATCGACTTCGACGGCCCCGAGCAGGCGATCGAGCTGGCCAACGCGTCGGCCTACGGCCTCGCCGCCGCGGTCTGGACGCGGGACATCGACGTGGCGCTCAACGCCGCCCGGCGACTGCGGAGCGGGACCGTCTGGATCAACAACTTCGACGACAGCGACATCACCACGCCCTGGGGCGGGTTCCGGCAGTCCGGCATCGGCCGCGACAAGTCGCTCCACGCGCTGGACAAGTACATGGAGCTGAAGACCACCTGGATCAGCATCGGACACCGGTGACTCCGGTGAGCGGGCCGGCGTGGCCTCTCGGGATCGATCGTCCAGCTAGTGGATGAGCTCGTAGTCGCCGGGCTTCACCCTTCTCGTACGCGCCCAGTACTCGAAGGTGAAGCCCGGCCAGATCGTCCGGTTGACGCCGTGCTCGTCGAGATACCAGGAGCGGCAGCCGCCGGCGTTCCAGACCAGGGGGTCCAGGCGGGCGCGCAGGCGGCGGTTGAAGGCCGCCTGTGCCTCCGGCCGCACGTCGAGGGCTCTGGCCCGGGTCCTCGACAGCAGGCGCAGGCATTCGACGACGTACCTCGCCTGTGACTCGATCATGAAGACGACCGAGTTGTGCCCGAGGCCGGTGTTGGGCCCGAGCAGGAAGAACAGGTTGGGGAAGCCGGAGGCGGCGATGCCGTGGTACGCCTCGACGCCGTCCTTCCAGGCGTCCTGGATGCTGAGGCCGCCGCGGCCGAGGATGTTCTGCTCGGTGAGGGCGTCCACGACCTTGAAGCCGGTGCCGTGGATGATCACGTCGGCCGGGTGCTCGCGGCCGGTGGCGTCCACCAGGGAGCGCTCGCGGATCTCGGTGACCGCGTCGGTGACGAGGGAGACGTTGTCCCTGGTCAGGGCCGGATAGTAGTCGCTGGAGATGAGGACGCGCTTGCAGCCGATCGTGTAGTCGGGGGTGAGGGCGCGGCGCAGCCCGGGGTCGGGGACCTGCCTCTCCAGGTGGCGCAGGGCCATCCGCTCGTGGCCCTTAATGAGGCGCGGGTGCACGGCGAAGCCGAGCGCCCTGGTCTCCAGCGCCCAGTAGATGCCGTAGCGCAGCGCCCTGGCCGCGCCGGGCAGCCGGAGCAGCCGCCGGGCGCGCGGGGAGAAGGCGAAGTCGGGCTTGGGCTGCAGCCACGGGGGCGTGCGCTGGAAGACCGTGACGTGGGCGGCGCGCGGCGCGATCCGGGGGACGAACTGGACGGCGGAGGCGCCGGTGCCGATGACGGCGACGCGCTTGCCGGTCAGGTCGACGGAGTGGTCCCAGGTGGCGGAGTGGAAGGCGGGGCCGGCGAACACCTCACGCCCCGCGATATCCGGATATTTCGGGATGTGTAGGGCGCCGATCGCGGACACCACGGCGTTGGCCCGCAACGTCTCCCCGTCGCCCGTGGTCACCGACCAGGAGCGGCGCTCGTCGTCGTACTCCAGGGCCGTGACGGTCTTGCCGTGGCGGATGTGCGGGGTGACGCCGTACTTGTCGGCGCAGGCCCGCAGATAGCGCTGGATCTCCTCCTGCGGGGCGAACATCCGGGACCAGCCGGGATTGAGCTCGAAGGAGAAGGAGTACATGTGGGACGGGACGTCGCAGGCGCAGCCCGGGTAGGTGTTGTCGCGCCAGGTCCCGCCCGGCTCGCCGGCCTTCTCCAGGATGACGAAGTCGTGGTAGCCGGCTTCCTTCAGCTTCACGGCCATGCAGATCCCGGCGAAACCGGAGCCCACGATGACGATCCCTGGCTGCTCACCCACGCGAACCTCCTATTGGACGCTTTGTCCAATGTAGGGCATATGGGTGTCTTGAGGGAACGACGAAAACCCGCCACGGCGTCGCGGCGGGTCGGCCTTCCGGGGGTGCCCCTGCCGGAGGGGGAGCCCTACCGGAGGAGGAGGAAGGCGGCGACGCCGATGATCACGATCGCCGCGACCACCGCGATGATGGGCAGCAGAGGCGACTTCTTGGGCGTGGCCTGGGCCTCCTGCTCGCGCGCGTTCGCGAAGGCGCGGAAGGCCTGGGTGTTGCCCGCCGGGTCGATGTGCTGGTCAGACATGGGCGCAAGCCTAGCGGCAACGGCTGTGCCGTTTGGGGCTTTTTGCGCGAATTCCTCGGGGCGGGCTGATTAGGGGACCACCCCCTCCGGCGGATAGCTTGTAGACATGCTCAGGACCCTTTTCTCGCCCCGCCTCGTCGGGTTGCACCTGCTCACGATCGGGGTCCTGATCGCGTTCGTCTTTCTCGGGCGCTGGCAGCTCGGGGTCTTCGAGGAGTCGGGCCGGCCGCGCGCCGCCGCCGACCCCGCGCCGGTGCCCGCCGCCACGCTCGCCCCCCTGGCCGCCCAGCTCACCGGCGACGTCGTCGGGCGGCGGGTGACGGCCGAGGGCGCGTACGACCCCGCCCGCCAGCTCCTCGTCGCCGACCGCCGTCCTGACGTGGACGCGCCCGGCGGCAAGGCCTCGCAGGACGACGGTTACTGGGTGCTCACGCCGCTCCGGCTCGACGACGGCACGCTGATGCCGGTGGTGCGGGGCTGGGTGGCCGCGAGCGACGACCCGGCGGCGGCCGACGTGCCGGCCGGCCGGGTAACGGTGACCGGCCGGCTGAGCCCGCAGCAGGGCACCGACAGCGTGCAACGGCGCGCCGAGGCCCTGCCCGCCGGGCAGGTGCAGACGGTCTCCACCGGCGAGCTGGTCAACCTGTGGGCCGGCGAGAAGGTGCGCCCAGGCTTCGTGGTCGCGCAGCCGCCGTCCGGCTCGCTGACGCAGGTCGCGATCGCTCCGCCGGCGACCGAAGGTGCGCTGACCTGGCGTAACCTGGCTTATGCCGCTAACTGGTGGATCTTTGCAGGATTCGCCGTTTTCATGTGGTTCCACTTCGTACGGGACGCCGTACGGTCGGATCGGGATCGTGGCAAATCCCCTGAGATGGCTCTGGAAGGTTAAAACGTGGAATCGGCTCTGAAGCCCTTCCGGGTGCTCGCCTACGTCGTCGGCTGCATGCTGCTCATCCTGTGCGCTGCCATGGTGCTGCGGTACGGCTTCGGCAACCCCACCCTGTCGAAGATCACCGCACCGATCCACGGCGGGCTCTACATGCTCTATCTGGTCGCGGTGATGAACCTCGGCATGAAGGCGCGCTGGTCGTGGCCCTACATGCTGGGCGTCATGCTCGGCGGCACGGTGCCCTTCCTGTCGTTCGTCATCGAACGCAGGGTGACCCAGCGCGTCCAGTCGGCCGCGCCGGCCGCGGCGGAGGCCTGAGGCCCGTCGGGGTCCGGCCCCCGCCGCCCGGGGCTCAGCGGCCGATCCCGCGCCGGCGCGCCCTCTTCAGCCGCTCGCGCTGCGAGGGGTCGAGCATCAGGTAGCCGACCACCGGAGCGCCGATCGCACCCAGCACCACCAGCAGGGTGACCCAACCCGGCAGGAAGATCAGCGAGATCAGGACGGCGATTCCCGCGCCGATGGCGTACTTCTGGACTGGCGACATCCTCTTCCTCCGAACGCGGAGCGCACGCCCCGCCTCTCCCACATTCTGCGTCCTCGATCCAACGAGCGGGACACCCTGGGGGTTCCCTTCGCGATGTATCGCGATGATCAGCCGGCGTCGTACGCCGCGACCGACCAGGCTCCCGGACGCTCACCGAGCTCGGCGGCCAGCCGGTCGGCCGCCTCCGGGCCGGACAGCTCGTGCCTCCCCTCGCACGCGTCCTTCGACGGGCACGCCCCGCGTCCGCGGACGACGGGGGCGTCAGGGGGGAAGACCCAGACCGTGATCTGGTGGTCGCGGCCGAGCCAGCCCGGCTCGTACGCCTTGTCCGCGAGCATGCTGAGCCCGCCGTCCGGGCCGCAGACGCCGGCGGCGCCGCTCGTCCCCTCGTGGGTGAAGAAGATCGAGCCCGGCTCCCGGCAGAAGATCACGATCTTGACGTTCTCGCTCGTGGGACGGAAGCGGAGACGCACCTTCGCCGCCGACCGCGGCGCCGTCGCCGCCGACAGGCGGTTCAGCCCCTCGTAGGCGTGGGGCGGCTGCTCGAAGGCCGGCGGGGGCGAGGCCGGTGGCGCGGGTTCGGGGACGCCGGTCAGGTTCGACACCGACAGGACGACGGTCATGACGACCGCCGCGGTGGCGACGGCAGCGCCCGCCGTCCAGCCCCAGCCCCAGCGCCGGCCCCTTCCCCGTCCCCAGCGCCGGCGGGGTGGGCGTCCCTCGGCGTGGCGGGCCGTCAGCCGCGCCCGGGCCCGGGCCACGGTCTCGGCCGAAGGCGGCGGCTCGTCCGGGATCGCCCGGGCGAGCAGCGTGATCTCATCCATCGTGGCCCTCCTTCAGCGGGTTGACGTCGCCCAGTGCCAGGCGAAGGTGCTTGCGTGCCCGGCTCAGCCGGGAGGCCACGGTGCCGTAGGGGATCTCCAGTGCGGTCGCGACCTCCTGGTGGGTGAAGCCGGCCAGCGCCACCAGCAGCACCACGTCCCGGTCGCCCCTGTTCAGCCCGGCGAGCGCCCCCGCGAGCCTGCCGGTGAGCCGGCCGGCCGCGACCCGCGCGAGCGTCGTGTCCTCGTGACTCTGCGCCTCGCGTTCGGCCGTCCTGCTGAGCGCTCTCCACCTGCGGATCTCGCTGCGGTGGTGTCGTGCGATGAGCTTGGTGGCGATGCCGTACAGCCAGGGTTTGACGTCGCCGCGCGAGGGCTCGTACCCGCCTCCGGCGGCGACGAGGAAGACCTCGCCCGCCAGGTCGTCGGCGTCGTCCCTGGAGAGCCGCCTGGCGATGTAGCGGTGGATCTCCGCGAAGTAGGCGTCGAAGACCTGGTCCAGGTCCAGCCCTGGCCGGGTGGGGACGTTCATGTGAGCGGCCTCGACGGCGTCGGCGATGGGATCACGCGCGGTTCTCCGTTCGGTTCGCGAAGGCGGTCACCGCTGATTGCCCGGAAGGCGGGAAAGCTTTCACCGGCCTCGCGCGGCGCCGTCCTGCCCGCGGCCACGGCGGCGGCCGGCCGCGCGCAGCCCGGCGGCCACCTCCTCCAGCGACGGCCGCGCCGCCGGATCGGGCGACAGCAGCCCGGACAGCAGCGGCCCCAGCGCGCCCGCCCGCGTCATCGGCGCGCCCGGCGCGGGCGGCCGGCCCTCCAGGGCGGCGTACAGCGTGGCCCCGAGGGACCACAGGTCGGCCTCCGGGCCGGGCCCGCCCTCCGGGGGCGCGTACGCGGGCGGCGTCCCCGACCGCACGGACGGCAGCAGCGTCGCCCCGCCGTGGTCGTCCACTAGAACGTTCCCGGGGTGCACCCCGCCGTGCGGCCCCGGCCCGTGGCGCAGCCGGTCGGCCACCGCCAGGCCGATCGCCGCCACCTCGGCGGGCGGCAGCGGCCCGAGCGCCTCGATGAGCCGGTCCAGCGGCCGGTCCACGGCCAGCCGCTCCAGCGTCTCGCGGATCACCTCCACCGGCGGCGGGCCCGACGGGTTCAGCATCGCCCTGACCAGCGACCTGAGCGGCTCAGGACCGGCCGCGGGCGACGCGCCCGGCGGCCGGCCCTCGACCGCGAAGTGCAGCGTCGCCCCGAGGGACCAAAGATCGGCCGACGGCCAGGTGCTCCGGCTCGGCAGCCCGAACCCGGTCAGCATCGCCCGGCCCCGCGCTGTCAGCAGCACGTTGCCGGGATCGACGTTGCCGTGCACGTACGACGCCGCGTGCGCGGTCGTCAGCGCCCCCAGCACGCCCACGCCCGCCCTGGCCGCCTGCACCACGGGAAGGGGCCGGCGCGACCCGACCGCGGACTCCAGCGCCGTCCCGTGAACGGGCTCCATGACCAGCCACGGCACGTCGTCCTGCGTCACCACGTCGAGCACCCGCACGATCGACGGATGCCGCAGCGCCGCCGCCGCCCGCGCCCGGTGCAGCGCCGCCGCCCGCGACTCGGCCGGCAGGCGCAGCTCCATGACCGTCACCTCCCGGCCGCCCGGCTCGTCGAAGGCCGGGCGCGCCGGCCCCGCCGCCAGGGGATCGAGCAGGCGGTAACGACCGGCCAGCCTCCTTGGCCCTCCCCTGTCGAGGTGCACGACAACCTCCACCTCCGCCCGGAACCATCCAGCCCGGCGCCGTTCCGCGTGTGGCCGTCACGTCGCCTGGCCGGCCAGCCAGGACTCGTGCGCGCTGTGCAGCCTGCGCCACAGGCCGTCCCTCTCCTCCGGCCCGACGTCGTCGAGCGGCAGGACGAAGACGTCCGCGAGGGCCGCGAAGTAGTCCCGCGCGGTGTCGAGGGTGAGCGAATGGGCGCCCGAGCCGATCCTGGACAGCGTGAGCCCGCGCAACTGGTCCACGCCGGAGCCGTCGCGCCGCGCCACCGACGCCACCCGCACGAACCCGGAGTCCGGCGACGTCGTCAAATGGTGGTGCATCTTCTCGAACGCGGACATCTCCGTCGGCGCCGGATCGAAGTCCATCCCCAGGAACGAGCCGTTCGCGTCGTGGTCGAGCCGCCAGCCGCCGGGCGCGACCTCCGACGGGCGCAGCCCGTACGTGAACGGCCCCTGCCGGTAGACGCCGGCCACCAGCGGCAACGGCTCGTGCAGGGCGTCGCCGAGCCCGACGTCCACCAGCCACTCACCGCCGGGGTTGTCCGGCGAGGGCAGGCCGCGGGCCGTGAGCACCAGATGGTTGGCGGTGACGCCCGGCTCGCCGCCGCGCGACTGGACCCCGCCGACGTGCCGGGTCACGTCGTAGCCGAGCGCCGTCAGGAGGGAGTGGAACGCGCCGTTCAGATGGAAGCAGTAGCCGCCCCGGCCGCGCAGGATGCGCGCGACGGACTCGGCGGGCTCCACGGACGTGGGGCGGTCGAGCCAGATCTCCAGAGCCTCGTAGGCGACCTTCTCGACGTGCGCGGCGTGCAGGGCGCGCAGGTTGTCGGCGGTGGCGGGCGCGCCGAGCAGGTGGGGCAGGCCGATGCGGCCGAGGTATGCAGCGGTGGTCACCTGCCAAGTCTGCACTGTATGTGCACGCTTAAGGAGGTGTGGTCTGCACAGCCCGCTTCTACGCTTTCGTACGTGGCAGAGCAGCGACGCATCCTCGTGGTCGAGGACGACCGGACGATCGCCCTGGCCGTGCGGAACCGCCTGGCCGCCGAGGGGTTCGACGTCCGGGTGGCGGGCGACGGGCAGGACGCCCTCGCCCAGTACGCCAGGGCCGAGCCCGACCTCGTGATCCTCGACCGGCTGCTGCCCGGCCTGGACGGGCTGGAGGTGTGCCGGCGCATGCAGGCCGCCCGGCCCGTGCCCGTGCTCATGCTGACCGCACTCGGGGAGGAGACCGACGTCCTGGTCGGGCTGGGCGTCGGGGCCGACGACTACCTGGCCAAGCCGTTCAGCATGCGCGAGCTCGTCGCGCGCATCCACGCGCTGCTGCGCCGGGTGGAGCGGGCCGCCCAGCTCGCCGCCGAGGACACCGTGATCCGGGTGGGCGAGGTCGAGATCGACACCGCCGCCCGACGGGTGTTCGTGCGCGGCAGCGAGGCGCAGCTCACCCGTACCGAGTTCGACCTGCTGCGGCGGCTCGCCGAGCGGCCAGGACAGGTCTTCGAGCGCGACCGGCTGCTGTCGGACGTATGGGGCTTCTCCGAGGCCGCCGCCACCAGGACCGTCGACAGCCACGTACGGGCGCTGCGCCGCAAGCTCGGCCCCGACGTCGTACGGACCGTGCACGGCGTCGGCTACGCCCTGGTACGGCGATGAGGCCGCTCGACTTCCTGGGCCGCATCAAGGTCAAACTCGGCATCGTCATCGTGCTCGCCGTCGGGACCGCCTTCGTCGTCAACGAGGTCGGGATCAACTCCGGGCTGTCGCGCGAGGTGCGCATCGCGGTCGCCGTCGTCCTGGCGCTGATCATGGTGCAGCTCCTCGCCATGGGGATGACCAAGCCGCTGCGCCAGATGGCCCGCGCCGCCCAGACCATCGCCAAGGGCCACTACAAGCTGCGCGTCAGCGCCACCTCACGGGACGAGGTGGGCGAGCTGGCCAGGGCCTTCAACGCCATGGCGGCCGACCTCGGCGAGGTGGACCGCCAGCGGCGCGAGCTGGTCGCCAACGTCAGCCACGAGCTGCGCACGCCCATCACCGGCCTGCGCGCCGTCCTGGAGAACGTCGTGGACGGCGTCTCCGCGCCCGACCCCGTCACCATGGCCACCGCGCTCGCCCAGACCGAACGGCTCGGCCGGCTCGTCGCGCAGCTCCTCGACCTGTCACGGCTGGACAGCGGGGCGCGGCTGATCGAGGCCGAGGCCGTCACCCTGGCGCCGCTCGCCGACCAGGCCGTACGGGAGGCCGGCCTGGCCAGGGAGGACGTCGCGATCCGCGCCGAGGTGCCGGGCGACCTCGTGGTGCGGGCCGACCCCGACCTGCTCGCGCAGGTCCTCGCGAACCTCCTGGACAACGCCGTCCGGCACAGCCCGCCCGGCGGGCTCGTCACCGTCGGAGGGACGGCGCACGGGGCCGGCGTGCGGATCGCCGTCGCCGACCACGGGCCCGGCATCCCCGAGGCGGAACGGGGGCGGGTGTTCGAACGGTTCTCGCGCCTCGACTCCGGGCGGGCCGCCGACTCCGGCGGGGCCGGGCTCGGGCTGGCCATCGTGAAGGAGATCGTCGAGCTGCACGGGGGAGCGGTGCGGATCGAGGACTGCGCGGGGTGCCGCATGGTCGTCGACCTACCCGGGAGGACGATGCCGGCGAGCGATGCTCCCGAGGTGGAGGGCTTCCCTTCCGGGACCCGGACCCAGACCGGGACCCAGACCAGGACCGGGACCGAGGTCGAGGCCCAGGTCGAGCACGAAGCCGAGGCCGAAGCCGAGGCTGGGGCTGAGGCCGAGGTGGTGGCCGGGAGGGCGGGATCGGCGGAGACCCCGGCGATCCGCGTTCCGGTGGGGGCAGGGGTGACGGTTCCCATGCCGTCGCCGGGCTCGGGGCTCGTACGGGTGATCGGCGGCGGGGTCGTCGGGATCATGGTCGGCCTCCTGCTCGGGATGTTCGCCGCCGTGTTCGTCAGCGTGGTCGTCTCGGACGCGCTGGCGTTCGTCACGCTCGTGCTGTGCACGGCGGGGGTGGGGGCGTTCGGCGCGGCCCTGGGGGCGGGCTCGGCTCGGCGGGCGGCGGCGCTGGCGTACCAGATGGCTCAGGTGACGCGGCCCGGACATCCCGCCGACGCCCCGTGGCAGGCGGTCCCGGGCCCGAGACCGATCACGTCGGCAGGACAAGAAAGCGGGGCTGCGATGAGCGCAGAAGAACGACCAACGGAACCGGCGGGACCGGACGCGGAGCAGACGGCGGGCCCCGACCCTGCCACGCCACCCCCTGACCGACCCACGGACCAGCCCGAGGGCCAGCCCGCCGCCCAGCCCGAGAGCCAGGCTGCGGGCCAGGCCCTCGGGCCCCCGGCCGGGCCGCCCACCGGGCCGCCCGTGGGGCCGGCGGCCGGCCGGCAAGCGGTGCCACTTGCCGGGCCGCCTGTCGGGCCGCCCGTTGCGCAGCCTGTGGGTCAACGGGCCGGGCAGGCTGTGGGGTCGCCGGTTGGGCAGCCTGTGGGGCCGATGCCCGGGCAGCCTGCGGGGCAGGGCGGGGTGCCTGTGTTGCGGGGTGGGGCGCCGTACGCGCCCGCCCATGGGCCTGCGCCCGCGTATGGGCCCGCGCCCGCGTACGGGCCTTCGGGTTATGGGCCGCCCCCGTACGTGCCGCCGCCGTTGTTCCCGAGGCCCGAGTTGCCCGGGGCGCCGCGCTGGCTGTTGCCGGCGGCCGGTGGGGCCGGAGTGTTCGCGGCCGTGGCGCTGCCGGAGGCGCAGGTCGGGCTGGGGATCGTGCTCGTGTCGATGGTGCTCGGCGCGGCGGCGCTGCCCGCCGTGGTCAGGCGCATGACGCCGTGGACGGTGGCGTTCGGGCTGACCGCGTACGTGCTGATCTCGATGGCGGCGGTGCGGGACGCCGACTGGCTGGTGGCGATCCTGCTCGTGGCGGGGGCCGGGCTGGGCGCGCTGGCGGTGTCGGGGGCCGGGGCCGGCTGGCTCGGCGTGCTCAGGGGCGGCATGTCCGTGCTGCTGGCGCTGGGCCCGGTGCCGTGGTTCCTGGCCGGTCCGCTGAAGAAGCTCACGGCGCGGCGGCGGGTGCTGCCGACGGTGGCGGCGCTCGGCATCACGGCGGTGCTGCTGCTGGTGTTCGGGCTGCTGTTCGCCTCGGCGGACGCCGTGTTCGCCTCGTACGCCGAACGCCTGATGACCGCCCCCGCCTGGGCGGAGTCGCTACCGGGGCGGATCGTGCTGTTCGTGCTGTTCGCCGTGCTGCTGGCGGCCGTGGTGCTGGTCGCGTTGCGGCCGGTGAACGACCCGGTCGGCCCGGAGCGGAGGTTCGCGGTGAGCAGGAGCGTGTGGCTGGTGCCGCTGACGGCGGTCAACCTGCTGTTCGCGTCGTTCGTGGCGGTGCAGATCACGGCGCTGTTCGGCGGCGACACGCTGGTGCTGCGGACTGCCGGGCTGACCTACGCCGAGTACGCCAGGCAGGGCTTCTTCCAGCTCGTCGTGGTCAGCGTGTTCGTGCTCGGCATCGTGGCGGTGGCGGCCGGGCTGCTGCGGACCGGGCGGCGCGAGCGCTGGGTGCTGGCCGGGCTGCTGGGCGTGCTCTGCGCCCTGACCATGGTGGTGCTGGCCTCGGCCCTGCACCGGATGAGCCTCTACACCGACGCCTACGGCCTGTCCCGCCTGCGGCTGTCGGTGCAGGCCACGGTCTGGTGGCTGGGGGCGGTGTTCGCGCTGGTGCTGCTGGCCGGCGCGGCCCGCCTGACGGGGCGCGGCTCGGGATGGCTGCCGCGTACGATCGTGCTGGTGACGGGGCTCGGCCTGGGCGCGTTCGCGCTGGTCAACCCGGATCTGCGGGTCGCGGCCACGCAGGTCGAGGTGCGCGGCGTCGCCAACCTGGACTCCGACTACCTGGGCGATCTCGGCGCGGAGGCGGTGCCGGCGCTGGACCGGCTGCCGGAGCCGCAGCGGAGCTGCGTGCTGGCGGACGTGGTCGCGGCGAACGAGCTGGACCGGCCGGACCCCTGGAACGGCTGGAACCTGGCCCGCGCGCAGGCCCGCGACCTGCTGGCCGCGCACCCTGTCCACAGGGCGGCCGGCTGTGACCAGCGGCGGTCGTACTCCTCTGATTGAATCCTGGGGTGAGCTTCGACGTGATCATCCGGGGCGGCAGGGTGCTCGACGGCACGGGGGCCCCGCCGTTCCGGGCTGATGTCGCGGTGAGCGGCGACCGCGTCGCGGCCGTGGGCCGTCTGGAGAGCGCCGAGGCGGCGACGGTGATCGACGCGGCCGGGCGGTTCGTCGCGCCGGGGTTCGTGGACTGCCACGCCCACGGCGACGCGGCCGTCTTCGACCCGGCGGTGCAGCGGGCCGCGCTGCGGCAGGGGGTGACGACGTTCGTGCTCGGGCAGGACGGCCTGTCGTTCGCGCCCGGCTCGGCCGCGACCGTCGCCTACGCCTCCCGCTACTTCGCCGCCGTCAACGGCCCGCTGCGCCGGGGGCCGCTGCGCGAGGGGCCGCTGCTGGAGGGCCCGTCGTGTGAGGGGCCGCTGCTGGAGGGCCCGTCGCGTGAGGGGCCGCTGACCGTCGCGGAGCTGCTGGGCTCCTACGACCGCGCGGCGGCGGTCAACACGGCCTACCTGCTGCCGCACGGCACGATCCGCTACGACGTCATGGGGCCCTCGTCCGCCCCGGCCTCCGCCGACGACCTGGCCGCGATGCTCAGGCACGTCGAGCGCGGCCTGGCGGAGGGCGCGGCCGGGCTGTCCACCGGGCTGGAATACCTGCCGGGCCGCTACGCCGACGCCGAGGAGCTGGCCGCGCTGTGCCGGCCGCTCGGCGGCCTCCCCTACGTCACCCACATGCGGGCCTACGGAGCCGGCGCCGCGGTCGGCATGGCCGAGGTCGTGGACATCGCCTCCCGTTCAGGCGCCGCCGTGCACGTCTCCCACCTGCACGGCCCGGCCGACGTGCTGCTGCCGCTGGTCGGCGACGCGCTCGCCCGCGACGTCGACCTGAGCTTCGACACCTACCCCTACCTGCGCGGCAACACGATCCTGGCGATGGTCGTGCTGCCGAGGTCCGTGCCCGCCGCCGAGACCGGCCGCGCGCTTGAGCTGATCGCCGCCGCCGACCTGGACGAGTGGTGGCCCGCGCTCGACGCGACCTGGCCCCGGCTGACCGTCTCGCACGCCCCCGGCATGGAGTGGACCGAAGGGCTGACCGTGGCGGTGGCGGCCGAGCGGGCGGGGGTGTCCCCGGCCGAGCTGTGCCGGCGGCTGCTCATCGAGACGCGGCTGGAGGCGGGCGTCGTGTCGGCCCGCCCGGACGAAGGGCCGGAGGGCGAGCAGTCCGTACGCCGGATGCTGCGCCACCCCTCGCACACCGGCGGCTCCGACGGCATCTACGTGGGCGGTCATCCGCATCCGCGGGGGTTCGGGGCCTTCGCCCGGTTTCTCGGTCGGCACGTCAGGGAGCTGGGCGACTGGACGTGGGAGCAGGCCGTCGTGCACCTCGCCGCGCATCCCGCCCGCCGGTTCGGGCTGAGCGACCGGGGGCTGGTGCGGGCGGGGTTCGCCGCCGACCTGGTGGTGATCGATCCGCGCACCGTGGCCGACCGGGCCACCTACGCCGAGCCGCGCGAGCTCGCGACCGGCATCGCCGACGTGCTCGTGTCGGGCGTCCCGGTGCTGGCCGGGGGCGAGCTGACCAGCGCCCTCACCGGCCGCGCCCTCCGCCCCTGAGCGCGGACAGGCGTTACGGCGCCGGCCGGGGTCGGTGCTGATCGTGGGAGATCATGATCGCTGTAATAGGGTCGGACGCGGATGGAGGGGGTCCCGTGTCTGCAGTGGTCTTCGAGGCCGGCTACGACTTTCCGCTGATGGTCGTGCGCCGGGACGCGCTGGAGCACAACGTCGCGACGATGGCGGCCTTCGCCCGCGACCACGGCATGGAGCTGGCCCCGCACGTCAAGACGCACCTGTCGAGGGAGATCGCGCAGCTCCAGCTCGCGGCGGGCGCGTGGGGGCTGACCGTGGCCGACACGCGGCAGGCCCGCGTGGCCAGAAGCTTCGGCGCCCGGCGGATCGTCGTGGCCAACCAGGTCGTGAGCCCGGCGGGGCTCGGCTGGGCGGCGGCGGAGCTGGCGGCGGATCCGGACTTCGAGTTCCTGAGCTTCGCCGACTCCGTCGAAGGGGTGGACATCCTCGCCAGGCATGCTGGGGAGCGGCCGTTCCGGGTGCTGGTGGAGATGGGGCACGCGGGCGGCCGGGCCGGGTGCCGCACGCTGGAGGAGTTCCTGCGGGTGGCGGCGCACGCGGCGGAGACGCCGGGGGTCGAGGTCGCCGGGGTGGCCGGGTACGAGGGCGGCCTGCCGGACGCCCACCACGTACGGAAATATCTGGACACGCTGACCGAGGCCCTGGAGCACCTGCGAGTCCGCGGCCCGATCCTCTCGGTCGGGGGCAGTCAGTGGTTCGACGTGATCGGACGCGAGCTGGCCGCCGTCCAGGCCCGGATCCTGCTGCGCAGCGGCGCGTACGTCAGCCACGACGAGGGCTACTACCGCGAGCGCACCCCGTTCAACCGCATCGGCGGCGAGCTGCGGCCGGCGCTGGAGGTGTGGGCGCACGTGCTGTCGGTCCCCGAGCCCGGCCTCGCGGTCGTCGGCATGGGCAAGCGCGACGCCCCCTACGACGAGGGCCTGCCGATCCCGCGCCGCGACGGCGTGACCGTGCTGAAGATGCAGGACCAGCACACGTTGCTGCGCGCCGACGGGCTGGCGCCCGGCGATCTGGTGTCCTTCGGCATCTCCCATCCCTGCACGGCTTTCGACAAGTGGCGGGTGCTGCCGCTGGTGGACGAGGACTACCGTGTCGTTGGCACGATCAGCACCGATTTTCACTGACTTTTGGAGCGATTTCGTGAAAAAGGAGCTTCGCACCAGCGAGGGCGCCGCCCCCATCGGCGCCTACTCGCAGGGTCTCGTGGTGGGCGACTTCGTCTTCACCTCCGGCATGGGGCCGCTCGACCCGCACACCGGTGAGCTCGTCGGTGACGACGTGGCCACCCAGACCCATCAGGTCATGCGCAACCTCGGCGCGATCCTCGCCGCGCACGGGCTCGGCTTCGACGACGTGGTGAAGTCCACGGTCCACCTGCAGCACGTCGAACGCGACTTCGCCGCCTACAACGAGGTCTACAAGTCGTACTTCAACCCGCCCTACCCCGTCCGCACCACGGTGGGCTCCCAGCTGCTGGGCATCCTCGTGGAGATCGACTTCGTCGCGCACAAGAGCGCGTAAAGTTCGCTCGTGGACAGTTCGGTTTACGTCTTCGCCGAGGATCTGCGGGGTGAGGGCGTCGAGCGGGTGCTCGACAGGATCAGCGGGTACGGCGTGGCCGGCGTCACCGTCGGCGTCGTCCACCACGCCACCCGCGACGTCACCCCGCACGGGCTGTCCCGGCTGACCGTCCGGCACGACGGGGCGCACTTCATCCCGCCGGCCGAGCTGTTCGACGGCCGGCGGCTGTGGCCGGTGCCCGGTCACGCCGCCGTGCTCGACGGCCTGCGTGAGGCGTGCGCGAAGCGGTCCATGAAGCTCCACGGCTGGACGGTCTTCCTGCGCAACGCGACGCTCGGCACCGAGCATCCCGACGTCACCGTACGCGACTGCTTCGGCGACCGCGGCTCCCCGGCCGACCTGTGCCCCGCCCATCCCGACGTGCGTGAGTACGCCGTCGCGCTGGCGCGGGCCGTGGCTCGGCTCGGCGTCGACAGCGTGGTGGCCGAGGCGCTGCACTTCCAGCCGCTCACGGCCGAGCGGTCGTTCGTGCCGCTCGGGCCGATGGACGCCTACCTGTTCGGGCTCTGCTTCTGCGACTACTGCCTGCGTCGCGCCGCCGACCTGGGCGTGGACGCCGAGATGGCGCGCGAGGAGTGCGCGCGCATCGTCGGGCGGGTGCTCGACGGCGACGCGCCCGCGCAGGGCGAGGTGACGCGGGCGGCGCTCACCGCGTACGCCGGGCCCGACGTCGTGGCCTACGCCCGCGCCCGTTCGGAGACGGTCACGACGCTGGTCTCCGAGGTGGCCTCGGCGGTCGCCGACGAGGGCTCCAAGCTGGTGTTCATCGACTCCACGGGCGCGGTCAAGGGCTACGCCGACGGCCTGCCCACGCCCGGCCTGCCCACGCCCGGCCTGGCCGCGCACGACGCCTGGCAGCTCGGCGTCGACCTGGTGGCGCTGGGCGATCTGGTGCCGGCGTTCGGCGTGCTGGCCTACGCCCGCGACGCGGCGCGGGTGGCCGACGACGTCGGGGCCTACCTGCGGTCGGTCGGCAAGGACCGCGAGGTGCGGGCGGTGCTGCGGCCCGGCCATCCCGACAGCGACTCGCTCGACCGGCTCGTGGCCAAGGCGCGGGCGGCCAAGGCGGCGGGGGCTCTCGCGGTCGACTTCTACGCCTACGGGCTGACCCCCCACGCGGTGCTCGACCGCATCCCGGCCGCCCTCGCCGAAGCCCTCTGACAACCGGACCTCGTCGAGCCGGGCTCCCGGCGGCGTGGGGTCCCGTTGTCTCGGGGGCGCGGGGGCCCGGTGGCGCGGGTCAGAGGCCGTCCAGGAGGGCTGAGACGGCCTTGGTGGCGAAGCCGTCGGGTGGGCGCAGGCCGCGGAGGACCACCCGCGTCCACACCGCCCCCGCCAGCAGGTCGATCACCAGCATCGGATCGGCCGAGGCGGGCAGCTCGCCGCGCCGCGCCGCGCGCTCGAAGATCTCCCGCTCCTTCGCGAAGCGGTCGGCGAAGAAGTGGCGGGCGTCCAGCTCCGGATGGCGGACGGCGGCGGCGAGCGCGGCCGGCGCGATGTCGGCGGACGGCGGCTCGGTCAGCAGCCGGACCATGCTCTCCACCAGCGCCACGAGGTCGCCGCGCAGGCTGCCGGTGTCGGGCGTCTCGAATCCGAGCACGTCGCCCTCCACCAGCGCCGCCCCCAGCAGCGCGGCCTTGGACGGCCACCACCGGTAGATCGTCGTCTTGTTGACGCCCGACCGCTCGGCGACGCCCTCGACGGTCAGCCCGTCGTAGCCCTTCTCGGCGACCAGCCGCAACGTCGCGTCGAAGATCTCCTGCTGCTTCCTCGGGGCCATGCGCCTCATTTTCTCCCGGCGAACGCCGTGGCCACGCCGAGGCCCAGGTAGACCACGCCGCTGAGGTGCCGCAGGGTCCTGGCCCTGCTCCGCAGGCGGCCGCCGAGCGCGCCGGCGGTCCAGGCGTACACGACGTCCGACAGCAGGCCGAGCAGCAGCAGCGTCAGGCCGAACAGCACGATCTGCAGCGCGGGCGAGCCCGCCTCCGGGCGGACGAAGTGCGGCAGGAACGCCAGGAAGAACAGCGCCACCTTGGGGTTGAGCACGTTGACCAGCATCCCTTCCAGGAACACCTTGCGCAGCGGCTGCAGGGACGGCGCGGCCCCCTCCTCCTGCTCGCCGCCGGTGAACGCGCGGTAGGCCAGGTAGCCGAGGTAGGCGACGCCCGCCCACTTCACGACGGCGAACAGCGCCGCCGACCGCGAGATCAGGTACGAAAGGCCGGCCGCGGCGGCGGCGATGTGCACCAGCGTGCCGGCCTCCACGCCGAGGGCGCTGGCCAGCGCCGCCCCCCGCCCCTGGGCCAGGCCGCGGGCGGTGATGTAGAGGTGGTTCGGGCCGGGGATGAGCACGAGGGCGAGCGAGGCGCTGACGAAGAACGCGTACGTCGTGGGGGAGATCACGGCTTCGAAGCATAGGCGGCTTTGGTCCGGGTGTTAGGGCCAATGTGGAGTCGCTTTACCGGACCAATAAGGTGTCGGCCCGGCGTGGCATAGTTGTGGCGTGAACGGACTTCTCGTCGGGCGCTCGGCTGAGCTGGACAGACTCGTGCGGGTGCTGGAGTCCGCCACGGAGGGCACGGCCGGCGTCGCGCTCGTCGGCGGCGACGCGGGCATCGGCAAGACGCGGCTGGTCGCCGAGCTGGTGGCGCGGGCCCGCGAGCGCGGTTTCCACGTGCTCGTCGGCCAGTGCGCCGAGCTGGGCGACGCGCTGCCCTACCTGCCGCTGGCCGACGCGCTGCGCAGCGCGGAGCCCGCGGTGCGGGAGTCCGCCGCCGCCCACCCCCTGCTGAGCCAGCTCCTGCCCGGCACGGAGAGCGCGCCCTCCAGCGGCCTCACCCAGCAGCGGCTGTTCGGCTCGCTGCTGGGGCTGCTGGCCGACGCGCAGCCGGTGCTGTTCGTGATCGAGGACCTGCACTGGGCCGACCGTTCCACCCGTGACCTGCTGGTCTTCCTCAGCCGCATGCTCCAGACCGAGCAGGTCTGCGTCATGGGCACCTACCGCACCGACGACCTGCACCGCCGTCATCCGCTGCGGTCGGTGCTGGCCGAGCTGAAGCGGCTGCCCACGGTGACGGGGGTGGAGCTGGGGCCGCTCAGCGCGGGCGATCTGTCGGATTATGTCGCCACGATGGGCCGGGTGGACGCCCAGGAGCTGGGCGAGATCGTCGCGCGCGCCGACGGCAACCCGTTCTACGCCGAGGAGCTGTTCGCGGCGCTGGCGGAGGGCGACAGCCTGCCCGACGGGCTGGCCAGCCTGCTGATGTCCCGGGTCGAGGTGCTGTCCGAGGCGAGCCAGCAGGTGCTGCGGGCCGCCGCGGTGGCCGGCCGCCGGGTGGAGGACGAGCTGCTGCGCGAGGTGTCCGGGCTGCCGCTGGCCGAGTTCGAGGAGGCGGTCAGGGAGATCGTCTCGCGCGGGCTGCTCCGGGTCGACGGCTTCGGCTACACCTTCCGCCACGCGCTGCTGCAGGAGGCCGTCTACACCGACCTGCTGCCGGGCGAGCGCACCCGGCTGCACGCCGCCTTCGCCCGCCTGCTCACCTCGCCCGCCGAGCTGGCCCACCACCACCTCGCCGGCCACGACCTCGCCGGAGCGCTCAAGGCGTCCGCGGAGGCGGGCCGGCTGGCCGAGCGGCTGGGCGCCCCGGCCGAGGCCCACAGCCACTACGACCAGGTGCTCAGCCTGTGGGACCAGGTCGAGAACGCCGCCGAGCTGACCGGCGAGAGCCGCGCCGCGCTGGCCTTCCGCAGCGCGATCATGGCCGCCGACAGCGGCGACAACCACCGCGCCGTCGTCCAGCTCCGCGCGCTGCCGCCCACGTCCGAGGTGAGCGAGCGCCTGGCCTACTACCTGTGGGAGACCGACGACCCGGCCGGCGCCATCGCCGCCGCCGAGCGCGCAGTCGAGAGCGCCGACAACGACGCCGACCTCGCCCGCGCCCTCGCCACCCACGCCCGCACCCTGCTGTGGAGCCCGCGGCTCAAGGACGTCGAGGGTCTCGCCACCCGCGCCCTCGACACCGCCCGCGCCGCCGGGGCCGCCGACGCCGAGGTCGGGGCGCTGCTCACGCTGGCCACCTACCGCGAATACCACGGGGACATCGCCCGCGCCCACGAGCTGGTCGAGACCGCCTCCGCCCTCACGACCTGCGACCTCGCGATGGACCTGCGCGCCCGCTTCCACCACGCGCGCATCCACTACGAGCAGGGCAGGCTCGACCAGGCCGCCGAGGTCGCCGACGACGGCATCAGGATGGCGCTCGACACCGGGCTCAAGTGGAGCACCTACGGCACCGACCTGCGCTTCCTGCGTTTCCTCATCCACTACGTGGCCGGCGAGTGGGACCAGGCGGAGGCGGTCGCCGCCACCTTCCCCGTGCGGGTGGGCACCCAGCCGGAGGCCACGCTGTCGTCGTTCTCGCTCTTCGTGGAGGTCGGGCGGGGGCTGCCCGGCGTGGAGAGCCGGCTGAGCTGGCTGCGGCCCTTCTGGTCCGACGACCTGGTCGCCTACATGTCCCGGGGGCTCGCCGCCGAGCACGCGCTCTGGCAGGGCGACCCCGCGGCGGCCCTGGAGCACGTACGCGCGGCGCTGGCGCCGCTCACCCCCGGCGAGGCGGGGGCGCTGCGGCTGTCCGCGCTCGGGCTCGCCGCCATGACCGAGCTCGGCGACTTCGACCGGGCCGAGGCCGACGACCTGCTCGAACGGGCCCGCTTCGCGACCGAGCACGGTCCCGCGGGCCAGCCAGGCCATCTCGGGCCGGAGGGGCTGGCCTGGGGGTTGCGGGCCGAGGCCGAGTGGCACCGCGCCCACGGCCGGCACGACGTCGAGCTGTGGCGCAGGGTCGTCGCGACCTTCGACTTCGGCTTCGTGTACGAGGTGGCGCGCTCCCGCTGGCGGCTGGCCGAGGCCCTGCTCGTCCACGGCGAGCGCGAGGCGGCGCAGGCGGAGTGGGAGCTGGCCAGGGAGACGGCGGGCAAGCTGCGGGCGACGCCGCTGGAGAACGCGCTCACCGAGTTCGGCCGCCGGGCCCGCTTCGGCGGAGGCGGCGGCGGTGGAGGCGGTGGAGGCGGCGGGGCTCAGGGCGGCCCGGGTTCGCTGACCGCGCGTGAGCTGGAGGTGCTGCGCCTCGTCGCCGAGGGGCTGACCAACCGGGAGATCGCCGAGCGGCTGTTCATCGCGCAGAAGACGGTGAGCGTGCACGTGTCGAACATCCTGGCCAAGCTGGAGGTCGCCACCCGCACCCAGGCCGCGGCGTCCGCCCGCCGGGCCGGCCTGCTGTAGCCCGGCGGACGTCCTCGGGCCGTCAGCTCGTCAGGGCCTCGCCGCGCATGACGAAGTAGTTCGCGTGGTCGGTCTGCAGGAACTCCTGGAACTTCGTCGCCTTGGCCTTGGCTGCCGTGTTGTCGGTGGTGACGATGGTGACCAGCACGTACTTCAGGGCCGAGCCGGAGAGGATCTTGCCGTACGTGTACTTCCTGTGGATCTTGTCCGTGCGCCACTTCACCGCGGTCGAGGTGAGCTTCTGCAGGCGGTTGGAGGCGCTCTTGGCGTCGGCCGTGGACGGGAAGGCCATGATGAGCTGCACCGCCTTGAGGTGGCCGCCGTAGGCGGAGTAGGCGAGCTGGACGGCGCTCTCGCAGTCGTACTTGGCCAGCACGCCCTCGCCGTCCACCGCGTCGCAGGTGTCGTAGGTCCAGCCGGCGACCTTCTGGGCGGCGAACTTGACGGCGCCGAGCTGGAAGTTCCAGTCCTTGAACTCGTCGTGGCGGAGCGGGGACTCGGACGAGGACGGTGGCGCGGTCGTGGGCTCCTTCTCGGGTGCGGGGGAGTCCGACGGGGCGGCCGACTGCTGCGTCCGAGTCGGGGCGGGGGTCGGGGCGGTCGTGGTGAGGGCGGCTGTGGTGGACGGGTCGGGGCGGTTGAGGTAGGCGACGGCGCCGATGGTGCCGCCGCCGAGGAGGAGCACGCCCAGGACGATGCAGAGGGTGATGATCAGGGCGTTGTTGCGACGCTTCGGGGGCGGCCCGTACGGGGGGTACGGGTGGGGTGCGTACGGGTTCTTCCCGCCCGGTGCGGGGCCGTAACCCGGCGCCGGAGGGTGGCCCTGGCCCTGCGGGTAGCCCTGAGCGGGTCCTTGGGGGTAGCCCGGTCCTTGCGGGAAGCCCTGGCCCGGGGCGGGGCCCTGGTGCGGCGGGAGGTTCGGGCCCGAGGGCGGGCCCGGCGGTACCTGCGGGCCCGAGGGCGGGGGCGGGCCCGGCGGGGTGGTGTACGCGTGCGGGTTCGGCGGCATGCCGTACTCCTGGCCCTGGCCGTACGCCTCGGCGGTGGGCACGTACCCCTGCTGGGCCGGCCCCGGAGGCTGCGTGCCGTAGGGGCCCTGGGGGGACGCCTGGCCTGACGGCGGGCCGTGTCCCGGCCGGCCAGGTCCCTGTGCCTGCGGGCCCCACTGCCCTTGCTGGTGAGGCTGCGGAGGCTGAGGAGGGTATGCCATCCCTCCATTGTGGTGCAGTTCATCACCATTTGCCCCAGGTACGCCTCGGAAGCCCTCAGCGCAGCTCCGCCTTGTTCTCCTCGCACGCCTGCCGCTGGTAACGGCCGGGCGCGATCCCGAACTCCCGCTTGAAGGCGTTGTTGAACGCGAACTCCGACCCGTAGCCGACCCGCGCCGCCACCTCCGACACCGGCACGTCGCTCTGGCGCAGCAGCCGGGCCGCCACCCCGAGCCGCCACCACGTGAGGTACGCCAGCGGCGGCTGGCCCACCAGCTCCGTGAACCGCCGTGCGAACCCGGCCCGCGACAGCCCCGCCCGCCCGGCGAGCTCGGCGACCGTCCAGCGGTGCGCGGGATCGTTGTGGACGGCGTCGAGCGCCCGGCTGATCGACGGGTCGGCCAGCGCCAGCGCCCACCCCTTGTGCTCGCACACGCCGGGCGACGTCTCGAACCAGGCGCGCAGGATGTAGAGCTGGAGCATGTCGAGCAGGGATGTGACCACGGTGTCCGCCCCGGGCCGGACCGTCGCGATCTCGTTGCCGAGCAGCTCGACGGCCGCCCTGAGCTCGGGATGGCGGCCGAGCGTCGTCGGCAGGTGGATCACCTCGGGCAGCGCGCCGAAGATGGGGTGGGTGCGGGCCGGGACCGTGCGGTAGGAGCCGTAGACGGTGACGGTCTCGGCGCCGGTGCCGCCGCACCCCGTCGAGGAGGACAGCGCGCCCCCCTCGCACGGCTCGCCCGCCGCCTCGGTGAGCGGGGTGCCGAGGCTGTCGGCGAGCCCGTAGCCGTGGCCGTGCGGCAGGAACACGACGTCGCCGACGCTCAGCGCCACCGGCTCGCCGCTCGGCGGGAGCAGCCAGCACGATCCGCGCAGCACCACCTGGAACGCCGCGGATCCGGGCTGCGGCGGGATCGCCACGCCCCAGGGGGCCCGCCACGTGACGCGGGCGGAGACCGGCCGCCCGACCCGCATGAGGGCGACGACATCACTCAGCATGTCCACACCGCGAGTCTACGTGGTAGACGATGACGCAAAAAACAGAGCGGCTGAAGCATTCATACGCTCAACGTTCCGGCCTACGGTGGTCTGCGCAACGTCTGAAGCCACTGAAGGAAAGGCCCCGTTGTCATGATCAGAGTAGGCATCATCCTCGGCAGCACCCGTCCCGGCCGCAACGGCGAGGCGGTGGCCCGCTGGGTACACGATCTGGCGGCCAAGCGCGGCGACGCCACGTACGAGGTGGTCGACCTCGCCGACTTCGAGCTGCCCCACCTTGACGAGCCGCAGGCGGCGGCCACGGGCGACTACCGGCACGCGCACACCCGGCGGTGGGCGGAGAAGATCGCCTCCTTGGACGCGTTCGTGTTCGTGACGCCGGAGTACAACCACTCCTTCCCCGGCGTGCTCAAGACCGCGGTCGACTTCCTGTACGCCGAGTGGGGCAACAAGGCCGCCGGCTTCGTCGGCTACGGCGTGGACGGCGGGGTGCGGGCGGTGGAGCACCTGCGGCACGTCCTCGCCATGCTCGGCGTCGCCACGGTGCCGGCGCAGGTCACGCTGTCGTACTGGACCGACTTCGAGAACGGCGTGGCCTTCCGGCCGGCCGCGCTGCACGAGGAGCGCCTCGGCATGGTCCTCGACCAGGTCCTCGCCTGGGGCGGCGCCCTCCTGCCGCTGCGCGCGTGAAGGCGTGTCCCGGCCGCTCGCGAGCAGCGGCCATGCTTGAGGCGTGGACGGAGATCTCCTGCCGATCGGGCAGTTCGCCAGGCTCAGCCGGTTGAGCGTCAAGCAGTTGCGGCACTACGACGAGCTGGGGCTGCTGCCCCCGGCGCACGTGGACGCCGGCTCCGGCTACCGCTACTACCGGCGGGCGCAGGCCAGGCAGGCGATGTCCATCGGGCTGCTGCGTTCGCTGGACGTGCCGCTGCCGGTCATCGCCGAGGTGCTGGCGGGCGCGGCCGACGCCCTGGGCGGCGTGCGCGAGGCGCTGGAGGCCGAGCTGGCGCGGCGGCGGCGGACGCTGGCGACGCTGGAGCGGGTGATGGCCGACGGGCTGCCGGCCGCGCCGGTGCGCGTCGTCACCGAGCCGGACCGGACGGTCGCGGTGGAGCGGGAGAGCGCGGCCGGGCCCGCCGACGTGGCCCGCGCCACCTCGGCCGCGGTCGCCCGCGTCCTGCGCGCGCTGCCCCGCACCGGCCCGCCCCGGCTCGTCGGGCTGTTCCCGGTCGAGCTGGACGACGCCTTCGAAGTGCGGGTCGGGCTCGTCGTCGATCGCGACGACCCCGCCCGGCCGTGGGAGGCGGCGGGCGTCGGCCTGGAGACGCTGCCCGGCGGCACGTTCGCGTGCGCGACCCACGTCGGGCCGTACGACCAGATCCCGCTCACCACGCACGCCGTGCTGGCCTGGTGCGCCGAGCGCGGCCATCCGCTGCGCGGGCCGGTCCGCGAGGTGTACGTCTCCGACCCGGCGACCACCGAGCCCGACCGGCTCGTCACCCACCTCATGATCCCCATGAGCAAAGGTGGCGGGGCAGACGGTCGGCCGAGCTGATCGGTGGTCGTGCCACGTGTCCTGGGTATATTGCGGAGCATGACCGTGGTGGAGGAGAAGGCGGACGAGCGCGACTTCGGCTGGTCCCTCGGCGTGCTGCTGCGCGCCCTGCACGGCTCGATGGGCCGGGTGCTCAAGGACCTTCCGCACGGTCCGCGCGGCTACCAGACGCTGTCCACCGTCGTCCACGGTGACCAGCCGAGCCAGCTCGCCCTGGCCGCCCACCTCGGCATCGACAGGACGGTGATGACGTACCTCATCGACGACCTGGCCGAGGCGGGGCTCGTGGAGCGGCGGCCCAACCCCGCCGACCGGCGCCAGCGCAAGATCGTGCCCACGGACCGGGGCGTGGCGGTGCTGCACGACCTGGAGCGGCAGGTGCGCGCGGTCGAGGACCACGTGCTGCGGTCGCTGTCGCCGGAGGAACGGGAGCTGTTCAGGGGCCTGCTGCGGCGGGTGGCGTGCGGCGTGGCCGACATGGACGCGGGCACCGATCCCTGTGAGGTCGTGGACGAGATGCTGAGCGGCGACCGCCGCCGGTGACGTACCCCTTGGGTGGGTGTGTGCGGAATACTGAGCCGAGATGTGCGGTTGGACAACACATCTCTACCGCATACGGTTTGTGAAGCAGCACATATCCCGAGGGGATCACATGCCTGACTACGGCCACGACCTGACGTTCGGGTCGTTCATCACGCCGTCCAACACCGCGCCGGAGCAGGTGCTCGACCTGGCGCGGGCGTCCGAGGACGCGGGGCTCGACCTCGTGACGTTCCAGGACCACCCGTACCAGCCGGGGTTCCTCGACACCTGGACGCTGCTCACCTACGTCGCCGCGCGCACCGAACGGGTCCACGTCTCGGCCAACGTCACGAACCTGCCGCTGCGCCCGCCGGCCGTCCTCGCCCGCGCCGCGGCGAGCCTCGACCTGCTCAGCGGGGGACGGTTCGAGCTGGGGCTGGGCGCGGGGGCGTTCTGGGACGCCGTCGAGGCCATGGGCGGGCGGCGGCTCACCCCGGCCCAGGCCGTGGACGCGCTCGACGAGGCGATCGACGTCATCCGCGGCTTCTGGGACGCGGGCAACACCGGGCGGTTCCGCGTGGACGGCACGTACTACCAGGTCGACGGGGCCAAGCGCGGGCCCGCGCCGGCGCACGACATCGGGATCTGGCTGGGGGCGTACAAGCCGCGCATGCTCCGCCTCATCGGGACGAAGGCGGACGGATGGCTGCCTTCGCTGGCGTACCTGGGGAGCCTCGACCACCTCGACGAGGGCAACGCGATCATCGACGAGGCGGCGCTGGCGGCGGGGCGGGAGCCCCGAGCGGTGCGCCGCCTGCTCAACATCGGCGGCCGGTTCGGCCCGCCCGGCGACCGGCTGCTGTCGGGGCCGCCGCGGCAGTGGGCCGAGCAGCTCGCCGCCATTTCCCTGCGGTACGGGATCGGCACGTACATCGTGATGGGCGACGACCTCGCGACGTTGCGGACGTTCGGCCAGGAGGTCGCGCCCGAGACGCGCAGGCTCGTGGCCGCCGAGCGCGCGGGCAGGTGAGCGATGGTCCACGAGCACGCGCCGCGCGCCGCCGCCCGGTCCCGGCGTCACCCCGGCATCGCCTACGACGACGTCCCCGCCCACCTCGAACGGGTCGAGCCCGGCGACCCGGAGTACGCCCGCGTCCGCTCCACGTACCTGCGCGGCGGCTCGCCGGGGCTGGTCCTGCGCCCCGGCACGCCCGCCGAGGTCGCCGACGCGCTGGCCTTCGCCCGTGCGCAGCCGGTGAAGCTCGGGATCCGCAGCGGCGGCCACGGCATCAGCGGCCGCTCCACCAACCACGGCGGCGTCGTGCTCGACGTCTCCCGCCTCAACACCATCGAGGTGCTGGACAAGGCCACCCGCCGGGTCCGCCTGGGTCCCGGCGCCCGGTGGAGCGACGTGGCGGCGGCGCTGGCCCCGTACGGCTGGGCGCTCACCTCCGGCGACTACGGCGGGGTGGGCGTCGGCGGCCTCGCCACGGCGGGCGGCATCGGCTGGCTGGTCCGCGAGCACGGCCTGACCATCGACCACCTGCGGGCCGTCGAGCTGGTGCTCGCCGACGGCAGCCTGGTCAGGGCCGACGACACCGAGAACGCCGAGCTGTTCTGGGGCGTGCGCGGCGCCGGGGCGAACTTCGGCGTCGTGACGAGCTTCGAGTTCGAGGTGGACGAGGTGGGTGACGTCGGTTTCGCGCAGTTAATCCTGGACGCTTCGGACCCGGCGGCGCTGATGCGCGAGTGGGGCGCGGCGGTCGAGGCCGCGCCCAGAGACCTCACCAGCTCGCTCATCCTCGGCCGACCGCAGCCCGGACAGCCGGCGATCGCCCAGGTCATGGCCGTGGTGGACGCCGACGACCCGGAGACCGTGCTGGCCCGGCTGCGCCCGCTCGCCGCCGTCGCGCCGCTGTTCGACCACCAGATCCAGATCCTCCCGTACGCGGCCCTCATGGCCGTGCCGCCGGGGCCGCACCACGGCCAGGGCGAGCCGGTCAGCCGCTCGGCGCTCGCCGACCACCTCACCCCCGAGCTGGCCGAGGCCGCCGCCCGCCTGGTCGCGAGCGGCGAGACGCACTTCTTCCACATCAGGGCGGCCGGCGGCGCGGTCGCCGACGTGCCCGCGGACGCCACCGCGTACGCGGGCCGCTCGGCGAACTTCTCCCTCGTCGCCTTCGGCTCCAGCCGGGCCGGGCTGCACCCCCTCTGGGACGCGATGCGCCCCCACTTCTCCGGCCTCTACCTCAACTTCGAGACCGACACCCGGGAGGAACGCCTCCACGACGCCTTCCCCGAGCCCACCCTGACCCGCCTGCGGGCGCTCAAGCGCCGCTACGACCCCGGCAACGTCTTCCGCGACAACTTCCCGATCACGCCTTGACCTCAGGTCGGCCTGAAGTCGCAGGCTGGACGGCATGTCCGAGACGAAGGAACAGATGGAGGCGCTCGCCGGGCGGCCGAGCAGCGCCGGCGCGCGGAGACGGGCCGGCTGTTCCTGGCCCTGCCGCTCTTCGTCGCCTCAGGGGTGAGCCGCTAGAAGCTCCGTGAAGCGCCCGACGTCCACGTTGCCGCCGGAGGCGATCACGCCGATGCGCCGCGGCGGCTGACCCAGCCGCCCGGCCAGCAGCGCGGCGAGCGGCGTCGCGCCGCTCGGCTCGACGACCGTCTTCAACCGCCCGAACGCCATCCGCATCGCCTCACGGATCTCGTCGTCGGAGACCAGGACGACCTCGTCCACCAGATGCCTGTTGACGGAGAACGTCAGCTCGCCCGGGATCTCGGCCGCCATCCCGTCGGCGATCGTGCGCGGGATCGGGATCGGCACGCGCTCGCCGGCGGCCAGCGAGCGCTTGGTGTCGTCGCCCGCCTCGGGCTCCACGCCGATCACCCTGACGCCCGGCAGCAGCCCCTTGGCCGCCGTCGCGCTGCCCGCGATCAGGCCGCCGCCGCCGATGGGGACGATCAGCGCGTCCAGCTCGCCGACCTCCTCGATCAGCTCCAGCGTCGCGGTGCCCTGGCCGGCGATGACGTGCGGGTGCTCGTACGGCGGGATCAGCGTGAGCCCGCGCTCGGCGGCCAGCGCCTCCCCGATCGCCACCCGGTCGCCGGTGTAGCGGTCGTAGGTGACGATCTCCGCGCCGTAGCCGGCGGTGGCCTCGCGCTTGAGCCGCGGGGTGTCCTCCGGCATGACGATCACGGCGCTGCTGCCCAGCTCGCGGGCGGCCAGGGCGACGGCCTGGGCGTGGTTGCCCGAGGAGTAGGTGGCGATGCCCCGCGCGAGCTGCTCCGGCGTCAGCCGCGAGATCGCGTTGTACGCGCCGCGGAACTTGAACGCCCCGACCCGCTGGAGGTTCTCGCACTTGACGAAGACCTCGGCCCCTGCCAGCGCGTCGAGCGTACGGGAGCGCAGCACGGGCGTGCGGTGCGCGACGCCCTTGAGCCGGGCCGCGGCGTCGCGGACGTCGTCGAGGGTGACCGGGAGTGCGTCGGGCATCGCTGCTGCTCCTCAGACGGCGAGTCCCACGATAGCGGTGGGGTCAGCCCTCCGTGTCCTCGGAGAGGGAGCCGCAGCGGAAGCCGGGCTCGCGCTCCGGGTCGAGCTGGAGGCTGCCGAGGTTCGTGGTCGACATCGAGCGGCGGAAGGTCTCCTGCTTGTCGCAGTCGTAGAACACGTAGGTGTTCTCTTTTTCGCCGAGCAGCATCATCCAGCGGCCGTCGTAGAGCGGCTTGTCGGTGGCGGCGTCACGCAGCACCGCCCACTGGTCCTGGAAGCCGACGTAGCCGAGCAGGTCGTTGGCCTGACCGGTCTCCTGCACCTCGACGGCGCCCTTGACCAGGCTGAGGATCAGTACGAAGCCCAGCCCGAGCCCGGTCAGCGCGGCCACCAGCACCGTCATCCCCGCGCGGCCCACCCGCCTGCGGCGCAGCAGCCGGAACGGCACCAGGAAGGCGAGCACGCCGATCCCCACCGCTACGGCGACCATGAGGCCCAGCGTCAGGTCGGCGACCAGGTTGAACAGTCCCCAGTACGTCGCCCCCGACCACAGCGCGGCCAGCGCGGCGACGATCCACGGGCGCTCGCGCAGCCGGCCGAGCAGCCGGCCGGCCGCGCCCCGCGTGATCCTGTCGATGAGCCAGCCGAGGCCGACCAGGACGCCGATGGCCGGGATGAGCGCCAGCAGGAGCAGGATGAGCGTGCCCATGAGCCGGCCCAGCAGGACGGACTGGTCGATGCCGGCCTGCTGCGGGTTGATGCCGAAGACCCAGTAGACCTGCTCGATGCCGAGGTAGAGCACGGCGTACAGCGCGACGCCGACCGGCACCACCACGGCGCCGATGCGCTCCAGGACGGTGAGGACACCGCCGCCGTCCTCCTGCTCCGGAGCGGTGGGGAGCGGGGGCGGCTCCGGGGGCGCGCCGACGAGGCTCGCGGAGGGGGAGTGCATGGGGGGTCCCTTTCGAATCGTGCGGACGTCCGTGATGCCGCGGCGATGCTACAGGGGACAAGTCTCGAAATATTGAACTTTCAGCCATCGGGGAGACCGCATGTTATTTTCCTTTCCGGACGTTCTCCTTCCGGATCAGCAGCGGAGGCCCCATGGAGCCCGGCGCGAGCCCCACGGCGCGGGCCCTGATGACGCTCGACCTGCTCCAGGGCCACCCCGGCATCACGGCCGACCGGCTGGCCGACCGGCTCGGGGTCTCCGAGCGCGCCGCCCGCCGCTACATCGGCATCCTGCGCGAGGCCGGCATCCCTGTCGAGGCCGTCCGCGGCCCGTACGGCGGCTACCGGCTCGGGCGCGGGCTGCGGCTGCCGCCCCTGACGTTCACCGCGGCCGAGGCCCTGGGCCTGGTCATGGCGGTGCTCGACGGCCACCACGACGCGGGCGACCCGTCGGACCCGGTCGGCAGCGCGCTCGGCAAGATCATGCGGGCGCTGCCCGAGCCGGTGGCCGCCCAGGCCGAGGCGGTCCGGCGGACCACGGCGCCCGTGCCCGACCGCGGAGCGGCCCGGCCGGACCCGGGCATCACGGCCGCCCTCGTCCAGGCGTGCTCGGCCCACCGGCGGGCGCGGCTCGGCTACCGTTCCGAGGCGGGCAACGAGCGGACCATCGAGGTGGACCCGTGGGCGGTCGTCGTCCGCCACGGCCGCTGGTATCTGCTGTGCTGGTCCCACACCTCCGCAGGCCGCCGCGCCTACCGGGTCGACCGGGTCCGCGACGTGCGGGTCCTCGACGTCCCCTTCGAGCCGCCCGCCGGGCTCGACCCGGCCGCCGTCCTGGAGGAGCACCTGGCCGTCGGCTGGGACCACGAGGTCGAGGTCGTCGTCGAGGCCCCCGCCGAGCGGGTGGCAGGCTGGCTCTCCCGCGTCATGGGCCGCCCGGAACCGCTTGACGCCGCCACCACCCGCTTGGTGGGCAGCACGAACAACCCGGCCTGGTACGCCGAGGAGCTGGCCAGGCTGCCGGTGCCGTACCGGATCGTGAGATGTCCGGATCTGGTGCGGGCGGCGCGGACCCTGGGGGAGCGGCTGCTCGCCGCGAGCGCCGGAGCGGCGGACCCGAGCTGACCGCGGCTACCGCAGGGCGGCGATGGCCAGGTCGCGGCTGTCGTAGAAGGAGAGCAGCCGGTCCAGGCCCATGATCTTGAAGACGTGGGCGATGTCCGGCCCCAGCCCGGCCAGCGCGAGCCGCGCGCCGGCGTCATGGGCCCGCTGGTGCGCCATCACGAGCACGGAGATGCCCGTGGAGTCGCAGAACGGCAGCGCCGACAGGTCGATCACCAGCCCGTCGCCGGGCGCCAGCGCCACCTGTTCGAGCGCCTCCTGAAGCCGTGGAGAGGTGTGGTGGTCGAGGTCGCCGGCGACGACCAGCACATGGATGTGAGCCGAATGCGGTTGGTAGGTGACGGTCAGACCGGAATCCTGCTGCACCGAGGCTCCTGGGAGAGGGGTAGGACCTCGCGCCTGTGGAAGAGGGGCACGAGCCATGGGGTGATCTGCCCTATTCTACGTACTGTCGAGCTGGTGTCTGACCTGCCCGGCCACGAACGAAAGGGTCTCGTGTGGCACGCGACGACGCTGAACGGGGCCCGGTGACGGCGACCGGCGCCGAGCTCTTCACCGTTGACGACGAGATCGGCCGCGACCTCGCCGTGGTGGACTGGCGAGCCACCCCGCTCGGCCCCCCGGAGGAGTGGCCGCAGAGCCTCCAGACGGCCGTGAGCATCCTGCTGTCGTCCCGCTTCTCCATGTGGATGGCGTGGGGGCCTGAGCTCACGTTCTTCTGCAACGCCGCCTACCGCCGCGACACCCTCGGCCGCAAGTACCCGTGGGCGCTCGGCCGCCCGGCCGGCGAGGTGTGGGCCGAGATCTGGGACGACATCGGCCCCCGCATCGACACCGTGCTGGCCACGGGCCGGGCCACCTGGGACGAGGCGCTGCTGCTGTTCCTGGAGCGGGCCGGCTATCCGGAGGAGACCTACCACACCTTCTCCTACAGCCCGCTGCGCGACGACGACGGCTCGGTGGTCGGCATGCTCTGCGTGGTCAGCGAGGAGACCGACCGGGTCGTCGGCGAGCGGCGCATGGCGACCCTGCGCGACCTCGGCTCCGACCCCAGCGTGGTGCGCACCGAGCAGGAGATGCTCGCCTTCGCCTGCCGCCAGCTCGGGCAGAACCCCCAGGACCTCCCCTTCACCATCACCTACCTGTTCGACGACGACGGCGGCGCGCGCCTGGCCGAGGCGACCGGCATCCCGGCCGGGCATCCGGCCGCCCCCGCCGTCCTGTCCGCCGACGACCCGGACCCGGTGTGGCCGCTCGCCGCGCTCGCGAGGGGCGAGTCCGAGCTGACGGCGCTCGACGCCGCGCCGTTCGCCGGGCTGCCCACCGGGCACTGGAACGAGCCGCCCACGCGGGCGCTCGTGGTGCCGCTGCTCCAGCAGGGCGGCGGGCCGTACGGGTTCCTGGTGGCCGCGCTCAACCGGTACCGGCCGCTCGACGACGGCTACCGCGGCTTCGTCGAGCTGGCCGCCGGCCACGTCGCGGCCGGCATCTCCTCCGCCCGCAGCTACCAGGCCCAGCAGCGGCGGGCCGAGGAACTGGCCGAGCTGGACCGGGCGAAGACCGTCTTCTTCTCCAACATCAGCCACGAGTTCCGCACCCCGCTCACCCTGATCATGGGGCCGGTGCAGGAGCTGCGCGGCGCGCTCGCCGACGCCGGCCCGCGGGTGCGCCAGGACCTGGAGGTCATCCACCGCAACGGGCTGCGCCTCGGCAAGCTCGTCAACACCCTGCTCGACTTCTCCCGCCTCGAAGCCGGCCGCATGCAGGCCCGCTACGAGCCGGTGGACCTCGCGGCCGTCACCGCCGAGCTGGCCAGCGTCTTCCGCTCCGCGATCGACAAGGCCGGGCTGGAGTTCCGGGTCGACTGCCCCCCGCTCCCCGAGCCGGTCCACATCGACCGGAGCATGTGGGAGAAGGTCGTGCTCAACCTGCTGAGCAACGCGCTGAAGTTCACCTTCGACGGCTCGGTCGGCGTCAGCGTGCGCGAACGCGACGGGCACGCGGTCGTCACCGTCACCGACACGGGCATCGGCATCCCGGCCGAGGAGCTGCCGCGGCTGTTCGAGCGGTTCCACCGCATCGAGAGCGCCCGCTCGCGCTCCCACGAGGGCAGCGGCATCGGGCTGGCCCTGGTCCAGGAACTGGTCGGACTGCACGGCGGCACCATCACCGCCGACAGCACCGAGGACGAGGGCACGACGTTCACCGTCCGGCTGCCCTTCGGCTCCGCGCACCTGCCTCCCGGCAGCATCATCGCGCCGGGGGCGGCGGAGACGGTCTCGGCCGGCGCCGACCCGTACGTCCAGGAGGCCCTGCGCTGGCTCCCCGAGGACGACGGCCTCGCGCAGGCGACGGCCGAGGTCACCGCCGGAGCCGGCACGCCGGTGCCGGACGGCGGCCCGGCGGCCCGCGTGCTGATCGCCGACGACAACAGCGACATGCGCGAATACCTCGTCCGGCTGCTGAGGGGCGCCGGCTACCAGGTCACCGCCGTCGGCGACGGGCTGGAGGCCCTGGACGCCGTCCGCGCGGACGCGCCCGACCTCGTGGTCAGCGACGTGATGATGCCGCGACTGGACGGCCTGGCCCTGGTCTCGGCGCTGCGCTCCGACCCGCGCACGGCCGGCGTGCCGGTGCTGCTGCTGTCGGCCCGCGCCGGGCAGGAGGACTCCATCGAGGGCCTGGAGGCGGGCGCCGACGACTACCTGGTCAAACCGTTCTCGGCGGCCGAGCTGCTGGCCAGGGCGCGGGCCAACGTGGAGCTGGCGCGGATGCGCAACCACCACACCCGGTGGCGCACCGCCATGATCGACTCGTTGCAGGAGGGGTTCTTCGTCACCGACGAGACCGGCGCGGTGATCGAGGTCAACTCGGCCTTCACCGACATGCTCGGCTACGGGCCCGAGGAGCTGCCGTACGCCCCCGAACACCCCTGGTGGCCGGACACGGACGCCGATCCGCAGGCGCGCGCCCTGGTCGCCGAGGCGTTCGAACGCATGATGAACGAGGGCAGAGGCAGCAGCCACGTCCCCGTCACCCACCGGGACGGGCACCTGGTGTGGATCACGGTCACGTTCAACGCGGTCACCGACCCCGACACCGGCCGCCGCCGCGTCGTCGGCACCATGCGCGACGTCACCGCCGAGCACTACCTCGTGCAGCGCGAGAGCGCGCTCGCCGCGCTCAGCATGCGGGTCTCCCAGGCGGGCAACCTGACCGACGCCCTGGCCGGCGGGCTGGAGGCGTTGCAGGAGGTCTGGCGGGCCCGGCAGGTCCTCGCCGTCGTCTGGGCCGACGACCAGCCGCGCGGCCTGGCCCGCGCGCCCGCGGGCGGAGACTGGCCCGGCCTGCCCGAGGATCTGCGGGAGAAGCTGGCCGCGCTGCGCGAGCAGCCGCCCCTCCGGCCGGTCGCGCCCGGCACGGACGGCGCCGGCATCACCCTCGAACACCCCGAAGGGCTGCTCACCGTCTGGGTCGACCTGGGCCAGAACCGGCCCTTCACCGGCGAGGACCAGACCCTGCTGGCGCTGCTCGCCGGACACCTCGGCCAGGGCCTGCACCGGGTGCACCAGCTCGACCAGCAGCGCGAGGCGGCCGTGGCGCTCCAGAGGGCCATCCTGGGCCCGTCCGAGCTGCCCGACGGCTTCGCCGTCCGCTACGAGCCGGCCGGCCGGCCCCTGGAGGTCGGCGGCGACTGGTACGACATCGTGCCGCTGTCCGGCCCGCGCATCGGCATCGTGGTCGGCGACTGCGTGGGGCGCGGGCTGGAGGCCGCCGCCGTCATGGGGCAACTGCGCAGCGCCTGCCGGGCCCTGCTGCTCCAGGACGCCGGGCCGGCGCAGGTGTTCACGGCGCTCGACCGGTTCGCGGCCCTCATCCCGGGGGCCAAGTGCACCACCGCGTTCTGCGGCGTCCTCGACACCTCCACCGGCGAACTCGTCTACTCCAGCGCCGGCCACCCGCCCGGCATCCTCGCCCACGCCGACGGCAGCACCGAGCTCCTGGAGGGCGGCCGGTCGGTCCCGCTCGCCGTGCGGGGCGGCAGGGCGCGGCCGGAGGCGCGGTGCACCATGCCGCCCCGGTCCACGCTGCTCGTCTACACCGACGGGCTGGTCGAACGGCGGCGGCGTCCGCTGACGGCCGGCATCGACGCGGCCAGCGCCGCCGTACAGGCCGGGTGCGCCACCCCCATCGATGCCCTCGCGAGCGAGGTCATGACCAGCCTCACCCCGGACGGCGGCTTCAGCGACGACGTCGCGCTGCTCCTCTACCGCCAGCCCGCCCCGCTGGAGGTCGCCTTCCCCGCCGAGTCCGGCCAGCTCGCCCCCGTGCGCGCGGCGCTGCGCGAGTGGCTGGGCCGCTGCGAGCTCGCCCCCGCGCAGGTGCAGAGCGTGCTCGTGGCGGCGGGGGAGGCGTGCGCCAACGCCATCGAGCACGGGCACCGCGACGCCCCCGGCCGGACGATCCGCCTGCGGGCGGTCGCCACCGGCCGCGGACTGCACCTCACCGTGACCGACAGCGGACGGTGGAAGATCCCCGAGCCCGAGGCCAACCCGCACCGCGGACGGGGCGTCGCGCTCATGCACGCCCTGATGAACGAGGTGACCATCCAGCCCGGCGCCGCCGGCACCACCGTCGACCTGCATGCGAGGATCTTCCCTTGACCGCACCCCTCACCGTGGTCGCCTCGCAGCGGCCGGACGGCACCCTGGTCCTCGCCTGCGCGGGCGAGATCGACATGAGCAACGCACGCGCCCTTGACGAGGCGCTGGCCGGCGCGGACGGCGACGGCACCGTGCTGGTCGACCTCAGCGCGGTCGAGTATCTGGACAGCGCGGGCCTGACCGTGCTGTTCTCCCATGCCGAGCGCATCCGGCTGGTCGCCAACCCGCTGCTCGAACCCGTCCTCACGATCTCCGGGCTCGCCGAGCTCACCACCGTCGAGGGCCTCGACGGCGACGATCAGTGAGCCCGGTGCTTCTAGACTTGACCGCTGTCGGGAGGAAAGGGAGAAGATGGCGGCCAATGAGAGGGTTGACCCATCGGCCGACGTGCTCGACCAGGCGGCCGCCGTGTTCGGGCTGCTGTCCTCGCCGTCCCGGCTGCACATCGTGTGGGCGCTGGCGCAGGGCGAGTGCGACGTGTCCGGGCTGGCCGAGCGGGTGGGCGGCGCGCTGCCCGCGGTCAGCCAGCACCTGGCCAAGCTGAAGCTGGCCGGTCTGGTCCGGTCGCGGCGCGAGGGCCGCAGGGTGGTCTACCTCATCGACGACCAGGACATCGTGACCACGGTGCAGGGCCTGGTCGGCCGGCTCGCCGAACGGCGGGGCCCCGGGGAGCGCGCCCGTGGTCTGGGCGCCTGAGGCTGCCGACACCCCGCTCCGGGTCCTGCGGCGGCTGGAGACCGGCCCGCGCGGACTCGTGGCCGCCGACGCCGAGGCCCGGCTGCTCGACCACGGCGAGAACGTCGTCCCGTCCCGCCGGCCGCCCACCCTGCCGCGCCGGTTCGTCCGCAGCCTGCGCGACCCGTTCACGCTGGTGCTGCTGGGGCTGGGCCTGGTCAGCGCGCTGATCGCGTCCTGGGCCACGGCGGGCGTCATCGTCCTGCTGGTCGCCGTGAGCTGCCTGCTGCGCTCCAACGGCGAGTACCGCGCCGACCGCTCGACCGCCGCGCTGCGCAGGCTGGTCGCCACCACGACGACCGTACGGCGGCGCGCGACGAAGGACGCCGAGCCGGAGGAACGGGAGATCCCGGCCGACCAGCTCGTGCCCGGCGACGTGATCAAGCTGGGCCCCGGCGACCTGGTGCCCGCCGACGCGCGGCTGCTGCGGGCCAACGGCCTGACCGTGCACCAGGCGCAGCTCACCGGCGAGTCCGCGCCGGTGCCCAAACGGGCGCTCGACCTGCCGGAGGGCGACGAGCACCTGCTGTGGCAGGGCAGCAGCGTGACCTCGGGCAGCGCGCTCGCCGTGGTGACCGCCACGGGAGCCGCCACCCGCTTCGCCGGCGCCTACGCCGGCCCCCTGCCCTCGCGGCGCGGGGCCGGGCGGCGGACGTCGGCCTTCGACCGGTCCGTGAACGGGCTCTCCTGGGTGCTGGTCAGGGGCATGCTGGTCATCCCGCCGGTCGCCCTCGTCGCCAACGCGGTGCTGCGCGGCAAAGGGCTGGAGGCGCTGCCGTTCGCGGTGGCCGTGGCGGTCGGGCTGACGCCCGAGATGCTGCCCGTCGTGGTGACCACCGTGCTGGCCAGAGGGTCGGCGCTGCTGGCGCGGCGCGGCGTGATCGTCAAACGGCTGTCCGCGCTGCCCGACGTGGGCGCGATCGACATCCTGTGCATGGACAAGACCGGGACGCTCACCCGCGACCGCCCGGTGCTGAGCGGGTCCGTCGGCCCCGGCGGGCGGCCCGACCCCGAGCCGCTGCGCTGGGCGGCCGTCAACGGCCTGTGGACGCTGCACCTCGCCGACCCGCCCGCCCCCGACCCGCTCGACGAGGCCATCCTCGCGGGCGCCCCCGACCTGGGCGAGGTCGAAGGGCTGGACGCGGTGCCGTTCGATCCGCTGACCCGGGTCTCCCGCGCGCTCGTCCGCGACGGCGAGGACGTCGTCGTGGTGGTCAAGGGCGCCGTCGAGGCGGTGCTGGAGCGGTGCGCGCTGGGCGAGCGCGAGCGGCGGCGCGCGAACGCCACCGCCGCCTCCCTCGCGCGGGCGGGCGCCCGCGTGCTGGCCGTCGCCCGCGGGCCCGCGTCCGCGCGGACCGGCCTGGACGCCGCGGGGGAGCGCGACCTCACCCTCGTCGGCTTCGTCACCCTGGCCGACGAGCCCTCGCCGGACGCCGCGGCCGCCCTCGCGCTCCTCGCCCGCCGCGGCGTCAAGGTCAAGATCCTGACCGGCGACCACCCGGGGACGGCCGCCAGGATCTGCCGCGAGCTGGGCCTGGAGGCGGGCGAGGTGGCCGACGCGGCCGGCCTCACCGCCGCGGCGGCCGAACGGGCCACGGTGATCGCCCGCTGCACGCCCGAGCAGAAGGCCCGCGTCGTCCGCGCGCTGCGCGCCGCCGGGCACACCGTCGGCTTCCTCGGCGACGGCGTCAACGACCTGCCCGCCATGCGCGCCGCCGACGTCGGCATCTGTCCGCGCGCCGCCGTGGACGTCACCCGCGAGGCCGCCGACATCGTGCTGGCGGGCAAGGACCTGTCGGCCATCGGCCAGGCGGTCGCCGTGGGCCGGCGCAGCAGCGGCAACATCGTCACGTACCTGCGCATCGCGCTGTCCTCGAACCTCGGCAACGTGATCGCGATGCTGGTGGCCGGGCTGGCGCTGCCGTTCCTGCCGATGCTGCCGGTCCAGGTGCTCGCCCAGAACCTCTGCTTCGACGCCGCCCAGCTCGCCCTCGCCTTCGAACGGCCGGGCCCGGCCGCGCTGCGCCGCCCGTTCCGGCTGCGGCGGCGGGCCGTGCTCCGTTTCATCCTGGGCTTCGGGCTGGTCAACGCGGGCGTCGACCTGGCCACGTTCGCGGTGCTGACCCGCGTGCCCGGCATGGAGGGCGAGCCGGCCTTCCACACCGGCTGGCTGGTCGAGAACATGCTCACCCAGGCCGCCATCATGCTGCTCCTGCGGCCCGTCAGGCGGGTGTCGCGCCCGCTCGGCCTGGCGACGGGCGCGCTCGCGGTCGCCGGCCTGCTGCTGCCGCTCTCGCCGCTCGCGCCGGCGCTGGGGCTGGTCAGGCTGCCCGTCACCAGTGTGCTGTGGCTGCTGCTGGTGCTGGTCCTGTACGCGGGGGTGCTGGTGGCCCTGACCGCCCGTACGCGACGCCGGGCGTGACGGCAGCGCGTACGCCCGGCGGAGTACGCGCCCGGGGCGTCCGACGTGGTGATCGCCGACCCCTAGGGGCGAACCCCTGAGGACCAGGGCGGTATGCCCCGACCCCGCCGTACGTGCGGCGGGGTAGCACGAGTGCCGCCCGAGGCCGGATGTCTGGCTGCTCCCGATTCACGAGTCTTGAGTACGACGCAAACGACTTCGACAGGGAGCACGACATGACCGCCACCATCGAGACCATGGTCTCCAAGCTGGCCGCCTGGCTGAACCGGCACAGCATCGACGTCCTGCGGATCAGTCTCGGGCTGGTCTTCGTGGCCTTCGGGACGCTCAAGTTCTTCCCGGGGGTGAGCCCGGCGGAGACGCTGTCGGTGGCCACGCTGGAGAGACTGTCCATGGGCCTGCTGTCGGGGTACGCCGCGCAGGCCGTGATCGCCGGGATGGAGGTCTTCATCGGCCTCACGCTCGTGACGGGCAGGCTGCTGAAGACGGGGCTGGTGGTGATGGCCGGCGCGCTGGCCGGGTTCTTCGCCCCGTACGCGCTGTTCTTCACCGATCTGTTCCCCGGTGCGCCCACGCTGGAGGCGCAGTACATCTTCAAGGACATCGTCCTCGCCGCCGCGGCCCTGGTGATCGGCGCCCGCGCCCTCGGCGCCCACCTGGTCCCCGGTCGCGGGCACACCGCGGCGTGAGCCCCGGACCGGACCTCCTCCGGCGCCCGACCCGGCGTCCGAGGAGGTCAGCGGCTTACGTATGCTCCCCGGCATGACCGGTCGCGCCACCCGTGACACCGCGCTCACCCTGCGGGAACTGCTCGCCTTCGACGAGGGCGGCATCCTGCGGCTGCTGCTCGCGCCCTCCGGGCAGGACGTGGCCATCACCGGGATGATCATCGGCGAGGAGGGCGCGGCCCGCTCGTACGCGGGGCGGATCGTGCTCGCGGTCGGGGTGCTGCCGTCGGTGAACGACTTCATCCGCGAGGCGGCGGAACGCGGAGCCGTCGCGGTCGTGCTGCGCGACGACCCGAGTCTCGACGCCGGCTTCGATCCCGGCCGCGCCGCCCGCCCCGGCCCGAGCCTCGACCCGCTCCCCGAGGAAGTGTCCGCGGCGGCGGGGGCGCCCGCGGTCGCGGAGCGGGCCGGGATCGCGCTGCTCGCCCGTGCCGCGTGGGCCGACTGGGACGACGTGGCCACCCTGGTGCGCTCGGCCGCCGCGTACGCCGGAGCCGGACGCGGGGACCGGATGGCCGACGTCACGGCCGGCGGCGGGCTGGCGGCGCTGGCGTCGGCGGTGGCCGAGTTCACCGGCGGGTCGATCACCATCGAGGACACCGCGTTCCGGGTGCTGGCGTACTCCGCCATCGGGCCCGAGGCCGACGAGCTGCGCCGCTCCACCATCCTCGGCGGCCGGGTGCCGGACTGGCGGGTGGAGGAGCTGCGGCGCAGCGGGCTGCTGCGGACGTTGTGGTCCTCGGACGAGGTGATCCACCGGCCCGCCGACGGCTCCAGCCCCGAACGGCTGATCATCGCCATCCGCAGTGGCCGGGAGATGCTCGGCTCCATCTGGGCCGCCGCGGACGCCGGGGGCCCGTTCACCGAGGGCGCGGCGCGGGCGCTGCGCAGGGCGGCCGAGGTGGCGGTGCCGTACCTGGTGCAGCACCGGCTGCGGGAGAGCGGCGCGCGGCGGCGCGAGGAGCACGCGCTGCGCGCCCTGCTGGCCGGGCGCGGGGACATGACCACCCACGCCTGGACGCTCGGCCTCGCCCCGGACCTGCCGTGCGCGGTCGTGATCGCCGAACTCGCCGGCCCGGCCGCCCCTCACGACCCTGGAAGCTTCAAGAGCCCGGGGAGCCCGGGGAGCGGTGGGCGTGGCCCCGGCGACCCCGGCGAGCCCGTGGATCCCGGGCTCGCGGCCCTGCCCGCCGCCCTGCCTGGGGACTCGGCGGCCGGCTCGTCCGCGGCCGTGGCCGGGCAGCAGCGGGAGGCGGTCGTCGAGCGGACGATGGGGCTGCTGGCCGTGCAGGCCACCTCCTACCGTCCCGGGATCCGGGTCCTGCGCGACGGCGGGCGGGTGACGGCGCTGGTGCCGGTACGGCGGGGCGCCGAGCGGGACGTGCTCGCCCTGGCCCGCGAGCTGGACACGCTGGCCGCCTCGCTGGGGAGCGCGGCCCAGGGCGCGGGGCCGGTGTGGGTGGGAGCGGGCCCGGTCGTGCCGTCCCCGCTGCGCGCCGCCGACTCCCGCGCCGACGCCGAGCTGGTCGTACGGGTGCTGCGCGAACGGCGGGGGGCGCGCCGGCATGCTTCGGCGGCCGAGCTGGGGGTGGCCCTGGACGTGCAGCGGGTGCTGGACGCCGTCCGGCCGGTCTGGGAGCGGGGCAGCGGGCCGGTGTACGACCTGGTGCGGGCCGACCTCGCGGCGGGCGGCGAGCTGGTCCGCTCGCTCGCCGCGTACCTGGACGCCTCCTGCGACGTCGGCCGTGCCGCCGAGCGGCTGGTCCTGCACCCCAACACCCTGCGTTACCGGCTGCGCCGCGTCCGCGACCGGTACGGCGTGGACCTGGACGACCCCGACACCCGGCTCATGCTGACCCTCGCGGTCCGCCTGGCCACCCGCCCGCGCTGACCCTTTGGCCGGACGGACAGAAGGGGCCGTGACCTTTGGCCTGCCGGACGAAGACTCCAAGCCCCGGCATGCCCGAATCTGTTTTCGTCCCATCCGAAAGCCACGCACCCCCCGTGTTCGCCCAGGAGCCCCGTTCGTGATCCACGGCAGCCCCACGCTCTCCCCCACCCGTACCACCGCCGACCGGGTCGCCGACGTCGTCCGGCACGCGGTCAGGACCGGCGCGGTCGGCCCGGCCCACCCGGTCGCCGGCTTCGTCGACGTCGAGGGCGTGCGCGACTCGGTCGCCGCCCTGCGCGAGGCGTTCGCCCCCGCGCCCCGGGTGCTGCACACCTTCGCCGCCAAGGCGGCGTCCCTGATCCCGGTCCTGCGGCTGCTCGCCGAGCAGGGCATGGGCTGCGAGGTCGCCAGCCCGGGTGAGCTGCGCCTCGCGCTCGACGCCGGGTTCGCGCCCGGCGACATCGTCCTCGACTCGCCCGCCAAGACGCGCGCGGAGCTGGCGGAGGCCCTGGCGCTCGGGGTCGCGGTCAACGCCGACAACCTCGACGAGCTGTGCCGCATCGACGAGCTGCGCGGGCCGGGGTCCGCGTCGGTCGTCGGGCTGCGGGTGAACCCGCAGGTGGGCAGCGGCTCCATCGGCGCGATGAGCACGGCGACGGCCACGTCCAAGTTCGGGGTGACGCTGCGCGATCCCGGCAACCGCGAGCGGGTGGTGCGCGCCTTCGCCGAGCGTCCGTGGCTGACCCGCCTGCACGCGCACGTCGGCTCCCAGGGCTGCCCGCTGGAGCTCATCGCGGCGGGCATCGCGGAGACGTACGCGCTGGCCGAGGAGATCAACGCCGCGCTGGGCGAGCGCCGGATCACGAGCCTCGACATCGGCGGCGGCCTGCCGGTGAACTTCGCCGACGACGAGACCACCCCCACCTACGCCGAGTACGTGGCCGCGCTCCAGGCCGCCGTCCCCGGGATCCTCGACGGCCGGTACGCGCTGGTCACCGAGTTCGGCCGCTCCCTGCTGGCCAAGAACGGCTTCATCGCCGCCCTGGTCGAGTACACGAAGGACGCGGGCGGGCGGCGGATCGCGATCACGCACGCGGGCGCGCAGGTGGCGACCCGTACGGTCTTCATGCCGGAGGCGTGGCCGCTGCGGGTGGCCGCGTTCGACGCCGACGGGCGGCCCAAGGACGGACCGCTCCTCGCGCAGGACGTGGCCGGGCCGTGCTGCTTCGCCGGCGACGTGGTCGCGTGGGCCAGGGAACTGCCGGAGCTGGCGGAGGGCGACGTGGTCGTGCTGCGCGACACCGGGGCCTACTACTTCTCGACGCCGTGGGCGTACAACAGCCTGCCGTACCCGGGGGTGCACGGTTTCACGGTCGAGGACGGCGGTGAGGTGCGCCTGGCCACCGTACGGCCCGCGCAGACCCTCGACGAGATCGCGGCGACCAGCGGCCTGGCGTACGCGGGGGCGCTGGGCGGCCTCCTGGAGCCGGCGCTCTGACCTGGAGGAACGGCGTCCTCGCGGGCGCCGTTCCTCTCTTGAGGTTGTGGGAGCGCTCCCACCGTGACAGCCTCGTCCGCATGACCGTGACCATCAGGCCGTACCGGCACGCGACGGACAAGGACGCCCTCTACGACATCTGCGTCAGGACCGGCGACGCCGGGGAGGACTCCCGGCACCTCTACCCCGACCCCGACCTGCTGCCGAGCATCTTCGCCGCGCCGTACGTCCACCTCGAACCCGATCTGGCCTTCGTCGCCGACGACGGGGAGCGGGCGGTCGGCTACATCGTCGGCTGCGCGGACACGCCCGCCTTCGTCAGGGCGTACCGGGAGAAGTGGCTGCCGACCCTGGCCGGCCGTTATCCGGCCCCGGCGCCTGGGCACGTGCCCGCCACGCCCACCGAGCAGCTGGTCGCCCTGCTGCACGACCCGGAGCGGATGATCCTGCCCGAACTCGCCGGATACCCCGCCCACCTGCACATCGACCTGCTGCCCGGCCACCAGCGGGCCGGGCACGGCCGGGCGCTGATGACCGCGTTCCTGGGGGCGCTCGCGGACGGGGGCGTGGCCGCCGTGCACCTGAGCATGCTCACGGCCAACACCCGCGCCCGCGCCTTCTACGACCGGCTGGGCTTCCACGAGCTCCCGGTCCCCGACCCGGGCCCGGTCACCTACCTCGGCCGCGCCACCACCCCGCCCGCCTGACATCTGCCGTGCCGGTCAGCCTGCGGGTGGCCGAGGTCACGCTCACGACGGCGGTCTGACGGCGGCCTCCCACGTCCGCAGGTACGACTCCGCGCCCGCCGCGAGGTCGCGGACCAGGTCCTGGCCGGCCAGGTGGCGCATGTCCTCGATCCAGTCGGGGACCAGGCCGTAGTGGGCCACCCCGTCCACGTTGACGTCCCAGACGCGTTCGCCGGTGCGCGCCCGGTCCAGCGACACGCTCCCGTCGTACGAGGCGAACGGGTACGTCACCGGGTTCGCGGCGTTGCCCGCGCGCGGTCCTGGCAACTGGCCCATGCCGTTGACGTCCAGGCCGTAGCCGTAGCCCGGCACCTGGTAGCGCTGCCGCAGCGGCGCCGTGCGCTGCCACTCCGCGACGAACTCCGTGGCGTCGTGGCCGTACTGGGTGACCATGCCGCCGAGGGCGTAGATCCGGGGCAGGAAGTTCGGGTCGGCCCAGCTGTGCGAGGAGATCACGCCGGGGTAGCGGGCGGCCTCCAGCAGGTCGAGCGTACGATCGGCGGCCTTGACGCTCATGTGGTCGAGTTCGATCAGCATGCCGCGCCGCATCATGCCCTGGACCATGTGCTCGCCGAGGGCGGTCAGGCCGCGGGTGTTGCAGTGCGGCGCCGGCGGATAGAGCGGCAGCGACACGCCGGGCGGGAGCAGCCGGGCGATCTGGTCGGGGAGCACGCCGGCCGGGTCGATCGTGTTGTCGTGCTCGGGGCCGGTGCAGGTGCGGGCCTGCCAGAAGGAGCCGGTGCCGAGCAGGTTGCCGACGTTGACGATCGCGCCCTGGGTGCCGGAGTCGAAGCGCACGCCGCACAGCGCGTTGTCGTACTTGTGGCAGACGAACATGCCGCGCACGCCGAGCGCGTGCATCTCGTCCAGGCCCCGGTCGATCTGGGCCTTCGTGCACTGCGGGATGCCGAGGACCTGGCGGCAGCCGAACGGCTCGGAGGTCTCGACGCCGAGCACGACGGCCAGTTTGCCCGCCTCGATCACCCGCCTGGCCTCGGCGGGGTCGGTGACGATGCGGAACCAGCCCTGTCCCGGGCCGCCCGCCTCGGCGTCGATGTGGGCCTGCAGCTCGCGGGCCCGCTGCGCCTGGAGCCTGATGGAGGCCATCTCGTCGCAGGAGTACTTCTTCAGCGGGTAGATCGCGCAGAGCTGCCGGTTGGCCACCAGATGGTTGACCAGCACCCGGAGCCCGCCGCGCCAGGCGCGCGCGACCCAGGTGTAGTACGCCTGCTGGTGGGTCAGCGAGTCGTGCGCCGGCCAGTCGCGGAAGGTGGGCCAGCCGGCGGGGTCGTGGGTGCCTGTGGGGGAGCCGGTGCGGGTGAAGTTCTCGTACCACGCGAGCCGGCCGTCGGGGTAGTGGTCGGGGCAGTCGGCCAGGGCGCGCGCGATGCCGCCGGGATCGAACGGCTTGCCGCACATCAGCATGCCGCCGAACGTCTCGTAGGAGAACAGGTGGCTGTGGCCGTCGACGAAACCGCTCACGGGAGTGGCGGCGGCGACCGGGGGAGCGGGGGCGACGGGCGCGACCAGCGCGCCGGTCAGGAGGAGGACGGCCGCGGCCGTCCTGAGCGGGTGGAACACGGGACCACCTCCCAGGCTGCGTAACCGGGGTCGCCGTCAGCATCCACCGCGGTCGCGGGCTCGGCAAGATGAACATGAGCCTCACTCGCCTAACTGTTCGGCAACTCCGGCCGCGGACGGTCAGGCGTGGGGGCGGTGGTCGCTCCAGGCGGACCAGTGGGCGGCGTAGCGCCCGCCCGCGGCGCGCAGGTCCGCGTGCGAGCCGCGTTCCACGACCCGGCCGTCCTCCATCACCACCACGCTGTCCGCGGCGGCTGCCTGGGTGAGCCGGTGGGCGACGATGAGCGCGGTACGCCCGTCCACGGCGCGCTCGACCGCGCGCTCCAGCACGCGGGCCCCGACGCTGCCCGCCTCGGCCGTGGCCTCGTCGAGGACCGCCACCGCCGGGTCGGCCAGCACCAGCCGGGCCAGCGCGAGCTGCTGCCGCTGGGCGCCGGTCAGGCGGTGGCCGCCCGCGCCGACGACCGTCGCGAGGCCGTCGGGCAGCGCCTCCGCCCAGGCGAGGGCGTCCACGGTGGCCAGGGCGGCGCGCAGCTCGTCGTCGGTCGCGTCCGGGCGGGCCAGGCGCAGGTCGTCGGCCAGCGGGCCGGCGAAGACGTGCACCTCCTGGGTCACCATGGCGACCCCTGGCGGCGTCTCGACCGTGCCGGTGGACGGCTCGTGCACGCCGGCGACCAGCTTGGCCAGCGTCGTCTTGCCCGCGCCGCTCGCCCCGACCAGCGCGACCCGCTCGCCGGGGCGGATGTCGAGGTCGACGCCGTGCAGCACCGGGCTGCCCGGCTCGTACGCGTGGGCGAGGCCGCGCACGCTCACCCCGCCTCCGCCCTGCCTCCGCGAGGCCGGCACGACGTCATCTTGGGCGTCGGCGTCGGCGACGCCGACGACGCGGGCCAGGCTGGCGGTGGCCGCCTGGGCGTCGTCCAGCAGGGCCAGGGCGGTGTTGATCGGGCCGAAGAGGTTGTGGAAGTACAGCGCGGCGGCCGTGGCGGCCCCGATGGTGGCCGAGCCGTCGCGGACCAGCAGCACCCCGGCCGCGAGCACCGCGGCCAGGCCGACGTACTCGGCCACGTGCAGGCGGCTGTAGAAGCGCAGCACCAGCCGCACCCCGCGCATCGTCAGCTCCACCGCGGCCCGCGAACGGCCGGCGACCCGCTCCAGGTGCTCCCGCTCGGCGCGGAACGCCCGTACGGTGGACGCCCCCGCGATCGTGTCGAGCAGTTGCTGCTGCTGCTCGCCGGTCGCCACCCGCTGGGCCGCGTAGAGCGGCACCGCGTTGCGGACGTACCAGCGGGCGGTGTGCGCCTGCACCGGCACGGCGAGCAGCGCCGCCACCAGGAAGCGCCAGTCGAGCAGCGCCAGGGCGGCCAGCGTCAGGACGATCGACAACAGCGACCGGGCCAGCGCGGGCAGCGCCGTGCGCACGGCCTCGGCGACCCGCGCCACGTCGCCCGTCACCCGGGCGGTGAGGTCGCCGGAGCCGGCCCGTTCCGCGCGGTCGAGGGGCAGGGCGAGGATCCGCTCGACGAAGCGTTCGCGCAGGTCGGCGAGTACGGTCTCGCCCAGCCTGGCCACGAGCGTCAGGCCCCAGGCGGTCAGCGCCCCTTGGACCAGGCCGACGAGCACCAGCAGCGCGGCGGGGACGGCCAGCGCCGCCGCCGGCTCGCGGCCGGCCACCAGGTCGACGACGTGGCCGAGCAGCGGCTGGATGAGCAGGCCCACGGAGGTGGCCACGATCAGCAGGCCGAACCCGGCCACGGCGGTCCGCCGGTGCGGGCGGACGAGCAGCAGGACGGCCGCCCGGGTGCGGGCCGGGGTCGCGGTCGGCAGCAGCTCCCTCGTCATGCCAGCACCGCCGCCCGGTAGCCGGGGTTGCGGCGCAGCAGGTCGGCGTGGGGAGCCTCGTCGGCGACGCGGCCCTCGTCCAGCAGCAGCACCCGGTCGGTCACCGCGAGCAGGGCGGGGCTGGTGGTCACCAGCACGGTCGTGCGGTCGCGGCGCAGGCGGCTGATGCCGTCGGCGATCCTCGTCTCGGTGACGGCGTCCACGGCGGTGGTGGGGTCGTGCAGGACGAGCACCGGGCGGGCCGCGGCGAGGGCCCGCGCCAGCGCCACCCGCTGGCGCTGGCCGCCGGAGAGTGAGCCGCCGCGCTCGCTGACCGGGGCGCCGGGCGGGATGTCCCCGGCGCCCGCGGCCTCCAACGCCTCGGTCACGACCGCCGCCGCCTGTCCTGTCCCCGCCTGCCCCGCGGCGACGTTCTCGGCGACGGTGCCCTCGAAGAGGACCGCGTCGTGCTCGGCCACCAGCACCGCCTCCCGTAGCCGCCCCGGATCGAGGTCCCGCAGCGGTACGCCGTCGAGCTCCACAGTCCCCTCCTCGGGGTCGGCCTGCCGCCCGAGGCAGCGCACCAGGGACGCCGCCGCCGCGGGGTCGGTGGCGGCCACCCCCACCAGCTCGCCGGCCGCGATGTCCAGGTCGAGGTCCCGCAGCCGCCCGTAGGTGACCGAGCGCAACCGCAGCGCGCCCGCCACGTCCCGCGGCGGCTCGCGGTCGCCGGCGGGCACGGCGGGCGGCGCGGACAGCAGCGCCGCGACCCGGGCGGCGGACGCGCGGGCCTGCGCGAAGTCGGCGTTCACGTAGGCGAGGAGCTGCAACGGCCCCTGGAGGAAGAGCGCCAGCCCGACCGCGGAGACGAGCTGCCCGAGCGTGAGGTCGCCCGCGGTGGCGAAGTAGCCGCCGGCCAGCGCGATGAGCGCGATGAAGGCGCCGGTGAGGGCGAGCACCACGCCGTTCTGCACGGCCTCGGCGCGGGCGGCGCGCAGGGTGGCGGCGAGGGAGTCGCGGCTGGTGCGCCGGTAGCGTTCGACCGCGGCCCGCTCCGCGCCGATCCCCTTGAGCACCCGCAGCCCGGTCACCAGGTCGGCCGCCATGCCCGAGGCGCGCGCGGCGTGCTCCTGCTCGACGGCGCTGCGGCGTTCCAGCGGCTTGCTGACCAGGTGTCCGAGCCACAGCAGCGCCGGCGTGCCGGCCAGCACGATCAGCCCGAGCTGGACCGAGGTGCTCAGCAGCAGCACCCCGGCCACGACCAGGCCGGTGAGCGCGGCGACGCCGGCCAGCACCGCCATCAGGACCGCGCCGACCCGTCGTACGTCCTCGGTGGCGATGCCGGTCAGCGCGCCCGGCAGGCGGTCCTCGGCGCCGCCGCCGGGGTGGAGCACCCTGGCGACGACGGCGGTGCGCAGCTCGTGCGCGGCCTCCTCGGCGGCGCGCTCGCCGGCGCGGGCGCCGAAGCGGTAGCTGAACGACAGGCCGACGTAGACGGCGGCGAGCACCGCCAGCCACAGCAGCAGCCGTCCCCAGTCGCCGCCCGCGACGGCCTGGTCGATGGCGACCCCGATGAGGACGGGCACCAGGGCCTCGCCCGCCTGGTGCCCGGCGCCGAGCAACGAGCCCCCGGCCAGCCTGCGCCACTGGCTCGCGACCGTGCGCAGCAGTACGTCCCGCCCGGTGTGCAAGCGCGCGCTCCCGAAGATCGATACTAAGGCGAGGCTAACCTAACACGTCCGGCCGGGAGGGTGTATGCCCGCCGGCGCTGATCAGCGCATGGCGCCGGCGCGCGCCGCGGCCAGCGCCGCCGCGGCGGCCCGGTCGGCGGCGGCGTCGTCGAGGGGTTCGCCGGTGTTGAGCAGCGCGTAGTAGAGGGGCGCGGAGACGGCGGCGATCACCCGGCGCGCGTCGGTGCCCGGCGGCAGCTCGCCGCGCTCGACGGCGTCGCTGACGCAGCCGGCCCACTCGCCGAGGCGTACGGCGTAGAAGCGGTGCAGCGCCGCGGCGGCCTGCTCGTCGCAGAGCGCGGCGGCGATCAGCGCCTTGAACAGCCTGCCCTGGAGGGGGTCGGTGAGGGTCCTGACGACCAGGCGGGCGTTGTCGCGCAGGTCCCGTCCGGCGTCGCCGTTGCGTGAGCGGGGGAGCGAGCGTTCGGCCATGTCCTGGAGCAGGTCGGCGGCGAGCGCGCCGGGCGAGCCCCAGCGGCGGTAGACGGTGGTCTTGCCGACGCCCGCGACGCGGGCGATCTCGCCGAGGTCGAGCCCGTGGAAGCCCTTCTCGGCCAGGACGTCGGCGGCGGCCCCGAGCACGGCCGCGCGCACCCGGGCGGTACGCCCACCAGGCCGGACGGCGCCGGGCTGGACAGCGCCGGACATGTCGGACCTCCCTTCCTCTCGAACCTTATCGGGACTGGAGTTCCCTTAAGGCGGGAGCTGGTGCTACCGTTCCCTCATCTTAACGGAACTCCAGACCCATTTACGGGTCGAGAGGAAGCCCCCTCATGTCCATCACCCATCCCCTCCCGGCACCCCCACGCCTCCTGACCGGCCGCCACCGGGTCGTCCTCGCGGTGCTCCTGGTCGCCCAGTTCATGCTGGCCGTCGACTTCTCCATCCTGAACGTGGCCCTCCCCGCCATCGGCGACGACCTGGGCTTCTCCCTGGGCGGCCTGCAGTGGGTCGCCACCGCCTTCGCCCTGTGCGCGGCCGGGTTCACCCTCTTCTTCGGCCGCATCGGCGACCTCCTCGGCCGCAGGCGCATCTTCCTCGGCAGCCTCACAATCCTCGGCGTGGCCTCGCTCGTGGGCGGGCTCGCCCCGACGCCCGAGATCCTCGTCGCCGCCCGGGTCGCCCAAGGGCTCGCGACCGCCGCCGCCACCCCCTCCGGGCTGGCCCTGCTGACCACGTCCTTCCCCGAAGGGCCGCTGCGGCAGAAGGCGCTCGGGCTCAACGGCGCCCTCATGTCCGCCGGATTCACCGCCGGGGCCGTGCTCGGCGGCGTGCTCACCGACGTGCTTTCCTGGCGCTGGGCGTTCTTCGTGAACGTGCCCGTCGCGCTCGCCGTGCTCGCCGTCGCGCCCGCCGTCATCGCCGAGTCCCGGCCCGCCGACCGGCCGCGGCTCGACCTGCCCGGCGCGCTGAGCGTCACCCTCGGCCTGCTCGGCGTCGTCTACGGGCTCACCCAGGCCGGCGAGCACGGCTGGACGGACCCGCGCGCGGTGGCGGGGCTGCTCGCCGGGGCGGCCCTGCTCGTCCTCTTCCTCCTCGTCGAACGCCGGGCCGCCCAGCCCCTCGTCCCGCTGCGGGTGCTGGCCAGGCCGGCCGTGGCCTGGGGCAACCTGATCGGGCTGCTCGCGTTCGTCACCGAGACGTCCCTGGTGTACCTGCTCACGCTCTACCTGCAGAAGACCCTCGGCTTCTCGGCCCTCGCGGCCGGGCTCTCCTTCGGCGTCCTCGGGCTCGGCACCGTCGCCGGCGGCCTGCTCGCGCCGAAGGCCATCGCCCGCACCTCCACCACCGCCGTGCTGGTCGGCGGCGGGCTGCTCCAGACCGTCAGCACCGCCGCCCTGCTGGCGCTCGGCGACACGGCGGCGACCATGGCGCTGCTGCTGCCCGCCACGTTCCTCGGCGGAGTGGGCAACATGCTGGTCATCGTCGGGTTCATGGTCACCGCCACCACGGGACTGCCCGACCACCAGCAGGGCCTCGCCACCGGGCTCGCGTCGATGTCCCAGCAGGTCGGCATCACCATGGGGACGCCGATCATGTCCGCGATCGTCACCGCCGTGACCGGCGGCGCGGTCTCGGCCGGCGCGATCCGGCACGGCGTCGTCGTCGCCGTCGCCGTCAACGCCGCCCTCGTCCTGCTCGGCGTCCTCGTCGCCGCCGTCTTCCTGCGCGCGCCCCGTGAGCGGCGAATCACGACATAATGATCGGCCACCACCAGGAGAAGGAGCAGATGGTGACCATCGAGTGGGCCCCCCTGTCCGCCGCCGACCTGCCGGCGATCGCCGACCTCGCCCGGCGGTGCCTCGCGCACGACGGCGGACTCCCCGCGACGACGTCCCCGTCCTTCCTGGAACGCAGGTACGCCGCCGGACCCGGCGTGGGCGCCTACGCCGGCGGCCGCCTGGTCGCCTGCGCGGCCGCCCGCCCCGCCGGGCAGGCGACGGCCGTGACCGGCCTCGTCGATCCGGCACACCGGGGGCGGGGCCTCGGGTCGGGCCTGCTGGACCGGCTCGCCGACGGCCCCGTACGGCTGGAGACCGAGTCGCTGACGCCCGAGGCCGACGCGCTCTTCCGCGCCCGCGGCTTCCGGCGGACGTTCGCCGAGGACGTCCTCCGCCGCGACCTGGCCCGGCCGCTGCCGGACGCGCCGCTGCCGCGGGAGCTGGCCGTCGAGGAGTGGTCGCCCGCCACCGAGGAGCTGTTCCACGCGGCCTACTCCGCGTCGTTCGCCGACCGGCCCGGCTTCCCCGGCTGGTCCCGGCAGGAGTGGGTGGACTGGCTGGTGGACGACGAGTTCCTGCCCGGCTGCTCCCTGGTCGCCCGTACGGCGGACGGCGCCGCCGCCGGGTTCGTCGCGTGCGCCGAGGGCTTCCTCATCCAGGTCGGCGCCGTGCCCTCCTGGCGGCGGCGCGGCCTGGCGCGGGCGCTCGCCGTCGCCGCCCTCGGCCGGATGCGCGCGGCCGGCGCCACGGAGGTCTTCCTGGACGTCAACGAGAACAACCCGGCCTCGGCCGCGCTCTTCCGCGGGCTCGGATTCGAGCCGGTCGCCCGCCGGGCCCGCTACGAGAGCTGACGACGGGTCTCCTCAGGGCCCGCAGGCAGGGTCACGCGGTGCCGGGCCGGGGGCGGTCAGCGTCTCGTGCAGGCGGCGGGCCTCGTGCAGGAAGCGGCTCGACCCCTTGCACGCGGCCACTGCCGCCAGCTCGGCCAGGGAGGTGCCGGCCGACGGCAGCAGGCGTACGAGGTCGAGCACAGGGACCTCTGCGGGCTCCGGCTCCAGCAGCCGCCAGAGCCGCACGAACGGCCTCGTCTCCGCGTCGGTGCCCCCGGTCAGGAACCGGGAGACGCACCCGGCGACCAGCGTCGCGCGCGGCACCCGGCCCGCCCTCGCCAGCGCGGCCAGTTCGCCCGCGGCCCCGCTCCGCTCCAGCGGCTCGGCCACGCCCTGCGTACGGAACAGCCGCGGCAGCAGGGTGTCGAGCAGCGGATCGCCGTCGAGGCCCAGGCCATCGCCAGGCCACCGCCGGGCCGGCCGCCACAGCCATCCGACGACGAAGGCGTCGCCGTCCGGCGGCTCCAGGCCGGTGTCGGCGACCAGCGCGGCGGCGAGGTCCCAGCCGGGCACGCCCTCCGCCCGCCGCCACCTCCGGCCACCGGTCGCCGTCCTGAGCCGCGCGGCCAGCCGGGCGGCGAGGTCGCGCCGCCACTCCAGGGGGCGGCGGCGCAGCAGCGGGAGGAGGAGGGCGGTGTCCCGCCCGGGATCGCGCGGCCGGCGCAGCTCCCTGCGGTCGAGCCAGGCCGCGACCTGCTGGCCCCGGTGAAGCAGGCCGCTCCGGCCAGCCGGTAGCCGGTCGCCAGGCCCTCGATGTCGACCCGGGCGAGGAACCCGCCGCGCAGTTCCTCGGCCATGTGCCCGGGAAGCTGCACGGCGACCGCCCGTCTGCCGAGGTCGCTCAGGCCGTCCAGGAATGTCGCCAGGTCCTGGTCGTCGCCCGCCTCGATGCGGTCGAGGACCTCCTGCCAGGGATTCATGCGGTCACCTGGCCGCACCACGCCGCCACGTCCGAAGAAGCGATCATGGGCGGGACGGTAACGACCGGCTCCGACAGAATCGCCGACGCTGCCGGCCGGACCGCGGGAGCCGGGTCAGGCCAGGGCGGGCTCCGGTTCGGCGGCGGCCGGGCGGGGGGCGTCACCGGCGAGGCGGCGGGCGGCGTACTGGGCCAGCATGCCCTCCGCGACCACGACGGCGCCGAACCCGACGACCAGGATCGCGATGAGCGTCATGCGCGAGTCGGGCGCCAGGATGATGGCCGCGCCGTCCGAGAAGCCGGTGGTGGCCACGCCGAACCCGGTGAGGGCGGCGGTCACCCACCGTCCGCCCACCCGCACCGCCGCCGGGGCGGTCGCGGTCAGCGCGGCGGGCGCGGCGAGCACGGTGAACACGAGCACGACGCCCAGCGAGCCGCCCAGCGTGAAGGTGCTCTCCTCGGCCGCCGCGATCGTGATCAGGCTCATCAGCAGCCGTGCCGCTCCGCCGACCACGACCCCGGCCGCGACGGCGCCCCCCAAGGCCGCCGCCAGCACCCGGATCACGCGCCGGCCAGTCATTCCCGCCATACAACCCCTCCAGTCTTCAGAAGGGGTTGTAATGGTACGAATCCCCTCAAAGCAATGCCGGAAATGCAATGCAATGAGGCTGTTATTGATGATTCGTCGGGAAAAGCATGACTAAACCTGTCCGGACGCCGGCGTCACGCCGCCTTGGGCAGCATGCCGTTCGGGTCGAGGACGTACTTGCGTGCCGCGCCCTCGTCGAACTCGTGGTATCCGCGCGGCGCCTCCTCCAGCGGGATCGGCGTGGCGTTGACCGCCTTCGCGATCTGCACCCGGTCGTGCAGGATCGCCTGCATGAGCTGGCGGTTGTAGCGCATGACGGGGCACTGCCCGGTGGCGAGGCTGTGCGACTTCGCCCAGCCCAGGCCGATGCGGATGGACAACGACCCCTGCCGGGCCGCCTCGTCGGCGGCGCCCGGGTCGCCCGTCACGTACAGGCCGGGAATGCCGAGCGCGCCGCCCGCCCTGGTGACGTCCATGAGCGTGTTGAGCACGGTGGCGGGACGCTCCGACTCCGCCTCGCGGCCGTGGCCGCGCGCCTCGAAGCCGACCGCGTCCACGCCGCAGTCCACCTCCGGCACGCCTAGTATCTGCTCGATCTGGTCCCTCGGGTCGCCCTTCGTGACGTCCACGGTCTCGCAGCCGAAGCTGCGGGCCTGGGCGAGGCGCTGCTCGTTCAGGTCGGCGACGATGACCACGGCGGCCCCGAGCAGGAACGCCGACGTCGCGGCGGCCAGCCCGACCGGGCCCGCGCCGGCGACGTAGACCGTCGAACCCGGCCCCACCCCGGCGGTCACGCAGCCGTGGAAACCGGTCGGGAAGATGTCGGAGAGCATGGCCAGGTCGAGGATCTTCTCCATCGCCCGGTCCTTGTCGGGAAACTTGAGCAGGTTCCAGTCCGCGTACGGGACGAGGACGTACTGGGCCTGCCCGCCCACCCAGCCGCCCATGTCGACGTAACCGTACGCCGAGCCGGGCCGGTCGGGGTTGACGTTCTCGCAGATGCCGGTCTTGCCCTCCTTGCAGTTGCGACAGCGCCCGCAGGCGATGTTGAACGGCACGGACACCAGGTCACCGTTCTTGATGAACTCCACGTCGGGGCCGGTCTCGACGACCTCACCGGTGATCTCGTGCCCTAGGACGAGGCCGGGCGGCGCCGTGGTGCGACCTCGCACCATGTGCTGGTCGCTGCCGCAGATGTTGGTGGCGACCGACTTGAGTATCGCGGCGTGCGGCAGTTTGCGGCCTACGTTGCCGGGGTTCACGCCGGGGCCGTCCTGCAGCGTGAATTCCGGATAGTCGATCTCGTGGACCTCGACCTTGCCTGGGCCTTCGTACTTGACGCCTTTGTTGCCAGGCATGAGGATTCTCCCTCCTCGGGGCTTTTGTCCCCCTTTCTGAATATAGCGCCAGCGCCTCTCCACCCCCGTCTCCACCGTCCGGTGGTGCCGCTCCACCCACCCCGATCCCTAACGTTCCAGGTCACGAAGGAGAACGACCCGGCACACAGGGAGGCACAACATGGGTGGCAGGAGCTGGATCGCACTGGCGGCGCTCGGGATCGTCGTGGTGGTGGGGTTCATCGCGTACCGGCTGATCCTCGTCGAGCTCATCACCAGCCTGCGCTGATCTGGTGGAATCAGCAGATGCCCGAGACCCGCGGAAGGTGGGCGCTGCCCGACACCATCGCGCCCGGCTGGCTGGTCGTGCAGGTGTTCGGCACGCTCATCGTGGCCGCCACCCTGCTCACAGCGCGCGAGGGGACGCCCCTGGTCTGGGTCCTGTACGGGACCGCGGCCGGCTGCTGGCTGGCGTTCGTGGCGCTCGACCCGCGACGCCCCGCGCCGGCGGCGGCGTTCCTGGCGGCGGCCACGCTGGTGTCGGCGGCGGCGCTCGGCCCGGCAGCCGACAGCTCCGCCGTCATCCTGACCTGCATCTTCCTGGCCAGGTTCGCCGCACTCGCGGCGCCGCCGGTGACCGTGATCATGGTGACGACCGGCGTCGCCATCGTGCTGGCGATCCTCGGCCAGGACACGCTCGCCGACGCCTCCGAGCAGGCGGTGCTGCTGCTCGCGGTGGCGCTCATCGGCGTCAACCACCGCCAGCACGTCGTCCAGGCCCGCCAGGCGGAGCTGCTGCTCGAACAGACCCGCCGCACGCTTGCCGTCCAAGCCCGCGCGGCGGCGCTCCACGAGCGCACCAGGATCGCCCGCGAGATCCACGACGTGCTGGCCCACTCGCTCGGCGCGCTCGGCGTCCAGCTCGAGCTCGCGCAGGCCGTGCTGGAGGAGCGCCGCGACGTCCCGGGAGCGATCGACACGATCGCCCGCGCCCGCAGACTGGCCGGTGAAGGGCTGGCCGAGGCCCGCAACGCGGTCGCGGCGCTGCGCCAGGACGTCCCCACGCTGTCCGACGCGCTCGGCGGGCTCGCCAGGACCCACGAGGACGACCACCGTTCCCCCGTACGCTTCGAGCGGAGCGGCCCGCCCCGGCCGCTGTCGTCGGCCGCGACCGTGTCGCTGCTCGCCACCGCGCGCGAGGCCCTGACGAACGCGGCCAAACACGCGCCCGGCGCCCCCGTCCACCTGGAGCTGGCCTTCACCGCCGACCGGGTGCGCCTCCGCGTCGCCAACGCGCTCACCGGTGGCCCGCCAGGGACGCCGGGGTTCGGCCTCACCGGGATGCGGGAACGCCTGGCGCTGGCCGGCGGCGCACTGACCTGCGGCCGGGAGGGGGAGCGGTGGCTGGTGACGGCCGAGGTGCGGGAATGATCACGGTGGCCGTGGTGGACGACCAGCAGCTCATCCGCGAAGGGCTGGCCGCCCTGCTCGGGCTGCTCGGCGACGTGGAGGTGGTGGGCACCGCGGCGGACGGCCAGGCGGCGCTCCACCTGCTCGCCGACCGGCCCGCGGACGTCGTCCTGATGGACCTGCGCATGCCCGTGATGGACGGCGTCGAGGCCACCCGCAGGATCACCCGGGAGCATCCGGGCACCGCGGTCGTCGTCCTGACCACGTACACCGACGACGAGTCCATCGTCCAGGCGCTCAAGGCGGGCGCGCGCGGCTACCTCACCAAGGACGCCGGTCGCGCCGAGATAGGGGCGGCGCTCCGCTCGGCCGCCACGGGCCAGTCCACGTTCGACGCCAGGGTGTCCGCCCGCCTGGTGGCCGCCCTGGACGAGCCGCCCCCGCGTGCCCGCGCCGCGCTGCCCGACGGGCTGACCGCCCGCGAGGCCGAGGTGCTCGCACTGATCGCCCGTGGCCTGACCAACCAGGAGATCGCCGGGACGCTGTTCATCGGCGAGGCCACGGTGAAGACGCACATCAACAACGCCTTCGCCAAGATCGGCGTACGCAACCGCGTCGAGGCCGCCCGCTACGCCGGCGAGCACGGTCTCTGACGCGCGCTCACGGAGCGAGGGCGAGCTCCGCCAGCTCCCGCCAGTCCCGCAGCCGGCCCTCGCGGGCCGCCTCGGCGAACCCCGCCTCCCCGAGGCGGCCCCGTACGTCCGCGGCGATCCTCGCGGCGTCCGGCTGCGAGTGGTCCGGCGTGCCGCGCACGGCCTCGCTCGCCGCGAGCAGCCGCGCGGCCTCCTCGTGCCGCCCCTGGCGCAGCGCGAGATCCGCGATCCCGACCAGCACCGCGGCGATCAGCGGCGGGTACGACGCCTCGGCTGCCGCCTCGAACGCCTCACGGCGGTACGCGCGCGCCTCCTCCAGATCCTCGGCGAGGTAGCCGTACAGATCCATGGCCAAGGCACGGAAGGAGACGGCGACCTCCGCGTCGGCACCCGCGCCCCCCACGGCGGCCAGCTCCCGGCGCGCCTGGTCCGGCTCGCCGCGCCAGCGGGCCAGCTGCGCCTTGGCGAGCGCCAGGTCGGCGAGCACCCCCGGCCAGGCGAGCCCGCCCGCGCGCCGCTCCGCGTCGGCCATCGCCTCCGCGCCGGCCCGTTCGTCGCCGAGCAGCCAGCGGAGCTGCGCCTGCCGCGCCCGCAGGACGATCACGTCCTCGGGCGCGCCCACCTCCTCCAGCGCCGCGGCCGCCTCCCCGTAGTGCTCGCACGCGCGGCCGAGCTCACCGCGCAGGGCGAGCCGGTCGCCCAGGTAGGTCCGCGCCAGCGAGATCCCCCACCGGTCGCCGAGCGCGCGGAACTCGGCGAGGGAGGTCTCGAAGTCGGTGTCCACGTCGGTCTCGTCGCCGCCGACCGTGAGCCGCAGCCGGCCGCGCGAGAGCCGCGCCTGCGCGCGTACCCACGGGTCGTCGTCGCCGATCAGCGGCTCGAACGCGGACAGGAACCCCGCCGGCTCCCGCACCAGCCGCTCCAGCGGCTCGACGAACCCGATCAGCGGGTTGCGGTAGCCGTGGCGGCTGAGCCGGTGCGCCTCCTGGATCCACTCCCGCGCCTGGAACTGGTCGCGGTAGGGCCCTGAGGTCATGAAGAACGCCACGATCGTGTACGCCAGCGCCCGCACGTCGTCCGGCACCTCGCCGGGCAGGGAGGCCGCCGCGATGCTCAGCTCGATGGCCTCCACCCGGTGCCCCCGCAGGAACCAGTACCAGCCGACGGCCCCGACCAGCCGCATCGCCTCCTCGGCCCAGCCCTCGGCGATCGCCCCGCGCAGGGCCGCGCTGATGTTGTCGCGTTCGGCGTCCAGCCGGGACAACCACTCCAGCTGCCCGGCGCCGCGCAGGTGCGGGTCGGCGGTCGCGGCCAGCTCGGTGAAGTACGCGAGATGCGCCCGCCGCGCCGCCTCGTCCTCGCCGGCCTCGGCGAGCCGGTGGGCCGCGTACTCGCTGATGGTGCCGAGCATCCGGTAGCGCGGCGTGCCCCCGGAGCCCGCGTCGGCGAGCAGCAGCGACTTCTCCACGAGCGCGGTCAGCAGGTCCAGCACCTGATCACCCCCGAGTCCAGCGCCGCACACGGCCTCGGCCGCGTCCAGGCTCGCCCCGCCGGCGAACACCGAGAGCCGCCGCAGCACCCCGCGCTCGGCCTCGGTCAGCAGGTCCCAGCTCCAGTCCACGACCGCGCGCAGAGTCCGGTGCCGGGGCAACGCCGTACGGCTGCCGCCGGTCAGCAGGCGGAACCGGTCGTCCAGCCGGTGCGCGAGCTGCTCGACGGACATGGTGCGCAGCCGTGCCGCCGCAAGCTCGATCGCCAGCGGTATGCCGTCGAGCGCCCGGTAGATCCGCGCCATCGCCGCCAGCGTGCGCGGTTCGCCGCCGAGGTCCTGGCGTACCAGCCCGGCCCGCTCCCGCAGCAGCCGCACCGCGGGCGAGGAGCCGGCCCCGGCGGGGTCCGCGGGCAGCGCCAGCGGCTCGACCTGCCACAGCACCTCCCCGGTGATGCCGAGCGGCTCCCTGCTCGTGGCGAGGATCCGCAGCCCCCGGCACTCGCCCAGCAGCCGGTCAGCGAACGCCGCGGCCGCCTCGATCACGTGCTCGCAGTTGTCCAGGACGAGCAGGATCGCCCGCTCCCGCAGCGCGACGACGAGCCGGTCCATCGGCTCCCCGGCCCGCGCCCCGCCGAGCAGAGCCTGGTCACGCAGGCCGATCGCGGTGAGCGCGGCCTGGGCGAGGTCGCCGCCCGCCCGTACCGAGGCCAGCTCGACCAGCCACGCGCCGTCCGGCAGCCCGGCGAGCGCGGCCCGCGCGGTCTCCGTGGCCAGCCTGGTCTTGCCGGAGCCGCCCGGCCCCGTCAGCGTGACCAGCCGGTGCCGGGCGGTCAGCCCGGCCACCGCGGCGAGGTCGTCGTCCTTGCCGACGTAGCTCGTCAGCTCGGCGCGCAGGTTCGTCCTGCGGCTGTCCGCCCGCGCACCGCCCAGCTCGCCCCGCAGCAGCGCGGTGTGCAGGGCGGAGAGCTCGGCCGACGGATCGGCGCCCAGCTCGTCGGCGAGCCGCTCGCGGGTTCGCTGGTAGACGGTCAGCGCCTCGTTGCCGCGCCCCGCCTCGGCGAGCGCCCGCATCAACGCCGCCACGAACCCCTCGCGCAACGGATATGTGGCGACCAGGTCGGTCAGCTCGGACACCAGCTCCGCGCCACGCCCGAGCCGGAGGTCCGCCTCCACCCGCTCGCCGAGCGCCGCGACGCGCACCTCCTCCAGCCGCGCGACGGCGGCGTCGAACAGATCGCTGTCGCGTAACGCGATCCCCTCCATGGCCCCGCCACGCCACAACGCGAGCGCCGAACGCAGCGCCTCCGCCCGCGCCGCCGGCTCAGCGCCCCGCGCCTGCCCGACCAGCCGCTCGAACCGGCACACGTCCACAGCCTCGGCCTCCACGGCCAGCCGATAACCACCGGCGTCCGCCTCGACCACGCCGTCCGGCAACACCCTGCGCAACCGCGACACCAGCGCCTGCAGGGCGTTGACCTCGTCCGAGGGCGGCCGCTCCCCCCAGATCCAGTCGACCAGCCTCGCCCGCCCGACGACCCTCCCGGGTTCGAGCGCGAGCGCCGCCAGCAACGCGCGCAACCGAACCCCGGGGACCTCCACCACGCCCCCGTCGCCGCCCCTGACCTCGAACGGCCCCAACAATCCGACGCGCACACGAGCATTGTGCCGAATGCCGGGGATGTCCGCCGCACCGCCCACCTGACCCCGAGGCGCGACCCGCCGCCGATCAGCCCGCCAGCGCCCAATGCTGTCCCGTACGTCCCTAACGGAATGTCATGTACCAGATAAGTCTGTTTTCCGATTTGTGATGATCATCCGTCTTGCTGGACAGGTCGGATTTTTTTACGTTGATCGTCGGATGTTGATCGGCTCCGAGCTGCCTGGCAGAGCGACCTTCGCCCTGTAGCGGAGAGCGGCGGTTGATGCCCCGTCGGTGTCTGTCGTTGTAGTTCGGAGTGTGATGGCGCATGCGCCGGTATTCGGCATGGGCTCGTTCGCCTTTCCTGGCAGCGTCGTTCCTCGTCGCCCTGCCCCTCTCTGTCAGACTGCTGTGAGACATGGGATGAACGAGTCCTTTTGATACGAAGCAGGGCGAGACAGGACGATCGAGACAGTGACGATGACCCTCGCCGACCAGGCCGCCATGAGCGGGCAGAACGGTCAGGCGACCGACAAGCAGGTGAGCCGGCCGACGCGCCGGACGTTCACCGCGGCCTACAAGGCACGGATCCTGGCGGCCTTCGACGCTCTGCCCGAGGGCAGCTCCGAGCGTGGCGCCCTGATGCGCCGGGAAAGGCTGTATCACTCGCACATCGAACACTGGCGAAAGCAGCAGGAGAACGGGACGCTGGCCTCCTCGACAGGTAAACCGAAGAAGGACACGGAATCTGAGGAACTGGCCCGGCTGCGGGCCGAGAACAAGAAGCTCAAAGCCGACGCGGCCAAGCTTGAGGCCAAGAACGAAAAGCTCACCAGCGAACTGGGGAAGACGAAGACCGCGCTGAATATCGCGGGAAAAGCATTCGCGCTGCTGGACGACATCTCACGCAGCGCGGACTCCGACGAGACCTGAACCGCATCATCGACGAGCATTTCCCGGGCATGGAGACGGCCGTCGGCACGACCAAGGCGTGCGAGGTACTCGGCAAGGCCCGCGCCAGCCTGTACCGGCAGCGAAATCCGAAGCCGCGCAGGCAAGGTCCGCGCCGGCCGTTTCATCACCCGGCGGAGTTGTCCGAGGAGGAACGGGCGCAGGTGCTGGCGGTGCTGGACTCGTCCCGGTTCGCCGACAAGTCGGCGGGCCAGGTATGGGCGATCCTGCTGGATGAGGGCACCTACCTGTGCTCGCAGGCCACCATGTACCGGTTGCTGCGCGAGCGCGGCCAGTCCGGCGAGCGGCGCGCGCAGGCCACCCATCCGGCGAAGAAGAAGCCCGAACTGGAGGCCGACGGACCGAATCAAGTATGGAGCTGGGATATCACGAAACTGAAAGGCCCGGCGCGCGGCGTCCACTACCTTCTCTACGTCATCCTCGACATTTTCTCCCGCAAGGTCATCTGGTGGGAGATCTGGCCGACCGAGAACGGCACTCTGGCCAAGGAGTTCATCGAGCGCGCCATCGAGCGCAACGGCGGGATCGCACCTGACGCGATCCACGCCGATCGCGGCACGTCGATGACGTCGAACACCGTCACTGGCCTGCTCGCGCAGCTCGGGATCGATCAGTCGCATTCACGGCCGCGCGTGTCCAACGACAACCCCTACTCGGAGGCGCAGTTCAAGACACTCAAATATTGCCCGGCGTTTCCCGGGAGGTTCGGCTCGATCGAAGACGCCCGTATCTTCTGTGAGCAGTTCTTTGATTATTACAACAACGAGCATCGTCATTCGGGTATCGCGATGCACACTCCCGCGTCCGTGCACGACGGCACCGCCGTCAAGATCCACGCCCAGCGGGTCGCCACGCTGAACGCGGCCTTCCTGGCCCGCCCCGAGCGGTTCCGCGGCCGGCGCCCCTACCCGCCGTCGCTGCCGGCCAGAGTGTGGATCAACAGGCCACCTACGACCCTCCAGAGCGACGCTTCACCTCAAACCACACAAGTAGCCTGATGTCTCATTCGGTTTGACAGGCACCGTGCTGCCCGGGCTGCTGGGGCTCGCTGCTGGGCCCGCGCGGGCCCAGCAGCCTGTGGCTGAGATGCAAGCCGGCGCTGTCTCGCTGGATGACGTGCCGCGGCAGCAGATGGGCACGGCGGCCGGCCGACCGACGCTGGTGCCGACCTCGGTAACGCAGCTGGCGGCGCAGCCGGCATCCGCTGAGGCTGCGGCTCAGCGTTTGAAGGGTGCTGTGCCACTTGAACAGCGCGATTATGGCTCCCAGCCGCCGGTGAAGAAGCCTGAACGTGCGCTGCCGGGCGGGACGTTACGGGCCGAGGCGGCGGAGGCCACCACCGCCGGTTGCTGCTCACCGGTGATCCAGGATCGTTTCCCGCTGGATTTCGCGCTGGTCGACACGCTGACGCCGTTGCTGCTGGTGTACGCCGACAGCGCCAACGGGATGGATTACACCTTCAAGGTCTGCAACGACTACTCGATGCTGACCGGCTGCTTCTCATCGAGCGTGCAAGGCGACGTCTACACCTGGCGGGTGCCGGCGAACAAGCTGAAGTGGGGCAGGCAGTACTTCTGGCAGGTCACTATCAAGGACCGGGGCACGCTGGCGCAGACAGTCTCCAGCGCCGAGTCCTTCACCACCGGGGTGCGCCAGCCTGCCCTCAGCTCCCGGCTGGCGATGCGCGGGGTGGACGGCCAGGAGTTCGAGCAAGTCTCGGGCAATTACACCACGCAGGTGATGGACGTGCAGGTGGCGGCGGCGGGCCCGCCGTTGTCGGTGGCGCGTTCCTACAATGCGCTCGATCCGCGCAGCAGCGGCTTGTTCGGTGCGGGCTGGTCGACCCGCTGGGACATGAAGATCAGCCGGGACGATCCGGCGTTGCTGGTGACGTGGCCGGACGGGCGGGTGTTGCGGTTCGGCGCGAACGCCGACGGCACTTTCCAGCCGCCGCCGGGCATGTATGCCACCCTTGCTCCGCAGACGGGCGGCGGCTGGCGGCTGATGGACAAGTCCTCCACCTCGTACCTGTTCGACGCCGACGGCCGCCTGACGAAGATCAGCGACGCGCGGGGCCGTAGCCAGGACCTCGCCTACGACAATGCCGGCAAGTTGTCGGCGGTGACCGCGGTGGGCGGCCGTTCCCTGCACTTGGCCTGGACCGGCAATCATGTCACCAGCGTGTCCACCGACCCCGTGGACGGTGCCGCGCTGACGTGGACCTACAGCTACGACGGCGACCGGCTGATGACGGTGTGCGCGCCGTCCGCCGCGCCTGACTGCACCCGTTACGAGTACGGCAGCGGCTCGAACTACCGCGCCGCCGTACTGGACTCCGGCGCCTACGGTTATTGGCGGCTGAACGAGGCCGCCGGCACCCAGGCCGCCGACCTGGGCTGGGGCGCCGGTCCCGGCACACTGACCGGCGCGACGCTGGCGCAGCCGGGGGCGCTGGCGGGCACCGCCGACCTCTCAGCGAAATTCCAAGGCGGCGGCATGATGCTGCCTGCCGACGCGCTTGGTCGGCTTGCCGGTCAGACCTCGGTCGAGGCGTGGTTCAAGACCACCAGGGCCGGCACCATCTTCTCGGCCGGGCTCGCCGGATCGGCGGACTCGGCTCTTTACGTCGGCACTGACGGCAAGCTCCGCGGCCAGTTCCTGCCGACCGGGTCCGAAGACGACACCGAATGGTTCACCCCGATCACCAGCACCACGGCCGTCAACGACGGGCAATGGCACCATGTGGTGCTGACCGCCGACAACGGCACCGACCGGCTGTATCTGGACGGGCAGCTGGTAGGCAGCCTGTCGAGGCCGCGCATACTGTCCTGGCAGGAGGAGGCCCGCTTTGCCATCGGCCCGCTGAACTGGCGCATGCCGAGCGGCAATACCGGCAACTTCGACCTTAACGGCCAGCTGGACGAGCCGGCGGTGTATGACCGGGCATTGTCGGCGGCCGAGGTCCAGGCGCACTACGCCGCGGCCCGCACCGACGCGCGCAACAAGCTGACCAAGGTCACCACCCCGGCCGGGCGGGTCTGGGCCAGTAACACCTACGACCCGGCCACCGACCGCATCAAGACTCACACCGACCCCAACGGGGGCACCTGGCAGCTCGGCGAGCCGGTCTTGGACAAGGTCGAGGGCACCGCCACCGTGACGGTGACCGACCCGGGCAACGAAAAGCTCAGCACCGTCCACGATCTCTGGCGCGGCTACGCCCTGATCAAGAGCGTCGACCAACTGCAGGAACAGACCGAGTACCAGTACGACACGGCCGGTTTCCTGTCACACATCGTCGACGCCAACCAGAATGTCACCACCTACAGCAACGACGAGCGCGGCAATGCGATCAGCCAGACCACCTGCCGCACCGCCACCAGCTGCCAGACCACGTACGCCGCGTACTACCTGAACAAGACCGACAAGTTCGATCCGCGCAACGACCGCTACACCGTGGTCCGCGACGCCCGGTCCTCCTCCGCCACCGACAACACCTACGCCGTCAGCTACGACTACAACGCCTTCGGCGAGCTGACCAAGCAGACCAGTCCGGCCACGCTCGACTTTCCCAATGGCCGCTCGGGCACGATCGCCTACACCGACGGCAGCGAGCCCGCCGTCGGCGGCGGTACCACCCCGGCGGGACTGGTGAAGACGCGCACCGACGCCCGCGGCAACAGCTGGTCGTATGCCTACACCGCGGCCGGTGACCTGGCCGAGCAAACTGACCCGGAAGGGCTGGTCACAAAACTAGGCTACGATGCGCTCGGCCGACCGACTTCGTCGGCGAAGCTGTCGCAGGCATTCCCGGACGGGGTGAGCACGACGTTCACCTACGACGCCCGGGGCCGGGTGGCCACGGCGACCGGCGCGGCGGTCGAGAACGAGATCACCGGCGTCACTCACACCGCCCGCACCACGTACGGCTATGACCCGGACGGCAACAAGTTGTCCGAGGCGGTCACGGACCTGACCGGCGGCGATCCGGAGCGCAAGACCGTCTACGGCTACGACGGCTTCGGGCGGCTGGAGTCGGTCACCGACCCCGAGGGCGGCATCACCCGCCAGAGCTGGAACGCCCTCGGCCAGAAGACCAGCAGCACCGACGCCCGCGGCACGGTCACCGCCTACGGCTACAGCAAGCGCGGCGAGCCGACCACCACCACGCTGAAGGGCTGGACCGGCAGCCCGGTCACCCCGCAACCGGCCGCCGACGTGGTGCTGGAATCCAGGTCCTACGACCCGGCCGGCAGGCTGGCCGCGCGGGTGGACGCGATGGGCCGCAAGACCTCCTACACCTACTACGGCGACAACCTGCTCAAGGACACCATCGGCGACGACGTCAGGCTCAACGACCCGGCCAACCCGCCGCGCGATGTGGTGCTGGAGGCCAACACCTACGACGCCGCGGGCAACCTGCTCACCAAGGTGAGCGGCGGCGGCAAGGTCACCGTCGGCTTCGTCTACGACGCCGCCGCCCGTCTGTCGTCGCAGACCCTCGACCCTGCTGGTCTGAACCGCAAGACCGTCTTCAGCTACGACGCCAACAACAACGTCGTCAAGAGCGTCGCCACCGGCGCGGCCGACGCCGGCCGCGCCGAGACCACCGAGTTCACCTACAACAAGCTGAACCAGCCCACCCAGCAGAGCGTCGACAACGGCGATCAGGACCTCATCACCGCCACCCGCTACGACGACCGGGGCCTGGCCGTCGCCATCACCGATCCGCGCGGCGCCGCCGACGGCGTGACCGCGGCCGACTACACCACCACGATGCGCTATGACGCGCTGGATCGCCTGGTGGAAACGGTCGCGCCCACGGTGAGCATCGACAAGGCGGGCAGCACCAGCCAAGGCCGCCCCACCAGCAAGACTGGCTACGACGTAGTGGGCAATGTGACGCATCGGATGACTGCCGAGGGCCGCGTCCTAGTCTCGGCCTACGACAAGGCGGGCCGGCTGGCCAGTGCCACCGCGCCGTCGTACACGCCGCCCGGCGGCACGGCGATCACTCCCACCGTCGTCAACACCTATGACAAGGCCGGGCAGCTGACCGCGGTCAAGGACCCGCGCGGCTACGTCACCACCTTCGAGTTCGACCAGCTCGGCCGCCAGGTCCGCACCACCGACCCGGCCCCCGACGGCCAGGCCGCCGGCACGTGGGTGAGCGAGTACGACCTGGTGGGCGAAACGCTGGCCGAGGTGGACCCGACCGGCGCCCGCACTCAGGCCACCTACGACGACCTGGGCCGGCAGATCACCGCCACCCAGATCGAGCGCAAGCCCGCCGGCGCGGCCTACATCACCAAGATGGAGTACGACGACGCCGGCCGGCTGACCAAGCAGATCGCCCCGGGCAACAAGGCGACCAGTTTCACCGTCAACGCGGCCGGCGAGGTGGAGACCGTCACCCAGCCGGCCCCGATCTCCAGCGTCACGAAGATGGACTACGACCTGGCCGGACGGCTGGTCAAGACGACCGACCCGAACGGCAATGCCACCGTCGCCGAATACGACCTGGCCGGCCGCAAGAGCGCGGTCAAGGACCTCAACAGCTCCGGCACGGTGCTGCGTACCTTCGGCTACGGCTACGACCTGGCCGGGAACCCGATCAGCGCCACCTCACCCGAGGGGCACGTCACTCAGCAGACCTTCGACGCGCTCAACCAACCCACCTCGCTCATCGAGCCGGTGTCAGCGACCGAGTCGATCACCACCCGGTTCGGGTACGACGCCACCGGCGCCCGCACCCGCCTCACCGACGGACGCGGCAATGTCACGTGGACCGGCTACAACAGCCTCGGCCTGCCTGAGACGGTGACCGAGCCGGCCACCACCGCCCACCCGAATGCGGCCGATCGCACCTGGACGCACATCTACGACGCGGCCGGCAACCCGACCGCCGACCTGCAGCCGGGCGGGGTCCGCATCGACCGCACCTTCGACCACCTCGACCGGCTCACCCATGAGACCGGCGCTGGCGGCGACGCCGCCAGCGCCGAGCGCACCTTCGGCTACGACCTGGCCGGCCGCACTACCACTGCCGGCGACCTGACCATCGACTACAACGACCGCGGCCTGCCGCTGAAGATCTCCCGCAACGGCGTGCAGGAGAGCGCTTATGCCTACGACGCTCTCGGCAACGCCAGCCAGCGCATCGACGCCGCCGGCACCGCCACCTTCACCTACGACAACGCCAACCGGCTGGCCACCGCCACCGACCCGGTCACCAGCCGCACCCTGACCTACGGCTACGACGCGGCCAGCCGGCTGAAGACCATCACCGCCACCAGCGGCCAGGCCGGCAGCCAGAGCTTCGACTACGACGACCTGAACCGGCTCAAGAGCCAGACGCTCAAGAACGGCTCCGGCACCCAGCTCGCCACGATCACCTACGGCTGGGACAACGACGACAACCTGCACACCAAGACCACCACGGGCACCGCCGGGGCGGGCACCAACAGCTACGGCTACGACCACGCCGGCCGGCTCACCTCCTGGACCGCCCCCGGCGGCGCCGTCACCGCCTACGAGTGGGACGCCGCAGGCAACCGCACCAAGGCCGGCGACAAGACCTTCACCTACGACGAACGCAACCGCCTGACCTCCGGCGACGGCAGCACCTACACCTATGCGGCGCGCGGCACCCTGGCCACCGAGACCAAGAACGGCGCCACCACCAGCTACACCTTCGACGCCTTCGACCGGATGATCTCCGACGGCGACAGCCTGTATGCCTACGACGCCCTCGACCGGCTCGTCTCCCGCATCACCGGCCCGACCAAGCAGACGCACCTGTATGCCGGGCTAGGCAACGACCTGGCCGGCGTCAGTGTTGGCGGCTCGGTGCAGGCGCAGTACGCCCGAGACCCCGGAGGCGGCCCACTCGGCCTGAGAGAAGGCGCGGGCGTGGCGGCCGCCACCATGAGCGACCTGCACGGTGACCTAGTGGCCACCTACACCACCACTCTGCAGGCCTCCACCGCCTACGACCCGTTTGGCACGGTGACCGCACGTACGGGAACCAAGGCCAACCTCGGCTACCAGGGTGAATATACCGACCCGGACAACGGCAAGGTCAACATGCACGCCCGCTGGTACCAGCCCGGCACCGGCACCTTCACCAGTCGCGACACCGCCACCCTCAATCCGAACCCGTCCGTCCAGGTCAACCGCTACACCTACGCCAACGCTACCCCCCTCACCGGCATCGACCCCACCGGACACTCGACCCTCTACGTGCCGGACAGTAGTGGTAACTACGTCCCCACGGGAGGAAGCGCCTGCTTGATGGACGCTGCCGGGCTGTGCACGCTGGCGCCATTTGATGTACCCGAGTGGAACCCAGGCATCTCCGAGGAGGAGGCGAGACGCGCTGGATTGACGACCACCGGTTTGAACGCCCCTAGAGGCTACTGGAAGGCCACTGCGAAAAAACGCGGACGCTACTTGTCGACGGTTGAGACTCTGATGGCGATCGACCCGTCCATTAGCGATGCCACGCTTAAGAAGATCTGGAGTCGACTGAACAGTCGCGGCAGCAGGCCAGCAATGGGAGCGGGAGGAAGGAGTTGCACCCCGTGTCATGAAGGTGGCGACTATGTCGTGTATTGGGACGCGTACAGGATTGCGTTCCCCAGCAGAAATGCGGCCAAAGCTTACATTGACAAGATGGTCGCAGCGGGAAAGATTTGTGTTCGGTATCCATGCACGGACACTGGCATCGCATGGGGACTGAATTCGGAAGAGAAGCTTCGCAAAGGGATTTGCGGGTCTTCGCGGGTCACATGCACGCAGTTGACTTCGGATGCAGATTTAGTTCGGTGGACACAAGAGTTGACCATGCGCGTCACTCTCGCATACGCGGGATTCGATGGCAAAATGGCCCTGGCGTACAATGGGGACGTGGGCCTAGCTGGGACTGACGTCGGAGGCACTTACGCCATCATGGATAAAGATGGCGACATTCTCAAAGTAGGCTATGCGGACGGTTTCACCAAGAGAATCGCTATGTATCGTAGTCGTAAGCTGCCAAATCTCAACAAGCCCGGACATGAGCGCATGATGATTTTGTGGCGAGTGGAAGACGTTCAAACTGCCCGCGGCCTCGAGGATATTATGTACGATATTATAGCTGCAACGAGTAATCATTCGTTGCGCATGCATGGAGGTAACCGTCCTATCGCCCTTCCAGCGACAGTGAAATCTACCGAACGAGCGAACCAGCAGAAGATTCAGCAGAAATATCATACTCCCGCACTCAACTATCTGAGATCGAATATGAAGTTCCAAATAGGGAACTATAAGCCGGGCCAGTACTATGAGTTCCTGCCGCCTGGAAGAAGAGGAGCGATAGGTAGAATAGTGCCACCAAAGTTCCGCTGAGCCTGTAGAGAGGATTTCAGGCGATGAGTGAAGAAGTCGACCTTCTTGGAAACGACTCCGCCCTTGGGCTACTTGAGTATCTTGAGGACGCGGACAGTCCGGAGAGGGATCTGCGCGACATACTGCTGGCCATCCTGAATGAGGACGAATGTGTCACGAGCTTGGCGTTCGAGATTGGCGTGGCGGCTAGCGCAAAAATCGCCTTGGAGAAAGACCCGCGCCTAGATGCAGGGGCTGCTTCACTAAGAAGGATCACCGATGATCTTCCTGCCTCCGAAGTGAATGAACTCCGCACTCTTGCTCGCGATTTCTTGCGCTATGCAATGGAGCCGTACTCGCTACGCATTGGTCACAACCCACTGTATGGCCAGTGGGGTAGCACGCCGAGATGGGATGCTTATCGGCGCGAACTGCTGAAGTATTTCAATGTGTTGACATCCCCTCCTCTGGTCGCCCGCGAAGGCGCTGGCGGCGAGGGAAATACTCTGTGGGATTCTGGCCTGGATGCTAGTGTCGACGACGGAATAATTCAGGCGAATCTCATGCGACTTCCTACGCTATCTACTTGGTCGGCAGTCGCCAATGACGCATATGCAACCCATTCCGTCTTCTCGCTCCCGGACCGGAAGGCGGCGAGAAACGCAGTAGCCTACGCAGCGTCGTCGCTTATCAGCGGCCTACTGCACGATCTGCCGACATTTGAGACAACAGCAGATAGAGCATTGGCTCCACGCGAACTCTCGAAGTTGCCTCGTCGATTCAGGAGTTATTATGACGTCGGTTTCGCGCGCCGCCTTCTGGTCTGCGTAATCTCTCTTACGGACATGCTGCATGCGCCTGCACGTGTTCGAGCTAGATGTGTCGCGGATCAGTTGATAATCATTCTGCTGAAATTGAAGGCTGAACGCATACTTGACGAGCTGTCGGACACGGGTGATCAACTATCGGCATCTATGGGATCCGTGATAGATGATGTGTTTGATTTGCGCGAGGATGCTTTTGACGCTTCCCTCACCTATATGTCGTCATCGCTCTGGCATCTGCACCGGATGCTGTCGTTCGTGCCTGACGTATGGGATGGTACAAGTCCGCAAGATTTGCCTAGACCTGACACGTGGTTTGCACCTTTTCCTGGTGAGGTCGTCCATCCGTATTTGATGCTGCCAGAATCAGGCGAACAAAATGGAGAGGGCGTAGAACGTCGCTAGGAAGCAGGAGAAGCCGGCAGCTCGACAGGGCTGAAGTGTTCTCATGTCGTAAGACCGAGTAGTTGAAGGCCGTCCGCGGGATGGCTGCGGTAGCCTCGATGACTCAGGGGACGGCCGTCCCGGTTGAGCTGTGCGGACAGGCGGAGGTTTCCACCTGATCGTCTGTTTCCTTCATGCGCCGCGGTGTGGGTGGCCGCCCGAGGCGCTCGGTGGGCGGCGGTTTCCACGGGCCCGCGCGGCTGCTGGTCACTCCTTTCTCTTCTCGGTGGGGCACATTCGAGCTGGTCAGAGGGGTGCTGGCAGGACGCATAGGCGCTGCCAGCAGATCAGGAAGGCGTTCTTCCACGGCCAGGTGGCGCTGATCTTCAGGATCCGCCGACGGGCATGACAGACCAGCCGGGCGGGCAGGTGCCACAGGCAGTAGCGGAGAGTCTGAGGTTCGGCGCGGGCCAGTTCCGGGTCGTCGTGCAGGCCGAGCAGACGGGTCCAGGCGTCAAGATCGGCGGCGAGATTGGCCACGAGCATCCAGCCGACGTTGACGTTCCAGGTCTTGGACGGCAGGTTGCGCAGCCCCATGGCCTTGTTGGTGCGCACCCGGTCCTCGACTTCGGCGTGGTCGCGGTGGACGGCGTCGATGAAGGCGAGCTGATGGCTGCCGGGGATGCCGCGCAGGCCGCTTGGCCCGAGGTTGGTGGCGATGATCGCGTACTTGAAGCCGGTCTTCTTCTCCAGGTTGGTGAGCTGCGCCGCGTCGCGGGCCGAGGGGCGCACGCGGCGGACCAGCAACCGCACGCCCCACAGCCTGGCGCGTTCGTCCAGGCCGGTGAGTTCGGCCACCTGTGCGTGCGCGTGGACCTTGCCGTCTTGCCGTATGGCGGCCTGCCAGGCGGTCTCGGGCAATTTGGCGATCGCGGTCTCGTCGGCGCCGGTGATCTTCCAGCCGACGGTGAAGCGGACGGTGCGCCGGGTGGTGTTCAAGCCCTTCATGTGTTCGACCAGCTCATGGGTGGCGCCCGCGCCGTCGATCCGGATCCAGATCTTGGCCCGGAAGCTGTCGGGGATCTGCCTGATGGCTTCGGTGAGCACCCGCACGTGGTCGAGGGCGGTGTTGGAGCCGGCCGATCCGGTGCGCAGCAACATCGCCAGCGATTCGTGCGTGTTGGCGCACCAGGCCGCCAGCGGGTGAAAACCATAGCCCTTCTTGAACGTCGCCGAAGCGCCCTGCTTGCCCGAATGCGCGGTGATCAGCGTGGCGTCCAGGTCGATCACGATCCAGCCGGTCAGGACCTTGCCTGCCACCTGCAGCCAGGGGAATCCCGTCTCGGTCGCGGCAACCAGCTGCCACACGTGCCGCCGCACCCGCGCCCGAGCCCGAGCGATCCAGGCCTGCAGCTGGTCCGACTGTCCGACGGGCTCCAGCGCTCGCCGCACGGTGGAGTCCGAGGGCGGCGCGCCGAAGAGCTGCTCCTGATGGGCCAGCAGGGCGATCTGCCGCATGCTGGTCGCTCCCAGCGCGATCGCCACCGCGAGTTGGACCAGCACCACGCCCCGGTCCCACACCGGAGATCCGCCCAGCCGGGCGAACACACCGCCCAGCGCTCCGGTTAACCCCGTCTGATCAGCGCATTTGCGCAGGAGCACGGCTCCCGCGTGTCCGACGAGCCCCTTGCCGTCCCCTCGTACAGACAATCGGCGGTCCCATGCCGTAGCGTTCACCCGGAAGGTGCGTCCGTTCTGTGCGATGTTCATGATCTCAGCAGTCAGATCATCGCAGGTCGGAGGCACCTTCTTTAGTTATGGATCTTCAGAACGAAATACCGGCTGAATAGCCGAGGGTAGTGGTCGGTGGCTGCGGCGATGTTGGCCCAACCAATCAGGCGGGCCAGGCCGATGGCCAGGTTGCGGAGCCGGCCATGATGCGGGGGGCGGTGCCGGTGCGGGCGCGGGAGGCGTCTTCGCGGTAGGTGACGTCACGGGTGTGGTGCAGGACCTCGACGCTCCAGTGTCCGCGGATCAGGGCGGCGAGCTGGGCGTGGGTAATCCGGCCTGGTGAAAGGGGCTCTTCGAACTTAGGCGGGGTTGAGGTGTCCGCGGGCACGTCGGGTGGTGGCGCAGCGGGTGCGTAGTCGTTGGTTGTCGGGATTGCGGAAGCCGTAGGCGTCGCGGGCGACGGTTTTGATGACGCGGTTGGTGCCTTCGGAACCGGCGTTGGTGATGCCGGTGCGGATGAACGCCAGGATTTCCGGCCACCAGGTGTCCACGGTGGTGGCCAGCCGTTCGAGTTCAGGCAGGCCGGAGGCGGCATAGCGGTCGTAGAAGCGGAACAGCCGATCGGCGATCACGGCGCGGTCGGGGTGAGTGCGGGCCAGGGCGAGCAGATCCAGCAGGTCTTCCTTGGCGTTCCAGGCGGCCAGGATCGGCCGGCCCAGCCGTGCCGGTAGCGCGTGCAGGTCATCGATCATCGGATCGAGCTGGCTGCCATGCATCCGGGCGGCCGAGCGGGTCAGCCGGTTGCGTAGTTCCCACTCGCGGTTGCCCTCGCGGCCCCGCCGGCCTTGCACCTGGACGGTGAGGCGGCGGCGAACCTCGGTCAGGGCCTGGTTGGCCAGTTGCACGACGTGAAAGTGGTCGGCCACCAGGCGGGCGTGCGGCAACGCGGCTCGTACAGCGGCTTTGAAGATGGTGCACATGTCGATGGCGACGAAGGCCACCCGCGCTCGCCAGGATGCTTCCCGCTGCGCGAGCCAGCCGGTCACCGCGGCGATGGTACGGCCCTCGACTCGCCCCAGCAGCCCCTGATCGCCGGACAAATCGACGAACCCGGTATGCCAGCGATCCCCCGCTGTGCTCCAGGTGCCGGTGTCCTCGTCCAGCACCCAGCGAGCACGTCCCCGGCGCACCTCGTCAATGCCGAGCACGCTGACCGGTGCGGGCTGGGCGGGCAGCACCCCTGCGGGCGTGTTCGGTGAACGCAGCCGACACAATCGGCCAGGACACGCCGTGATCGCGCGCTGATTGGATCACCGTTCGCCCGCCGTCGCCGACGGCGGCACCGCTGGCCTGGCGTAATCGCCGCGTGAGTCGGGCGCGGGCGGGGATCGGCGGCACCTGCTCGGTGAACGTCTGCCGCGGGCAGGACGCCTGATCGCACCACCAGCGGCGCTTGCGCCAACGCAGCGCGCACCGCCGGCCCGCCACCGGCAGGTCCCGCGGGCGGGTGGTCACCCATTCCTTGATCCGGGCCGCGGCCGTCCCGCACGCAGGACAGCATCGGGCACGTTCGTCGGCGGTGGCCAGGTGCACCACCGGCCCGTCGTGTCCCTCGTCACCTGCGGCGACGACCTTCGTGACGGTTACCCCGTCCAGGCCGAGCAGCAGCGTCGTATCGTTGACCATGCTCGTGGCTTCTCTGTTGTGATCATCTTGCTTCGACAACAAGAAGAATCGCCGAGAGCCACGAGCCCTCTCAAGCCTCCTGGGCCAGGCGAACCCTCACACCCCGATCAAGTTCGAAGAGCCGCCATGATGGGCTCGGCTGTACAGCTTGACTTCGCAGAGTCAGTCGTTGCTTGATCGAGGCCTCGACGGGGAGCGTTGCACAGGAGGACGGTCGCACCGGGCAGCATGGTTGTCCGGTCTGGTGGGTGGGGATACTCTCGCCGTGTTTGAGACGATGTGCGTCTGCAAATGGCGGGAGCAGGTGGATGACGTACCAGGAGCTTGATCCGCGCACGCCGGTGCTCGTCGGCGTGGGGCAGGCGTCGGAGCGGATCGGGGAGCCCGGGTATCGGCGGCTGTCGGCGGTCGAGCTGGCTGCGGCGGCGGTGCGGGAGGCGCTGGCGGACAGCGGCGCGGATGCCGGTGCGGTGGCAGGGGCCGTGGACACGGTCGCGGGGGTGCGGCAGTTCGAGATCTCGGCTCCCGGCATTCCGTCGCCGCTGGGGAGATCCACCAACTATCCGCGTTCGGTCGCCGCACGGGTGGGGGCCGCGCCTCGGCGGGCGATCCTGGAGGTCGTCGGGGGGCAGGGGCCGCAGCATCTGGTGAACGAGATGGCGGCCACGATCGCGAACGGCGAAGCGGGAGTGGTGCTTGTCTTCGGGTCCGAGGCGATCTCGACGGCGCAGCATCTCGCCAAGGCCGAGGACAAGCCCGACTTCGGTGAGAGCGTCGAAGGGGACCTGGAGGACCGCGGTTACGGGCTCAAGGGGCTGGTGTCGCGGCATCAGGTGGCGCACGGGCTGACGGACGCGCCCAGCCAGTACGCGCTGTTCGACAACGCCCGCCGAGCCCGCCTCGGCCAGAGGCGGGAGGAGTACGCGGCCGGCATGGGCGCGCTGTTCGCGCCGTTCACGAAGGTCGCGGCGGCCAACCCGCATGCCGCCGCGCCCGTCGAGCGGACCGCCGAGGAACTCGTGACGCCCAGTGAGAAGAACCGGTTCATCGCGGAGCCCTACACGCGGTACGTCGTGGCCCGCGAGAAGGTCAACCAGGGTGCGGCGGTGCTGCTGATGTCCGTGGGCGAGGCGCGGCGGCTGGGGGTGCCGGAGGAGCGGTGGGTGTTCCTGCACGGTCACGCCGACCTGCGCGAGCGCGGCCTGCTGGAGCGGGCCGATCTCAGCGGGAGTCCCGCTGCCGTGCTGGCCGTACGGCATGCGCTGGAGCAGGCCGGGGTCGGGGTGGACGAGCTGGCCGTGATCGATCTTTACTCGTGCTTCCCGATCGCGGTGTCCGCCGTCTGCGACGGGCTCGGGCTGCCCGCCGACGGCTCGCGCGAGCTGACCGTGACCGGTGGGCTGCCGTTCTTCGGCGGGGCGGGCAACAACTACTCCATGCACGCCATCGCCGAGACCGTGCAGCGGCTGCGGGCGCAGCCGGGCACGTACGGGCTGGTCGGCGCGAACGGCGGCTCGCTCAGCAAGTACTCGGCCGGCGTCTACTCCACCACGCCCACCCCATGGCGGGCGGACCGCAGCGCCGCGCTCCAGGCCGAGCTCGACTCCCGGCCCGGCGTCGAGCAGGCGTTCCAGGCCGACGGCTGGGCCACGATCGAGACTTACACGGTCAAGCACGGCCGGGGCGGGAAGCGCACCGGGATCGTCGTCGGACGGCTGGAGGCCGATGGCCGGCGGTTCCTCGCCACGGCCGGCGACGAGCGCACGCTCGGCCTGCTCAGCACCGGCGAGCCGATCGGGCAGCGGGTCTACGTCCGCTCCTTCGGGCAGGGCAACCGCGTCGCCGTGGACGACGCCCTCATGGACGAGCTGTTCCCGGCCCGGCCCGCCGTCCTGCGCGACGACTACGAGCACGTGCTGGTACGCCGCGACGGCCACGTCCTCGAGGTCACGATCAACCGGCCGGACAGCCGCAACAGCCTCCACCCGCCCGCGAACGACGAGCTCGACCAGGTCTTCGACGCCTTCTTCGCCGACCCTGACCTGTGGGTGGCGATCATCACGGGCGCGGGCGACCAGGCGTTCTCCGCCGGGAACGACCTGCTCTACTCGGCCTCGGGCCGGCCCATGTGGGTGCCGAAGAACGGCTTCGCCGGCCTCACCTCGCGCCGGAACATGACGAAACCGGTCATCGCGGCGGTCAACGGCTTCGCCATGGGCGGCGGGTTCGAGATCGCGCTGGCCTGCCACCTGGTGGTCGCCGACGCGACCACCCGTTTCGCGCTGAGCGAGGTCAAGGTGGGCCTGGTCGCGGCGGCGGGCGGCCTCGTACGCCTCCCCAGGGCGCTGCCCGGCAAGCTCGCCACCGAGATGATCCTCACCGGCCGCCGGCTCAGTGCCGCCGAGGCCCTGGAGCACGGCCTGGTCAACCGGGTGACCGAGCCGGGACAGGCTCTGGAAGGCGCGCGGGCGCTGGCCAGGGAGATCCTGGAGAGCTCGCCGACGTCCGTGCGGGCGTCCCTGCAGATCATGGCGGAGACGCAGGGGATCGCGGACGTGGTCGACGCGGTGACGTACCCGTCGCCGGCGCTGGACGACCTCATGGTCAGCGAGGACGTCACGGAGGGCCTGACCTCGTTCGCCGAGAAACGCCCGCCCCGCTGGCGCAACCGCTGACCGCCCGGTGGGCTGGAGGGACGGTCCTGACCGGCACCGAGGCTGGTCCGTACCGAATGTGGGGGAGGGGCGGAATGTGTCTTCTCCAGCGACATCGAATGACCTGCCGGAGGCGCCGGGAACGGTGACCACGGCAAGCCCTTTCCCGGTCGCCGAGACCGTGGAACGGCTCAAGCGGGCGATCGAGGAGGCGGAGCTGCACCTGTTCGCCGTGGTGGACCACAGCGAGGGCGCCCATCGGGCCGGCCTCGCCATGAACGACATGAAGCTGCTGCTCTTCGGCAACCCCCGGGCGGGGACGCCGGCCATGGTCGCCCGCCCCCTGTTCGCCTTGGAGCTGCCGTCGAAGGCCCTGGTCTGGGCCGATGACGAGGGGCGCGTGTGGGTGAGCAGGAACGATCCCGCCGACTGGCAGCGGCGTTACGGCCTCTCCGACGAGCTGATCGCGCCCCTGGCCGGCATCGGGCGGCTCGTCGAGACCGCCCTCGCTGGTTGACGACGGTGGGCCGCGCCCGCCCCGCCCGGGGACGAACGCCCGGGCGGGGCTTTCAGGCGCAGGACGCAGACGCAGGTCAGGGGCGCCCTGCGGGCTCTAGCTGTCGCACTGTCTGGAGACGCGCTTGCCGGTCTTGGCGTCCGTGCAGGTCTTGCAGGAGCGGTTCGGGCTGGTCGCGGTCGGCTCCTTGGTGGTCACGCATTCGAGCTCCATCGGCCCCATGGGCTCGCGCCGCCGCTCGCAGTACTGCCTCTTGTATCCGCTGCCTTTCTTGCCGCGGCAGTAATGGCATCTCTTGCCGTCTTCTTCGAGCCATTTGCATTTCGGGGCCTGGGTCTCGGACGAGGCGGCGGCGGGGACGTTTCCGGATTGCGCCTGCGAAGGCATCGAAGGGACGAGAGCGGCAGCCACAAGGGCGCTGACGGCGCAGGCTTCCTTGAGCACGGTTCCTCCCGCGGTTCGTGTTTCCGCTGACCCCTCCATCGTGAACCCCCCTCGCGGAGAAGCGTCAAGACAGTCGGCCGGAAATTATTCATGCTCGGCAGCGCGCATTTTTCGCGGCGAAACCCGCCCGGAGCAACCTTTTGCTTTCTGCTGCTTTCCCTTTCCCGGGGACCGCGGCATCCGGGGCCAGAACGGGCCGTCCGCCGGGGTTTGAGGGACTTTGGTCCCTGACGGCGGCACCGGGAGGGGCGCGAGTTTGGATCCATGCCCGCTCCAGCGCTGCGCCGGGTCCGCAGGGACGCCGCGGACCGCCCCTTCATCGTGATCTGGGAGGCCACCCGGGCCTGCCCGCTGGCCTGCCTGCACTGCCGGGCCGAGGCCGTGCCCGACCGGCATCCGAAGGAGCTGACCACCGGCGAGGCCGCCGAACTGATGCGGCAGGTGACCGAGTTCGGCCGCCCCGCGCCGCTGTTCGTGATCACGGGCGGCGACCCGTTCGAGCGGCCCGACCTGTTCGAGCTGGTACGGCGAGGCCGCGAGCTCGGCCTGTCCCCGGCGGTGTCCCCGTCGGCCACCCCGGCCCTCACCCCGGACAACCTCGCCCGGCTGCACGAGGCGGGCGCCGCGGCGATCTCGCTCAGCCTGGACGGCGCGACGGCGGCCGGGCACGACGAGTTCCGCGGCTACGACGGCGTCTTCGCCCGCACCACGGCGGCCTGGCGGGCGGCCCGCGAGGCAGGGCTCAAGGTGCAGATCAACACCACGGTGACGCGCCGCAACCTGACCCGGCTGCCGGACATCGCCCGGCTGGTACGCGACCAGGGCGCGCTCCTGTGGAGCGTCTTCTTCCTGGTGCCGACCGGCCGGGGCCGCGCGCTGTCGGCCCTGACCCCGGCCGAGGTGGAGGACGTGCTGCACTTCCTCTACGACCTCGGCACCACCATCCCGGTCAAGACCACCGAGGCACACCATTTCCGGCGCGTGGCCGTGCAACGGCGCATCCTCGCCGAGCACGGGGCCGACCACACGGCGACGCTCGGCCCGCTCTACCGGAGCCTGAACCGCCGGGCGCGGCGGGCGGGACTGGTGAAGGAGACCCGCGTACGCCGCCCGCCCGTGGACGTGAACGCCGGTCGCGGCTTCGTGTTCGTCTCCCACACCGGGACCGTGCACCCGTCAGGTTTCCTGCCGCTGGGCGCGGGCAACGTACGTGACCGGCCGCTGACCGACATCTACCGGTCCTCGCCTCTGTTCGCCGCGCTGCGGGACCCCGACCGGCTGGGCGGGCGGTGCGGGGCGTGCGAGTTCAGGACCGTCTGCGGGGGCTCCCGGTCGCGCGCGTACGCCTGCACCGGCGACGTGCTCGCCGAGGAGCCCTGGTGCGGCTACGAGCCGGGCAGCTTCCCCTACCAGGACGACCTCGCCCGCCACCTCGCGGGCGTCCCGGCCCCGGCCACCCCATGAATCCACGATCACGTGAGGACGAGATGACGAACGTACCGGCCACCCCGCATGGGCGCACGCCCGCGCTCATGCTCGGCCTGGCCACTTTGGGCTTCGCGGTGAACTTCTGGGCGTGGGCGCTGCTCAGCCCGCTGGGGCCGCGGTTCAAGGAACTGCTCGGGTTGTCGGCCGGGCAGCAGGCGCTGTTGGTCGCCGTGCCCGTGATCGTCGGCTCGCTCGGCCGCATCCCGGTCGGCGCGCTGACGGACCGCTTCGGCGGGCGGGTGATGTTCCCGCTCATCTCGGCGGCCACCATCGTGCCCGTCCTGTTCATCGGCGTCGCCGGGCAGACCTCGCTGGCCGCGCTGCTGGTCGGCGGGTTCTTCCTCGGCATCGGCGGGACCGTCTTCGCGGTCGGCGTGCCGTTCGTCAACGCCTGGTTCCCGCCGCGCCGGCGCGGGTTCGCGGTCGGCGTCTTCGGCGCGGGGATGGGCGGCACCGCGATCAGCGCGCTGACCACCGTCCCCCTGGTGCGCTCCGGCGGCTCGGCCACCCCGTTCCTGATCACCGCCGCCGTGCTCGCCGCGTACGCGGTCGTCGCCTGGCTGGTGCTGCGGGACGCGCCCGGCCGCAGCGTCGCGACCCAGCCCCTGCTGACGCGCATGGCGGCCACGGTGAAGCTGCCGATCACGTGGCAGGCGTGCGTGCTGTACGCGGTCGCGTTCGGCGGCTACGTCGCCTTCTCCGTCTACCTGCCCGCCTACCTCCAGACCGGCTACGGGCTCGAACAGGCCGACGCCGCCAACCGCATGGCCGGGTTCGTGGTGCTGGCGGTCCTGGCCCGGCCGCTCGGCGGCTGGCTGTCCGACCGGGTCGGGCCGGTGCCCGTGCTGACCGGGGTGTTCGTCGTCATCGCCGTCTCGGCCGGGGTGCAGGCGCTGACGCCGGGGCTGATGCCGGTCGGCACGATCGCCTTCCTGACCATGGCCGCCGCGCTCGGCGCGGGCAGCGGCGCCACCTTCGCCCTCGTCGCCCAGGTCGCGCCGGCCGACAAGGTCGGCACGGTGACCGGCCTGGTCGGCGCGGCGGGCGGCCTCGGCGGCTTCGTGCCGCCGCTGGTGATGGGCTTCGTCTACGGGCGGCTCGGCTCGTACGGACTCGGCCTGGCCCTGCTGGCCGTCACCGCCGCGCTCACCCTGGCACTGACGGCGACCGTGATCCGCTCGGTCGCCGGCCGCCGCACGGCCGAGCAGGCCGGCGCCCGATAGAGAGGTCATCGACGTGAGTCCGGTCGACATCCGCATAGAGCGTGGCAGACCGCCGCTTGAGCCGCCGCCGCCGCGCCCCCGCGCCTCGTGGCACCTGCGGGCGAACGCGGTCGTCGTCGGCTGGCTCGCCCTCACCGTCGTGGCGGCGCTCGCCGGCGACGTGCTGCCGGCGCCCCGCTGGCTGCTGATCCACGTCTTCCTGCTGGGCGCGATCAGCACCGCCATCCTCATCTGGAGCGAGCACTTCACGGTGGCGCTGCTGCGCGCCCGCACCCCGTCGCGCCGCGGCACCCTCGCCAGGCTGGGCCTGCTCAACGCGGGCACGGTCGCGGTGCTGGCCGGGGTGTCGGCGGGGCCGTGGCAGGTGGCCGCGGCCGGCGCGGCGCTGGTGGCGGGGGTGGTGCTGTGGCACGCCGCCGTGCTCGTCAGGCTGGTACGGCAGGCGCTGCCCGGCCGCTTCGGCCACGTCATCGGCTGGTACGTGGCCGCGTCCGCGGCGCTCGCCGCCGGCGGCGTCCTCGGCGGCCTGTTGACCGCGGACGTCGGGCACGGGGCGGCGCACGAACGGATGCAGGCCGCGCACGCCGTGGTGAACCTGTTCGGCTGGGTCGGGCTGACCGTGCTCGGCACGCTGTTCACGCTCTGGCCCACGGTGCTGCGCACGCGCATGGCCGACGGGACGCGGCGGTCCTCGCGCGTGGGGCTGCTGCTGGCCGCTCCCGGGCTGGCGGTCGCGACGGCCGGGCTGCTGGCCGGCTGGCGGTGGGTCGCGCCGGCCGGGCTGGTGGCGTACGCGGCGGGGGCGCTGGCGGTGCTCGTGCCGCTGGTGGACGCGCTGCGGCGCAGGCGGCCGCACACCGGGGCCGCCTGGATGCTGGGCGCGGCCATCGGCTGGTTCGAGGTGGCTCTGGCGGCGACCGCGGTGGTCGTCGCCACCCGGCCGGCGGCCGGGGTCGCCGCGGCGCTGGAGCCGCTGCTGCCGCTGGTGCTCGTCGGGTTCGTCGCCCAGGTGCTGTTCGGCTCGCTGCTGCATCTGCTGCCCGCGGTGCTGGGCGGCGGGCCGGCCCGGTTCAAGGAGAACGCGGCGCTGCTGGAGCGCGGCTGGCCGGCCCGGCTGGCGGCGCTCAACGTCGGTGTGCCGCTGCTGGTCCTGCCGGTGCCGCGGCCGGTGGTGCTGCTGGGCTGGGCGCTCGTGCTGGGCTCGGCCATGGCGTTCGTCGCCCTCGCCGTCACCGCCCTGACCCGCGCCCGCCCCGCCCGGCCGGCGCAGGACGCGGCGGCGGACGGCGGGAAGGATCCGGCGGCGGGCGCCGGGGGCCGGCGGCGGTCGTTGCCGGCCGTGGCCGGGGTCGCCGCCGGCTGCCTGCTGACGGCCGCGGCGGTCGTCGTCGCCACGACCGGCGGCTCAGGCCCGGCCACGGTGACCGCGACCGGCTCCCGGACGATCGAGGTGACGCTGTCCGGGATGAGCGTCCGCCCGGGGGTGATCGAGGCGCCCCTGGGCACGGTCCTGACGCTGCGGGTCACCAACGCCGACGCCCAGCGCCACGACCTGCGCCTGGAGACCGGCGAACGCACCCCGGCGCTCGCCCCCGGCCAGAGCGCGACGCTGACGCTGGCGCCCCTGAGCGGGGCCGTGGACGGCTGGTGCACGGTGGCCGGGCATCGGGCGGCGGGCATGACCATGCGGATCGTCCCCACAGGAACAGGCGCGGGAACGGGCGCGGGAACGGGCGCGGCCGCCGCCGGTCACACCGCGCACTCCGCCACCCAACCAGCCGGGCCCTCCCGCCTCGACCTCGCCGCCCCCATGTCGCCGGGATGGAAGCCGTACGACGCGACCCTGCGGCCCGCGCCCGGCGGCACCGAGCACCACGTCGAGATCCGCGCGGACGACACCGCCGTCCAGGAGGTCGCGCCGGGGGTGCGGCAGCGCGTGTGGACGTTCAACGGGACCATGCCGGGGCCGGTGCTGCGCGGCAAGGTCGGCGACGTGTTCGTCGTGACGTTCGTCAACGGCGGCACGATGGGCCACGGCATCGACTTCCACGCCGGGGCGAACGCGCCGGACGGCGTGATGCGGACGATCCAGCCGGGTGAGCGGCTGACGTACCGGTTCCGCGCGGAGTTCGCCGGGGCCTGGCTGTACCATTGCTCGACCATGCCCATGACCCAGCACATCGCCAACGGCATGTACGGCGCGGTCGTCATCGACCCGCCCGGCCTGCCGCCGGTGGACCGCGAATACCTCCTGGTGCAGGGCGAGCTCTACCTCGGCGAGCCCGGCAGCGAGGCCCAGGTCGCCAAGATGCGGGCGGGCGAGCCGGACGGCTGGATGTTCAACGGCACCGCCGCGGGCTACGACCACGCCCCGCTGCGCGCCGAGGCCGGTGAGCGGGTGCGCCTGTGGGCCGTGGCCGCCGGGCCCAGCTCGGGCACGGCGCTGCACGTGGTCGGAGCGCCGTTCGACACGGTCTACAAGGAGGGCGCGTACGCGCTGAGAACAGGCGACCCGGGCGGGGCCCAGGTGCTCGACCTGGCTCCGGCCCAGGGCGGCTTCGCCGAGCTGGTCTTCCCCGAGCCGGGCCGGTACCCGGTGGTGGACCACACGATGCGCCAGGCCGAGGCGGGCGCGCACGGGATGTTCGAGGTGAGCGCGCCATGACGTGGTGGTCGGTGGTGCGGTTCCTGCACGTGCTGGGCGCGGCGCTGTGGGTCGGCGGCCAGCTCGCGGTGTCGCTGGTGCTGCTGCCCCTGGCCCGGCGGCTGCTGGACGAGCATCGGCGTGGCCAGGTGCTGAGCGCCGTGGGCCGCCGGTTCGGCCTGCTCACGGCCGCGGTGTTCCTGCCCGTGCAGCTCGCCACCGGGGTGGCCATCGCCTGGCACAAGGGCGTCACGTGGGCCTCGCTCGCCGAGCCGGGCTACGGGCGCATCCTGGCGGCCAAGCTGGTGCTGTTCTGCGCCGTCATGGCCGCCGCCGCGGCGCACGGCTGGCTGACCGGGTCGGGCCGGCCGAGGCTGGCCCGGGTGATGGCGGTCACGTCGCTGGTGGGCTCGCTCGGCGTCGTGCTGCTCGCCACAGCCCTGCCCGCCACCTGAGGGCCCGCCACCCGAGGGCCCGCCACCTGAGGGCCCGCCACCCGAGGACCCGCCACCCGAGGGCCCATCGGCACCACAGGTGGGACTTTGGTCCCTGACCGACATGGTGCCTATGCCGGAAGTCTGTCCTCGTGACCCTTGTGATCCCTGTGGCGAAGAAGGTTCCATGACCGACATCGACGCGGTACCCGGCATGGGACCGCTGCTGGCCGCCCGTGCGTTCTTCACCAGGTCGGAGGTGTCGGCCGACGGCCGGACCCTGCACCAGGTCGATCCGAGCGGCTGGGACCGCTTCTACCGGGACCGGTGGGCGCACGACAAGGTGGTGCGCTCGACGCACGGCGTGAACTGCACGGGTTCGTGCTCGTGGCAGGTGTTCGTCAAGGACGGGCTCATCACGTGGGAGCACCAGGCGACCGACTACCCGTCCGTGGGGCCGGAGTCGCCCGAGTACGAGCCGCGCGGCTGCCCGCGCGGCGCGTCGTTCTCCTGGTACACCTACTCGCCGTCGCGGGTGCGGTACCCGTACGTGCGCGGGGTGCTGCTGGAGGCGTGGCGGGAGGCCAGGTCCAGGCTGGGCGACCCGGTGCTGGCGTGGGCGGAGCTGACCGGCGACCCGGAGCGGTCGCGGGCGTACAAGCGGGCCCGCGGCAAGGGCGGGTTCGTCCGCGCCGAGTGGGACGAGGTCCTGGAGCTGATGGCCGCCGCGCACGTGCACACGGTCAAGGAGTACGGCCCGGACCGGGTGGTGGGCTTCTCGCCCATCCCGGCGATGTCGATGGCGTCGTTCGCGGCGGGGACCCGGTTCCTGTCCATGATCGGCGGCACGCTGCTGTCGTTCTACGACTGGTACGCCGACCTGCCTATCGCCTCGCCGCAGGTGTGGGGCGACCAGACGGACGTGCCCGAGGCGGCCGACTGGTGGAACTCCCGCTACCTCATCATGTGGGGCTCCAACATCCCGGTCACCCGCACCCCGGACGCCCACTTCATGACCGAGGCCCGCTACCAGGGCACCAAGGTGGTGGCCGTCAGCCCCGACTACGCCGACAACGTCAAGTTCGCCGACGACTGGCTCGCGCCGCATCCGGGCACGGACGGCGCGCTGGCGATGGCGATGGGGCACGTGGTGCTGACGGAGTTCTTCCGCGAGCGGCAGGTCCCCTACTTCACCGACTACGTACGCAAGTACACCGACCTGCCGTTCCTGGTGACGCTGGAGCCGCGCGGCGACGCCTACGTGCCGCGCCGCTTCCTGACCGCCGCCGACCTGGCTGAAGACGCCGGCGAGAACGCCGCGTTCAAGACCGTCTTCCTGGACGAGGAGACGGGCGAGCCGACGATCCCGAACGGCTCGCTCGGCTTCCGCTGGGGCGAGCAGGGCGAGGGCCGCTGGAACCTCGACCTGGACGGCGCCACCCCCGCGCTGAGCCTGCTCGGCCGCGCCGGCCGCGCCGTCGAGATCGACCTGCCGCGCTTCGACGAGGGCGCCACCGAGGGCGGCTCGGTCATGCGCCGCGGCGTGCCCGTGACCGAGGTGGGCGGCAAGCTCGTCACCACCGTGTTCGACCTGCTCATGGCCCAGTACGGCGTGCCGCGCGGCGACCTGCCCGGCGAGTGGCCGCAGGGCTACGAGGACGCGGCGCAGCCGTACACGCCGGCCTGGGCGGAGGAGATCACCTCGGTCCCCGCGGCGACGATCGCCAGGATCGGCCGCGAGTTCGCCCGCAACGCCGAGGTCACCGAGGGCCGGTCGATGATCGCGATGGGCGCGGGCACCAACCACTGGTTCCACTCCGACCAGATCTACCGGGCCTTCCTGACGCTGGTGCTGCTGACCGGCTGCCAGGGCGTCAACGGCGGCGGCTGGGGCCACTACGTCGGCCAGGAGAAGGTCCGCCCGATCACCGGCTTCCAGCACCTGGCCTTCGCCTTCGACTGGCAGCGGCCGACCCGGCACATGGCGGGGACGGCGTTCTGGTACCTCGCCACCGACCAGTGGCGCTACGAGCAGATCCAGGCCGACGAGCTGTCCAGCCCGCTCGGTGACGGCCTGTTCGCGGGGCGGTCGTTCGCCGACTGCAACGCCCAGGCGGCCCGGCTGGGCTGGCTGCCGTCGCACCCGACGTTCGACAGGAACCCGCTCACGCTCGCCGACGAGGCCGCCGCGAAGGGCGTCGGCGTGGCCGAGCACGTGGTGGACGAGCTGAAGTCCGGCCGGCTGCGGTTCGCGGCCGAGGACCCCGGCGACCCGGCGAACTTCCCGCGGGTGCTCACCGTCTGGCGGGCCAACCTGCTGGGCTCGTCCGGCAAGGGCAACGAGTACTTCCTGCGGCACCTGCTCGGCGCCGATGCCGAGACCCGCAACCAGGAAGGCGTCCATCCCACCGAGGTGACCTGGCGGGAGGAGGCCACGGAGGGCAAGCTCGACCTGCTGACCACGATCGACTTCCGGATGACGTCCACGGCGCTGTTCGCCGACGTCGTGCTGCCGGCCGCCACCTGGTACGAGAAGCACGACCTGTCCTCGACCGACATGCACCCGTTCGTGCATGCCTTCAACCCGGCCATCGCCCCGCCGTGGCAGACCCGCGCCGACTACGACGTCTTCCTCGGTCTCGCCGACGCCTTCTCCGAGCTGGCCGCCCGCCACCTCGGGAAGCGGACCGACGTCCTCGCCGTCCCGCTCGCCCACGACACGCCGGACGAGCTGGCTCAGCCCGGCGGGCGCGTACGCGACTGGAAGCACGGCGAGTGCGAGCCGATCCCCGGGAAGACCATGCCGAAGATCGTCGCGATCGAGCGCGACTACGGCGCGATCGGCGAGCGGATGCGCGGCATCGGGCCGCTCTTCGCCGACTTGGGCCTGACCACCAAGGGCGTCACCTACCGGGTCGGGCCCGAGCTGGACGACCTGCTCGCCAGGAACGGGGCGACCCCCGAGGGCCGCGTCTCCCTGGCCACGGCCGACCGCATGTGCGAGGCCATCCTCGCGCTGTCCGGCACCACCAACGGCCGGCTGTCCACGCAGGGCTTCGAGACGCTGGAGCGGCGCACCGGCACCCGGCTCGCCGACCTGGCCGCCGAGCACGAGGGCAAGCGGATCACGTTCGCCGACACCCGGTCCAGGCCGCAGCCCGTCATCACCTCGCCCGAATGGTCCGGGTCGGAGACCGGCGGACGCCGCTACTCCGCCTTCGTCATCAACGTCGAACGCGACAAACCCTGGCACACGCTGACCGGCCGCCAGCAGTTCTTCCTCGACCACGACTGGATGATCGAGCTGGGGGAGCAGCTGCCCGCCTACCGGCCGCCGCTCAACATGCGCCGCCACTACGGCGAGCAGGGCGACGGCCAGGACGGGGCCGAGGTCACCGTGCGCTACCTGACGCCCCACTCGAAGTGGTCCATCCACTCGGAGTACCAGGACAACGCCTACATGCTGGCGCTGTCACGTGGCGGGCCGACGATCTGGATGAGCGTCGAGGACGCCGCCAGGATCGGGGTGGCCGACAACGACTGGATCGAGGCGTACAACCGCAACGGCGTGGTCGTGGCGCGGGCCGTCGTCTCGCACCGCATGCCCGCCGGGACCGTGTACATGTACCACGCCAAGGACCGCAACGTGAACGTCCCGCTGACGGAGAAGTCGGGCCGGCGCGGCGGCGTGCACAACTCCCTCACCCGGCTGCTGCTCAAGCCCAGCCACCTCATCGGCGGGTACGCGCAGTTCACCTACGCCTTCAACTACTACGGGCCCACCGGCAACCAGCGTGACGAGATCACGGTGATCCGCCGCCGGGGCCAGGAGGTGACGTACTGATGCGCGTCATGGCACAGGTGGCCATGGTCATGAACCTGGACAAGTGCATCGGCTGCCACACCTGCTCGGTCACCTGCAAGCAGACCTGGACCAACCGGGACGGCGTCGAGTACGTCTGGTTCAACAACGTCGAGACCAAGCCCGGCGTCGGCTACCCCAAGCGCTACGAGGACCAGGAGCGCTGGCGCGGCGGCTGGGAGCTCGACGGGCGCGGCCGGCTCAAGCTCCGGGCGGGCGGCCGGGTCAAGCGCCTGCTCAACCTGTTCTCCAACCCCGACCTGCCCACGCTCGACGACTACTACGAGCCGGCCACCTACGACTACGACACCCTCATCAACGCCCCCGCAGGCCCGCACACCCCGGTCATCCGCCCCAAGTCCGCCATCACCGGCCGCGACATGGCCATCACGTGGGGCGCGAACTGGGAGGACGACCTCGGCGGCGCCCCCGAGCACGCCCCGGCCGACCCCAACCTCGCCGCCATGGCGGAGAAGGTGGCGATGGAGTTCGACAAGACCTTCATGTTCCACCTGCCGCGCATCTGCGAGCACTGCCTCAACCCGGCCTGCGTCGCCGCCTGCCCGTCCGGCGCCATGTACAAGCGCGAGGAGGACGGCATCGTCCTCGTCGACCAGGAACGCTGCCGCGGCTGGCGCATGTGCGTCTCGTCCTGCCCGTACAAGAAGGTGTACGTCAACCACAAGACCGGCAAGGCCGAGAAGTGCACCTTCTGCTTCCCCCGCATCGAGGCCGGCCAGCCCACCGTGTGCGCCGAGACGTGCGTCGGCCGGCTGCGCTACATCGGCCTCATCCTGTACGACGCCGACGCGGTCCTCGACGCGGCCCGCGTCGCCGACCCCCGCGACCTGCTGGAGGCGCAGCGCCGGGTCTTCCTCGACCCCGACGACCCCGCCGTCGCCGCCGCCGCCCGCGCGTCCGGCATCAGCGAGGACTGGATCGAGGCCGCGCGGCGCTCCCCGATCTACCGGCTGGCCATGCGCTACCGGGTGGCGCTGCCGTTGCACCCGGAGTACCGCACGCTGCCCATGGTCTGGTACATCCCGCCGCTCTCGCCCGTCCTCGACGCCGTCACCGGCGTGGGCGCCGACGCCGACGACCCCGACAACGTCTTCCACGCGATCACCGACCTGCGCATCCCGCTGGAGTACCTGGCGAGCCTGTTCTCGGCCGGCGACACCGAGGTGGTGGCCGGGGTGCTGATGAAGCTGTCGGCGATGCGCGGGTACATGCGGGCCCGCACCATCGACGGCACCGTCGCCACGGACCTGCTGGAGTCGGCCGGGATGACGGCCGCCGACATGGAGGACATGTACCGGCTGCTCGCCATCGCCAAGTACGACGAGCGCTACGTCGTGCCCGCCGCCCACCGCGAGGACGCCGCCGCCCTGTCCGCGCAGGCCGGCGGGTGCAGCCTCGACGGCGACGGCGGGCCCGGCATGAGCGACTTCCACCCCACGGGCGTCACCGGCCGGCGCGGCGACGGCCGCCTCGGTCTGAAGCTCTTCGTCGCCAAGGGAGACCAGGCATGAGACTCCTCGCCAGGGGGCCGCTCGCCCGGTCCGGGGCCCGCACCCGCTCCGCGCCGCCCGCCCGCGAGCCCGCCCACGAACTCTCTCCCGGCCAGCGCGCCACCCTGCTCCGGCTGGTCTCCCTCCTGCTGCAGTACCCCGACGCCGGCCTGCTCGCCGCCCGTGACGAGCTGGCCGAGGCGGTGCGCGCCCTTCCTGAGTCGGCGGCCCGCGCGTCGCTGACCGCCTTCGTGGCCTGGTTCCGCGACCGGGAGCCGATGGAGGCGGCCCGCCACTACGTCCAGACCTTCGACCTGCGCCGCAGGTCGAGCCTCTACCTCACCTACTACCTGCACGGCGACACCCGCCGCCGCGGCATGGCCCTGCTCACGCTCAAGCAGCGTTACCGGGTCGCCGGGCTCACCCCGCCCGAGGGCGAACTGCCCGACTTCCTGCCGGTCGTCTGCGAGTTCGCCGCCCTGGCCGGCGCGGCCACCGGGGAGGCGCCGCTCCGGCAGCACCGCAAGGGCCTGGAGCTCATCCGCACCGCGCTGCGCGAGAGCGGCTCGCCGTACGCGCTCGTCCTCGACGCGCTCTGCGGCGAGCTGCCCGGGCTGTCGGAGGCCGAGCGCGCCTCCGTCGCCGACCTCGCCCTCGCCGGGCCGCCCGCCGAGGAGGTCGGGCTGGCTCCGTACGGCCCGCCGCTCACCGAACTGGAGGTAAGGCCGTGAGCGTCGCGCTCTGGGTCGTCGTCCCCTACATCGCGCTGACGATCTTCGTCGTCGGGCACGTCTGGCGCTGGCGCGTCGACCAGTTCGGCTGGACGACGCGCACCACGCAGGTGCTGGAGAGCCGGCTGCTGCGGCTCGGCTCGCCGCTGTTCCACCTCGGGGCGTTCGCCGCCATCGGCGGGCACGTGCTCGGCCTGCTCGTGCCGAAGGCGTGGACCGCGGCCGTCGGGATCGACGACCACCTCTACCACCTGGTGTCGGTGGTCGCCGGCACCGTGGCCGGGCTCATGGTGGTGGCGGGCCTGGCGCTGCTGCTGGCCCGCCGTCTCACCAGCCCGCGGGTGCGCCGCACGACCACCCGCGCCGACAAGGTGCTGTTCGCCGTCCTCGCCGTGGTGATCGTGCTCGGCATGAGCGCGACCGTCGGCGCGAACCTGCTCGGCGGCGGCTACGACTACCGCGCCACGATCGCCGTCTGGTTCCGCGGCGTCCTCACCCTCCGCCCCGACGCCTCCCTGATGGACGGCGTTCCGCTGGTCTTCCAGCTGCACGCCATGTCCGCCTGGCTGCTCGCCGCGATCTGGCCCTTCACCAGGCTGGTGCACGTCTGGTCCGCGCCGGTCGCGTACCTGTGGCGGCCGTACGTCGTCTACCGGCGGCGTCTGCCGCGAGCGAAAAGCATGACGTGACCTCCGATGTCCGGCGAATGCCCGGCCTGTGACCTGGGCCGTCGCGGGTCCTCCGCGCGAGAGTTGGTGTCACGCGCCAACGAGTGAAGGAGGATCATGGAGACGGTCTCGCACCACGATTCCGCCGACGACGGACGTGCTCAGGTACTCGTCGACATCTCGGACATCATCGTGTCGGAGGAGTCGGTCTCGGCCCTGCAGGGCCGGCAGCTCTGGATGCGGCCCGAACGGGACGTCGGCCACTGAACCGTACGCCGTTGAGCCGCAGGGCGCGGGACCTCGGTGACGGGGTCCCGCGCCCGCCGGCCGACTCCTGGAGGTCTGAGACGTGCTGGACGAAGGCATGTGGCAGGAGCTCTGCCACCGGCACGGGCCGCGGTTCGCCGAACGGGCGCACCTCACCGGCCTGATCCGCAGGCCGGACGCGCTCGCGGAGCTGATCCTCGACGCCGTACGCGCCGCCACCACCCGGCTGGGCGACCACGACGACGACCTGCCCGCGATGAGGGCCTTCCGGGGCGCCTGCCTCGACTACGCCGCCTCGGAGCGGCTGATGTCGGGCGCGTTCCCCGGATCGGACCTCCATGCCTGGCTCGCGGAACGCGGCGGCGGGGACGGCATCTGCCTGGCGGTCAACGCCCTGGAGTCCTGGAGCGTGGAGCTCGCGGAGGTCCTCTACACCCGTTTCGTCGTCCCGCTCGAAACCGCGGGCGTGCCGCTGACGAGGGGCGTCGACTGGTACTGCTTCGCGGCCAGCGCCGGCACCACCCCGTTCGGCGTGCACACCGACCCCGAACCTTCCTTCATCTTCAACCTCGGCCCGGCGGCGAAGACGGCGTGGACCTGGCCCGAGCCGGCCCTGCCCGCCCTCGCCCACGGGCGCCCGCGGACCCTGGACGCGCAGCCCCTGCTGCCGGCGGCCGACAGCGTCCGCCTCGCGCCCGGCGACTTCCTGCTGGTGCCCGCGGGGATGTATCACCTCTTCCGCAACGACGGCCCGTCGCTGCTCCTGGGCCTCACGGTGTATCCGGAGGATCCTGAGCGGACCGCGACGGACGCGCTGACGTACGAGACCCGCCGCCGGACCCCCGGAACGGTCGCGGACGCGATCGGCGCCTTCCGCGACGCACTCAAGGACGACGGCGTCGAACGGGCCGTGACCAGGGGAGCGATGCTGCGCCGGTCGTGCGGGCACGGCTCACCGCCGAGGTTCCCCACCAGAACACCTGATCAAGGTCCACCCTACACAGTCACCCGCCTACCGATCGTCGTCGCAGGCCGGAGCGTCTTCGCCCTGGGGAGAGAGCTCTCCGTCGAGCTGGGCGGCCTGGCCGAGCTGCTGAAGCCCGGCGCCCTCGTCGGCGCCGACGAGCTTCGCGACGCGGCCGCCACCCCAGAACGTGCGGCCGTCGTGCGTGCGCTGATCCGCGTGGGCGTCCTGAGGAGCGTTGGGACACATCATGACACTGTCCTGGGACACCATTGTTGACGCGCTCGGCGGAGAATCCGTCTGGCGCAAGTCGTTCGGCCGCGAGTTCCTGACCGGTCACGTCTCGCGGGGATCGTGGCGGGCGTCGCTCGGCTGGGGCGTCATCGACCACATCATGAAGACGACCACGATCGAGCCGATGATGATCCGGCTGTCCGCCGACCCGGTCGCCTATCCCGGCACCTACATCAGCACCCGCATCGACGGCGGCGACATCGTCCACCGCAACTGGCGCTACGGCGCCATGGTCGAATACCTCCGCTCCGGCGCGACGCTCGTCGCCAACAGGGCCGACCGGCTGCACGTGGGGCCCGCCCGGCTCCGGGAGGAGTTCGAGTACTTCGCCGACGACCCGGCCTGGGTCAACTGCTACGCCTGCTGGACCATGCGATCGGCGTTCGGGCGGCACGCGGACGGCCACGCCACCGTGATCTTCCAGGCCGAGGGCAGCAAGCGCTGGCGGATCTGGGAGGGCTCCGGACCGGACGCGAGGCTGGTCGAGGAGGCGGACATGCGGGCCGGCGACGTGTGGCACGTCCCGCGGGGATGGGACCACGAGGCCACGGGCACGGGACCGAGCCTGCACTGGACCTTCGGCGTGCACGTGTCCACCCCTGAAGACCTCACGAGGACCGCGCTCGACGCCTGGAGCAACCGGACCGGCGCGGGCGACGCGACGCGCGACGACGGCGGCGTGCTCGACTCCCTCATGACCGCGCTCGCCACCGACGTGCACCGGGCCCGGGAGGTGCGCTCCGCGCAGTCGCTCGAAAGGCGCGAGGGCCTGTCGCTTCCCTGGTCCGTGGAGAGCGTCCCGTACACGGGCACCCTCCTCAGGTGGGCGGCCCGGTTCCCTCCGCTGGTCGAGTACCGGGACGGGCGGGTGTCGATCGAGAGCCTCGGCGTCCGGCTCGCCGTCGACGGCCGGCTCGCGCCCTGGGTGAAGGAGTGGTCGGCGGGCCGCGCGACGCGGCGCGACGACACGGCGGGCCTCGCGCTGACCGACGCCGAGCTCGACGCGGCCCTCGACACGCTGGTCCGGGCCGGGCTCCTCCTGGTCGAGCAGGCATGACGGGGGAGAACCCGGCAGGGGCGCCGTGGGTGCTCAACCCGGCGTTCCTGGTCCAGGGCGGCGAGTTGGTCAACCCGGCGGAGGGCGTACGGCTCGCCCTGACGCCGCCCCTGCGGGAGCTGTGGGAGGGCCGCGACGGCGTGCGGATCACGGAGGAGGCGGAGGACGTCCTCCGCAGGGTCCGGCTGATCGTGCCGCCGGCCGCGTCGTCGGCGGCGACCGGCGGGCTCGCCCGCCCCGCCGCGACCCCGTTGTCCCTGCCCGCGGGCGCCAGGGCCGGCGCGGCCGTCTGGGGACTGATCGGAGCGCCGCTCGACCTGGGAGGTCCCCCCGGCCCCCGGCCCAAGGACGCGGTCCCCGTGGTCCGCGACGCGCTCTCGCGCCGGTTCCGGCTGCTGGCCGAGCCTGCGGCGTATGCGTGGACGCTCCGGGCCGGACCGGGGGAGGGCTTGGCCGGTGTCGTCGATCACGGCGATCTCCTGGTCGATCCGCGTACCGACACCGGAGTGACGGCCCACGAGCGGCTGCGGGCCCTCGTCCGCGCCGTCCTGGCGCAGGGGCACCGGCCCCTCGTGATCGGCGGCGACCACGCGGTCAGCTATCCGGCCGTCGGCGCGGTCGCCGACGCCCACCCGGAGCTGCGCGTCGTCCACTTCGACGCGCACGCCGACCGCCGCCCGATCGGGGAGTCGGCCACGGCGGACTGCGGGAACTTCGTGAGCTGGCTGCTCGCCGAGCATCCCCGTCTGGAATGGCTCACCATTGGGGTCCGCGGCGTCGACACCCGGCTCGACCTGGCCGCGAGCCCGAGGGAGGAGCGCGTCTCCTACCTGACGGCCGACGAGACCCGCGCCCCGCAAGCGGCCGGGACGATCGCGCGCTTCTGCGCCGGCCGGCCCGTCTACCTGACGGTGGACATCGACGTGCTGGACCCGGTGTACGCGCCGGACGTGGTCTACCCCTCCTCCGGAGGGCTCGACCCGGAGACCCTGGCGGCCCTGGTACGGAACGTCATCGGGGCGGGCCGGCTGGTCGCGGGGGACCTGGTGGAGGCGTGCCCCTCACCGGCCGGTCGGCACACGACCGCCATGCGGCTGGCCGATCTCGTGGAGGCCGTGCACCTGGCGGAGGCCGCGCTGTCGCTGGAGCGGGCGCATGTCTGACCTCCCCGAGGCGCCCGGTTCGCCTCTGTCGTCGGCTCCGTACCGGGTCTACCTGGCGGGGCAGGCGGTCTCCCGGCTGGGGGACGGCGTCGTCTCGGTCACGTTCGCGTTCGCCGCCCTCGCCGTCGCGCCCGACGGCCGGGGGATCCCGATGGTGCTCCTCGCCCTGTGGATCTCGCGGTTCGTCCTCGTCGCCCACGGGGGCAGCCTCCCCGACCGGATCGGGCGGCTGCCCGTCATGATCGGGGCGGACGCCGTCCGCCTCGCCGCCCAGGTGTTCCCCGCCGTCTCCTTCGCGCTCGGGCACGCGGAGCTGTGGCACCTCGTGGCCTCCGCGGCGGTCTACGGCGCGGCGGCGGCGTTCTTCACGCCGGGCGCGGTCGGGCTGCTGCCCGACCTGGTGCACCCCGCCCAGTTGCAGAAGGCCAACTCCTGGCTCGACGTCGCCGGGGACACCGGCAGGCTGGCCGGGCCCGCGCTCGCGTCGCTGCTGGTGGTGGCCGGAGGCGTGCCGCTGGCGCTCTTCTTCGACGCCGCCACCTTCGTCGTCTCCCTGATCTCACTCGCCTGGCTGAGGCGGCTGCTCCCCGCCGGTGGCGACGCGCGGCCCGCCGAGGACCCCGCCGGCGACGACCCGGAGGAACCCGTGCGCTTCCTCGACGCGGTGCGGATCATGCCGCGCCTGCCGCTGGTCCTGGGCGCCGTCCTCGTCTGGCTTCCGGTCCAGATCGGGCTGGCCTCGGTGAGCGTGCTCGGCCCGGTCATCGCGCAGGACAGGCTCGGCGGCATCGAGCAGTGGGGCGTCATCGTGACGTTCCTGGCCGCGGGCGGGCTGGTGGGGGCGCTGGTGAGCGGGCACGTACGCGGCGAGCGGCGCGGCCTGCTCACCATCGCCCTGCTGGTCATCTCGATGCCGGCGCAGCTGCTCGCCCTCGCCTACGGCCCGTCCGTGCCGGTCGTCGCGGGCGCGCTGTTCCTGGCGGGCCTCGCGGCAGGGGTCGCCGGCGTCGTCTTCGACACCCTCGTGCAGCTCACCGTTCCGAAGGCGATGCTCTCGCGGGTCGGATCGTTCGAGACGACCATGACCACCGCCATGGTCCCGCTGGGCTTCGTGATCGCGCTGCCGCTCGCGACCCTCGTGGGCCGCACGGCGTACCTGGCCGGGCTGGCCGTCGTCGTCGTCGCGACGGCGGGCGCGGTGCTGGCTTGGGCGGTCCCGCGTACGGGGCTGCGCGACCCGTACCTCGAAAGGGGACGATCTTGATCACCGTACAGGGGCGACGATTCGTGATGATCGACGATGCCCTCACCGAGGACGCCTTCGCCGCCTGGACCGCCGAGGAGCGGTCCGTAAGGCATCGGCCCTCCTTCAGCTCCATCGACCCGGTCTTCGACGGGGTGGCCTTCCACGCCGACGCGTCGTTCGCCTCGGTGGACGTCGGCGACGACCACGTCCAGGAGGTGAGGTCGGCCGTCAGGAAGGGCCTGGAGGCCCTGGACGTACGGGTCTCGGACAGCGACCGTTTCCGGTTCTGGAGATACGGCCGGGGTTCCGGGCTGGGCTGGCACGACGACGGGCGCGGGCGCGGCGCGGCCTACACGCTCTACCTGTCGGGCGAGTGGCGGGCGACGTGGGGCGGCGAGCTCGAACTCTTCGACTGCCCCGTGGACGAGGTGCCCTGCGTCGACGTCGACGTCCCCAAGGACCTCATGAACGCTCCCGTGCCGGCCACGTCCATAGCGCCGCGGCCGAACCGGCTCGTGGTGATGGTGGCCGGGACGTTCCACCGGGTGCGGAAGGTGGAGGCGAGCGCGGGCGACAACCTCCGGCGGTCCATCACCGGCTTCCTGGCCCCGTAGCTCAGCCGAGATCGACGATCGCCTCGGTCGCGTGACGCCGCTGCCAGATCGTCTCCAGCGCGTCCCGCGCCGGCGTGGTCACCTCGGGGGCGACCCGGAGCAGGTCGTCGGTCACCCGCCCCATGACGAAATCCGGATCCACGGTGCTCGTCGGAAGAATGAGCCGCCCCGAGTCGTCGAGCACGACGAACCAGTCGCGCTGCGCGTAGTCGTGTACTTTCATCCCTCCCGGCAGTCGCTCGCTCTGGAGGGACAACACCTCGCGCAGGCTCCTTATCGTCTGCCGCGTGTCCCGCAGGGCGAACCTGCGGTCGACATGCCTGCGCCGGTTATGAATGTAGGTCTGGAACAACACGTCGTTGAATCCGCCCGCGGCCATGTCCGCCATGAAGGCCTGGACCTGAGGCACGGATTCCGCGGACAGCATGTAGTTGGCGCCCACCGTGACCCCGTGGACCGTGATCAGTTTTTCGGCCAGCGAGAGCTGCTGGTCGTAGTTCCCTTTTCCCATCAGGCGGTCATGGAGGGGACGTGACCCGTAGAACGAGAGTTTCACGTACTCGAAGGAGCGGATCCATCCGGGAATGCCGGCGGACAGCCGGTCCCCGTTCGTCGTGACGAGCTGGAGCATTCCCAGCCCGCGGACATGCTCGACGAGAGCGGGGAACAACGGATACACGAAAGGCTCGCCACCGGAGTAGGAGATCTTCTCCACCCGCAGCTCAAGCAGCCGGTTCGCGATCGCGAACGGGTCGTGCTCCGGATGTCCGACGCGCGGGCCGCTGGTGGACAGACAGAACGGGCACGCCCGGTTGCAATGGCGGGACAGGCGCCAGCAGACAATGCGATGGGTGCTGAAATGGCGTGCCATGATCCATCGTGATCCTATGCGTCCGCGTCGAAGGAGAGCTTGGACATCCAAGGGCTCAGCCAGAGATCATCGGTGTCACGCACGAAAACATCTCGAAGCGTCACTCTGGATCCGGCCATTTGTTCAAGTCCGCAGAGTATCCAGGAAAGATGGTGGAGGTTGACTACCCGGGTGGCAGAGATACGTATACGTACCTGACGCGGCATGCTGAAACTCCGTCCCGAGCTTTCCTCGACAATTCCGTCGCAATCGGTCAGCGGGAGGTGTGCGAGTTGCATGTCCGGAATGATCGCGCTTTCCCGGCCGGCCAGGAAGAAATCGATCACCGCCCCGTCCACCCGCAGCGCGCACCAGCTCTTTCCGAGTATCCGGAGAACGTCCGCCCTGCTGGTCGAGCCGGCGGTGTTGACCTCGTAGGACGTGGCGATGCTCGAAATCTCCCTCGACCCGAGAAAGGCGCCGGGACGGGTCCGGCAGCTTCTCAGGAGCTCGGCGAGGTCGCCCTGGTGCTCGACGACGAAGTCCCAGTCGGAGCCGTCCGAGCGCCGCCCGAGCAGCCGCGACCCGTAGAGGTGGACCCGGGCCCCTCTGGAACGGAGCTCGGACAGCAGCCCGCGGAGCGCGGGAGGATGCTCGCCGCTCGAAGCTCCCGGTGCGCCGACCGCCCGCGACCGCCAGGAGGCCACGAGCGTGACCTCCTCCTCCCTGGCCAGCGCGCAGTCCCGGTCGAGCAGGAGATGGGTCCGTCCCGGCAGGGCCGCCGCGGCGGACGGCGTGAGCTTGGTCCACCTGTCGCCAGAGCGGCGGTAGACGGGCCGGAACGCGATGTCGCCGCTCTCCGTGTAGGCCCGGAAGGAGCCCAGGACGCCGTTCGAGGTCGCGACGTAGTCATAGGGCTCATACATGGGAGCGGGCTCAGATCAGCTTGAGGCATTCGTCGCGCATGAACCGCTCATGAAGCTGGAGGACGGGGGTGCCGCGTGCCACGACGTAGGACGCCTTGATGTCGATCTGCCGCCACGAGAAGCCCGGACCGGACTTCCTGGCGAAGTCGGAGGCGTCCTCCAGGCCGGCTCCGTAGACGATCCCCCCGACCTTGGCCCAGATGGCGGCGGAGGTGCACATCGGGCACGGTTCCAAGGTGGTGTAGAGGAAACAGCCGGGCAGATATCTGCTGTTCACGCCGGCGCACGCCCGCCGCAGGGCGAGTATCTCGGCATGGGCGGTCGGGTCCGGCCGGGAGTGCAACTCCGTGAAGGCCGACCCGATGACCTCCATCTCCTCGTCCATGACGATGGCGCCGATCCGGTAGTTCCCCGACGGCTCGGCACTGCCGGCGATCCTGATCGCCTCACTCATCGCCTGTCTGCTGGGATGTACCTCACGCACGCTCGGTCACTCTCGTCTCTTCTTCCAGCTCCAGTGCCTTGAGCCGGACGATGACGTCCGTCACGCCCACCGCCAGGCTCTGGAACGTCCGGCGGGTCGTGGCGTCCGTCAGCACCCTCTTGTTGCCGAACGCGCAGAGGACGCCCGCCGGCGCGGCGTCCTCGCGATGCATCGGCAGCGCCAGGACCCATGTGATCTGCGGATCGACCTTGTTCCTGATCCTCGCGTTGTATCGCTCCGGATGCGTCACGGGCAGCTCTTCGTACAGAATCTCGTCGCTCCGGTAGGAGTCGCAGATGACCAGCTCGTCCGTGTCGGGATAGGCCACGTCGAGGGAGAAATTCTGCGGAAGGTCCTCGCATTCGTAATACACGAGGCGATCTTTGCGGAGCACCGTCCGGCCGTCCAGGCTGCCGGCGTAGAAGAGGTGGATGTTGACATTCCCCCGGCGCGGGCTCCTGCCCACCATCTGCAACAACGACGAGATTATCTGCCTGTTGTTCTCCCTGAGGCGTTGCAAGGACTCCAGATGGGCGTTGCGCTCTGCGGTCGCGGCCGCCCGGCGCGTCAACATGTCGTTCATGAGGTCGAAGATGAGCAAGGCAACCCCTATGGGTAGCAGGAGATTCCACCAGCCCAGACGACCGGGCACCGACGCCAGTCTCTGCCCGTCGGAGACGGTGTTCGCTACCAAGTTGGCAAAAAATCCCAACGTTGTGGGTACGGATATCTTCAGCAGGATGCGCAGGGTGACAGAAATCCGCCCGCCATGTCCTCGCGGTGACGCGCCCGCGGCTCGTGAAGTTGCCATCATCTGGACATTCTGCTCTGTCGGTTCAGGGCAATTCCCTTCGACTTGTATCACGTATATCCTGGCCCATCCAGGGGTGGAGCAAGCGCCCGTTAATGCTCGTATCGACGTGGCCGAAACGGGGCGATCATCGAATTAATGGATCCATGTCGCCATTCGCGAACGAAACTCCGTCAACTCGGGGGCCTCGCGTCCGACCGCCTACTCCTGCGGTGGTAGCCGAAAGGCGCTTCCCTGGGCCGACGACGTGAGGAGCCTGGCCCGAGACGATGAGGGGCCAGGACGGAACCTCGCGAAAGGGGCGTAGGAGGATGTTGTTCATCGAGATCGTCGTGCCGAAGGGTCGGTTCGACATGCGGCGACGCCAGGCTCTCGCCGAGCGGCTGACCGGACGCCGGCTGCTGTCGGCCGGCGGGCACGACGACATCGCCGCGGCCGATCCCGGCGTGATCGACCTTCTCGACTCGCTCACCGACGTGGTGGTGCGCGAGGAGGAGGTCTGGGTCGCGGGCGGGAGGCCGGCGGCGGGGGATGCCCGATACGTCGTGAACGTGATCGCCGGCATGTGGGGCAAGGAACTGAGCGATCACCTGGTGACGCGCATCACGGCCGAGCTGACCGAGGCCGAGCAGGGCCCGGAGCCGCACGTCATGGTCAACGTCGTCACCGTCCCGGAGGGCGGCTACGGCCTGCGCGGCCGGGTGCACCGCTCGCCGGACCTGCTCCGGCTCATCGAACAGGCCAAGACCGGGCCGCGGGAGCCCGCGCCGGAGGGGACGGTCGTCGACCCGGTGTGCGGGGCGACCGTGCCGATCGGGGAGGCGGTCATGCTGGAACGCGACGGCCGCACCTACGGTTTCTGCTGTCCGCACTGCCGGGGCCACTTCGCCCGGAGCCTCCAGGAGGCCGGCACCCCCTGACAGCATTCCGTCATCGGGCTATCATCGCCCTATGGCGATTGAAAGTGAAGCCGGCCCCTGCGTCAGCGCCGACATCGCCGCCGGCGTCCCCCCGGCGGCCGCGCTGTTCCACTCCCTGTCCGACGAGAACCGGCTGCGCATCGTGCAGCGCCTGGCCCGCGGCGAGGCCCGCGTGGTGGACCTCGTCGCGGAGCTCGGCCTGGCCCAGTCCACCGTCTCCAAGCACCTGGCCTGCCTGCGCGACTGCGACCTGGTCGACTACCGGGCCGAAGGCCGCCAGTCCTTCTACAGCCTGACCCGGCCCGAGCTGATGGACCTGCTCGCCTCCGCCGAACAGCTCCTGGCCGCCACCGGCCACCCGGTCACGCTCCGCCCCGCCCCCAGCGCAGTGGTGGCATGAGCGCGATCGACCTGCCCGGCCTCGGCCCCTCCCCGGCCCGGCGCACGGCGCTGCGGCGCCGGATCCGCCTGCTGGTCGCGGCGACCATCACCTACAACGTGATCGAGGCGGCCGTCGCCATCACCGCCGGCGCCGCCGCCTCCTCCGCCGCCCTCATCGGGTTCGGCCTCGACTCCGTCGTCGAGGTCGCCTCCGCCGCCGCCGTGGCCTGGCAGTTCTCCGCCGCCGACCACGAGAAGCGGGAGAAGGCCGCGCTGCGCGTCATCGCGATCTCGTTCTTCGCGCTGGCCGCCTACGTCACCGCCGGCGCCGTCCGCGCGCTGCTCGGCGCCGGCGAGGCCGAGCACTCCACCCCCGGGCTGGTCCTGGCCGCACTCAGCCTGATGATCATGCCGTTCCTGTCGTGGGCGCAACGCCACGCCGGACGAGAGCTCGGCTCCGCCTCCGCCGTGGCCGACTCCAAGCAGACCCTGCTGTGCACGTACCTGTCCGGCGTGCTGCTGGCGGGGCTGGCGCTCAACAGCCTGTTCGGCTGGGCCTGGGCCGACCCGATCGCCGCCCTGGTGATCGCCGCCGTGGCGGTCAAGGAAGGCCGTGAAGCCTGGCGCGGGGACGCCTGCTGCGCCGTTCCCGCCCCCTCCGGGCCGGCCTGCGCCGACGACTGCTGCTCCTCCGACCGGCAGGGCCCGGCATGACCGCCCTGCCCCAGGAAGGACCGCTCCGCCGGCGATGCCCAGGGCGAGCGGCTCAGGTGACGGGAGCCGCGGCCCCGGCCGGGAAGGCGATGGTCGACAGCAGCGCCAGCGCGGGCTGGCGGGAGTCGAGCCGGGTGTGCTGCACCACGATGGGAACGTCGCTCACGATCACGCTCGCGTAGTCGCTGCCCTTCGGGACGGGCTCGGGCTCCCGCAGGTCGTTGAAGCGCTGGTGCAGCGTACGCCGGAGCCGGCCCCGTGTTGAGGATGCAGGCGGTCTCGTGACTGGTGAAGGCCCTGCCCTCACCGGTGCTCTCCGGCGGGATGTAGCCCTCGGCGATGATCCAGGTCGTCCGGCCCAGGTGGTCCACGTCTCGCGTCCCTTCGATCGATGCGGCGGAGAGCGCGACGCCTCCCCCACGGATGCAACCCGCTTGCCCCCATTTCCCGCCGTCAACCTGCGCTTTCGCCGTTCGACCTCCTGCACCCGCCGGGGCGGATCGGGCTGGGACCTGTCGCGGGAGTCAGAGCGCGCAACCTGATCACGTCGCCGGATTGTCGGTGGCGGAGGATACGGTTGACCGGTGGAACTCACCCCCCAGCAGGTGCTCGGCCTGCGTATGTCCAGCCTGCTCCTGCGAGCGTCGCGCGGCCCGGCGACGGGCGTGGCCGAGGTGGTGACCTGGCTCGGGGCGATGCAGGCGCAAGACCTGGCCAGCGGCCTGTGGTCGTTCGGCGCGCGACTGGCCGGACACACCGAGGCCGACGTCACGGCCGCGCTGGAGCGGCGTGAGGCGCTGCGCACGTGGCCGATGCGGGGCACCATCCATTTCGTCCCGTCCCGCGACGCCCGCTGGATGGTCGAACTGATGGGCGTCCGGGTGCTGAACGGCGCGGCGAGGCGGCGCGAACAACTCGGCCTCGCCGAGGAGACCGCCGTCCAGGCCATGGAGGTGCTGGGCGCGGCGCTGGCCGGTGGCGGGCGGCTGACCCGGTCGGAGTGCCTCACCGTGCTGGCCGACAAGGGCATCGACACCGGTGGCCAGCGCGGCTACCACCTGCTGTGGTACGCCAGCCAGCGGGGCCTGCTGTGCATCGCCCCCAACATCGGCAACGAGCAGAGCTTCGTGCTGCTCGACGAGTGGGTCCCCGACCCGCACCGGCCGGAGCGCGACGAGGCGCTGGGCACCATCGCCCTGCGCTACTTCCGTGGCCGCGGGCCGGCCACCCGGCAGGACTTCGCGGGCTGGACCGGCCTGACCGCGGCCGACGCCAAACGCGGCATCGCCGTGGCCGGCGACGCGCTGGCCCGGGTGACCGTCCAAGGGGTGGAGACCTACCTCGACGCCGCGCTCCTCGACACCGCCCCTCCTCCGGTCGGCGACGACGAGGTGCTCGTGCTGCCGGGGTTCGACGAATACCTGCTGGGTTACAAGGACCGCTCGCTCATGGTCGCCGACGAGCACAAGGCGGCCATCATCCCCGGTGGCAACGGCATCTTCCAGTCCACCGTGGTACGCGCCGGCCGGGTCGTGGCCACCTGGAAACGCACCTTCACGAAGAGCGGGGTACGGATCGCCGTGCAGCCGCTCGCACCGCTCCACGGAAGCGACCGGGCCGAGGTCGAGCGGGCGTTCGAGCAGTACGCGCGGTTCGTGGAACGCACCCCGGAGGTGCGCTGGCCGTGACCCGGCGGCCGGGCTGCGGCGAATAGGCTGGTGGGGAAAGTGAGGAGCCGTGATGACCGGACACCATCGGGACGCCGCGCTTTCCCCCTCCGAGCAGGCGACCCTACGAGAACTGCTCGACGCCGACCGCCGCAGAACCACGGACCGTATCGCCCTGCTGGGCCGCGACCGGGACGAGATCGTCACCTCGTCGGCACTGACCGCCTCCGACGACGAGCACGACCCCGAGGGCACGTCCACAGCGTTCGAGCGGGCCCACGTCCAGGCCCTCCTCGACCAGGCCCTGACACACCTCGCCGAACTGGACCTCGCTTCCGAGCGGCTACGCGACGGCACCTACGGGACCTGCGCGAGATGCGGGCAACGCATCCCCATCGAGCGCCTCAAGATCCTCCCGGCCAGCAAGACCTGCGTGAACTGCGCCTCCCGCCGCCGCTGACCCGTCCCGCGGCCTGGACCTTCGAACGCGGCGGCCCCTTGGCCGAGCTCCCTGAGAGGGATTCGTCGAATTCGCCAAGGGATCCAGATCGTTTCTGACCAACCCGGCGATTCTGGCCGGTGCCGCGGGAATCATGGCGCAGGTCGCGATGCAACAGGCCATGGACGAGATCACCGACTATCTCGCCACGATCGACGAGAAGGTTGACGACGTGCTCCGCGCCCAGAAAGACGCGGTGGTCGCGGACATGATCGGAGTGGACCTCGTGATCGAGGAGGCCATGACCATCCGAGAGCAGGTGGGCCGGGTCTCAGAGGTCACGTGGTCGAAGGTGCAGGCCACGTCGATGACGATCGCACGGACGCAGGCGTACGCGTTGCGTCAACTCGACGCACTCGCGGAGAAGATGGAGCACAAGACCAAGATCGGTCAGCTCGCCAAGACGTCCAAGGAAGCGGAGTCCAGGGTTCAGGAGTGGCTCGCCGTTCTGGCTCGCTGTTTCCAACTGCAGGACGCGATCGCCGTGCTCGAACTCGACCGGGTGCTGGACGCCTCTCCGGAGGAGTTGGACCGGCATCGCATCGCACTTCGGGCTGCCCGGCAGAATCGGCTGGAACTCATCTCACGGAGCACCGAGCGTCTGATGGCCCGCATGGATGCGGCGGCCGGCACGGCCAACACGAAGGTACTGCTGCATCCGACCACGTCCCGGGCTCTGGTGCATTCGAGCAACCATGTCGCGATCGCCGTCGTTGACTTCCACGGGAGGCTCGGGATCGAACGCAGTCGCCGCCCGTTGGAGGCGAGACGATGGGTGGACGCGGCCGCGGAGGTGAGGGACAAAGCGCTGGAGACGGGAGCAGACGGCGTCGAGGTCGCCAGGCGCCTTGGCAACGAGACCCTCGACCGGGCCAGATCAGCAACTGGCAGGCTCTCCAGCGGGATTGCCGAACGAGCGCTCCGTCGCCGCGGGGACGGCGAGGAACGCGACAAGGAAGACTGAGTGAGCGCCGATCATCAGCCACGTGGGCTCTCGACACCCAGGGGTTCACGGCCCGAGTGCCTGGAAGACCTGCCCCACACATCCTGATCAGGCTGAATCTGCCGGCAGCGGCGGAGATCGCCGCGCCGAATCCGCTCACCCCGCCGACGGATCCGTGCGAACGGTGAAAGCCACCGAGGCCACCTCCTTGTCCTGGGCTTCCAGAATCCACCGGTACGTACACCCCGGCATCAGCGGCAACGGTGGGAGCGGGAAGGCGAAGCTGATGTTCAGTGGCACCGTCTTCGCTGCCTCTTCAGCCTGCTCCGGATCGGGGAGTGTGAATTTTCCTCCGATCCGGAACGGCTCGTTGTTGTCGGTGAAAGGACGTACAGGCTCACCCGAATTGTCGACGATCTGAAGCAAGAAGCTCAGATCCTCGCCGTGTGCCTCATCCCACGGTAGACGTATGAAGCCTGCGACCGCCGACATCGGAACGGCGGGACCCGTGAGCGACCATCCGGCGCCGAGCAGGTTCAGCTTGCCGGTGGCAGCGTCGGCGTTGGCCGCATCGCACAGCACAAGGAATGCCTGCACCGTTCACCGCCCCACTATCTGTATCCCGACGATCGGGCTCGACGTCGAGGCCGAGAACGCCGCCAGGCCATATTCCTGTTGATTCGCCGTCCGGAGAGGCGCCGGCGGCACGGGCGGCTGACGAATTTCACCATCGATGGGCACACCGGTGGACGTGGGCGGAGAGGGCTGCACACGCCAGTCGGGCAAGACGGGCTTGACCTCACGGCGTTCCAGGGCTGCCCTACGAGGTTCACCTGCTCGTACCAGCCTGATATCGAGTTCAAATCCCATTGCGTGCAGGTAGTCAGCCATGGTGTTGACGCGGAGGTTCCCGTCGCCCCGGAACACCTGGTTCGCGGCGGAACGACGCACCCCCAGAGTCTGGGCGATTTCGCTTTGTGAGAGCCCGCTGAGTTTCTGCGCCTGATGCAGGGCGCCGAGGACCTCTTGGCGCAGGCGGGCGGCAGCGAGCGCTCTGGCGCCGCGAGCCGTGGCAGCGAACCGCTCGTAGAGACTCATGACGTTAGATCCTCCCTTCTGACCCAGATCGCTTCATCGATGTGTCTGCGTGGCGTTCGCCAAGACTTCTTGAGGAACCCGCTGGTTAGCCGGATTGCTCCGGCGTTGGACCGGGGTACGTCGAAGAACGGCAACCGGACATCACCGGCTTTGATCTCGCGGATGCCACCGCGTAGATCATTCAACTCCCGGGGGACGGCGAGTGAGCCTGTCAGGGCGTACCGCTCGAACCGCACAAGGATCTCCGCGAGACGGACAACGTCCTTACGGGACCGCGACTGCTCTAACTGCGTGAGGAAGGCATCCGCCCTGCACTCTCCCCGGGTGGTCCTGGCCGCTTCGATCATCTTCGCCGGTCCCCGCTCGTAGTACGTGCGTCCACAATCCGGACACGAGTCCCTGTGTACAGTCATAACTGTACCTCCTGGCAAGTCGGCGGTCTGTAGCGGGGAGGAAGGCCATCACGGTGCAGGAGGGCATTGCCGAGCGAGCGCGCCCGCCCATCTGGAGAACCCGGTGATCCGCCACGCCGCCACCGCGCATGGGCGTGCCGCCTTGAGTGCTCGCGGCCCTACCTCTCGGCGTCCTGGTGCTGCAGAGTAACAGAGAAATTACGGAAAGCGATGCCGAAACGGGTCTGAGGGGTAGTCTCTGCCGGTGAGTGAGGCGCGACATTCGGCGGACGTGCCGCAGGACTTGTGCCGGTCACGTTGTTCGAGGTCAGAGACGGGTTCCAGCAGTTGGTCGAGCAGGACCTGCTTGGGCCGTACGACGGCGGCGAGAGTGAGCTTCCGCAGGCGCTCACGCCGCAGGACCTCGGTCGCATCTGGGCGTCCTCCATGGGCCTGTCGTTCGCCGTCCCTGCCGGCTGGCGCTCGAACGCGGGTATCGGTGACGGTGGTCGTCGAGACCCTGCAGGGCGCGGGATCGGCGCTCAACGGCGGCGAGCCGGCGTACGCGTTCGCAGGGTTGCAGGGTAGGGAGGGAGTTGTGGCACTGGCCGCTGGGGGAGCGCTGGGCGATCGGGGAGATCCCCGATGGCAGGGCATCGGAGTGATCGTCAGCACCTTCTTGGGGATATTCGGGATCATCAGCACGGTCTGGGTGTCCCGGAAAACCGTGGAGCGAGAGAAGGCCGCCAGGTCTCCCGCCGCTCCTGATGTCGCGCCTGGCGCGGCGAGGGCCTCGCGAGCAGGGCGGATCGCCGCGCGGGTGGCCGGAACGATACTGGTCTGGGTGACGACCTAGGCGTTGTTCGCGGGTATCTGGGCCGTTCTCGCCGCCTCGCTGGGGTACGCGCCGCAGATGGTCTTCACGCCGCTGTTCTTCCTCATCGGGTCGCCGTCCACCGTCTGCGCGTTGGTCGCCAAGTCGGCCATGCTGGGTGGCTTTCTCGGCGGCGGGTTCCCCCTCGGGCTCCATGCGCTGGAGGTGGCGGCGGTGCAGCGGTCGGTCGTGCCGACGTCGCTCGCCTGGTTCGTGGTCTTCTTCGTGCTGGGCGGGATGCTCGGCGCGCTCTCCGCGACGATCGCGGTGACCACGGCTCGCAAACTACGCGTACCCCTTCCGCGGAACTGAGGGGGCGGTTCGGGGGCGGCTTCAACGATGAGTTAGGTTAGCCTGACCTAACTGTCGTTTTGGGAGATTCCATGCGCCCTCGTACCTTTAAGTCCCGTTTGCTGGGCGTGCTCCTTGTCCCAGCCGTGCTGACGCTCGCCGCCTGTGGCGGTGAGGCCGGACCGAGTGCCGCCGCCGCGGCCGGTGGCTCCGGGAGCGCAGTGACCGTCACGCACGCCCAGGGCAGCACCACGATCCCTGCCACGCCGGAGAAGGTCGTCGTCTTCGACCTCGGCGTGCTCACCACCCTGGACGAGCTCGGGGTCCCCGTCGCCGGAGTTCCGGTGGCCGAGAACCTGCCGGACAAGCTCGCCAAGTACGCCGGCGACGGCTACACCAAGGTCGGCTCGCTGTTCGAACCGGACTACGAGAAGGTCAACTCGCTGGAGCCCGACCTCATCGTGGTGGCCGGCCGCTCGTCCGCCGCCTATCCCGAGCTGTCCAAGATCGCTCCCACGGTGGACCTGAGCGTGGACAACACCAAGTTCCTGGCCAGTTTCCGCGAGCGTACCGAAGCCCTGGGCACGATCTTCGGCAAGCAGACGGAGGTCGAGCGGCGCCTCGACGCCATCGACACGGCGGCGGCCGGCGTCAAGGCCAAGGCGGGTGACCGTACCGGCCTGATCGTGCTCACCACCGGCGGCAAGATCAGCGCGCACGGGGCGGGCGGCCGGTTCGGCGTCATCCACGACACGCTGGGTGTGAAGCCGGCCGCCGAAGGACTTTCCACCGACACCCACGGCCAGGCCGTCTCGGCCGAGTTCATCGCCAAGACCGACCCCGACCTGCTCTACGTCGTCGACCGCGACTCGGCCATCGGGGAGAACGGCGCGGCGGCCAAGCAGGTGCTGGACAACGCGCTGGTCAACGGGACCAAGGCCGCCAAGAACGGCAAGATCGTGTACCTCGACCCCTTCACCTGGTACCTCGCCCCGGCCGCCCTGTCCTCGGTCGACGGCATGGTGAAGGCAGTCGGCGACAGCCTGTCGTGACGCGCCGACCCTTGTCCGGCCGGCTGCGCGCGTGGCACCTGGTGGCCGGGACGGCGCTGCTCGCCGTCCTGGCCGCCGGATCGCTCTTCGTGGGCGTCAGCGACCTCACTCCGGCCGGCCTGCTCGCCGGACGGCCGGAGGAGGTGCGGACCCTCGTCGAGTCCCGGCTGCCGCGGCTGCTCGCCATCCTGCTCGCCGGCACCGCGATGAGCGTGGCCGGTCTGGTGATGATGCACCTCACCGGCAACCGCTTCGTCTCCCCGTCGACCGCCGGCACCACCGAGTCGGCCACGTTCGGCGTGCTGGTGGCCACCCTGTTCGCCGGCGGCGAGGCCGTCATCGTCAAGATGGTGACGGCGGTGGCGTTCGCGCTGCTCGGCACGTTCTTCTTCATGGCGATCCTGCGCCGCCTGACCTTCCGCGACATGATCCTGGTGCCGCTCGCCGGCATCATGTTCGGCGGGGTCGTCGGCGCCGCCACCACGTTCGTCGCCTACCGGGCCGACCTCCTGCAGAGCCTCGGTGCCTGGACCGCGGGCGACTTCTCCGGCGTGCTGCGCGGACGCTACGAGCTGCTGTGGATCGCCGGCGCGGTGACCGTGCTCGGCTACCTGTACGCCGACCGGTTCACCGTCGCCGGCCTGGGGCGCGGCTTCGCCGTCAACCTCGGCGTGCGCTACGACCGCGTCGTCAACACGGGGCTGGTGCTCGCCGCCGCCATCACCGCCGTCGTCGTGGTCACCGTCGGGGAGGTGCCGTTCGTCAGCCTCATCGTGCCCAACCTCGTCACGCTGGCGCTCGGCGACAACCTGCGGCACGCGCTGCCGGCGACCGCGCTCACCGGGGCGCTGTTCGTGCTGCTGTGCGACATCGCCGGGCGGATCATCAGATTCCCGTACGAGATCCCGGTCTCCACGGTGCTGGGCGTCGTGGGCGCCGCCGCCTTCCTCGCGCTGCTGCTGGGCGGCGGCAAGCGGATGGGCCTGCGATGACGGCCCCGGTCCTGACGGAGGCCGCGCTGGCGGCCACGCGCCGCGGCCAGGGGCGGCGGCTCGCCGTGCTCGCGCTGCTCGCCGTCGCCGTGGTGGCCGGCTTCGTCCTGATCGGGCTCACCGGCAACTGGGAGTACGCCCTGGGCGTCAGGTTCCGCAAGATCGCCACGATGACGGTGGTGGGAGTCGCGGTGGCCTGCTCCAGCGTGCTGTTCCAGACCGTGACGGGCAACCGCATCCTGACGCCCGGCATCATGGGGTTCGACCAGCTGTTCGTGCTGGTCCAGACGCTGATCGTGTTCCTGTTCGGCGCGCTGGCGCTCAGCACGGCCGATCCCCGGCTGCTGTTCGCCGGCCAGGTCACGGTGATGGTGATCTTCGCCGGCGGTCTGTACCGGTGGCTGTTCGGCCGCCGCGGACGTGACCTGTACGTCCTGGTGCTCGCCGGCGTCGTCTTCGGCACGCTGTTCGGCAGCCTGTCGTCGCTGGCCGCCCGGCTGATCAACCCGAACGACTTCGTGGTGCTGCAGGACAGCCTGTTCGCCAGCTTCAACCAGGTCGACCCGGACCTGCTCGCGCTCTCCGCGCTGCTCGTCGCCGGCATGGCCGCCTGGACCGTACGGCTGACCGGCCGGCTCGACGTCGTCGCCCTCGGACGCGACCACGCTCTCAACCTGGGCGTGCACCATGCCTCGGTGGTCAACCAGGCGCTGGTGATCGTCGCCGTGCTCGTGTCGGTGTCCACCGCGCTGGTGGGCCCCATCACCTTCCTCGGCCTGCTGGTCGCCAACCTGGCCAGGCAGCTGACCGGAACGTTCCGCCACCGGACCGTCCTGACCGCCGCGGCGCTGCTCTCGGTGATCGTGCTGGCCGGCGGGCAGCTCGTGCTGGAGCGGCTGCTCGCCATGAACACCGCGCTCAGCGTGATCATCAACTTCGTCGGCGGTGCGTACTTCATCGCCCTGCTCATCCGGGAGTCACGACGGTGATAGAGATCAAGGACGTCACCAAGAGGTACGGCGACAACGTGGTCGTCGACCGGGTGTCGCTGACCATCCCGCGCGGGGGCGTGACCTCCATCATCGGCGCGAACGGCGCGGGCAAGTCGACGCTCCTCTCCATCATCAGCCGGTTGCTGCCCGCCGACGAGGGCGTGGTCACCGTGGACGGCATGGATGTCGCCACCACGCCCGGCGACCGGCTGGCGCGGCGGCTGGCCGTGCTCCGGCAGGACAACCACCTGTCCGTACGGCTGACCGTGCGCGAACTGGTCGCCTTCGGGCGCTTCCCGCACTCGGGCGGCCGGCTCACCACGGCCGACCACGCGCACGTCGACGAGGCCATCGCCTACTTCGAGCTGGGCGACCTGGCCGACCGGCAGCTCGACCAGCTCTCGGGCGGTCAGCGGCAGCGGGCGTACGTGGCCATGGTGCTCTGCCAGGACACCGACTACGTCCTGCTGGACGAACCGCTGAACAACCTCGACATGCGGCACGCGGTGCACATGATGCGGCGGTTGCGGCGGATGGCCGAGGACTACGGCAAGACCGTGGTCATGGTCGTGCACGACATCAACTTCGCCTCGTGCCATTCGGACACCATCGTGGCCATGCGGGACGGCGCGGTGATCGCGCAGGGGACCACGACGGAGATGATGACGCCGGAGCTGCTCCACGCGGTCTACGACCTGGACATCGACGTACGCGACATCAACGGCAGCCGTATCGGCGTCTACTTCGCCTGACGCCTCAGGCGATCGGGACGCCGCGCATCGGCTCGAAGGCGAACAGCCCGACGTCCACCGTCCGCACGTCCGGCGGCGGCGAGGTCATCAGGGCGAACGTCCTGACCCGCCCGCCGGGCGGCAGCTTGTCGAGTTCGCTGCACAGGCAGTGGTGGACGGGCCTCCCGGACGTGCGCAGCACGTAGTAGCGGTTGCCGGCGGCGTCGGCCAGCGAGAGCCAGAAGAACTCGAAGGCCGCGATGTGGGCGGTGCCACTGGACCTCTGGGCGTCCCGGTCCATCGCCCCGTCCCGCATGGCGATCTCGCGCGAGCCTTCGTTGCGGAAGTCGAACGTGGCGATCAGGGTGGTGGGGCTCAGCCGGCGCAGTTCCACCAGGTCGGCGGTGACGCCCTCCATACTGCGCAGCCCGGCGGCCGTCGCCCCGGTGGTGGCAGGCACGGACGGGCTCTCCTCCGGCCGCGGAACGGCCGGGGTGGCCGGCGCGGCGGCGACCGGCCGCGGATAGCTCACCTCGACCCGGCGGTTGACGGCGCGTGCCGCCTCCGAGCTTCCCTGCTCCTTCGGCTCGCGCTCGCCCCTGCCCTCGACCTGGAAGGTCAGGTCCCGGCCGGCTCCCGAGGCGCGGAGCGCCTGCTCCACCGCCTGGGCGCGGCGGCGCGAAAGCCTCATGTTGTACGTGTCGTCGCCGACGTCGTCGGTGTGCCCGACGATCCGCACCGTTCCGGCGGCCTGGCGGCGGATCCGTTCGGCCGTACTGCGCAGCGTGGCCTGCGCCTTGGAGGTCAGGCTCGCCTTGTCGAAGTCGAACAGCACGTCGGTGTCGAGGGCGATCTCCACCTTGTCGGTGGTCTCGGCGACCTTCTCGGCGGCGCCGCTGAGGCTGGTCGCCAGACCTCGGGTGTTGGGGAAGGCCGCGGCGACGGCGGCGGGGCCGGGCTCGTCAGGCGCGGCGGCCTGCCCGCGCGGCCCGATCGGCAAGGGGGCCGTGACACCGACGGACATCAGGCCCACCGCGACGCTGGCGGTCTCCACGGGCACCCGGTAGACGATCCAGACCTGAGCGGGCTCGGAGGTCACCGTCAGCTTCCCCGACAGCTGGGTGCACAGGCAGGCCGCCCCCGTCTTCTCCGCATCGCGCTTCATCGCGAAGTACAGCGACAACCGCGGCTCGTCGAGGAGGAAGAATCCCGCCGAGGAAGCGGTGTAGTTGTAGGCCACGGTGCCGGCGATCGCCGGCGGACGGAACTGGCCCAGATCGACCTCGCCCCGCTCGGCGCTGATCCGCAGCCGCGCGGTGACCGTGTCGGGGGTCGTGCGTTCCAGCGCGACCACGTCGATCCGGCCCGTGCCGGACCCGTCCCCGTCGCCGCCGGCCCGCAGCGTCGCCAGCGGGGCGGGCGCCCCGGAGGCGGCTGTGGACGCCGCCGGCGCCGACGGTGGCGACGCGCTCGCCGGTGGCCGCGCGATGCCGTCACCGGCGGAGCACCCGGCCAGTATCGCGACGACCGTCACCGCGCTCGCCAGGATCGTGATCCTACGGCCTGAGCCCCACCACGGCATGGTCATCTCCATCGTGGTCCGGTTGAGAGGAGTTCGAGTAACAGCAATCCGGTTCGGATGAGGATTTAAACAGAATCGTCCGTGATGTGGGTGAATTTACGCTCACCCCGGCGGGCCAGGTTGCGGAGGCCGGCCACGATTCTGGGCGGTGCCGGGCGCGGTTGGCAGGGGCGTCGGGGCGTCGGGGCGCTGGTGGAGCCGGGCGCGCCTGTCGCCGACCTCCGGAACGCCGCCAGAACTCGGCGGAGCTGAGCGATGGGCGGGACTCCGTGAGACTGCAGGACCCGGCACCACACCAAGCACGCGCCTCAACGGCCGAGCATCACCACAGCGCCGTGGCCTGCATGGCGGGGGTCGCGTTCGTCATCGGTGAGTTCTCGGCCGCAGCGCGGCTGATATACCGCGCCTATACCGGACCGCTCTATCCTCACGGAAAAGGGCGATCTCGCCTTGTCCTGAACGGGCAGGTCTGATGAAGAGGTGACCCAGAGGGCGGTGGCGGAGACCAAGCTGCGGCGCGCTGTTCTGATGTCCCGATCAATCTCGGGGAATTCGCCGCGAGAGCCCGCCCACAGGCGTCGCCGCCGAGTCGATCAGGACGCTGATCCTTCTCCGCCCGGTTGGCGGGGCTGGGACGGCCCAGGGATACGGAGATCGCCATGGTCAGATGGATCAGCGTCGAGATCGTCGCTGTGCCCATGGGGCCGGCTACGGGGAACGAGCGCGTCTTTTTCGCCGGTTTCGCCGGTTTCGCCGGTAGCGACGTTGTCGACAACCCCAACGGCGCCGAAGTCGATTGGGTGCCGGGAAACGAGGCTGAGCGCATTTCGTGGCGGGACGCCATGCGCGACTGCCAGGAGGCGATCACCGCGGCCCGGAACGAGCACGAGGCGTTAAGGGCCCGTCTGGGGTGGCTGGCTTCCTTCCCGTTAGGGAAATCGCTGGCCGGAGTGTGGTTCTGGAAGCATCGGCGGCGTACGGTCGCACGGATCCGTACGGCAATCGCGACCTATCACCCGATACATGATGAGATCCGGCGTCGGTTCAAGGAAGAGCGCCGGCTGCTGAGAGACCGGGAGGCGGAGCAGAAGCGACGCCGGCAAGAGGACGAACGACGCCGGCAGCAGGACGAACGACGCCGGCAGGAGGAACGGCGGTCCATCAGGGAGCGGTGGAGAAAGGACGAGGACGAGGCGCTCAGAGCAGAGTTCGCGCGAAAGGTATGGCGCTTCGTGGTGAGAGACGACTGCGTGATCGTCCACCTCGACACTGGTCCGCTGAGCATCCCGCTGCCGGAACCCGAGGGAGAACCGCGTACCGGTCTGCCCGCATGGGCGACCGACCCGTCTGCGCAGCCGCTGGATATCTGGCGTCTCGACTCGTGTTTACGAGACCTGCGAAAAGCGGGGATCGTGCAGATCAAATGGGACCCCGCGGCATATGCCGAACTGCAATCGCATCACCGTCGCGTCGAGGAGGAACTGCGTCGCCGTCGGGTCGAGAACATCCACATCCGGGAAGCCGGCGGCCTGGAAGTGCGAGCTTCGTCAGGGGATCCGGTCGCCGCCCTTGACGATGTCCTCCAAAGCATCCTCGACATAGCCGGCATGGTTCTGGCCCGCCTGCCTGCCGAGCCGTCCGAAAGAAATGCCGACGGATCTGTCGAATGGCACCTCGGTGGTTTCTCCGGTGAGGAGCCGCGCGACGATCCCGGAGACCTTCTCAGCTCCGATGACGAGCATGACGATCAGGCTGCCGCGGAACCGGCAGGAAGTATCGGCGGTGGGCACGACCACTCTCCCAAGGGTGGGTACAGCAGCTATTCAAGCGGGGGCTCTCACAGCTCCGGCAGCTATTCCAGCAGTGGTTCTGGCAGTGATTCCGGCAGTGATTCCGGCAGTGATTATGGTGGCAGCGACTACTAGCTGGACTGGTCGAAGTCTTCGGAGCCATAAGACGGACTCCGCGTGCAGGGAGATTTGATGGAGCCCGAGAAGAAACCTGGCCCGCGTGAGCTGTGATGAGCCCGGGGCGGCCTACCGGGTTGTGGGGCGGCTCGAAGGCATCCAGAACTGCAGCGCTTTCCCTTCGGCGACCAGCAGGTATACGCAGTTCATGGCAAGAGGCGGCGAGAGCAGCAACGAACTGACGCTTTGCCTGGCCGACGAGTGACCTGGGCTCTTCGAAGTCGATCGGGGTTGACGCCTCGCCTGGTTCAGAGGGCTTGAGAGAGCAAGGGGAAGCCGGCCCACGAGATCTACCCGTGGCAGGGCGACGGCGGGCGGACGGTGCTCCAGTCAGCGCGAGACCACGGGCTGTCCTGGCCCGTGGTGCCGGCGGCGTTCACCGAGCACGCCCGCCGGGCGTCGGGGGAGGCCGCCGGCATCTGGACCACGGCGGTGGACGGACACAGCAAAAAGCCAGGTCAGACGATGTCTGACCTGGCTGGTGATGAGTGCCCCCTGTAGGATTCGAACCTACGCACCCGGCTCCGGAGGCCGGTGCTCTATCCCCTGAGCTAAGGGGGCTCAACAAGGGAAAAGGCTATCAGCATCCGGGGAGTGGTCGGCACCAGATAACGCTCGTCGAACACATCCCGCGAAACCCCGCGCGGGCACGGCCTCAGGAGTTAGCTTGGCGGCCGTGGCCGAGGTTCTGGGAAAAGTACTGGTCGTGGATGACGACGAGGTCATCCGGCAGCTCATCGCGGTCAACCTCAACCTTGAGGGGTTCGAGGTGGAGACCGCCACCGACGGGCAGGACTGCCTGGATCGGGTACGGGAGGTCAAGCCGGATGTCATCACACTCGACGTCATGATGCCGCATCTCGACGGCTGGTCCACGGCCGAGAAGTTGCGTACGGAGCCGGACACCAGCCACATCAGGGTGGTGCTGGTAACGGCGCGGGCGCAGGACGACGATCGGCGGCGCGGGCTGGGGATCGGGGTGGACGCCTACCTGACGAAGCCGTTCGATCCGGCGGAGTTGATCGAGGTCGTACGGGAGCTGGCGGCCCGAGGCTGATCGGCGGGCTCCCTGCCCGCCGCCGAAGGCGGCCCGCGCGGAGGTCCGAAATGTTCCGTACGCTGGCGGAGCAGGGACAGAAGCGCGGAGTGGCGGGGGGTCGAGGGCGTGCGTAGCTCGGTGTTCGGCAATCTGGAGGGGCAAGGGCTGCCGGGCGGGTTCGTCCTGCAGAACGGCAAGATGCTGCGGGTGGAGCTGCCCTCGGAGGTGCTGGCCAAGCAGGGGTCCATGGTGGCCTTCCAGGGGCAGATGGACTTCGACTACGAGGGCGGCGGGCTCGGGAAGCTGCTGAAGAAGGCGGTGACGGGCGAAGGGGCCGCGCTGATGCGGGTGCGCGGCCAGGGGCTGCTGTACCTCGCGGACAACGCCGACGACATCCACCTGTTCTATCTGGAGAACGAGGGGCTGACGGTCAATGGGCGGAACCTGCTGGCGTTCCAGCCGTCGCTCACCTGGGACATCAAGCGGGTTCAGGGGGCGGGGATGGCGGCCGGCGGGCTGTTCAACACGACCGTCGCGGGCACCGGGTGGGTGGCGGTGACCACGCACGGCACGCCGGTGCTGCTCGACGCGGCGCGCATGCCGACGTACGCGGACGCGCAGTCGGCCGTGTGCTGGAGCACGCAGCTGGAGGTGGGCGTGAACCGTACGGTCAAGGTGGGGGCGCTTATCGGGCGGGGGAGCGGGGAGGCCATGCAGCTCGCGTTCAGGGGGCAGGGGTTCGTGCTGGTGCAGGCCAGTGAGGGGCCGCCGGTGGTGAAGGCCGGCTCATGAACGGCCCGCCGGCCTCCGTGGCCGGCGGGGACGGTTCAGGGGACGGTTCAGGGGACGGTCAGGGGATCGGTCGTCAGGAGCAGGTGGGGCTGGGGGCGGTGTTGGTGCCGCTGTAGGAGCCCAGGAAGCCGAATGTGGTGGACGCGCCGGGCGCGAGTGAGCCGTTCCAGCTCTCGTTGCGCACGGTGACGTTCGCGCCGCTCGCGCTCAGCGTGCCGCCCCAGATCTGGGTGACCTGCTGGCCGTTGGCGAACGTCCAGCGCACGGTCCAGGCGCTGATCGGCGTCGTGCCGGTGTTCTTGACGGTGACCTCGCCCTGGAAGCCGCCCTGCCACTGGCCGGCGTTCCGGTAGGTGGCGGTGCATCCGGCCCCCGTGGTGGGCGTGACCGTCGGGGTGACGGTCGGGGTGACGGTCGGGGTCGGGGTGACGCCGGACAGGGCGTTCACCAGCGCCGGATACCACTTGTCCGACATCTTCTGGTCGCCCGCCGCGTTCGGGTGCACCCCGTCGTAGGTGTCGGTGGCGGTGCTGAAGCCGGTCCACTGGTCGACCACGGTGACCGGGGACTGCGCGGTCGAGGTGGACGCGGCCCAGGCGGGGATGGCGTTGTTGAACGTGACCGCGCGCTGGCCGCAGTCGGCGCAACTTGACGGGTTCATCGGAATGATCTTGGCGACCAGGATCTTCATGGCGGGGTTGCTGGCCCGCATCTGGTTCACCAGCGTGGTGAACGCGCCGAGGATCGTCGCCGGCGGGATGTTGCTCCACACGTCGTTGGTGCCGAAGTGCATCATGACGACGTCGGGCCTGGTGGCGGAGAGCCAGCCGGGCAAGAGGTTCTGGTTGGCCACGTTCGTGGCCAGGTAGCCGCCGTGGCCCTCGTTGTCGCCGTCGTGGGCGACCCCGCAGCCCTGGGGCGGCAGCGTGCCGACGAAGTCGATGTCGGTGTAACCGGTGCTCTGTAACTTGTTCCAGAGCAGGGCTCGCCAGCAGCCCGGCGACCCGGTGATCGAGTCTCCCAAGGGCATGATCCTGATGGCGGCCGCGCCGGCCGGCGTGGTGGTCAGGTACATCACCACTGCGGCCAGGGCCAGGAACGCCGCCAGCGCACCGCTGGTCTTGCGCATCGTCCGCTCTCCCGTCGTCGTCTGGCGCTGATCGTAGGAGCGCCGTCGTACGACGGAAAGCGGCTAACCGGTCAAGGAGCCGCGACCTGCGGCGATGCCGTACGGAAGCGTGTAACTTTCAGCGGCGTACCACGGCGAGCGGGCACGGCGCGTGATGGAGCAGGGCCTGGCTGACCGAGCCGAGGACCAGCCCGGCGAAGTAGGTGTGGCCGCGCGAGCCGACCACGAGCAGGTCCGCCCCCGCCGCCGCCTCCTTGAGCACCTCGACCGGATGGCCGTGGACAACCTCCGTCACGACCGCGACGCCCGGATGCCGCTCGCGCCGCTCCGCCACCAGGGTCCGCAGCTCGCGCAGCACGTCCTGTTCGCTGTCGGGGTCGGCCGGCCCGAACCCCGTGACCTGCGGCCAGGCCCATCCGTGCACCGCCCGCAGCGGTACGCCGCGCCTGCCCGCCTCGGCCAGGGCGAAGTCCAGCGCCCGCAGGCCGTCGGGGGAGCCGTCGACGCCGGCCACGATCTCGCCGCGCGCCCCCGCCGCGCCCGCGGGCCGCGCCGGCACCAGCACCACGTCCGTACGGGCGTGCGCGGCCACCCCGTGCGCCACGGACCCGACCAGCAGCCCGCGGATGCCGCCGATCCCCCTGCTGCCGACGACCAGCAGCTCGGCGTCCGCGGCGGCCTCGATGAGCGCGGCGCGCGGGTCGCCGGGCAGCAGCTCGGTGCGTACCTCGACGTAGGGGTTCTCCCTGCGCACCCGTTCCTCGGCCGCCGCGAGCACGGTCGCGCCGCCCTCGCGCAGCCACCGGCCGACCTCGGCGTAGCGGCTGCTCTCGTCCTCGCACACCCACCGGGCGACGACGTGGGCCACGGTCAGGGGCGTACGGCGCAGCGCCGCCTCGGCCCCCGCCCACGCCGCCGCCTCCAGCCCGGTGCGCGACCCGTCCACCCCCACGAGGATCATGTCAACGCGTAGCACTCGACCTCGGCCCGCCGGTACGGCAGGCCCTGTGCGACGGAGTCCCGCACGCACGCCCGCTCGGACTTGTTCAGCCTGAGCGTGCCGCACACGGTGATGCCGGAGTAGGTCCGGCAGTCGAGCGTCTTGTCCGTCCTGCCGACGCGGTACAGCTCCCTGACCTCGGCGCGGCAGCGCGCCCGTGCTTTCGCCGTGTCGGCGTAGCGGCACTGGGAGATGAGGGTCCGATACTGCTCCTGGCTGACGTCGTGCGGCTGCGTGCCGTCACCTGCGGCGGCGGGACCTCCCATCGCGGTCACCACCACGAGCCCTGCTACAGCGGCGATCTTCTTCATGTTCCCCCTGATGGGGACCGTACCGCTGAGGGCGATCGGCAAACCTCAGCCGGGCAGCGTCTCGCCGCCGATGGGGGCGAGGACCTCGCCGGTGTAGTACGACGACATGCGGTTCGCGGCGAAGAAGACGTACGAGGGGGCGATCTCGTCCGGGTCGGCGGCCCGGCCCATGGGCACCTGCTCGCCGAACTTCTCCACCTTCCCCTCCGGCATCGTGGCCGGGATCAGCGGCGTCCAGACCGGGCCGGGCGCGACGGCGTTGACCCTGATGCCGCGTTCGGCCAGGTTCTGGGCCATGGAGTAGGTGAACGCGTTGATCGCGCCCTTGGTGGCGGCGTAGTCGATGAGCGTCTTGTTGCCGCGCAGGCCGTTGATCGAGGACGTGTTGATGATCGCGCTGCCCTCGCGCAGATGGGGGAGCGCGGCCTTGGTGACGCGGAAATAGCTGTGGATGTTGACCGCGAACGTGCGCTCCCACTGCTCGTCGGACAGCTCCTCCAGACCGTCCACCGGCGCCTGGTAGGCGACGTTGTTGACCAGGACGTCCAGCCCGCCCAGCTCGGACACCGCCTGCGCGACGACCGAGCCGCAGTGCGCGGGGTCGGCGAGGTCGCCGGGCAGCAGCACGCAGCGGTGGCCGGCCTCCTCGACCAGCTTGCGGGTGTGGGCGGCGTCCTCGTGCTCGCTCAGGTAGGCGATCGCGACGTCGGCGCCCTCCTTCGCGAAGGCCACCGCGACGGCCCTGCCGATGCCCGAGTCGCCTCCGGTGATCAGCGCCTTCCTGCCCTCCAGCAGGTTCCGGCCGACGTAGTCGCGCATCTCGTCGCGCGGCTCAGGGGACATCTCGTCCGTACGGCCGGGGTACTGCTGGTTCTGCTGTGGTGGTGTCGTTTCCGGCATGTCCAGCGGTCTGCCCGTGGGGCGGTCCGCCTAACGCGCGTCAGGTCACGGCCTGCGTCCGCAGCCGCCGGATGCGGAAGGCGAGGACGATCAGCACGATCCCGGCCAGGATGGCGTAGATGCCGATGAGCAGCGCGACGGCGAGCGCCCCGGTCGCCGGCCACACCAGCACCAGCACGCCGAACACCACCGACAGCGCGCCGCTGAGGACGTGCAGCCATTCGCCCTGGATCTCGCGGCGCAGCCTGATCGCCGTCATGATCTCCGAGACGCCGGTCACGACCGCCCAGATCCCGATGAGCAGCGTGATGACCAGCACCGTCACGCCGGGCCAGATCAGGCACAGGATCCCGAAGATCACGCCGGCCAGGGCCAGCAGGATCAGCGGGGCGCGCTGCCCTTTGGCCGCGCGGGCGGCGGAGACACCGGCGAGGATGCCGTCCACGAGCGCGTACGCGCCGAACACGACGGCCAGTACCAGCAGGGTGATCCCCGGCCAGACGACGGCGAGAATGCCGAAGATCAGGGCGAGCACCCCTCGCAAGGCCAGGACCCACCAGTGGCCCAGATAATCGTCGATCATAAGGCGGTTCCTTCCCGGCCAGGGGGTTCGCATTCGGAACGGGCCCGCAGCCCCGTCCACACCGGGGAGAGCGGAGACGTGGACGGTGTTCGCCTGCGGGCGACCCCGCCGAGATGAGAGGTTTCTCATCTCGGCCTCAGTCCGTCGTGGCGGACGGTGACGTACTCGGCGAAGGCGCCGCCGGCGCAGCCGAACACCTCGTCGCCCGGGCGGAAGGCGGGCATGAGGTGCCACTCACCGGGGCCGACCGCGGCCGCGCGAACCCGGATCAGGACGTCCTCGTCGCCGGGTTCGGGGGCCGGGACGTCCTCGAGTTCGAGCACGTCGGGGCCGCCGTAGGCGTGGTGGCGGATGGCCTTCACCGGAGGTCCTCCGGTCGACGACGATCACGCTAGCAGCCGGTAAGAAGGCGGGCAATGGGGGCAAATGGGGGTGCCGGCGGCCCCGGAGGACCGCCGGCGGTGTGGGGTCAGATGGGCAGGCCGCCGGTGGCCGAGCTGGTGGAGCCGGTGGCCTGGTAGGCGGCGATGGTGCGTTCGGCGATCCGCATCTGGTGGATCTCGTCCGCGCCGTCCGCGAAGCGGGCCCAGCGGGCGTGCTGGAACATGTGCGCGAGCGGCGTGTCCGTCGAGTAGCCCAGCGCGCCATGCACCTGGATGGCGCGGTCCACGATGCGGTTGAGGCTGTTCGCGACGAAGTGCTTGGCCATCGAGACCTCCGTACGGAAGTCCTCGCCCTTGTCGATCTTGGAGGCGGCGTGCAGGACCATCAGCTTGCACTGGTAGAGCTCCATCGCCGAGTCGGCGATGAGCCACTGGATGCCCTGCTTCTCGGCGAGCAGGGAGCCGTGGCTGTAGCGGTTGAGCGCGCGCTCGACCATCATGTCCAGGGCCGTCTCCGCCTGCGAGATCCAGCGCATGCAGTGGGCGAGGCGGGCCGGCCCGAGCCGGTACTGACCGAGGCGGTGGCCGTTGCCGCGGCCGCCGAGGATGGCGGTGTCCGGCAGGCGGAGGTCCTCGATGACGATCTCGCTGTGCCCGGTGGAGCCGTGCATGGTCTCCACCTCGCGGACGTCCTTCCAGCCGGGGTTGGGCAGGTCCACGAGGAAGGCGGTGGTCGCGCCGCGGGTGCCTTCGGGCACGTCCTGCTCGGTGCGGGCGATGAGGATGGCGAAGCCGGCCCGGCGGGCGTTGGAGATGAACCACTTGTGGCCGTTGATCACCCATTCGTCGCCGTCCTGCACGGCGGTCGTCCGGATGAGGGTCGGGTCGGAGCCGGCGACCTCGGGCTCGGTCATCGCGAAGCAGGACATCTGGGTGCCCTCCAGCAGCGGGCGGAGATACTTCTCCTTCTGCTCGTCCGTCGCCCAGTGCAGCAGGGTGTGCATGTTGCCCTCGTCAGGGGCCTGGCAGTTGAGCACCCACGGGCCGATGCGGGTCTTGGCCGCCTCCGACTGCACCATGGCCAGCTCGACGTGCCCCAGCCCCATGCCTCCCCACTCCTTCGGCATGTGGGGCAGCCACAGGCCCTCGGCCTTCGCCTGGGAGCGGAGCCGGAAGATGGCGCGCAGGTAGGCGTCCCGGTCGTCCTCCCGCACCTCCTCCATGGCGGGGATGACGGTGCCCTGGATGAACGAGCGGACCCGCTTGCGGATCTCCTCGTGCTCCGGGGCGAGGGTGAAGTCGATGGCCATGGCACCTCTCAGCGGTTCTGTGCGGGGTTGTGGCAGGCCAGCCAGTGGTCTTCGCCGATCTGCCGGATCTGGGGCTCCTCCTGGGCGCAGCGGTCCGTGGCGCGCGGGCAGCGCGTACGGAAACGGCAGCCGGAGGGCGGGTCGACGGGGGAGGGCGGCTCGCCGGCGATCAGGGTTTCCGCCGGGGCGGAAAGGGGGCGGGCGCTGCTCGGGATGGAGGCGATCAGGGCCCGGGTGTACGGGTGCGCGGGCCGGGAGATGAGGTCCTCGCCCGGCGCCAGCTCGCACACCTTGCCCAGATACATCACCATGACGCGGTCACTCACGTTCTTCACCACGGCCAGGTCGTGGGCGATGAAGACGAGCGTCAGCTCGTACCGCGCCTTGAGGTCCTCCAGCAGGTTGAGGATCTGGGCCTGCACCGACACGTCCAGCGCCGACACCGGCTCGTCGCAGATCACCACCTCGGGCTCCAGGATCAGGGCGCGGGCGATGGAGATGCGCTGGCACTGCCCGCCCGAGAACTCGTGCGGACGCCGTTCCGCCGCCGTCCGCGGATCGAGGCCGACCGCCTCCAGCACCTCGTCCACCCGGTCGCCGGGCAGCCGCCACACGCGGGGGCCCTCGCCGACGATGTCGCGGACGCGGCGGCGCGGGTTGAGCGAGGAGATCGGGTCCTGGAAGATCATCTGGAGCCGCCTGCGGGTCCTGCGCAGCGCCTCGCCGCGCAGGGCGGTCAGCTCCTCGCCGTCCAGCAACACCGAGCCCGAGCGGGGCTTCGGCAGTTGCACCAGGGCGCGGGCCGCGCTCGACTTGCCGCAGCCGGACTCGCCGACGATGCCGAGCGTCTCGCCCCTGCGCAGGTCGAAGCTGACCCCGGCGACGGCGCTCACCGTGCGCCGGCGGGCGCGGCCGAGCCCGGGGCCTGGGCTCGGGTCGCGCACGGAGCCGCGACCGGCGGGGAACTCCACGACCAGATCCTCCACCCGCAGCAGCACCTCGTCACGTGGGCGCAGGTGCGCGTTCCCGCTACCGGCCATCGATGCGCGTCCCTTCCAAGGAGGTCTCGTTCAGCGGCCGGTGCGGAAGCGGACGCCAGCACGCGAACGCGCGGCCCTCCTCCTCGACCAGCGGGGGCGTCTCGGCGGCGCAGCGGTCCCCGGCGTACGCGCACCGCGCCACGAACGCGCACCCGGCGGGCAGGTCCGACAGGTCCGGCGGCCGGCCGGGGATGACCCGGAGCCGGTGGTGGGCCGGGTCGGCGAGCCGGGGCGCCGCCTGGAGCAGGGCCTCCGTGTACGGCATGCGCGGCCGGGCGAACACCTCGGCCGCCGGTCCCCGCTCGACGACCCGCCCGGCGTACATCACGATGACCTCGTCCGCCCAGCGCGCGACCACCGACAGGTCGTGGCTGACCAGCACCACGGCCATGTGGCGTTCCTCGCGCAGCCGGTGCAGCAGCCGCAGCACCTGGTCCTGGATGGTGACGTCGAGCGCGGTCGTCGGCTCGTCGGCGAACAGCACGTCGGGCCCGCACGACAGCGCCATGGCGATGGTCACCCGCTGCCGCATCCCGCCGGAGAGCTGGTGCGGATAGCGGCGCAGCATGCGGGCGGGGTCGGGGATGCCGACCGAGGCCAGCAGCCGCACGGCCTCCTCGCGCGCCTGCCGCCGGCCCATCCGCAGGTGCACCCGCAGCGGCTCGCTCACCTGGGCGCCGATGGTCCGCACCGGGTTGAGCGCGGTCATCGGGTCCTGGAAGACGGTCCCGAGGCGCGGCCCCAGCACCGAGCGCATCTCGGCGGGCGAGCGGGCGGTCAGGTCGTCGCCCGACAGGTAGACGGTGCCGCCGCGCACCGCCGTGCCGGGCAGCAGGCCCAGGATCGACCGGATGAGCATCGACTTCCCCGACCCCGACTCGCCCACGACGGCCAGCGTCCGGCCGCGCTCCAGCGTGAACGAGACCCCGTCCACGGCCTTGACCAGGCCGCGCGGGGTGACGAAGTGGGTCCGCACGTCCTCGGCCTGGAGCAGGCAGTCCCGCACGGGGTGCGGCGCCGCCGGCGCGGGGACGGCGGCCACCGCCTGGCGCACCGGCTCCAGGCCGATCTCCCGCACGTCGGTCAGCGCCCGCAGCCGGTCGCCGACCAGGTTGAACGACAGCACGGTCAGGAACATCGCGACCGACGGCGCGAGGACCACGTTGGGGGCGTCCTCCATGATGGTGCGGCCCTCGTTGATGAGGCCGCCCCAGGTCGGCGTGGGCGCCTGGACCGACAGGCCGAGGAAGGCGAGACTGCCCTCGGCGACGATGACCACGGCCATGCCGATGAAGGCGTACGACGAGGCCGGCACGGCGACGTTCGGCACGACCTCGCGCCACAGGATGCGCCGGTCGCGGACGCCGAGCACCCGGGCGGCGAGCACGAACTCCCGTCCGGCGTAGGTGAGCGTGGACCCGCGCACGAGCCGCACCCACGACGGCACCCCGAGCACGCCCAGCACGATGATCACGTTGCGCAGGCTCGCGCCCGCGAACGCCACCACGGCCAGCGCGAAGACGAGCGCGGGGAACGCCTGCGCCACGTCGTTCAACGCCATGATCACCGCGTCGGCGGCCTTCCTGCGGTAGCCGGCGAGCAGCCCGAGCGGCGCGCCGATGGCGAGCCCGAGCAGCACCGCGCCGAGACCGACGCCGAGCGAGACGCGGGCCCCGTGCACCACGCGGCTCAGCACGTCGCGGCCGAGCCCGTCGGTGCCGAAGGGATGAGCCGGCGAGGGCCCCGACCGGGGCGGGCCGGCCAGCGTCTCGTCGTAGCGGGCGAGCGGCAGCACGTCCGCCAGCAGCGCGGCCAGCAGCACCAGCAGGATCCAGCCGGTCGCCAGCCAGAACCCGAGCCCGAGGCGCGTCCCGCGCAGCCGCCGCCAGGCCCTACGCACGACGGATCCTGGGGTCCACGGCGGCGTACACGAGGTCCACCGCGACGTTGACGGCCACGTAGCCGACCGAGATCAGCACGACGCCTCCCTGAACGGACAGGTAATCCCGGGAGAAGATGGAGTCGACGATGAGCCGCCCGACGCCGGGCAGCCCGAAGAGGGTCTCGATGATGACCGCGCCGCCGATGAGCGCGCCCAGGTTGAGCCCGACGGCGGTGATGAGCGTGATGGCGGACGGGCGCAGCGCGTGCCGCCACAGGATGCGGCGCGGCGACAGCCCGCGCGCGCGGGCGAGCGTGATGTAGTCCTCCTGGAGGGTGGCGATCAGGTCCGTACGCAGCAGCCGCGCGTAGACGGCGAGCTGCCCGCAGCCCAGCGTGACCGCCGGCAGGATCACCGACGTCAGGTTCCATCCCAGGTCGAGCGAGATCGGCGTCCACCCGGTCGCGGGCACGACCTGCCAGGTCACCGCGAAGACCAGGATGAGCAGCACGCCGAGCACGAACACGGGCGTCGACAGCAGCGCGAAGCTGAGGGCGGTGAGCGCCTGGTCGAGGGCCCGGCCCGCGCGGCGGGCGGCGGCCACGCCGATCGGGATCGCCAGGCCGAGCGCGATGACCTGCGCCGCGACCAGCAGCTCCAGCGTGACGGGAAGGCGCTCGGCCAGCTCCGCGGCGACCGGCATCCTGGTGATGTACGAGGTGCCGAAGTCGCCGGTCGCGATCCCGCCCAGCCAGTCGAGATAGCGCACCAGCAGCGGCTGGTCCAGGCCCAGCTCCTGGCGCACCTGCGCGCGGGCCTCCTCCGTCGCCGACAGGCCCAGGATCTGCGTGACCGGATCGCCGGGCAGCAGGTTGAGCAGTGCGTACGACAGGAAGGTGACCGCGAGCAGCACGATCAGGAGCCGGACCAGCCGGTGGACGACGATCACCGCTGGGTGACCCAGATCTGCGTGAACGGGTGGTAGGGGATGGGCGAGCCGGTCAGCGGCAGCCCCTTCTCGCCGTCCGGCAGCGCGTGCTCGCCGATGCCCTGCACGCGCGACCGGGCGATGATCGCGCCGGTGTCGAGGTGGTCGACGAACACGTACGGGACCAGCTCGCGCAGGCGCTCCTGCACGGTCGCGTACGCCTGCTTGCGCGTGGCCTCGTCCGGGCTGATCCGGCCGACGTCGAAGGCCTTGCTGAGCCGGTCGTCCTTGAGCCTCGTCATGTTGAGCGAGATGGCGCCGACCGGCTTGGCGTACGCCTGGTGCATCCAGATGTACTCGCCGTCGGGGTCCTGGGCGGAGAACTGCGTCCACACGGTGGCCTGGTAGCCGCCGGTGATCGCGCGGTTGATCAGGTCGGCCTGGTCGGCCTGCTTGATCGACACCTCGATGCCCGCCTTGCGCCACATGTCCTGGGCCAGTTCGACGCCCTGCATGGTGTTCGGGTCGGGGGTGGAGATCAGCTCGAAGCGGATCGGGCCCTTCTCCGCCTCGACCTCCTTGACGAGGGCGGTGGCCTTGGCGAGGTCGTAGTCGGGGTAGCCGCCGGCGGCGTACCAGGGGGAGTCCTTCGACCAGGGTCCGTCGGCCGGCTCGGTCAGCCCGCCGCGCAGGGTCGAGATGACCGTCTTGCGGTCGGTGGCGTGGGCGAGGGCGCGGCGCACCCGTACGTCGTCGAGCGGCGCGACGGCGGTGTTGAGCAGGAACATGTACTCGGCGACCGCCATGCCCTGGGACCGGTGCACGGTGTAGGCGTCCTTCATGGCGCCGAACTTGGTCAGGTCCTCGTCGCGGGAGGTGCCGATGGCGTCGATGCCGCCGGCCTCCAGGGTCTGCGCGCGGGTCTGGCTGTCCGGCAGGACGCGGAACTCGATCTCGTCCAGGTACGGCAGCCCCTGCCGCCAGTAGTGCGGGTTCTTGACGACGACCATTCGGTTGTCCGGCACGTACTCCTTGAACAGGAACGGCCCGGTGCCGACCGGTTTGAGGCTGGCCGTCTTCGGGTCGGCGAGCGAGGCGGGCGGCACGATCATGCCGTTCTGGGCGGCGAGGTAGTAGGGGAAGGCCACCCACGGCTGCGACAGCCTGACCTTGACCGTCATCGGGTCGGCCAGCTCGAACGACTTGATGGGCACGAACACCGCCGCGGTCAGCGGCGACGCCTTCTGCGCCTCCAGGTTGGCCTTGACGATGTCACCGGTCAGCCGGATGCCGTCGGAGAAGGCGATGCCCGATCTGACCTTGATCGTCCATTCGTCGTACGTGTCGTTGGGGGTGACCGACTCCGCCAGGTACGGCTTCCAGCTCCCGTCGGCGGCCACCGCCACCAGCGGCTCGATGATCGTGGTGACCATGCTGTAGCTCTGTGCCGCGAACTGGTCGGTCACCGGGTTGAACCCGTTCGCGTCGGCGCTCAGCCCGTACACCAGCCGGCCGCCCTGCGTGGGCCCCGACGCCGCCGCCGACGAGCCCGCGGACGCCGGCCCGCCCGGCGGGCCGGCCACCGGGCGTTGGCCGCTGCAGGCCAGCAGCACGGCCGTGGCCAGTAACAGCGTGGCCGGCGTTCTCCAGCGTTTCATACACGCCTCCTCCCGGATCGTCCCCCCGAGAGCAATTTCACCGATAGTACTATCGGTGAAAAATCGCACAAGACCCTAGAGGACCGCGTGATGACGACACCGCTCAGCAGAAGCGAGGCGAAGGACCAGACCCGGCGGCGGCTGATCCGGGCCGCGCTCGCGATCCTCGACCAGGAGGGCGAGGCCGGACTGAGCACCGTCAAGGTGGCCAAGGCCGCCGGGATCGCCCAGTCCAGCTTCTACGTGCACTTCAAGGACATGCAGGACCTGCTGCGGGTGCTGGCCGAGGAGGGCGGCGAACGGCTGCGCGGCGCGATGCGCGAGGCCCGGCGCAAGGCCCGCGAGGAGCCCGGCGACCTCCGGCGGCACCGCGAGACCTTCCGCATCCCGCTGGAGGCCATCTGCCGCCACCCCGAGCTGCTGCGCATCCAGCTCCGGGCGCGGCACGACCCGTCGTCGTCGCTGCGGGACTTCGCCGTGCGGTCGGCCGCGGCCTACCGCGACCACCACGCCGCCGACCTCGCCGCGCTCGGCTACACCGCCGACGACGAGCGGGACCGGCGGCGGCTGGAGATGATCGCCGAGGGCATCAACGCCGCCACCAACGCCCTCGCCATCGGCCACCTGGAGGGCCGCTACCCCGACCTGGACGAGTGCGCCGACATCCTGACGGCCCTCTCCCGCGGCGCCCTCCGCCTCCTCCGCCACGAGTCCACCGGCCCCCGCCCCGCGGCCCCCGAGGCCGGCGAGTGACGGGGGTCAGACCTGGGCGGCGAGGGCGGCGGCCTGGCCGGCGGTCAGGCGGCCGTCGGCGACGATCGTGACGACCCGGCGGGTCAGCCGCTCATCGACGACCAGCGGCCGGTCCCAGGCCAGCGCCTGCCCCACCCCCGGATACTCGGCGTTGCGCACGAACCAGGCGTCTCCGTCGTCCTGGACGAACACCAGCGTCCAGTCCCGCCCGTCCGGGTCCGTGCCGGACAGCGCCACCCACCGGTCGCGACTCCCGTGCACGGCCTCCTCGCCCCCGGGAAGCGTCGCCCGGTCCGTGGACGTGCCGGGCGCGCGCCAGAAGAAGCCGCCGTAGCCCGCCCCCGCGCGCCCCTTGGTGGCCGAGCTGTTGACCTCGACAGGCGCCCCGGTGAGGTTCGTCAGCGTGAACGCGAAGTCGAGCGCCCACGCGCCGTCCCCCACCGGCCGGGCGGCGACGACCCGCTCCTCGCGCGCCACGACCCGCCCGTCCGGGCCCACCCACTCCAGCTCCTCCGCGAAGCCGTCGTCGTCGAGCCTCGTGAACGCCCGGTGCCGCTGCGTGCCGTGGTCGTCCAGCCAGGCCGGCCCCTGGTCCTTGACGTACGTGCGCCCGCCCCAGAAGTTCACCCCGCCGAGGTCGGAGATCGCCACGCCCGCGCCCAGGTGGTGCACGTGGTCCTCGGGCCGCACCTCGGTGACCTCGACCCCGCCCAGCGTCCGCACCCGGTGCAGGTACGGCCGGGGCGAGTCGGTGGCCGGCAGGTCGGGCCGGATCTCGTAGGACGCCACCTCCGTGCCGCCGGCCAGCAGGTTCACCCGCGACCACGGCGCGTCCAGCTCCGAGTAGAGCGCCAGCTCGTCCGCGCTGCGGGCGGTCAGCCCGGCGATGCCGGGCAGCAGCCGGCGCACGACCTGCCCGGCCGCGTCCCGCTCGACCACCTGGTGCCGTTCGGGGATCGGCAGCGGCTCGGGGGCGCGCCGCACGGCGTCCAGCACCTCGGTGAACGCCTCGGTGCGGGCGAGCGGCACCAGCAGCTCCGCGCCCGTCCTGACGTGGTCGATGAGGTTCTCCAGCAGGCCGGTGCGCTCGTGGACGGTGGTGGTGACCGAGCCGTCGGCGTGCTCGACCCGGAGCTGGTCCTGGGTGTAGACGAGCGTGGCGCGGCCCCGGTCGCCGTGCACGACGAGGTACGGCTCGTGCCGCTCGGCCGCGCACAGCGACACCGCGACCGTGATCGTCAGCCCGTCGTCGAGCCGGATCCGTACGCAGGAGGTGTCGTCCGACTCGATCGGGTTGGCGTGGTAGAGCTCGGTCTCGATGCCGGCGACGCCGCTGCCGGTGAGCGCCAGCGCGGTCGCGACGGCGTGCGCGAACGGGTTGGTGAGCGCGCCGTCCACGACGTCCACGCCGTTCAGCCGGCGCCTGCCGGCCCAGGCCGAGCGGGTGAAGTACGCCGCCGGCCGCTCCCAGGCGCCCGCGCCGCCGATGCCGCGCACCGTGCCGAGCGCGCCGCTCGCGATCAGCTCGCGCAGCGCGGGGACGGCCGCCGAGCCGAGCGACTGGAAGCCGACCTGGAGCGCCCGCCCGGTCTCTTCGACCGCCGCGGCGATCCGCCGGTGCTCCTCGAGGCTGGGCGCCGGCGGCTTCTCCAGCAGCACGTGGGAGCCCGCCCTGAGCGTGGTCACCGCGAGGTCGGCGTGCGTGTGGATCGGCGTGCAGATGATGGTGAACTCCGCGCCGGTCTTCTCGATCAGCTCGCCCAGGTCGGGCGACTGCAGCGGCGTGCCGAAGTCGACCTCGACCGGCCGCACGTCGCAGATCCCGACCAGCTCGACCAGCCCTTGGGCGGCGAGGGCGCGCAGGTTGCCCAGGTGGTGCCGGCCGTGCCCGTTGGCCCCTGCCAGAACGACCTTCTCCATCATGACCACCTCAGTCCGAGTCCGGCGTGCCCGCCCGCGCGCAGCATGCCACCGGACACCTCCACCGGGTACGGCTCCCGCAGCAGCCCGAGGGCGGCGAAGGAGGCGTCCTCCACGTCCTCGGCCATGGCCGGCAGCGGCAGGGCCAGCGCGAGCTGCCCGGACAGCTCGCTCAGCAGGTGCGGGTAGACCGGGACGTCGTACGTCCTGGCCAGCTCGGCGATGCGCAGGAACGGCGTGATGCCGCCGACCCGGACCACGTTCGGCTGGACGACGTCGCAGGCCCCGGCGGCCAGCAGGTCGCGGAAGCCGTAGACGGTGTAGACGTTCTCGCCGACGGCGACCGGCACGTCGATGGAGCGGCGCAGCTCCACGTGCGCGGCCACGTCGTCGGCGGGCAGCGGCTCCTCGATCCAGTGCAGGCCGAACTCCCGCAGCGCGGCGATCGCCCGCCGGGCGCGGTGCAGGTCCCAGCGCTGGTTGGCGTCGATCATGAGCAGCCGGTCGGGGCCGATGACCTCGCGGACGGCGGCCACCCTGGCGACGTCCTCGGCCAGGTCGGGACGGCCCACCTTGATCTTGACGCCGGTGAGGCCGGCGGCCGTCCAGCGGCGGGCCTGCTCGACCAGCTCCTCCAGCGAGTAGTGCAGGTTGACCCCGCTGCCGTAGACGGGCACCTCGTCGCGCCGCCGGCCGAGCACGTCGGGCAGGGCGGCGTCGCCGCAGCGCAGGTCCCACAGGGCGAGGTCGATCCCGGCCAGCGCGATCGTGGTGATCCCGCCGGGGCCGGCCTCGCGGGTGTGCCGCCAGAGCCGGTCCCACACCACCTCCGGGTGCGGGGGCAGGCCGATCAGCGCCTCGCGCAGGTCGTGGTCGAGCAGCGCCCGCACGGCGTGCGCGCCGATCTGCGGCGTCCACGAGAAGCCGGTGCCGGTGCGGCCGTCCTTGAGCGTGACGTGCGTGACGACGACGTGGTTGGCCGGCACGTCGGCGCCCCAGGGGCGGGGGAGCGGGGCGGTGCGCAGCTCGGTGCGCAGGTCGGCGACCGTCATGACGCCGCCAGCTCCAGGCCGCTCTTGATCAGCGCCTCCAGCTCCGCCAGGTGGTCGTCGCTCACGTCCACGAGCGGCGGGCGGACCGCGCCGACGTCCAGGCCGCGCAGCCGTACGCCGGCCTTGACCAGGGCGACCGGGTAGCCGGGGACCTTGCCGCGCAGCCGTACGAGGGGGGCGTAGAACTCGGTGAGCAGCCGCTCGTCGCCGTTCAGGTACGCCTTCGCGATCTCCGGCGCGAACGCGAACACCGCGCTGGAGTAGAGCTCCACGCCGATGCCCCGGTAGGCGGGCATGGTCAGCTCCGCCGTCGGCAGCCCGTTGAAGAACAGGAAGTCCGGGTACGCCTCGCGCACGGCGAGCACGGTCCGCTGCATGCGGTCGATGTCGCCGAGCCCGTCCTTGAGCCCGATCACGCCGGGGACGCCGGCCAGCTCGACCACGGCCTCGGGCTCCAGCACGACCGAGCCGCGCTGGTAGACGATGACCGGCAGCTCGGCCGCGATCGCCTCCACGTACGCGCGCAGGCCGTGGGCGGGCCCCTGCGCCAGGTACGGCGGCATGAGCAGCAGCCCGTCGGCCCCGGCCGCCCGCGCGGCCCGCGCCTGGTTGAGCGCCGCGCCGAGGGGCCCGCCCGCGCCCGCGAACAGCGGCACCCGGCCGCGCACCACGCCGGCCGCCACCTGGACCGCGCGCTCGTGCTCGGCCTCGGAGAGGGCGGAGAACTCGCCGGTGCCGCAGGCGACGAACACGCCGCCGGGCCCGTGCTCCAGGCCCCGCCCGATGTGCTCGGCCAGCACCTCCTCGGCGAGCCTGCCCTCGGCGTCGAAGGGGGTGACGGGGAAGAACAGCACACCGCTGAGATTCATCAGGAGTCTTCCTTGAGCTCGGTGCGCCAGCTCCGCTTGGCCTGCCAGCCGAGCAGGCGCTCTGCCTTGGTGGTGGAGAAGGCGGGGGAGGCGCCGGTGAGCCCCGCCGCGTACGGTTCGGTGCCCGGCACCACCTGGGGAAGCAGCTCGGCCAGCGGCTCCCTGGCGAGGGCGTCGGCCGCGCCGACGAAGAACACCTCGCCGTTCGGCAGCTCGGGCAGCGCCTCGATGAGCACCCCGGTGAACTCGGCGGCGTCGCGGGCGTCCACGTAGTTGAACAGCGAAACCCCGCCCAGCTCGGGCCGGTCGAGGCGCTCGGTGAGGGTGTGGCCGGACTGGGTGGGGGCGCCCGCCCACTCCTCGGGGGCGATGACGAAGCACGGCCGGATGGCGGCGAAGTGCGTGGTGCCGGCCTCGGCGAACGTCTTCATGGTCTGCTCGGCGGCGACCTTCGACAGGTTGTAGGCGTTCCAGGGCCGCACCGGGTGCTCCTCGTCGATCGGCAGGTACGCCGGCGCCCATCCGCCGGGCGCGCCGTAGCCGATGACCGTGGGGCTGCTGGCGATCACCACGTTCCGCACGCCGAGCGTCACGGACGCCTCGCACACGTTGAAGGCGAGCTGCGTGTTGACCTTGAAGATCACCGACTCGGGGCGGCTGAACGGCGTGGCGATGGCCGCCAGGTGGATCAACGACTCGGGGCGGAAGCGCGCGACGACCTCGAACGCCTCTCCCGTGTCGGTGAGGTCGGCGGGTAAGGTGGCCGCGGCCTCCTCCGGCGTCCCGGGGGCGCTGTCGACGCCGATGACCTCGTGCCCGGCCGCCGCCAGCGTGGCGACCACACTGCGGCCGAGGCGTCCCGCGCTTCCCGTGACGAGGACTCTGCTCACCGTGAGGGGCTCCTTCAAGACTGCAAACAGTTGCACTAAACCTTTGTGTCCCCGGGGCCGGGCGTCAAGAGGTGATTTCCTGGCCTCGGTGCTACCAGGGGGTTTCCGGCAGGTCCGGGCATGGGGTGGACCGGCAAGCGCTTTCAGCGTACTCGTGGGTTCTGCAAGCGGTTGCGTTAGGGTGAGTGTCTGTGACTGTGACGATTCGTGATGTGGCCCGGGCGTCCGGCGTGCATGTGTCCACGGTGTCGCGGACGTTCTCCGCGCCCCACATGGTCAACGCGGCCACCCGCAGCAGGGTGCTGACGGTGGCCGAGGAGCTGGGCTACCGCCCCAACCGGGCGGCCCGGGCGCTCACGACCGGGCGTACGCACAACCTCGGGCTCATCGTGGCCGACATCGCCAACCCGTTCTTCCCCCCGCTCATCAAGGCGGCGCACGCGGCCGCCAGGCAGCGCGACTACCACCTGTTCGTGGCCGACACCGACGAGGAGCCGGCCGCCGAGGAGGAGCTGATCCAGGCGTTCTCCAAACAGGTGGACGGCGTGGTGCTGTGCAGCCCGCGCTCCTCCAACAAGGTGCTGGAGCGGCTGGCCGAGCGGGTGCCGCTCGTGGTCATCAACCGGCGGCTGCGGGGCGCGGCGACCGTGCTGATGGACGTCGGCCACGGGGCGCGGCTCGCGGTCGAGCACCTGACCGGGCTCGGGCACCGCCGCGTCGCCCTGGTCGCGGGGCCGGCCGGCTCGTGGACGAGCGACGAGATCCGCACCGCCGCCGGGCAGGTGCCCGGCGTCGACCTGGTGGTCCTCGGGCCGAACGCGCCGACCGAGCGGGGCGGGTTCGCCGCCGCCGAGCGGGTGCGCGAGTCGGGGGCGACCGGCGTGCTCGCCTACAACGACCTCGTGGCCATCGGGCTCATCGAGGGGCTCGGCGATCTCGGACTGGAGGTGCCCGGGGACGTCTCCGTGGTGGGGATCGACGATATCGTTCCAGGACGGCTCAATCGGCCCAAGCTCACCACTGTGGCCATGCCGACGGCCGCCGCCGGCCGGCTGGCGGTCGATCTGCTCATCCAGGAGGTGGCCGCCACGACGTCGCTGGAGACCCGGCTGGTCGTCAGGGACTCGACCGCAGCGCCACGATAGCGTGCCTGCTGCAACCGGTTGTACTAATCCAGAAGCAAATTTGTCTGACTTCTCCGGAGGGCACCCGTGTCACCAGGGGAAACGCCGTGGCGATATATCGGTAACGGCTATGTAACGCCTGCAAAGGGTTGACGTAACTTTCCCGGCAGCTATAGGAAAGCGCTATCCATTCACATTTCGCCGGAAGGTCCGTGATGACGAATGAGTTCCGTCATGGCTGACTCGGTGGCGGTGAAGCCCCGGAAGGCGGCGAGTCCACCCGCGCAGGGCGGTCACCGCTCCACCAAACGTTCCCGCCGCGAGGCGCGGGCCGCCTACCTCTTCCTGGCGCCCTGGTTCCTCGGCCTGCTCGTCATCACGATCGGTCCGATCTTCGCCTCGCTCTACCTCTCCTTCACCGACTACAGCCTCCTCCAGGAGGCCAAGTGGATCGGGCTCGACAACTACGTCCGGATGTTCACCGAGGACCCGAGGTTCATCGCCTCGCTCAAGGTGACCACCATCTACGTGGTCGTCTCGGTCCCGTTGCAGCTGGCCTTCGCCCTCGCCCTGGCGCTGGTGCTCGACCGCGGGCTGCGCGGCCTGTCGTTCTACCGCTCGATCTTCTACCTGCCCTCCCTGCTGGGCGGCAGCGTGGCCATCGCCATCCTCTGGCGCAAGGTGTTCGGCGCGGACGGCCTGGTCAACGCGGTGCTCGGGATCTTCGGCATCGAGGGTCAGGGCTGGGTGGGCGACCCCGACACCGCGCTCGGCACGCTGATCCTCCTGCACGTGTGGACGTTCGGCGCCCCGATGATCATCTTCCTGGCCGGCCTGCGGCAGATCCCGTCGAGCTACTACGAGGCCGCCGCGGTGGACGGCGCGGGCGTGCTCCGCCAGTTCAAGTCGATCACGATGCCGCTGCTGACGCCGATCATCTTCTTCAACCTCGTGCTGGAGATCATCAAGTCGTTCCAGTCGTTCACGCAGGCCTTCATCGTGAGCAACGGCAAGGGCGGCCCCGCCGACTCGACGCTGTTCTACACCCTCTACCTCTACCTCAAGGGCTTCAAGAGCTACGACATGGGCTACGCCGCCGCGATGGCGTGGGTCCTGCTGCTCATCATCGCGGCCCTCACCGGGGTGAACTTCCTCGCTTCCAAGTATTGGGTCTTCTATGGCGACGACAAGTAGGCGGCCGGTCCCGGTCCTGTTCCGCCCCCTCAACGGCGGACCGCTGGTCAAGCACGTGCTGCTGATCGGCTTCGGCCTGGTCATGTTGTACCCGCTGCTCTGGATGATCTCCAGCTCGCTCAAGCCCGAGGAGCTGATCTTCCGCGAGCCTGGCCTGTGGCCCAGCACGGTCACCCTGGAGAACTACACCGAGGGCTGGTACGCGCTCAAGCACCCCTTCGGCTACTACCTGTGGAACTCGGCCGTGATCACCGCGCTGTCGGTGGTGGCGAACCTGGTGGCCTGCTCGCTGGCCGCGTACGCCTTCGCCCGGCTGACCTTCCCGCTGAAGAAGCTGTGGTTCGCCCTCATGCTGGGCACGATCATGCTGCCGCACCACGTGGTGATCGTGCCGCAGTACATCATGTTCTCCGAGCTCGACCTGATCAACACCATCTGGCCGCTGGTGATGCCGAAGGTGCTGGCGACGGACGCGTTCTTCATCTTCCTGATGGTGCAGTTCATCCGTACACTGCCCAGGGAGCTGGACGAGGCAGCCGAGATAGATGGGGCGGGATACTGGCGGATTTACCTCAGGGTCGTCATGCCGCTCTGCCTGCCGGCCCTGGCCACGACCGCGATCTTCACGTTCATCTGGACGTGGAACGACTTCCTCAGCCAGCTTCTTTACCTCAACAATCCGGACAACTTCACCGTTCCGGTGGCACTTCGTACGTTCCTGGACGCCAGCAGCGACTCGTCCTGGGGGCCGATGTTCGCCATGTCGATCCTCGCGCTGGGGCCGATCTTCGGCTTCTTCCTGGTCGGCCAGAAGTACCTCATCCGCGGCGTGGCCACCACCGGCCTGAAGTAGTCCCTTCACCCACCCCCCCAACCGAACACCCCCTAGGAGGTAGAGCCGTGAGCTCTGGCAAGAAGACGTGGTCGGCGGCGCTGCTGGCCACCGCCGTGCTGGCGGTCACCGCGGCGTGCGGCAGTGGCGGCAGCGGCGGCGAGACCGCCGACGGCAAGATCAAGCTGCGCTTCTCCTACTGGGGCAGCGACGCTCGGCAGAAGATGACCGAAGAGGCCATCAAGAAGTTCGAGGCCAAGAACCCCACCATCGACGTCGAGGGCGAGTTCTCCGACTTCGCCAGCTACTACGAGACGCTGTCCACGAAGGTCGCCGGCAACGACGCGCCGGACGTGATCACCCTGGAGATCCGCGGCCTGCGCGAGTACGCCGACCGCGGCACGCTGGCCGACCTGGCCAGCAAGGTCAACACGGCCGACATCGACGCCAAGGTGCTGTCCACCGGCGCGATCGACGGCAAGCAGTTCGCCATCCCCACCGGCGTCAACGCCTTCTCGCTGATCGTCAACCCGGCCGCGGTCGAGAGCAGCGGCGCCAAGCTGCCCGACGACACCTCGTGGACCTGGGACGACTTCGTGCAGTTCGCCTCCAAGATCACCTCGGGGAGCGGCGGCAAGCAGATCGGCACCCAGCTCAGCTGGAACCCGGCCTACCTCCAGATCTACGCCGCGCAGAAGGGCGAGCCCTTCTACAACGGCAACAAGCTCGGCCTGAGCCCCCAGACCGTCAAGGACTGGTGGGGCATCATGCAGAACCTGATCAAGACCAAGGGCGCCCCCGACGCCGCCAAGAGCTCCGAGATCGGCGCCACCAGCATCGACCAGTCGCTGCTCGGCACCAACAGCGGCGCGATGGGCATGTGGTGGAGCAACCAGCTCGGCGCGGCGGCGAAGGCGTCCGGCCAGAACCTGGAGCTGCTGCGCATGCCGAAGGTCCAGGGCGCGACGACGGGCGGCATGTTCCTGCAGCCCGCGATGTTCTACACCGCCTCCTCCAAGTCCGCGCACGCGGCCGAGGCGGCCAAGTTCATCGACTTCATGGTCAACGACCCCGAGGCGGGCCAGATCATCCTCAGCGACCGCGGCCTGCCCGCCAGCTCCAAGGTGCTCGCGGCGGTCCGGGACAAGCTGCCGGACGCCGACAAGAAGACGCTCGACTTCCTCGACAAGACCCGCGGCGAGATGTCCGACCCGCCGCCCGCCCCGCCGAAGGGCGCGAGCGCCATGGAGGACATCCTCACCCGGTACTCCGAGGAGGTCATGTTCGGCCGGATGACGCCTGACGACGCCGCCCAGAAGTTCATCACGGAGGCCAACGCCTCCATCGCCGGCTGAGGAGAGACATGAGGTACGCGTTCGTCGGGCTCGGGCACCGCGCGCAGATGTACGTCGACGCGCTGCTCGGAGAGTGGCGTGACGCCGGCACCATCGTCGCCCTGTGCGACCTCAACCGGACCCGCATGGACTACTACGTCGAGCGGATCGGCCAGGAGGTGCCGTGCTTCGCGCCCGATGAGTTCGACAAGGTGCTCGAGCTCGCCGACGCGGTCATCGTCACGACCGTCGACGCCACGCACGCCCGCTACGTGTGCGCGGCGCTCGACGCCGGTCGGGACGTCATCGTCGAAAAACCGCTCACCGTGGACGCCGAGGGCTGCGCGGCCATCGCCGCCGCCGCGGAGCGCAGCAGCGGCAAGCTGATCGTCACCTTCAACTACCGGTACTCCCCGCGCAACTCCGCGGTGCGCCGGCTGCTCATGGAGGGCGCGATCGGCGAGGTGACCTCCGTGCACTTCGAGTGGACGCTGGACACCATCCACGGCGCCGACTACTTCCGCCGCTGGCACCGGCAGCGGGCCAGCTCGGGCGGGCTGCTCGTGCACAAGTCGACCCACCACTTCGACCTCGTCAACTGGTGGCTCGGCGCCGCGCCCGAGCTCGTCTTCGCCCAGACCGACCTGCGTTTCTACGGCGCCGCCAACGCGAGGGAGCGCGGCGTCGAGGAGCGCCCCGAGCGAGGGCAGGGCGCTCCCGGGCTGGGCTCGGACCCGTTCATCCTGGACATCTCCGCCGATCCCCGGCTCAAGCGCCTCTACCTGGACGCCGAGCACGAGGACGGCTACGTCCGGGACCAGGACGTCTTCGGCGAGGGCATCGACATCGACGACAACATGTCGGTGCTGGTGCGCTACACCAACCGGGCGATCCTCACCTACTCGCTGCACGCCCACGCTCCGTGGGAAGGCTACCGGGTCGCCTTCAACGGCACCGCCGGGCGGCTGGAGCTGGACGTCGTCGAGCGGGAGTGGACGCCGCCGCACGCGGCCATCGACCCGAGCGCGGCCGCCAAGGAGCACGCGACCGGCTCGTCCGAGCGGCTGCTGCTGCGGCGGCACTGGAGCGAGCCGGAGGAGATCGCCATCGAGAGCGGCGCGGGCGGGCACGGGGGCGGTGACCGGCTGCTGCTGAACGACGTCTTCCGCGGGCCGGACGGCGACCCCCTGGCCCGCCAGGCGGGCTACCGCGACGGCATCCGCAGCGTGCTGACCGGCGTCGCCGCCACCCTCTCCGCCCGCACCGGCGCCCCGGTCCACCTGTCGGACCACGGCACCCGTGTCGGCTGAGCTCTTCCGGGAGCTGGCCGGGGTCACCGGGGCGCAGTTCGGGGTTTACCCCGAGCCCGGCCCGGAGCTGCGGGAGGCGGCGCGGGACGCGATGGGGGTGCTCGACCTGCACGCTGACGACGTGCGGGTGGAGCGCTCCTGGACCGACGGCGACCTGTACGGCGAGGAGCTGTCGTGGTCCGTCGGCTTCGGCCCGCGCACCCGCGCGTTCCTGCTCAAGCCCGCGGACGCGACCGGCCCGCTCTCTGGCCCGCTCCCCGGCGTGGTGGCGCTGCACTGCCACGCCGGCATGAAATGGGCCGGCAAGGAGAAGATCGCCGACGCCCCCGAGGGCCCGTCCCCTGAGGTGGCGAGGCTGCGCGCGGACCTCTACGGCGGCCGGGCGTTCGCCAACGCCCTGGCCCGCCGCGGTTTCGTGGTCCTCGCGCACGACGTGTTCGTGTGGGGCAGCCGCCGCTTCCCGCTCGACCTGCCGCCGGGCCCGGAGAGCGAGGCCGACCGCTACGACGCCGCCGCCGGCGCCCACGAGCACGTGGTGGCCAAGCACTGCGCCGTGCTCGGCACCTCGTTCGCCGGGGTCGTCGCCGGCGAGGACCTGGCCGCCGCGGCGTACCTGCGCTCCCGTCCCGACGTGTCGAGGACCGGCTGCGCGGGCCTGTCGGGCGGCGGCCTGCGCGCCGGGCTGCTCGGCGCGTTCGACGAGCACATGGACGCGGTCGTGGTGGCCGCGATGGCCAGCAGCTACCGCGACCTGCTGGACGGGCACGTCGCCCGGCACACCTGGATGTTCTACCCGCCTGGCCTGCCGCGCCTGGCCGACTGGCCGGACCTGGTGGCCTCCCGCGCCCCCGCCCCGCTCATGGTGCAGTACGCCACCCGCGACGAGCTGTTCCCCGCCGCGGGCATGCGCCGCGCCCACGAGACGATCGCCGCCCGCTACCGGGACGCCCCCGGCGCGTACGAGGCGGTCTTCGCCGGCGTGCCGCACAGCTTCGACGTCCCGATGCAGGAGCGGGCCTTCGACTGGCTGGCCGGCGCCCTCGCCTAGTTGCCGCGTTGTCCTCTCAGCGATCGGCAGCGGTGCGCGGAACTTCACCAACATCGCCCGCGCCGCCGGCGGGATCGGGGCGACCCCGCTCCATCGGGCGCTGGAGCTTCTCACGGACAAGCGGGTCATCGCGGCAGAGCTTCCTGTTTCGACTCGGCCCTCGAAGGACCGCCGTTACCGGGTCAAGGACTCCCACCTCCGCTTCTGGCTGAAGCTCCTGGGTCCGGCGATGGAGGAGATCGAGCGGGGCCGAGGTGACCTGACGCTGCGCCGCATCCGCGAGAACTGGACCAGCTGGCGCGGCAGGGCCGTCGAACCTCTGGTGCGCGAGGCGTTGGCACGGCTGCTGCCCGACGCGAACCTTCCCGCCGCCCCCGTCATAGGTGGTTACTGGACCCGTACCAACGATGTGGAGATCGACATCGTGGGAGCGGACCGTGGGCCGATCGCCAAGGAGTTGCTCTTCGTCGGCTCGGTGAAGTGGCTCGAGAACTCCCCGTTCGACCGGCACGATCTCGCGGCGCTGCACCGGCACCGCGCCGCGCTCACGTCGGATCCCGTCCCGGTGGTCGCCGCCTCGCGCAGCGGGACCGACTGCACGGGGCTCGACGCCGCGTACGGTCCGGCGGAACTCCTTGCGGCGTGGTCCGCCTGAGCGGACAGGGCCGGGACCTCGATCCCGAAGATGCGGTGATTGTCCGGGTGATCGATTGAGCGGTGCCCGACCGCAAGGGCGAGCGCATCCGACTGATCACCAGGATCTTCGACCCGGCCGAGGTCACCGCTGAGGACCTGGCCCGTTGCTCCCATGATCGCTGGATGGCCAAAATCAGCGTCGATCAGCTGAGGACTATTGACCACGGTCAGCCATGTCATCCGGTGGCAAGCCGACCCGGAGCGCAGGGCTGCTAAAGGCTCGGGCACCCGGAAGCGGTGCGGCAGCATGGCCTTCCGCTTTCCGGCGGAGCTACGTTAGCTGAGGACGTCCGATCCAGATCGTGCCAGGTAGTGATGCTGTCGAGCTGTCAGTCGCCCTCCTCAGCCGAGGAATCGTTCGGGATGCCGACAACCTCGACGATCACCCCGTGATCACGCTGGAGCGTATCGGCGAGTGCGACGAGCGCGACCTGGGCGAACGGGTAGAGCGAGTCGGGAGTCAGTTCCTTGCCCTTGAGGAGGATGGCCAGCACGATCTTGCCCGGCACGAAGTTCTCTGGCACGGTCAGCAGGCCGCCACTCAGCTCCGCCACCTTCGCGCTGAACTTCGCGCGAGCATCCGATTCGTTGTACAACGTCCGGGTCGAGATCAGCGCCTGGGCGAACTGGTGGCTGAGGGGCTCCGAGCTGTGCGCCGCTTTGACATGCACAAGCGTGTGCAGGTCGGTCAACCCGTCGCACGCTTCGTAACCCTTACCCCGCCGCTGCTGCCGGGTCCGGCTGAACTGGCGATCAAGGCACAGATACCGGCCTCGTCCGAACGTGTTCTGCATGCGCACGTTGTAGTCCTCCTCGGACTCACCGGCCCGCCACGGCAACATGGTCACCTCCGACTCGGGCACGATGAGCTGCTGCAGTCGGCGCCGCATCGACTCGACGTAGCCGGCACCGCACTCGTACCATTCCCCGTCGCTGAGCTGGTAGATGCGTGACCTAATCGCCACCACGGCCTCGAACCAGCGGATGGCCCGGGCCCTGCCGATCGGCTCCTTTCCTTCACGGTCGGCACACATCTCGACGGTCCCGTCGCGGAGCGCGGCGGAGGGGCTGGTGCAGTACTGCACCTTGCACCGACGGCGGAGGTCGTCAAGATCGAGCTCCTCCCGGACGATCGCGACGCTACCAACCTTGATGCGGTATGAGCGCGCCTCGTGGCGCAGATCGACCAGGGCGGCCGGGACGGCCACACACAGCTGGGCGTCGCCCTGCCCGCGGAGTGCCTCATCAAGCAGCGCGTCCAGCTTGTCGCGGAGCGACTCGGAGCCCACTGGCCGGATGGCTTCCAGCCGTTCGAAGTCGGGCGGCACCTCGCGCTCGCTGATCTCGTTCAACCGGTGCAGCAGGGCTCGAAACGCCGTCGGCTCCAGCGGGATGGGCAAGCGCAACCCGTCAGCACCTTCGACAGAGACGCTTTCCCGGTGGCTGAGACCGAGGTCGGCGGCCTTGATCAGGCCACCGAGCTTCTTGACCAACTCGGCGTAGTCTCGGATGCCGACGCCACCGATGGGGATGCCGTCCGGGACGTAGGTGGAGTCGTGTCGTGGCAGGCCGCCGAGCGCCCGTCGACCCACGTCGCGCACTCGTGCCGGGTCGACCGCACGCAACGCGCAGTGCAAACCGAAGCCCGGCTCACGGGAGTCAGTGACCGCGAGGTAACCCTGACCGAAACCGAGCGCATAGACGTACGGCTCCGCCGCCACGATCAGTACCGCTTCGCAGTCCTGCCTGATCAGCGGAAGCGATACGCCTGTGAGCGCGGAGAGGCCAGGAGTCCACCCGGCCTTAGATGGTGGGTGCTGGCGGAAGTAGAGAACCGCCGGCGAACCGTCGATGTCGAGCTCCATGACATCGACGCCCGGCGCCGCGAGGCGGCCGGTGGAGGTGGCGTCGAACATCGCGTCCGCAGTGGGTGCGATGCCGGCGAGTCGGTAAACGGTGGCGGGCAGGGTCGCGGGTGCCATGGCGTGCTCCAAGGGGAAGAGGGTGAGAGGAGGACAGCTTGCACCGAGTATGACTGAAAGCGCTGTTAAAAAGTTCCCGCTTGTCTAAGACTGCTTTTCGCGGTTACCATCACGGCAGTCGCCAAGGGAACGAGGAGACCATGCCGCAGCAGCCGGTGTACGTGACCGCCGCCGAGATCTCCCGGCTGGCCGGGGTCACCAGAGCCACCGTCAGCAATTGGCGGCGGCGTCACGCGGACTTTCCCGCTCCTGCCGCTGGAGCAGACACCAGTCCGCTCTACGACCTGGAAGCCGTGCGGGTCTGGTTGGCAGCTCACGGGCAGACGAAATCGGGTTCTGCTCTGGCTGAGCTCCGCACGCTGCTACGGCTCCGGCAGGGAACCGCCATCGCGCACCAGCTTCTGCCCTTCGTGCTCGCCGTTGTGCAAGCCGAGCGCGATTGGACCGCCCTGCCGGACAAGGCGCTCGTCGAGGCGGCCAACCAGGCCGTGGTCAGTCTCGCTGACCTCCCGGGAAGCTCCACGCTGACCTATGAGACCGACGATGCACCGGTACTCCGAGCCATCGCGAGCAGCGTGCGCGACGAGGGTGGTCCTGCTGTCCTGGACGTCTTGGCCGAACGAGAGCTCGCCGACAGCAACTCCCCTGGCGCTTTCACCACCCCACGCCAGCTCGCTGACCTTATGGCAGCCCTGTTGCGGACCGATGACCACTACCCCGAGACGGTGTTCGACCCTGCCTGCGGCGGTGGGTCACTCCTCGATGCTGCGGGCAGTCGGGGAGCGACCGAGCTGCTCGGGCAGGATCGGCTGGAGGTGCAGGCGCTGCGGAGCACCATACGCCTGACACTGTCCCGCCCGGAGGCCTCGACGCTGGTGCGCATTGGCGACAGTCTTCGCGTCGATGCCTTCCATGGGCTGAAGGCAGACGCGGTTCTGTGCAACCCACCGTTCGGGGACCGCGAGTGGGGTCACGACCAACTGGCCTACGACCCTCGCTGGACGTACGGCACGCCGTCCCGCGGTGAGAGCGAGCTGGCATGGGTACAGCACGCACTCGCCCACCTTGCCCCTGGTGGCCACGCGGTGCTCCTGCTACCGCCGTCCACGGCCACGCGCACGCCCAGCCGAAAGATTCGCACCGAGCTACTCAAAGCGGGTGCCATCCGAGCCGTGATCGCCCTGCCACCCGGCCTCGCAGTTCCGCTGCACGTCGGCCTTCACCTGTGGGTGTTGCGCAATCCCCCTCCCAGTGCGGTTGCCGAACCGATCCTGATGCTCGACCTGTCCGAAGGAAGCGGCGACGAAACGCCTGCTTGGGAGACCCTCACGGAGACCACCCTCGCCACTTGGCGGGCCTTCCTCAACGACCCGGTTGAATTCGAACCGGTGCCCGGTAGAGCCAGGGCGGTCCCCGTGGTCGAACTCTTCGGCGACAACGTCGATCTCACACCGATCCGGCACCTGCACAGTGCGCAACTCGAGCCGGCAGAGGCTTTTCAGCAGGCCACTCTTCTTCTCAGCCAGCTCTCCCAGAGTCATGCCGATCTGGACAAGGCGATCTCGTCTCAACGATGGTCTGCGTCAGACCAGCCGAGGACATGGCGCACCGCCTTGATCAGCGATCTCGTCCGGGGCGGTCTGCTTGCCGTTCTCCGGCCTGAACCGGCCACGCCAGTCATCGTGGCGGCGGGAGACGTCATCCTTCCAAAGGGGGTCGCCTTGCGAGAGCGAGCGAGGTTCCGGGTGGTTGACGATCGCCACGCGGGAGCCATGCTGGGCGCCGACATGGTCGCCCTCCGGGTGGACCCGTCCCGGCTGGACCCGTGGTTCCTGGCCGGCTTCTCACTCACGGAGGAGAATCTCGCAGCCGCATCCGGTCTGCGTTCCTACATTCCCATCGATCCGCTGCGGTTCAAGGTGCCGCTCCTCCCACTGGAAGAGCAGGTCCGGTACGGCTCCGCCTTCCGCGAGCTGCACCGGTTGGAGGAGGCAACCCGGCACATGCACGAACTAGCCGCCGAAACCGCCAGGATCGTCTCCTCAGCCTTGACCGGTGGCGGGCTGACACCTCCGCAACAATGACTTTTCCACTGGATCAGCCCTCCCGCTCTTCGTATTCCCCTCACACTTGAGGACACTGTCCTCCCGGTCGCCACGAGAGAAGGACCCCCGTTGGACCTCGGTAAGCACTCCCAACTGTCCAACCACGCCTGGGCTGTCGCCGACCTGCTGCGCGGTGACTATCGCAGGCATGACTACGGCAAGGTGATCCTGCCGTTCACCGTGCTGCGCCGCCTAGAGTGTGTCCTGGAATCCACCCGTGACGCCGTCGCCGACGCCGCCGACAAGGGCGAGGAGCGGGAGTTCTTCCTGCGCAGGGCGGCCGGGCACAACTTCTACAACACCAGCCGCTACACGCTCAAGAAGATCGCGGGCGACCCGAAGCACGCCGCCTCGCTGATGAACCAGTACGTTGCGGCCTTCTCCGACAACGCCCGCGAAGTGCTGGAGAAGTACGACTTCGCCCAGCAGATCAAGAAGCTGGACGAGGCCGACCTGCTCTACCAGGTCATCGGCAAGTTCGCCGACCTCGACCTAGACCCGCAGGTGGTCCCCAACCAGGCGATGGGCTACATCTTCGAGGACCTGATCCGGCGCTTCGCCGAGGCCTCGAACGAGACCGCGGGTGAGCACTTCACCCCGCGTGAGGTCATCGAGCTGATGGTCAACCTGCTCATCGCACCCGACGCCGACCTGCTGCGCGACAGCGGTGTCGTACGCACCGTGCTCGACCCCGCGTGCGGCACCGGCGGCATGCTCAGCGCCGCCGAGGAGCACATCAAGACGTTCAACCCCGGCGCGACCGTCAAGGCGTTCGGCCAGGAGCTCAACCCCGAGTCGTGGGCGATCTGCCGCTCCGACCTCATGATCAAGGGCCAGGACCCGGACCACATCGCCTTCGGCAACTCCTTCACCGATGACGGCCACCTGCGGGAGCGGTTCGACTACCTGCTGGCCAACCCGCCGTTCGGCGTCGAATGGAAGAAGATCAAGACCCAGATCGAGGACGAGGCGGCGCGCGAACCGGAAGGCAAGTTCCAGGCCGGTCTGCCCCGGATCAACGACGGCTCGCTGCTCTTCCTCCAGCACATGATCTCCAAGATGAAGACGCCCGCGCTGGGCGGCAGCCGCATCGCGATTGTCTTCAACGGCTCCCCGCTGTTCACCGGTGCTGCCGGTTCGGGCGAGTCGAACATCCGCCGCTGGATCCTGGAGAACGACTGGCTGGAGGCGATCGTCGCCCTGCCCGACCAGCTCTTCTACAACACCGGGATCTCCACCTACTTCTGGATCCTCAGCAACCGCAAGTCCCCCGATCACCAGGGCAAGGTCATCTTGCTGGACGCGCGGGAGTACTGGCAGAAGATGCGCAAGTCCCTCGGCGACAAGCGCAAGGCCATCGGCGCAGACCAGATCAGAGAGATCACCAGGCTGTACGGCGAAGCCTTCACCGTGGCCGACGACCCTGAGCACCCGCTGCACGGCAAGGTCAAGATCTTCCGCAATGAGAATTTCGGGTACCGTCGTATCACTGTGGAGCGCCCGCTCAAGCTCCGTTTCGAGCTCACCGAAGAGACTCTCGGCAAGGTCCGGACCTCCCTGACGGTCCACAATCCGATCGCTGCCGGCAGCGACATCGGTGTGAGCGACCAGCTTGAGGCGATCCGCCCGCTGATCGGCTCCACGTGGTGGACGAAGGCCGAGGCATTCTCGGCTCTGCACGCGGCGGTGGCTGCCGTCGGAAGTCCGTGGCCGTCGAAGGCACCTTTCCTCAAGTCGCTCCGCGACGCCATCGGCGTTAAGGACCCGAAGGGTGAGGTGCAGTACAAGAAGAAGGGCGACCCAAACCCGGAACCCGACCCGGACCTGCGCGACTTCGAGAATGTCCCGCTGGACGAGGCCATCGAGGATTATCTGAAGCGCGAAGTCCTCCCACACGTGCCCGACGCTTGGATCGACCATGAGAAGACGAAAATCGGCTACGAAATTCCGTTCACTCGGCACTTCTACGTCTACACGCCGCCCCGTCCGCTGGCCGAAATCGACGCCGAACTCAAGTCCCTTGAGGCCGAGATCCAGATCCTACTCGGCGAGGTGACTGAAGGATGACTTATCGCATCAAGGACGTAGCTCTCGTCAACCAGAACACCTTGGCCGAGAGCACAGATCCAGAATTCCGATTTCGTTACATTGACATCGGTTCGGTGAACAGTATTGGCAATATAGACATTCCCGACGAGGATTTGACGTTCGCGGCCGCCCCCTCACGGGCAAGGCGCTTGGCTCCGCCTGGCGCTGTAATCGTATCCACCGTGCGAACATATCTCCGGGCAATTGCATCTGTTCCAGAAACGAGCGATCCACTGGTATTCTCTACCGGATTCACTGTTCTGGAGGCCAAGGAATGCATCGATTCGCGCTTCCTTTCTTACTACTGCCACTCTCAGCGATTTATCGATGATATTGTTGCACGGTCAGTCGGAGTCAGTTATCCAGCCATAAATCCCAGCGAGATTTCTGCGCTACCTATCTCGCTACCGAGAATGGATGAGCAGCGGCGAATCGCAGACTTCCTCGACGCCGAGACCGCCCGCATCGACCGCTTGAGCACCCTCCAAGCCGAGGCGATAAAGAGACTCGGTGAGCGGGACACCGCACTCAGAGATGCCCTGGTCGATGCTCTCTTTGAGGATGTAGGCGAGATACCGCTGCGACGGCTAAGCACTTTTATCGAGCAGGGTACAAGCCCTCAATGCGAAGCTGCACCCTGCGAGCCAGGTGAGTGGGGCATCCTCAAGCTTAGTGCTGTGAAGAGGGGAGCTTTTGATCCACTCGAGAATAAGCGACTCCCTGACGACGTCGAACCCGCAAGAGTAAATGAGGTCCGACCCGGAGACTTCCTTGTCACCAGGGCGAACACCCCGAATCTCGTGGGAGACGTAGCGGTAGTGAACGGAGTATGCGAAAAGCTACTCCTCCCCGATCTTATTTACCGCGTCGGGCTAACTGAAGGCGTTATCCCAGAGTTCGTGGCACAAGTAGCGATGAGCAGTCGAGTGCGGGCCTTCATACAGGCCGTTGCCCGCGGCTCTTCACAGTCGATGGTCAAACTTCGCGGGGAAGACATTAGGGCCTGGCCAATTCCTGCTGCAGCAATCACTCAGCAGGAGGCCCTGGTTGTGCGTGTTAGAGAAGGTACATCTGCAACTGCTTTGCTGCGCACAACCATGAAACGTCAGCTGACACTGCTTGCCGAGCGACGGCAGGCACTGATCACGGCAGCGGTGACCGGGCAGTTCGATGTGTCGTCGGCGAGTGGACGTGGAGTGGAGGAGTGATGGCTGCAAACCACAACGAGGAAGCCTTCCGGAGCGCGATCCTAGACGAAATGCAGCAGCGTGGCTGGGAGATGGGCCATCACTCGGACTATCGGCCTGAGCTTGGCCTGGTCACCGGCGAGCTGTTCACGTTCATCGGCGCGACCCAGATCGACGAGTGGAACCGGCTCATCACCCTCTACGGCAACGAACCCGATGCCGCCCAGCAGGGTTTCGCCAAACGGCTGAACCAGGAGATCGCCACCGAAGGCGTCCTCAACGTGCTGCGAAACGGCGTGAAGGATCGCGGCGTTCGTATCAGGCTGGCCTACTTCAAGCCGAACCTGGTCGAATCCGACGACGTGCTGACCAACTACCGCGCCAACCGGCTCACAGTCATCCGAGAGATCGCCTACGCCACCAAAGCGGCGGACCAGGGCCACCGCCTGGACCTGGTGCTGTTCGTCAACGGCATCCCGGTCGCCACCGCCGAGCTGAAGAACCCACTCACCGGGCAGGGCGTGGAGCAGGCCAAGAAGCAGTACCGAGAAGACCGTGACCCGACCGAGCCGATCTTCGCCCAGAAGTCGGTGGCGAACTTCGCCGTCGACCCCGACCAGGTCTTCGTCGCCCCGAGACTGCGCGGCAAGAACACCCCGTTCCTTCCCTTCAACACGGGGTCGGATGGCCCGGGCGAATCCGGCGGCGCCGGAAATCCGACGCCGACCGTACCGGGAAAGTATCCGACCTCCTACCTGTGGGAGCAGGTGTGGGAGCGTGACAACTGGCTGGACCTGCTGGAGTGCTTCGTCCACCAGCCCAAGAACAAGAAGGGCAGCGGACGCTCGGCGATTTTCCCAAGGTTCCACCAGTGGGATGCCGTAAAGAAACTCACGGCGCATGCCGTACGGCATGGAGCCGGTCACAACTACCTGGTCATGCACTCAGCCGGCTCCGGCAAGTCGAACACGATCGCCTGGCTGGCGCACCGCTTGAGCGCGCTGCACACGGCGACCGATGCCCGCGAGCTCGATCCCGCAGCGGTGGCCAAAGGGCTCAAGCCCGGCGTTCCGGTCTTCGACAAGACGATCATCATCACCGACCGGCGCAACCTGGACGCTCAGCTCCGTGAAACGGTCGGCAGCTTCGAGCAGACCGCCGGGCTCGTCGTCAAGATCGACGAGCGGCAGGGCGCGAAGTCAGCGCAGCTGGCGAAGGCGCTCTCCAAGGAGAGCGGGAAGATCATCACGGTGACGCTGGCCACCTTCCCGGTGCTGGTGGAGTACCTCAAGGACAACCCGACCGAGATCAAAGGCCGGACGTTCGCGATCGTCGTGGACGAGGCACACTCCTCCCAGTCCGGCGAGGCCGCCAAGGCGGTCCGCGCCGCGCTACGTGATCTCGGCCTGGACGCCGAGGACGAAGCCCAGGGCGCCACCAGTGTGGACGCCAAGCTGAAGCAGAGCGCCGCCGAGCGCGGCATGGCCTCCAACATCTCCTACTTCGCCTTCACGGCCACGCCGAAGGCCAAGACCCTGGAGTTGTTCGGCAAGCTGGCGAAGGTCGACGGCGAGGAGAAGTTCAAGCCGTTCCACACCTACGCGATGCGGCAGGCGATCGAAGAGGGCTTCATCCTCGATCCGCTTCGCGCCTACGTCACCTACGACACCTTCTGGAAGCTTGTCAGCAAGAACCCCGACGACCGGGAGGTGGACAAGTCGAAGGCCAGTCCACAGCTGGCCCGGTACGCCCTCACCCATGATGCGACCGTCGCGCAGCAGGCGGTCGTCATCGTCGAGCACTTCCTGGCCCACACCCGAGGCAGGATGGGCGGACGGGCCAAGGCGATGGTCGTCGCCCCATACCGGGTCAGCGCGTTGCAGATGTCACGTGCCATCAAGGAGGAGCTGGAGATCCGCGGCAGCGACATCGGAGTGCTGGTCGCCTTCTCCGGCAGCCTCGACCACGACGGCGACAAGGACATCACCGAGGTCAAGGAGAACGGCGGCATCGGCGAGGACGCCCTGCCCAAGGCGTTCGCCTACACCCGCGCCGACGACAAGGTCGTGAAGGCCGGCGGCAGGGGCCGCGCCGAGTATCGGATCCTGGTCGTGGCCGACAAGTATCAGACCGGCTTCGACGAGCCGCTGCTGACCACGATGTACGTCAACAAGAAGCTGGCGGGCATCGCCGCCGTGCAGACCCTGTCGCGGCTGAACCGGACCGCTGAGCGCAAGTCACAGGCGGACCTGGCCGTCATCGACTTCGTCAACGACGCCGAGCAGATCAGGGACTCTTTCCGCCCTTACTTCGAGGAGGCGGAGACGCTCCCCTCGGACCCGAACCTGCTGTACACGGCGTTGAGCAAGGTCATGGGTCACCAGGTGCTCTACAAGCAGGAGATGCTCGCCTTCGCCGCAGCGCTCTTCGCGGCCGATGAGGCCAGGGTCTCTCGCGAGAAGCTGCACGCTGAGCTCTACCGGCTGCTCGCGCCCGCTGTCAGCCGGTTCAAGGACCTGCTGGACAGTGAGGACGAGGACGACCAGGAGAAGGCCGAGAACTTCCGGTCCGACCTGGACGCCTATGTCAGCAAGTACGGATTCCTCTCTCAGGTCATCCCCTACCAGGACGAGGACCTGGAGCTGCTCTACGTTTACGGCCGCTACCTGCTGGCCCGGCTCCCCCACGGAGCCAGGGGTGACGTGGACCTGGGCGAGATCGACCTCACGCATGTCAAGACCGAGAAGACCGGCGAGCACGACCTCGGCCTCACCCCGGAAGGCGCTTCCGTTCTCAAGGGCTTCGGCGACGGTTCCGGCCGGTCCAAAGAGGAGGAGAAGTCGCTGCTGTCGGAGCTGATCGAGAAGTTCAACGAGAAGTTCGGCACCAGCTTCACCGAACGAGACATGATCGTCCCGTTCAACGAGGCCGTCGCCGACCACGAGGTACGGCAGGCCGCCGTCGCCAATGTGGACCCGGACAACTTCGGGCACGTCTTCAACAAGGTCTTCGAGGAGAAGGTCGCCGACCACGTCGACAACCTGAAGACGCTCGGCGACAGGTTCTTCGACAAGGACCCCACGTTCAAGGTCGCGCTCACCAAGACCGCCCGCCGGGCGGCCTGGCGGCTCATCCGTGAGCAGGAGGGGCTCGACGACGTGGCGTGACGGCTTCTGTTGGACAGTCGAGCTCTTCCATGGTCACACTGATCACCAAACGTGCTGAGGACGACTCGTGGAGACAACGTGTCGATTGAACCCGTCGCCGGGCGATACGAGCTGACCGAGAAGATCAGTACCGGCGGCATGGGCACGGTCTGGCGCGGCTACGACGCCGTGCTCGACCGCGAGGTCGCGGTGAAGGTAATCCGGACAGACGTGGTCACGTCCATACGAGATGCCAAGGAGCTCGCCGACCGTTTCCGGCGTGAGGCCCGTATCACCGCGCGCATTCGTCACCATGGCGTGCCCCAGGTCTACGACGCTGTTCTCGAAGAGCCCTATGAGCAGCTCTACCTGGTCATGGAGTACATCCACGGCACCAGCCTGCGCTCCTACGTCAGTCCGGGTGCTCTCCTGCCGATCCCCTGGGCGGCGGCGATGGCCGCACAGATCGCCACTGTCCTCTCCCACGCCCACGCCATTCCCGTCGTCCACCGTGACCTCAAGCCCGACAATGTGCTGGTCAGCGCGGACGGCACGGTCAAGGTGCTCGACTTCGGCATCGCCGCGATCCTCCGCCCTGATGTGCCGCAGCTGACCAGGCTCGGCATCCCGATGGGGACCTACCAGTACATGTCGCCCGAGCAGACCCGGGCCCGTCAGGTCACCCCACAGAGCGATCTCTACGCCCTTGGCTGTCTCCTCCACGAGCTGCTCACCGGCCAGCCAGTCTTCGACGGCCCCACCGAGGACGACTTCGTTGAGCAGCATCGCCATTCCCGACCGACGCTGGTTCGCGTGCTACGCCCCGAAGTGCCCGAGGACCTGGAGAAGCTTGTCCTCGAACTGCTGGCCAAGAAGCCCGAGCAGCGCCCATCGGATGCGTACGCGGCCTACGTCAGCCTTCTGCCGTTCTTACCTCCGCCGGGATCACCCGCGCCGCAGAGCGGCCCTCAGTTCGCCGGATGTCCGGATCCCACCCAGATGTATCGCCGCCCGAACGCCCCACGCCCGCCCGAGGCCGCCCCCAGCGTCCCCGAGCCAGCACCTGCTCCTTCTCCAGGTGGAGTGGTCGACACCAACTTCAAGGATGCCGTCGCCGCCGCCAACAGTAAGGTCACCGAGCTCCTTGACGACGAGCGCTACGTTCAGGCAGCAGACGCCCTCCAGGACGTGATCGACTCAGGTTCAGCCGCCCTTGGGGCCCGCCATCCACGAGTCCTCGCCCTGCGCAAGAAGAGGGCCGCGATTCTGTTCGTCGGCGGCGATTATCGCCGATCGCTACCGGAGTTCGACGACCTCAATCGGGCCTATGAGGCCACCGAAGGACCGACTGGCAACAACGTCATCGACTGCCGCCGCCACGCGGCAGACTGCCGCGCGGAACTCGGCCACGTCACTAGTGCGCTCCGGGAGTACCACGAAGTTCTGAGTTTGGTCCGCGCGAAGGAGAGCGACATCTCCCAAACCGCCATCGAGGTCCGGCGCAGCATCGGGACGCTCCTCGCCAGCGAGGGCGATGTCACGGCGGCACACGAGATACTAACCCCGCTGTTCGACGACCTCCGCATCCTCTACGGACCAGACCACGAAGAGACACGAGAAGTAGCAGAGATGCTTGGATATCTTGCGGACGGGTAACAACACGAACCTGCCTATGTATGATCTTCCGGGCCTGGCCAGCGGAGTCCACCAAGGGACATCAGCTGACATCGACGCCAGCCGATGCAGTACAGAACCTTCCGACTTCTCAGTGAGTCGTTCTCAGTAACCGAAGATCGCGTTGTGTGATGCCGAGATGGTCCAATCGTGCTCGTGGTGCAGTAGCACGAGTGCGGCTCGGACGATCTGCCCGATGCGCCAGGGGTCTCGGCCCATCGTGTCGATGGCATGCTTCTGAACTGCAGCTTTGCTGTCTTGCGCCACTGCTTCCATAGCTTTGAAGTTCGCTGCCCTGGCTGGGGCCGCCCAGTCTGTTTGGTGGGTGTAGAGGATGACGTGCTTGGGATCGCTCTTGGGGCCCATGATGCCGGTGATCTCGCACGTGATCCCCATCTCCTCTCTAGCCTTCCCGGATAGCGGCTGCTGGGATGGCTCGCCCAGCGCGTTGTCCCGTCCCGCTGGGGAGGACTTAGTTGCCGCTGCCGGTATGGCGGATCAGGAGGAGGGTCGCCGGCCTCATTGAGGGTCATGTTGTTGACAGAAGGCGCGAGGCTGTTCAGCTCGTGCGCGTCCGGGTCGTTGTTGGCGATCCGCCTGCTCACGTCATGCAGCCTGCTCGGGCTGGAGGTGTTCAGCTGTGTGCAGGTTCGGTGTCAGACGGTGGGCTGACGAAGCTGCCCATGTGCGGGATGGTGTAGAGGAGGCCCTCTTCGCGGAGGGCGCGTACCGCTTTGCGGGCAGTGTCGCGAGCGATGCCGAATTCCTGGACGAGTGAGAGCTCGGAGACCAGGTACTTGGGCGGATAGGTGCCGGACTGGATGCGCTGACGAATGATGTCTGCCACCTGCTGCCACTTCGGCCGGTCGGGCTCGAACTCGAACATGGGTCCACGGTAGAAAACCGGGGCTGTCGCCCCACGCTCGCCTACGTGGGTAGACGTGGGTAGACATAGCCTGTACGGTGACTGCATGTCAGCACGCGGCTATGACCTCGACATACTTCGCGCGGCGTTCCCGGCCTGGTCGCTGTTCTGTAGCGACGCGGGCGTCTTCTACGCGACCCGGCGCGGTGTCCGTCTCCGGGATGCCGACATCGACAAGGGGCTGTGGCAAACCGTCAGTGCGGACGACGCGGAGGTCTTCGTGTCGCTGCTTCGGGATCAGACTCAGATGACGGTGAGGTCGTGAGTGTCGGTCCGCCCCCGTGCTTCAAGCATCACGGCCCCCATGTGTCGGCTGACCGAGTGGGGGCGGTACGAGTGGAGTGGTCGCCGATCCTGCCTCGAGCCGACCGGCTGCGGATCCGCGACCATTCGTGCTCGTGTAGGTACCCGATGTTCGAGCTCTGCACGGCCGGGGGTCTGTGGTTCGTCCGGTGCCACCCGGCCGAGGACCCCGCGGGCATCCTGGAGAGCGCGTGGATGCCCGCTCGCGCCGCACAAAAGCTGTGGGAGCAGATCCTCAGCGGCGAGGCGCAGTAACTGTGGAGTGCTCGCGCGCTGGTTGAAGAAGGCGCCGGCAGTCTGCTGGGCGATCTCTTGCGGGGTGGCCAGATAGGTGTGGAAGCAGCGGTGGAACAGACCGCACGGGCGAGCATCACAGAGTCAGAAAGACTCGTCGTCATCCTCGTCGTCAGCGTTGCAGCTGGCGATCCATTCCTCGATGAATTTGGCACCCTCCTTGGCGAGGACTACGGCCTCTCTGGGGGCGGGGCCGAGGGAGTCGAAGAGGTTGCCGGGGTCGACGGGCTGGCCGAGGGTCACCAGGTAGCAGGATAGGCCGGTGCTCATCTGTCGGGCCATCGAGGAAACGAACGCGTTCCGACGGAATCTGTTGCACAGCAGGAGCAGGCCCTGGCGCTCAAGCTCCTGTCTCAATTCCGTCAGCGGGTCCTCGAAGTCCACGGGGGAGCGGAACACCAGAGGCGGAGCGTTCTGCAGGTCGAAGCGAAGCTCAAGTATCTCGTCATCGTCGAGGGCTCGCAGGGTCACGACGCATGGCAGGCGTGACTCATCAGCGAGCCTTACCGCTTCCAGTCGGTACATGCTCACCTCTCGGAACATAATGCGGGTTGGGGATCCATGTATCAGGCTCGCCAAGCTTTCCCAGCTTCCAGGCGCCTCTGATCTGCCCGGGTTCGATCCTGGTGAAGAAGATCTCCTGCTCCGGCTTCAGGTGCTTGAAACCCTTCCGGTACTCCACACCCTTGCCGTTGCCCCAGTTGTCAATCTCATAGATGAACCCTCTGTGCCTGATCGCGAACCCGCGTGCGACGTCCTTGCTCTTCGATGCGGCGATCAGACCGTTCCCGCCAGCTAGATGCTTTTCGAGACTCATCTCCGGATTCCGCGCGGTCATGCCGTCCTCGAATATCTTCTCCGTCAGCCGGCCGTCGCCCCGAAACAGCGGCGGTACCTCTTTGGTTACGTGTCCAGCAGTCCCTTTGCCAGGTGTAGGTGCTTTCGCCGAGACACGCGCCTTCGTGCTCTCCGCTGCTTTGGCCAGTGCTCCGGTGACGCGCTTGCCGCCAGAGGCCACGGCGCTCGACCCGCCGGATCCCAACGCCGCGAGGATGTCCGGAACAAGGCGGCCGAAGGCCCGTTCGGGGTTGGATACCCAGGTTTCCCAGTCCACCGCCGACTTGACGAACCCGAGCGGATCCTGAACGCCTGCGATGACGGCTTGGGCGACGTCGTTGGCGTCGCGCTCCCACCCCATGTAGTCGAAGATGATGCGGTTGGGGGTGTACTTCAGGACCATCTCGCCTAACCCGGTCACGCCCTCGACAGCCCCCTTGGCGAGTTCGATCGCCGGGTCTCCGGAGTTCAGGTTCGGGTCGAAGGCGGCTTGGAGCTGCTGGCCCAGGCGGTCCCGGATTCCTCCTGCGACGGGAAGCACTGCGCCAGGGGCAAGAAGCGACTCGTCGACCATGACAGGCTTACCGCCGTTGAACAGTTCCGGCTTGTCGAGTTCCATCCGCTCCAAGAGCAGTAATCGCCGGTTGATCTCCGGGCCTTGTTGTCCGGCCCAAGCGGCTACCTGGCGGATCTGGTTGGCCGGCATCGGTGATAACCAAGCCCCGCGCAGCAGCTCCCATAACTCGTCGCCAATGGAGCCGAGTGAGGTTTCGGCCGCTTGCATGGCCGCCTTCAGCGCTCGGACGCCTCCGGTACTACATCGGTAGATCTTTAAGCTATTCGCCATCATGACGGTGCGTGTATAGGCGATGGTCTGCAAGTGACCTTGTGTCTCACCTACGATCTCGTCGTGTCCTGGGATGCCGAACTCACGGCGCTGACCTCACGGATCGCCGATCGGCTGTTCAAGCGACCGGAACCGAAGGCGACGTTCGGTGATCTGGTTCGCGGGCTGCTGGCCGACGTGCCACGCAAGAATTCCTGGCAGCTGGCCGACCATCTCGGACACGCCACCGCCAATCCGATCACCTGGTTGCTGTCACGGGCCGCCTGGGACGCAGATGCGCTGCGTGATGAGGTACGCGCCTACGTGCTGCAGCATCTGGGCAGGCCGGATGGGGTGCTCATCGCCGACGACACACAGGCGATCAAGAAGGGCGACAAGTCAGTCGGGGTGGCCCGACAGTACTGCGGGCTGACCGGCCAGGTGGAGAACTGCCAGGTGATGCCGATGCTCACCTACGCCTCCGCGGCCGGGCACGCTTTCATCAACCGGCGACTGTACCTGCCCGAGGGCTGGGCCACCGACCTCGAACGGCGACAGGTGGCGGGCGTGCCGGAACCGATCGAATTCGCCACCAAGCCTCAGCAGGTGATCGACATGCTGGCCGAGGAACTGCAGGCCGGCACGCCGTTTCGCTACCTGGCCGCCGACTCCGGGTACGGCCGCGACCCCGCGCTGCGCGCTTACTGTCACGCCCAGCAGATCTCCTATGTGATGGCCGTCCCGGTCGATCTACCGCTGATGGCCGTGCGGGGCGGCAGCGAGCCGGCCGGGCATGTGCTGGACCGACTGCTGGCCCAGGCCAATGCGCAGGTGTGGGAACGACGCTCGTGCGGACAGGGCACCAAAGGCGCCCGCGCCTACGACTGGGCAGCGGTCGCTGTGAAGCTCGCCGGACAGCGACCCGCCGAAGGTCACACTCACACGCTGCTGCTCCGCCGCAGCATCAGTCATCCCACAGACGTCGAGTTCTTCCTGGCCCACGCCCGCATCGGCACGCCGGTGCCGGAGCTCATCGCGGTGGCCGGGCTGCGCTGGAAGATCGAGGAGAACAACGAGACCGGTAAGGACCTGCTCGGTCTGACCGACTACCAGGTCCGCACCTGGGTCGGCTGGCACCGGCACGTCACCACCGCCATGCTCGCCCTGGCCTTCTTGGCCGTCAGCCGCGCCCGGCTCGACGACCCTGTCCCCGGCGAGCACGGCACGTCCACCGCTCTTTCTGCCGACCAGGGAAAAGACCACCTGCCCCAGGAGAGAGCCGGCTGACTGCGCTGCGGTTGGTCCGGCCATCCCTGGCCGAGATCCGCCGTGTTTTCGCCCGCCTCGTCGTCCCCGCAAACAACCTCATCGACCATGTCCTGGCCTGGTCCCAATTCCGGCGAGAGCACCAAACCCGCGCCCTGATCAGCCATTACCGGCAGCGAGGCGACCCGCCACCTCATGATCTACGGATGTAGTACCGGGGACCATGCCTTCGAGTCCGCTCATGGCTCAGCCGGGGCTATCGGCAGGGGTACGCGCGAGCAGCGCTCGGAGTTCGTTCACCGTCTCAGTGCAAGCGCCCAGAAGGACCTGGCGCTGACCGGTGAGTTCCTGGCCGAAGCGCTGCGCGGCCGGCCCGGTCCAGATGTTCTGCGCCATCAGGGCCATCGCCCGATCCAGGCTGGACCTGGCCTCTTCGGTACGGTGCCTGTCAAACCGAATGAGACATCAGGCTACTTGTGTGGTTTGAGGTGAAGCGTCGCTCTGGAGGGTCGTAGGTGGCCTGTTGATCCACACTCTGGCCGGCAGCGACGGCGGGTAGGGGCGCCGGCCGCGGAACCGCTCGGGGCGGGCCAGGAAGGCCGCGTTCAGCGTGGCGACCCGCTGGGCGTGGATCTTGACGGCGGTGCCGTCGTGCACGGACGCGGGAGTGTGCATCGCGATACCCGAATGACGATGCTCGTTGTTGTAATAATCAAAGAACTGCTCACAGAAGATACGGGCGTCTTCGATCGAGCCGAACCTCCCGGGAAACGCCGGGCAATATTTGAGTGTCTTGAACTGCGCCTCCGAGTAGGGGTTGTCGTTGGACACGCGCGGCCGTGAATGCGACTGATCGATCCCGAGCTGCGCGAGCAGGCCAGTGACGGTGTTCGACGTCATCGACGTGCCGCGATCGGCGTGGATCGCGTCAGGTGCGATCCCGCCGTTGCGCTCGATGGCGCGCTCGATGAACTCCTTGGCCAGAGTGCCGTTCTCGGTCGGCCAGATCTCCCACCAGATGACCTTGCGGGAGAAAATGTCGAGGATGACGTAGAGAAGGTAGTGGACGCCGCGCGCCGGGCCTTTCAGTTTCGTGATATCCCAGCTCCATACTTGATTCGGTCCGTCGGCCTCCAGTTCGGGCTTCTTCTTCGCCGGATGGGTGGCCTGCGCGCGCCGCTCGCCGGACTGGCCGCGCTCGCGCAGCAACCGGTACATGGTGGCCTGCGAGCACAGGTAGGTGCCCTCATCCAGCAGGATCGCCCATACCTGGCCCGCCGACTTGTCGGCGAACCGGGACGAGTCCAGCACCGCCAGCACCTGCGCCCGTTCCTCCTCGGACAACTCCGCCGGGTGATGAAACGGCCGGCGCGGACCTTGCCTGCGCGGCTTCGGATTTCGCTGCCGGTACAGGCTGGCGCGGGCCTTGCCGAGTACCTCGCACGCCTTGGTCGTGCCGACGGCCGTCTCCATGCCCGGGAAATGCTCGTCGATGATGCGGTTCAGGTCTCGTCGGAGTCCGCGCTGCGTGAGATGTCGTCCAGCAGCGCGAATGCTTTTCCCGCGATATTCAGCGCGGTCTTCGTCTTCCCCAGTTCGCTGGTGAGCTTTTCGTTCTTGGCCTCAAGCTTGGCCGCGTCGGCTTTGAGCTTCTTGTTCTCGGCCCGCAGCCGGGCCAGTTCCTCAGATTCCGTGTCCTTCTTCGGTTTACCTGTCGAGGAGGCCAGCGTCCCGTTCTCCTGCTGCTTTCGCCAGTGTTCGATGTGCGAGTGATACAGCCTTTCCCGGCGCATCAGGGCGCCACGCTCGGAGCTGCCCTCGGGCAGAGCGTCGAAGGCCGCCAGGATCCGTGCCTTGTAGGCCGCGGTGAACGTCCGGCGCGTCGGCCGGCTCACCTGCTTGTCGGTCGCCTGACCGTTCTGCCCGCTCATGGCGGCCTGGTCGGCGAGGGTCATCGTCACTGTCTCGATCGTCCTGTCTCGCCCTGCTTCGTATCAAAAGGACTCGTTCATCCCATGTCTCACAGCAGTCTGACAGAGAGGGGTAAGTTGCTCTGCTCGGCGTAACGCCTGTTCCACTTGCTCCCGGGTCATGCGACTTCCTCGGGCACGGTAATGGAGCACGGAATCGCGGTGTGAGGTCATTGGACCTGCGGTGCACGGCTCAGAGCAACCGAATCGTCGGGATTGGTCTGATATCGCTGACAAGTCTCTTTCGGGCTCGACGTCCTCCCTGTGAGACTTGCTAGTCCGAGGTGACGTGTGGCGTCCCTGGTCAGCGGGCTAGAGGCCGTCTAGAGGACTTGATCGACGCGCGTCCAAGATCATCCCCTGTATGTCCCCAGAACTCTGTCCTACGGCTGCATTGGCCGCTCTCAGCGGCATACCGAGGGTCTGAAAGCAAAAGACCTGCGGCTGGGAGGCCGCAGGTCAGAGGCCCAATTGCCTGGTCGAGATGAGTGCCCCCAGCAGGACTCGAACCTGCGGCACCCGCTTCAGGGCAGCGGGACCCCCTCACACGTACGCACCCGCCTGCCCGTCTCGAAGAAGGCGACCACCGCCGCCACGCAGTCCGGCGTCCGCAGCCCCGAGCCGTGCACGTCGTCGTCCACGGTCACCACCGTCCCGCCGATCGCCGCCCGCATGTCCAGCGTCCACTGGTACGGCGACGGGCTCTCGTGCAGGTGACCCGACAACATCAGCGGCCCGCCGCCGTTCCGCAGCCGTACCTCCCGCACCGGCAGCGGCCAGCCCGCGCAGCCGGGGACGAACGCCGTGGCCTCGCCCGTCACCGGGTGCCGCGCGATCCGCTCCTGGTAGGCCCGCCACGCCTGCTCGAACGTGCGCGAGCCGGAGTCCTCGTTGCAGAAGTAGGCCACGTTCGCCGTCTTGTTGCCGCGCTCGGGCGCGCCGGCCGGCGGAGCGGGCCGCTCGCCGCCCGCCAGCCGCTTGAGCGTGGGCGGGGCGTCGGGGCCGGTGGCGGTCACCAGCTCCTTGAACACCTGCGCCACCTCCGGCCAGGCGGGGCTCGGCTGGCTCGCCGCGTCGGCGATCATCCGGCCGTCCACGGTCAGGTCGATGTCGGTGAAGGTGACGGGGTCGGCGGCGAAGCGCTCGCGCAGCCCGGTCAGCGCCTCGACCACCTCGGCCTTGGTGTCGCCGAAGCCGTACGAGCCGTCCCTGGCGGCGATCCAGGCGGCCATGCGCCGGAAGTCGCGGTCGGCGGCGTCGGCCCGCACCTCGGTGAAGACGTCCATCCTCGGCACCGTGACGGCCACGCTGTCCAGCCACATGGCCCGCACCCGGCCGGGGAACAGGCTGCGGTAGACGGCGCCGAACCAGGTGCCCCACGACACCCCGAGGAAGGCGATCGTGCGCTCGCCGAGCGCGGCGCGGACCCGGTCGAGGTCGCGGGCCGCGTTCGCGGTCGTGAGCTGGCCGACGAAGCCCGGGTCACCGGCCCCGCACGCCTGGTTGGCCGCGACCGTCGCCGCGTACACCGCGCGGGCCTGCTCCTCGGTGACCGGGCCGGGCGGCGGGGGCCCCTGGTCGGGCGGCCGGCAGGCGGCCTTGGTGCTGTAGCCGGTGCCGCGCGGGTCGAGGCCGATGAGGTCGTAGCGCTCGTTCAGCTTCATGCCGCCCATGACCAGGTCGATCGGCATCAGGTAGCCGCTGCCGCCGGGACCGCCCGGGTTGACCGCGAGGCTGCCGAGGCGGCGGGCCCGGTCGCTCGCCCGCAGCCGGGTGAAGGCGACGGTGATCTGCTTGCCGCCGGGGTCGGCGTAGTCCTGCGGGACCGCCAGCGTGCCGCACTCGGTGCGGCCGTAGAGGGCGCGGAACTTCGCGAACTCCTTGTCGGGCACGCCGATCGAGCGCAGCACGTCGTCGGAGTACGCGGGGCACTCGTGCCAGGTCACCGACGGCTGCCGGGACGCCTGGGGGGAGGCGGGGACGGGGGCGGCGAGCGCCCCCAGCGCCAGGGCGCTTGCCAGTAAGGTCCGGAGAATCATGCCTCAAGGCTGGGCGCGGACGCCCCCGCGGGCATCCCCCGCGAGTGGGGGACGACCCTCTCCTTCAGGGGATCCGCCCAGGGTCGTTTTTCGCCCGGCCACGGGGCAGATCGACTACGTAGGCTGGAGCCCGGCGTGGAAGGGGCGTGGGTGCACCGGATCCTGTGGGTCGTGGCGGCGATGACGGCCGTCGCGGGGCTCGTCTGGGTGGTCGTCGGCGTGGTCGTGCCCGCCGTGTCGGAGGGGCCGGCGCGGGAGCCGGGGGAGTGCCAGCCGCGCGACACGCGGGTGACGGCCCCGTACGCGGTCACCGGCTACTGGGTCATCCCCCGGGCCGACCCGTGCGTCACCCGGCGCATGGTCGAGGCCGTCCACCAGATCGGCGGCGACACGCTGATCACGTTCGGGCCCCGGTTCGACGCCGGGGAGCCCGGGCCCGGCTTCGCGGGCTGCGTCGTGGACGGCCGGCACTGCGCCGAGGCGCCGGGCAGGCGGGTGCGGCACGTGTACACGTACACGACGAGTGAGGAGTTCGGGCCGGGGCTGCTGCGCTGCCAGGGGCTGGACCGGCGGGTCGAGGCCGGCGAGCGGGTCTTCTACCGGGTGTCGCTGGCCGCGTCGTGCGACGACCCCGTCCACGACCTGGTGCTGATTTCCACGGACGGCGACGGGCTCGGCAACCTGATGAGCGAGGCGGCGGCGTACGGGATGAAGGTCTTCCCCGGGCTGCCCGCGGCGTCGCAGGAGCCCGGCAAGACCTGGGAGCCCGACCACGACCACACGGCGGCGCTGACCGCGTTCACGGGGCGGGTGCTGGCCGACTACCGGGCGCGGTTCGGGGGGTCGGCGGCGTTCGCGGGGGTCTACCAGTCGTTCGAGCTGGCCATGCGCGACCGCGCGCCGGGCGACCCGATCATCGAGCTGTACGCCGCCCAGCACGCGACCGTCGCCGCCACGCTGCCCGGCCGGACGATCCTGGTCAGCCCGTACATCGACGCGCGGCGGGGCCGCGGCTTCCCGCCCGAGCAGGCCGGGGACGGGCTCGCCGACCTGGCCCGCACCCGCGCCGGCGCGCCGATGGCCGTCGCGGTGCAGGACGGGCGGGGCACCGGCAAGGTCCCCGTGCACGGCCCGCACGAGCGGGACGCCAAGGTCGAGCCGCGCCTGGTGCCCGTGGTCGGCGACGTCAGCAACGCGCAGGCGTACTACGGGGCCACCCGCGACTACATCGCGGCGGCGGCCCGGCGGGTGCCGCCCGGCGTGGAGCTGTGGGTGAACATCGAAGGCTTCGAGCCCTCGCCCGTGGACGGCGAGTGCGGGCGCGTCGATCCGCTGCCGCTGCGCGGGCGGACCACGAAGAGCCGTCTCGACCGGCAGGTCATGGCCGCGGGAACGCACGCCCAGAAGATCATCTCGTACGGGTGGGACCCCTTCTTCACCTGCCAGGCCCGCTACGACACGCCCTCGCTGGCCGACGACATCGCGAGCGGCTGGCAGGAGCCCATCGTGGTCAGCGCCGTGCGCAAGGACATGAACGGGCAGGCCGGCATCCTCGTCGAGGGCCACAACCTGCGGGGCGGCACCCTCCGCTTCGAGCCGGAGGGCGTGACGGTCGGGCAGGGCTGGTACGGGCGGGGGCGGCTGGAGTCGGCCTGGGTGCCGTACACGCCCTCGGCCCCATGGACCGCGATCACGGTGACGAACGGGGCGGGCGAGAGCAGCACCACTCCCTACGTCATGCCTTGAGGGCGCCGACCAGGATGTCCGCGAGCACCGCGGCCTGGCTGCCGTCCTCGTCCAGGTCGGGGTCCAGGATGGTGACCTCCAGCCCGGCCGCGCCGGGCAGCGCCAGCAGGCCGCGCAGGAGACCGGTGAGCTGGGCCGCGTCGAGGCCGCCCGGGGTGGGGGAGTCGACGGCGGGCAGGACCGACGGGTCGAGGACGTCGGCGTCCACGTGGATCCAGAAGCCGTCCAGCTCGTCCCGGACCAGGACCTTCTCGGCCTGGCCGAGGTCGATGTCGCTGCCGGGGGCGTAGGCGATGCCGCTGCCGTCCAGCTCCGGCAGGTCCTCGTCGTCGCGGACGCCGAGCAGGATCACGTCCTCGTCCCTGACGTAGGGGCGCAGGCCGTCGAGGTCGGTCAGGTAGTCGTCGCCGCGGCCGGTCACCAGGGCCACGTCCTCGCCCGCCGCCGAGCCGACGTGGGGGGAGTTGCCCAGGTGGCGGAAGTCGGAGTGCGCGTCCAGGTACGCGAGCCCGTACCGGCCGGCCCGCCGCAGCGCCAGGGCGGGGCCGAGCAGGATCGAGCAGTCGCCGCCGAGCAGCACCGGGAACCCGCCGTCCGCCCGGATCGCGGCGACCCGGTCGGCCAGTCTCCGGGTGTAGGCGGCGATGGCGGGGCCGTTGCGGACGCCGTCGCCGGGCTGCCAGGTGGCGACGTACCGGGGCGGGACGAGCGCGCCCGCGTCGGCGGCCCCGAGCCGCGCCACGAGGCCCGCGTCGCGCAGCGCCCAGGGGGCCTTGTAGCAGCCGGGGACGACGCCGGGCGCGGGCGGGCGCAGGCCGAGGTTGGACGGCGCGTCGAGCACGGTCAGCCGGCGGGCGACGTCAGGGGTTATAATGCTCATACTCGTGACGTTAGCAAGGGGGAGGGCGGATGCGCCAGTTCGCGGAGACCGGGGTCGTGGCCCTCGACCTGGCCAACACCTGGGACGCCTGGCTCGACGACCCCGAACGCCTCCCGGACGTGGCGGCGCTGGCCCGCTTCTGCCATGAGCTGGGCGAACCGGCGATGCTGACAGCCGCCGACCTCGACGCCGTACGGCGGGTGCGGACGCGGCTGCGCGACGTGCTGGCCCACGACACCCCGGAACTCCGCACCCGCGCCCTCGCCCGCTGGTCGGCCGAGCTCCCGATCACTGCGACCGTCGAGGACCACGACGGCACCCCGCGCCTACACCTGATCGCCGATCCTGAGCGCGGCCGGGCGCCGCTGGCGGCCCGCCTCGCCGTACGGGCCGTCGCCGACCTCCTCGACCTGGCCGCCTCCGGCGACTGGGACCGCCTCCGCCTCTGTGCCGCCCGCCCCTGCCAGGACGCCTTCGTGGACCGCAGCCGCCCGGGCCGCCGCCAGTTCTGCTCCACCCGCTGCGCCAACCGCGCCCACGCCGCCGCCTCCCGCGCCCGCCACCGCGCCTGACCTGCTTCCGCTACGCTGCGCAACATGATGACGACGGTCGGGAGGTGGCTCGCCGAGGAGCTTCCCTGGCTCACCTGGCTCCCCGACGCCGAACGCCACGAGTGCGTACGCGAACTCCTCGCCCACCTGATGGCGGGCGCCGACACCGGCGAACTGCTGCCGTTCGCCAGAGCCCTGACCTCGTGGCGCTCCACCGCCGTCATCTGGAGCGACCCGCAACTCGCCCGCGACCTCCACGGCCCCTTCCCGGGCGACGGCCCCGACGTCCCCCGCCCGCCGGCCCAGGTGGGTCAGGGGGTGAAGAGGGTGCGGCCCCAGTAGTCGGAGGCGTCGCGGACGCCGGGTGGGCAGGCGAACAGGCCGCTGGAGACGTGCTGGATGTACTCGTTCAGCGGGTCCTCGCGGGCCAGCCGCATCTGCACCGGCACGAACTGCTTGCGCGGGTCCCGCTGGTAGGCGATGAAGAACAGCCCGGCGTCGAGCCGGCCGAGCCCGTCGGAGCCGTCCACGTAGTTGTAGCCGCGCCGCAGCAGGTGCGCGTTGCCGTGCGAGCTGGGGTGGGCCAGCCGGACGTGGGCGTCCGGCGCGATGTACGGCTGCCCGTCCGGCCCCCGGGCGGCGAAGTCCAGCGGGTCGAACTCGCGTTTCGCGCCGAGCGGCGCGCCCTCGCCCTTGTCCCGCCCGAAGATCTGCTCCTGCTCGGTGAGCGACGTGCGGTCCCAGGTCTCGATCGTCATGCGGATCTTCCTGGTGACGAGGTAGGTGCCGCCCGCCATCCAGGCGGCGCCGTCCCCGGCGGACGCCCAGAGCTGTTCGCGCAGCAGGCCGGCGTCCTCCAGCTTGAGGTTGTTGGTGCCGTCCTTGAAGCCCATGAGGTTGCGCGGGGTCGCCTGGGCGCGGGACGTGGACGACGTACGCCCGAAGCCGAGCTGCGACCAGCGCACCGACACCCGGCCGAAGCCGATCCTGGCCAGGTTGCGGATGGCGTGCACGGCGACCTGGGGGTCGTGCGCGCACGCCTGCACGCAGAGGTCGCCGCCGGAGATCTCCGGCACGAGCCGCTCGCCGGGGAACTTGGGCAGGTCGGCGAGGGCGGCGGGCCGCCGGGCCGCCAGCCCGAACCGCTCGTCGAACAGCGACGGCCCGAACCCGACGGTCAGCGTCAGCCCGGAGGCGGGCAGTCCCAGCGCCTCGCCGGTGTCGTCGGGCGCGGCGGCCGGGTCGCCGCCCACCGCGCCGAACGATCCGGCCTCCTTGCCCTGCGTGAGCCGGGCCGCGGCGGCGGTCCACTCCTGGAGAAGGTCGATCAGCTCGGCGCGGTCGCCGGTGGTGACGTCGAAGGCGACGAAGTGCAGGCGGTCCTGGGCGGGGGTGACGATGCCCGCCTGGTGCTCGCCGTAGAAGGGGTACGGGTCGGAGGTGGCGGCGGCGTGCGCGACGGGCGGCTCGTCGAGCAAGGCCCGCGCGCCCACGGCGCCGGCCCCGGCCACCGCGGCGCCGGCCGCGCCGAGCCCGAACAGGCTCCTCCGGCTCATCCGCCGTCCGTTCCCGGTGGGCTCGGACATGGGGTCCTCCCGCTACTTGGCCACCACAGGGGCGATCTTGCTGATCGGTTCGCCGAGCGCGTTGATCGCGTCGGACAGGGTCTTGAGCTGCGCCTTGGACAGCTCGTTGTGAAGCTGCCAGCCGTCGCCCTTCCGGTGCTCCTCCAGCGCCGCCTCGGCCGCCGCGAACTTCTCGTCCAGCGTCTTGACCAGGTCGGGGGCCCGTTCCTCCAGCACCGGCCGCAGCGACTGCACGGCGGCCTTCGAGCCTTCGAGGTTGGCCGCGAAGTCCCAGAGGTCGGTGTGCGACCAGATGTCCTCCTCGCCGGTGATCTTGCCGGTGGCGACCTCGTCGAGCAGCTCCTTGGCGCCGTTCGCCAGGTTGAGCGGGGTGAGCTCGGCGGCGTTGGCCTTGGCGACGATGGTCTTGATGTCGGCGATGAGCTTGTCGGCGATGGGGCCGTCCTCGCTGACGTCCTTGTGGATCCACAGGTCCTTCTCGATCCGGTGGAAACCGGTCCACTTCTCGCCCTCGGCGAGGTCGGCCTCGCGGGCGTCGATGGCCGGGTCGAGGTCGCCGAAGATCTCGGCCACCGGCTCGATGCGCTCCCAGTACGTCCGCGCCACCGGGAACAGCGCCTTCGCCTCGTCGATCTTCTCCGCCTTGACGGCGTCCACGAACTCCTGCGTCTTGACCAGCAGCGTGTCGCTCTGCGTCTTGACGTAGCGCTTGTAGCCGGTCACCGCGGCGGCGAGCTGGGCGTCGGCGGTGAGCGGCCGGTGCTCGCCGGTGACCTTGAGCGGGTTGCGGATGCCCTTGCCGACCATGCCGGGCTTGCAGGCGGTCTCGTACGTGCCGGCCGGCAGCTCGGCGATGAGCTCCCTGGTGAGGCCGGGCACGATGTTCTCGACCTCGGCCATGATGCGGTCGCCGGCGGCGAGCACGTAGAACTCGGTCACCTTGCTGCCGCCGTTGGTGATCGTGAACGTCGTGGTGCCCGCGGGCACCTCCGTGACCTGCACCTCGCACGCGGTGTCCGACGCGGCCACCGCGATCTTCCCCGGCCCGCCGGAGGCGGCCGGCGCGGCGGTGCCGCCGGTGGCGGAGCCGCAGGCGGTGAGGGCGGCCAGGGCGAGCAGGCCCGTGGACAGGCGGAGGACGGTAGGCATGGTGCTCCTGTTCAGGCCGCGGTGGGCGCGGCGGGCACGGACGTCCGGCTCGGGCGGAGGAAGAGGACGAGGGCGGGCAGCAGGTACGCGGCCCAGGCGACGACCTCGGCGACGCTGGGCTGCGGGGTGATGTTGAACATCCCGGACAGCAGCGTGCCGTACCAGGAGTCGGCGGGGAGCGCGGCGCCGAGGTCGAAGGCCGGCGTGGTGAGGCCGGGCAGCACGCCCGCCTCCTGGAGGTCGTGCACGCCGTACTTGAGTATCCCCGCGGCGACCAGGATGAGCAGCAGCCCGGTCCAGGTGAAGAACCTGGTGAGGTTGATCCTGACGGCGCTCAGGTAGAGCCCCCAGCCGATGGCGACGGAGGTGAGCACGCCCAGCGTGATGCCGATCAGCGGCGTGGCGGTCGTCTCGGCGCCCTGCGCGGAGGCGAAGAACAGCAGGGCGGTCTCCAGCCCTTCCCTGGCGACGGCGAGGAAGGCCATGACGGCCACGGCGAGCCGGCCCAGCTCCAGCGCGTCGCTCAGCTTGCCGCGCAGCTCGCCGGAGAGCGTGCGGGCCGCCCGCCGCATCCAGAAGATCATCCAGGTGACGAAGCCGACGGCCAGCAGCGAGGCGATCGCCTCGAACAGCTCCTGCCCGGTGTACGCCAGGTGGGCCGCCGTGAAGGTCAGCAGCGCGCCGAAGGCCGCCGACAGGGCGACGGCCGTGCCCACGCCGGCCCAGACCTGGGGGAGCCGGTCCTTGCGGTCGCTCTTGACGAGGAATGCGACGAGGACCGAGACGACGAGCGTCGCCTCCAGGCCCTCGCGCAGTCCGATGAGATAGCTGGCGAACACGGACACTCCCCGCAGGCTCTTAGGTAAGGCTCCCCTAAATTAGAGCTCCCGCGGCGTCCTGTCCATGCATGCCCGGTGTGTTCGTCGTCACCCCGCGAGGTTACTCGCGAGGAGTTCGAGCAGCGGTTCGCGGCGCACGCACCGCTCCAGCAGGAACGAGTCCGCGAGCGCGGTCAGCTCGTCGTCGCCGAGCCCCCTGAACAGCTCGGCGTACTCGGGGAGCAGCGCCTGCGCGAACAGGATGTGCCTGACGAGGTCGTCGCTCTGGTAGCGGGCGCCCCACGGGTAGGGGTCCCAGCCGGGGAACTCGGTCTCGACCAGCTCGTGCAGCGGCCCGAGCACGTCCGCGGCCTCCTCCATCGTCGACCCCCAGCGGTCCGCCCCGAGCCGCCGCTTCTTGGCGAGGAAACCCCCGAACCTCTCCATGTAAGGCCCCGCCGCGTGCACCAGCCCCTGCAGCCCCACGTCCTTGTACGTCCACAGCGACCAGCCCACCTCCTGCTCGTCGTAGATCGCGAGCTGGTCGCGCAGGATCTGGTACCGCTGCGCGTCCTTCTCCGGGTCCCCGGTGTAGACCGGCCCGAACTCGCCCACCCACAACGGCGTCCCGGTCTCGCGCTGGAAGCGGGAGCGCTTGGCGAACGTCCGCTCCAGCTCGTCCCGGTCGCACCACTCCCCCCGCGTGTGCCCGGGGTACGGCCCGCCGTGCGCGAAGCCGGCGAGGGCGTAGTCGTGCATGACGAACACCGTGTTCTCGTACACCTCGCGGAAGATCGAGAAGTCGGTGGCGTAGGTGTTGCCGTCCAGGAACAGGACGTGGTGCGGGTCGGCCGCCCGCACCGCCTTCACCAGCCGGTCGTAGAAGGGGCCGACCACCCGGCCGGTGACGTCGGCGGGCTCGTTCGCCGGGTTGTAGCCGGCCACCCAGGGGTTGTCGCGGTAGTGGTCGGCCAGGACCTCCCACAGGTGCACCACCCGGTCCTGGAAGTGGCGGTGCTGCCAGAACGCCGCCACGTGGGTGGGGTTGTCGGAGTGCCAGTGCTGGTTCTGCGAACCGGGCAGGGCGTGCAGGTCGATGACGCTGTAGATGCCGTGCGCGCCGAGCAGGCCGATCACCCGGTCGAGGTGGCGGAACCCGCGCGGGTCGATCTCGAAGGGCCGCTCGTCGGACTCCCAGTGGCGGTAGTTCACCGGGATGCGCACGCAGTTCATGCCGAGACCGGCCAGCAGCTCGGCGTCCCGCTCGGTGAAGAACGACGTCAGCAGGCGGTCGAAGAACAGCTCCGCCCGCTCCTCGCCGAGCACCCCGCGCACCGCGGCGCGCATCGAGCTCTCGTTGGCGGGATAGCCGGTGACGAAGTTCTCCATGTTCATCCAGCCCCCGAGACCCACCCCGCGGAGCCGTACCGGCGTGTCGTCTTCCGTGACGAGGCGGTTTCCGGACACATGCAGCATGTCAGAGGTCATCCCTTCGTGGCGCCGGCGGTGAGCCCGCCGACCAGGTGGCGTTCCGCGACGGCGTAGAACCCGAGCGCCGGGATCATGGCCAGGACGAGGTAGGCGAGGATGCGGGCGGTGTCGGAGGCGTACTGGCCCTGGAACTGCTGGATGCCGAGCGGGAGGGTCCAGTTGGCCTCCTCGGTGAAGACCACCAGCGGCAGCATGAAGTTGTTCCAGCTCCCGACGACGGCGAGCACCGAGACGGTGGCGATGGCGGGCTTCGCCATGGGCAGCAGGATCCGCCAGAAGAACCCGAACGGGCTGCACCCGTCGATGATCGCGGCCTCCTCGATCTCCCCGGGGATGCTCCGGAAGAAGCCGCGCAGGATGATGATCGTCAGCGGCAGGCCGAACGCCGCCTGCACGAGGATGACGCCGAGCGGGTCGCCGAGCAGGCCGAGCGCGCGCAGCAGCACGAAGATCGGCAGGATGGCCACCGCGAACGGGAACATCAGCCCCGCCGTGAACAGCGTGAACAGCGCCTCCCTGCCCCGGAAGGCGAACCGGGCGAAGACGAACCCGGCCAGCGCCGCGACCCCGACCGTGAGCACGGTGGTGACGACCGCGATGAACGTGCTGTTCCAGAGCTGCAGCCAGAACGACTGCGAGGCCAGCACCTCGGTGTAGTTGCCGGTCTCCCAGGACGAGGGCAGCCCGAACGGGTTGGTGGACAGCTCGCTGTTGCGCTTGAACCCGCCGAGCGTCGCGTAGATCACCGGGATCAGGACGAACGCTCCGACGAGCCACGCGACGAGGTGCAGCGGCAGCGTGTTGCGCCGGGGCGTCTGCTTCTTGCCGCGCGTCATCGGCGGCCTCCGATGCTGGTGGTGGCGCCCTCCAGGTCGCGGCGCATCACGAACCGCTGGTAGAACAGGGCGAAGATGAGACTGAGCACGAACATCACGACGCTGATCGCGCTGGCGTAGCCGACCTGGGAGCGCTTGAACCCCCACTCGAACATGGTCACGGCCATCGTCTCCGACGAGTGCGACGGGCCGCCCTGGGTGAGGATCCAGACCAGGTCGAAGAGCTGGATCGTGTAGATGACGGACAGGAAGACGCTGATCCGGATCGTCGGCCCGAGCAGCGGCAGCGTGACGTACCTGAAGGTCTTCCAGCCGCTCGCCCCGTCGATCTGGGCGGCCTCGACGAGTTCGTCGGGGATGTTCTGCCGGCCGGCCAGCAGGATCATCATGTGGAAGCCGAAGTATTTCCACGTCATGACGAGGAACAGCGACGGCATCACCGTGTCCGGGTCGGCCAGCCAGTCGGAGTCGGCGCCGAACAGCGCCAGCACCTGGTTGGCCATCCCGGCGTCCGGCGCGAGGATCAGCGAGAACAGCACGCCGGTGATCACTTCGGACAGCACGTACGGCGCGAAGAACACCAGCCGGTACACCGCCCGGCCGCGGATGCGCTGGTGCAGCAGCAGCGCGATGCCCAGCGAGAGCGGCAGTTGCACGCAGAGCGACAGGAGCACCAGCACGAGCAGGTGCCACAGGTCCCGCCGGAAGATCTCCGTGCTGAACAGCCGGGTGAAGTTGTCGAAGCCGATGAAGGTGGTGGGCAGGCCGCCGAACCCGTTCCAGCGGAACGCGCTGGCGTAGAAGGCGACGAGGATCGGCGCCACGACCAGCAGCAGGAACAGCACCAGCGCGGGCAGGACGAACAGCGTGATCGTCAGCGCGCGGCCGCGGCGCCCGGAGGCAGGGGCGGGGGCCGGAAGGCTCTTCGCCTCCGGCCCTCGGGTCAGTGTCGTCATTCTTCTGTCTTGGCCACTTCGGTGATGGCCTGGGCGACCTGCTCAGGCGTCTTGGTGCCGCCGATCAGCTCGGCCACACTGTCGTTGACCTGCTGGCCGACGGCCGGCGGGTACGCCTGGTCGAGGTAGAGCTGGTAGCCGGTCGCGCCCGCGAGCATCGTGGCCACCTGCTTGAGGTTGGGGTCGGTGACCGCGTTCTCCTCGCCCTTGAGCACCGGCAGCACGGCGCCGGACTGGACGGCCTCGGTGTGGTTGTCCATCCGGGTCATGAACTTGACGAAGTCCACGGCCTCCTTCGGGGCGTCCTTGCCGACGGCGAGGCCGCCGCCTCCGCCGAACGCGTCCGTGGCCGAGCCCTTGCCGCCCTCGACGGCGGGGAAGGGGAAGAAGCCGAGGTCCTCGCCGAGGCCCTTGCCGGAGTCCTTCTGCACCGACGGGGCCCACTGGCCCATCAGCTCCATGGCGGCCTTGCCGTTGCTCACCGTGGCGGCCTGCCCGTCGGGCGTCGAGTACGCCGCCCCGAGGAAGCCCTTCTGGAACGGCTGCAGGTCGGCCAGGGCCTTCACCTGCTGCCCGGCGGCGACGAAGTCGGGCGTGCTGAAGTTCTTGTCCACGGCCGCCTGCTTGAGCGCGTCGAGGCCGGCGATGCGCATGGCGAGGTAGGCCCAGTAGTAGTGGCCTGGCCACTTCTCCTTGCCGGCGAGGGCGATGGGGGTGACGCCGGCGGCCTTGAGCTTCTTGATGTCGTCGAGGAACTCCGACCAGGTGGCGGGCGGCTGCTCGATGCCGGCCTTGCTGAAAAGTTTCTTGTTGTACCAGAAACCGACCATGCCGATGTCGGTCGGCAGGCCGTAGGTCTTGCCGTCGAACTGGTACGCGCTGAGCGCCGCCGTGGTGAAGCCGGGCAGGACGTCGGCGACCTCGCCGGACAGGTCCTTCACCAGGTCGGCGTCGATCTGCTGCTTGAGCACGCCGCCGCCCCAGGTGGCGAAGACGTCGGGCGCCTTGCCCGACTGCGTGATCGTGGTGAGCTTGGCCTTGTAGGCGTCGTTCTCCAGAACCGTCGCCTTGATCGTCACGTTGGGGTTCTGGGCCATGTACTCCTTGGCCCGCTTCGCCCACAGCGTCTTCAGCGGTTCGGCGGTCGACAGGTGCCACCACTCCAGGGTGACCTTCCCCGGCGCCGCGCCCTCGCTGGACCCTGAGGTCGCGGTGCCGCCACCGCCGCCGCCACCGCAGCCGGCCACCAGCACCGCGGTCGCGATCAACACCACACTGCGTTTCATCCGAGGGGTCCCTTCTCTGCTGGGCGGAGCACGCCGAGCCTGGCGGAACGAACGAAACTTTCGTGAAGCCCCCGATATTTTCTTTGCCCGGAGCTTAGGTAACCTGGAAGTAACCCGTCAACACCCCCGTTCAGAGCGACGCCAAACCGAAACTTTCGGATACACTCCCGATCGTGTCAGCGAAGAGGCGGGTCACGATCGCACTGATCGCGGAAGAGGCGGGGGTCTCCATCCCCACGGTCTCGAAGGTCATCAACGGGCGCCCGGAAGTAGCCCCGGCCACCCGCCACAAGGTGGAGCGACTACTTCAGGAGCACGGCTACCAGCGCCGCGTCAGCCAGGACGACACCCCGGCGGGGCTGGTCGACCTGGTGTTCGCCGAGATCGAGTCGCCGTGGGCCATGGAGATCGTCCGGGGCGCCGAGAGCGCGGCCCACGAGGCGGGCGCCAGCGTCGTCATCTCGGTCCTGCACACCCACGCCGGGCCGGGCCGCGACTGGCTCGAACGCCTCGCCGCCCGGCGCACCGACGGGGTGGTGATCGTCGCCTCCCGGCTGTCCACCGGCATCCAGGCGCAGCTCAGCGCCCGCTCGCTGCCGTTCGCGGTGGTGGACCCCGAGGGCGAGCCGGCGCCCGGCGTGATCTCGGTCGGCGCCACCAACTGGAACGGCGGCCTGGCCGCCACCCGCCACCTGCTGGAGCTGGGCCACCGCCGGATCGGCATGATCAGCGGCCCCGCCGACATGCTCTGCAGCCAGGCCCGCATCGACGGCTACCGCGCCGCGCTGGAGACCGCGGGCGTCCCGCTCGTGCCCGAACTGGTCCGCAGGGGCACCTTCCTCGTCGACTCCGGCCACGACGAGGGCCACGCCCTGCTCGACCTGGCCGACCCGCCGACGGCGATCTTCGCGGGCAGCGACCTGATGGCGTTCGGCGTCTTCGAGGCCGCCCGGCAGCGAGGGCTGCGGGTGCCGGAGGACCTGAGCGTGGTCGGCTTCGACGACCTGCCCCTCTCCAAGTCCGCCTGGCCGCCGCTCACCACCGTCCGCCAGCCGCTGCAGGAGATGGCCGCGCTGGCCACGCGCACGGTGCTGGCCATGGGCCGCGGCGAGGTCCCGGAGACCAAGCGCGTGGAGCTGGCGACCGAGCTCATCGTCCGCGAGAGCACCGCCCGCCACCCGTAGCCGCCGGAGCCGGGGTCGTCGATGACGGCCTGGAAGTCGTGCCGGATGAAGAAGTCGAAGCCGGCCGCGCGCCCGGCCGTCATGGGGAACGCGGTGACGCCCGGTTCGGCATCGCCTCCTCGCCGATCTTCATCAGGGCGCGGCCCAGCAGGAACAACTCGACGCCATTCACGTCAGCAACCTGCCGGCCGGAAGTGGATAAGGTCGTGCGGCGTGACGACGGACCTGGAGGACCTTGCCGTCCGGCTGCGCGCGTTCGCCCGCGCCCGCGACTGGGAGCAGTTCCACACGCCGAAGAACCTGGCGATGGCGCTGGCCGGCGAGGTGGGGGAGCTGGTCGCCGAGTTCCAGTGGCTCACCGCCGAGGAGTCCGCCGACCCGGACCCCGACGCGCTCGCCCGGATGCGCACCGAGCTGGGGGACGTGACCCTCTACCTGGTGCGGCTCGCCGACGTCCTCGGCGTCGACCTGCTGGCGGCGGCCACGGACAAACTGGCCGACAACGAGCGGCGCTACGACGCCGGCCGCTACCGCGGCTCCGCCCGCAAGGCCCCGCCGTGACGGGCGCCCGCGACCTTCTCGCCGGTACGGACCCCCGCATAGGCTATCGAACATGCGTTTCGGAGTGCTGGGGCCGCTGGCCGTGTGGACCGACGCCGGCGAGGCCGTGACGATCCCCGGCCTCAAGGTACGGGCGCTGCTCGTGGACCTGCTCGTCCACGAGGGCCACCCGGTCTCCGTGGACCGGCTGGTCGACGACCTGTGGGGCGAGGAACCGCCGGGCAACCCGGCCGCCGCGCTCCAGGTGCGGGTGTCCCAGCTCCGCAAGGCGCTGGAGGACGCCGAGGCGGGCGGCAAGAACCTGGTGGTCTCGCGCGCCCCCGGCTACCTGCTGCGGCCCGACGCGGGCGCGGTGGACGCCGGGCGGTTCACCGAGCTGCTGGCGCGGGCCGAGGCCGCGGGCAGCCCGCGGACCAGGGCCGGGCTGCTGGGGGAGGCGCTGGCGCTGTGGCGCGGTCCCGCGTACGCGGACTTCGCCGACGAGGAGCACACCCGCGCCGCGATCCTGCGTCTGGAGGAGCAGCGGCTGTCGGCGCTGGAGCAGCACGCCGAGGCCCGGCTGGAGCTGGGCGAGCACGCGCTGTTGGTGGGCGAGCTGGGCGACCTCGTGAGCCGGCATCCGCTGAGGGAGCGGCTGCGGGCGGTGCACATGCGGGCGCTGTACCGGGTGGGCCGCCAGAGCGAGGCCCTGGCGAGCTACGCCGAGCTGCGCGAGCGGCTGGCCGACGAGCTCGGCCTCGACCCCGGGCCCGAGCTCGTGGCGCTGCACCAGGCGATCCTCGGCCAGGACCCGGCGCTCAGCCTGCCGGCCGGGCGCCCGCTGACGAACCTGCCCGCCGCCGTCAGCAGGCTGATCGGCCGCGAAGAGGCCCTGTCCGAGGTGTGCGGCCTGGTCGGGGAGGAGCGGCTGGTCACGCTCACCGGCAGCGGCGGGGTCGGCAAGACCCGGCTGGCGCTGGCCGCCGCCGACCGGCTCCTCGACGGCTTCGCCGACGGCGCCTGGCTGGTGGAGCTGGACCAGGCCGTGCAGACCGGGCTGCACCGTACGGCCGGGGACCCGCCTCCCGCGGGCGGTGCGGCGGCGCCGCGGACGCCCGCCGAGGCGGTCATGGCCGCCCTGGACATCCGGGAGGACGCGGACTCCGCCGACGTGGCCGGGCAGCTCGCCGAGGCGCTCAGGCACCGCCGCGCCCTGCTCGTCCTCGACAACTGCGAGCACGTCGTGGCGGAGGTCGCCGAGCTGGCCGAGCTGCTCCTGCGCTCCTGCCCCGACCTGCGGGTGCTGGCCACCAGCAGGGAGCCGCTGTCCGTGGCCGGCGAGGTGCTGTGGAGCGTCCCCCCGCTGGAGGTGCCGGCGAGCACGGACCTCGCCGCGATGGCCCGCTCGGACGCGGTCCGGCTGTTCGTGGCGCGCGCCGCCGCCTCCGCGCGCGGGTTCGCCCTGGACGCCGGCAACGCCCAGGCGGTCGCGCAGCTCTGCCGCCGCCTCGACGGCATCCCGCTGGCGCTGGAGCTGGCCGCGACCCGGGTGCGCGCGCTCGGCGTGCACGGGGTGGCGTCCCGGCTGGACGACCGGTTCCGGCTGCTCGCCTCCGGTTCGCGCGGCGCGCCGGCCCGCCAGCAGACGCTGACCGCGGTCATCGACTGGAGCTGGGACCTGCTCTCCGAGGAGGAGCGGCGGGTGCTGCGCCGCCTGGCGGCGCACGCCGAGGGCTGCTCGCTGGAGGCCGCGGAGGCCGTGTCCGCCGACGGCGATCCCGGGCTGGACGTGCTCGACCTGCTGCCCCGGCTGGTGGACCGCTCGCTCGTGGTCGTCGCCGGCTCCCCGGGCGGGGTGCGCTACCGGCTGCTGGAGTCGGTGGCGGCGTACTGCCTGGTGAAGCTGGAGGAGGCGGGCGAGCTCGACGCGGTCCGCCGCGCCCACCTGCGCCACTACCTGGCGCTCGCCGAGGAGTGCGAGCCCGGCCTGTACGGCCACGACCAGCGCGACCGGCTGCTGCGCCTCGACGCCGAGGCCGCCAACCTGCGCGTCGCCCTGGACACCGCCGTCGAGTCCGGGGACGCCGGGAGCGCGGCGCGCCTGGTGAACGCCCTGGCCTGGTACTGGTTCCTGCGCGGCCGGCTGGCCGAGGGCAGGCGCTCGCTGGCCGCCGCCCTGTCGGTGCCCAGCGCGGACTCCCCGGAGCGGGCTCGGGCGGCCGCCTGGTACGCCGGGTTCGCCATGATGCTGGGCGAGGAGGTCGCCTGGCGGCCGATGCTCGCCGCCGTCGCCGATCCAGGGCAGCGGGCGCGGGCCGAGCTGTTCCTGGGCATGCACGCCAGGGACATGCCGACCGGCCAGGAGCTCAACGAGCGGGCGCTGGCGGCCTTCCGCGCCGTCGGCGACCGGTGGGGCGAGGCGGCGGCCCTCGCCTGCCAGGCCAGGGACGCCTTCACCCGGCGCGACCACGAGGCGCTGCAACGCTGCGCCGGCGAGAGCGTGCGGATCTTCACGGCCCTGGGCGACCGCTGGGGCCTGCTGCGGGCCACGGAGTGGCTGGCCTCGGCCGCCGAGATGAGCCGCGACGCCGGGCTCGCGAACCGGCTCTTCGGCGAGGGCCTGCGGATGGCCGAGGACCTGGGCCTGTGGCCGGAGGTCGCCACGCACACCGCCTGGCTCGGCTGGGTCGCCCTGGAGAGCGGCGCGTACGAGCGCGCCATGGAGCTGTGCGAGCGCGCCAGGAGAATGGCCGCCGACCAGGGCTACCAGGAGGGCGAGAGCATGGGCGAGATGGGCCTCGCCTTCGCCGCCCGCCGCGCCGGTCACCTCGACCTGGCCGAGCGGCACCTGCTCCGGCTCCTGGAGGGAGTGCCGCGCGACCCGGACGTCGAGCCGTCCCTGCACGTGGCCGACGTGCTCACCGAGCTGGGCCACGTACGGGAGTCGCGCGGCGACCCGGCCGCCGCCCTCGCCCTGCACGAGGAGGCGATCGTCGCGGCCCGCAGGATCGGCGACCCGCGGACGCTGGTGTCGGCCGTGGTGGGCGCGGCCTCGGCCTGCGGGGCGAGCGGGGCGAGCGGGCGGGCGGCGCGGCTGCTCGGGCTGGCGGCGGTCTCCAGGGAACGGCTCGGCCTGCCCGCGGGGCCGGCGGAGCGGGAGGAGTTCGACCGCGTCGCGGCACGGGCGCGCGACGCCCTCGGCGCGGAGGCGTACGCGGCCGCCTACGCCGAGGGCGCGGCCCGTAAGCTCGACGAGGTCCACGACCTGCTGTGACGCCTCACCCGTTGGCGGCTCGCTCGACGTGCTCGGCGAGGCGGTCGAAGAACTCGATCCAGCCCTCCTTCGCCTGCTCGGCGTGCTCGGGGCCGGTGTTGACGCCGTACTGGTGGAAGCGCATCTCGGTGCGGTCGCCGGTCGCGGCGAGGTCCACGGTCACCACCGACGCAGGGCCGTCGCCGGGGGCGTCCGGGTCGCCGGTCGTGAACACCAGCCGTCCGGGGGCGCGCACCTCGCGGTAGCGGCCGTCCAGCGTCACCTCGAACCCCTCCTCGCCGACCAGCGTGGCCCGCCACACCCCGCCGGGCACGGCGTCAAGGGTGATCCGGCCGAGCGGCGTCGTCATCCCGCGCGGCCCGAACCAGCGCGAGAAGCGTTCCGGGTCGGTCCAGGCGGCCCAGACGCGGTGGCGCGGGGCGGCGAAGTGGCGGGTGATGGTGTATTCGGCGGTCTGCGGCATCGGGTTCTCCTGGCGCTGGTTCGCGGATGTCAGCGGGTGGAACGCCTTCACCGTCGCGCGCCGGCCTTACGATCGCCTTCCTGTGCCCTTAAGACCCGTTGTGGCACCCTTGGTGCATGCGCATCCTTCGCGCCGCGCAGGTGCTCACCGGCCGCCCAGGAGAGGTGATCCCGCACGGCGAGGTGGCCGTGGACGGCGCCGCGATCGCCTTCGTGGGGCCGCGCGGCGGCGCCGGAGAGCCGGGCGACGCCGACGAGGTCGTCGACCTGCCCGGCTGCACCCTGCTGCCGGGGCTCATCGACGCGCACGTGCACCTGGGCTTCGACGACAAGGTCGACCCGGTGACCAGGCAGAGCCCCGAGAGCGACCGCCACCTGCTGCTGCGCATGGCGGAGAACGCCCGCAAGCTCGTCTCCGCCGGCGTCACCACCGCCCGCGACCTCGGCGCGCGCGGCTTCCTCGACCTGGCCCTGCGCGACGCGATCGAGGAGGGACTGGCCGTCGGCCCCCACCTGATCGCCGCGACCCGGCCCATCACGCCCACCGGCGGCCACTGCTGGTACATGGGCGGCGAGGCCGACGACCTGACCGCCATCCGCCGCGTGGCCAGGGAGAACCTGCGGGCCGGCGCCGACTGCCTCAAGATCATGGCCTCCGGCGGCCAGATGACGCCGGGCGCGGCGCCGAGCTGGGTCCAGCAGTACTCCACCGAGCAGATCCGCGCCGTCGTGGAGGAGGCCGGCGCCCGCGGCAAGGGCGTCGCCGCGCACGCCCACGCGCACGCGGCCATCCGCAGCGCCGTCGAGGCAGGGGTGGCCACGATCGAGCACTGCTCGTTCTTCACCCCCTCCGGCCACCGCTACGACCCGGAGCTGGCCGACCTGGTCGCCGAGAGCGGCACGTACGTGTGCCCCACCCTGCACGGCGTCTACTGGCGGCTGCGTGCCACGCTCGGCCCCGAGATGCTCGACGACTGGCTGAACGGGATCGTCGCCATGCGCGACGCCGGCGTGCGCCTCATCGCCGGCACCGACTCCGGCTTCGCCGCCGCGGGCGTCGACAACCGCACCGACGGCTACGTGGCGGGGCTGGAGGTGTTCGCCGGCGCCGGGTTCGGCAACGCCGAGGTCATCGAGCTGGCCACCGCGCGGGCCGCCGACGCCTGCGGGGCCGGCGCGGTGACCGGCACCGTCGAGACCGGCAAGCGGGCCGACCTGATCGCGGTGCGCGGCGACCCGCTCCGCCGCATCGCCGACCTGCGCGAGCTCGTGCTCGTCCTGGTGGCCGGACGGGCGGTCACGCAGACCGGCGTCGACACGGTCACCTCCTCCGTCTGAGCCCTCGTCCCGAACGCTGAAGGAGCCCGCATGCTGCCCTGGTCCGCCGAGCTGGCCGGCCGTCTCGACCACCGCGTGATCGACAGCGTCCTGCTGCGCGGCAACCCCCTGGGCGACCCGCACGAGCGGCCGCTGCTGGTGTACGTCCCGCCCGGCTACGACGACGAGCCCGAGCGCCGCTACCCCTCCCTGTACGTGCTGCTCGGCTACACCGGCCACGTCGCCATGTGGCTCAACAGGGCGCCGTTCCGGCGGCCGTTCCCCGAGCTGGCCGACGCCATGTTCGCCGCCGGGGAGGCGCCGCCCGCGATCGTCGTGTACGTCGACGCCTGGACCGCGCTCGGCGGCAGCCAGTACCTCGACTCGCCCGCCACCGGCCGCTACCACTCGTACCTGTGCGAGGAGGTCGTCCCCTGGGTGGACGCCCACTACCGCACGCTCCCCGGCCGCGACCACCGGGCGGTCACCGGCAAGTCCAGCGGCGGCTACGGCGCCATGGTGACCGCCATGCTCGCCCCGCACGTCTTCGGCGCCCTCGCCACCCACGCCGGGGACGCGCTGTTCGAGGTCAGCATGCGGCACGCGTTCCCGGGGCTGGCGCGGCGGCTGCGCGACATGTACGGCGGCTCCTACGACGCCTTCCTCGCCGACTTCCGCTCCCGGCTGGCGGGCACGCGGGAGGGCGACCTGGAGCTGCTGGAGATGTACGCCTACGCGGCGGCGTACTCGGCCGACGAGGACGGCACCGTGCGCATGCCGTTCGACGACACCGGCGCCCCCGTGCCGGAGGTGTGGCGGCGCTGGCTGGCGCGCGACCCGGTGGTCATGGCGGGCGAGCCCCGGCACGCCGAGGCGCTGCGCTCGATGCGGGCCGTCTGGGTGGACGCCGGCCACCGGGACGAGTACTTCCTGGACTTCGCCGCGGTCGCGTTCCACCGGGCGGTGCGGGCGGCGGGCGTGCCGGACGAGCGGGTCCACTTCGAGCTGTTCGACGCCGGGCACGGCGGCATCGAGTACCGCTACCCGCTCGCCCTGGCGTGGCTCGCCCGGCGGCTGTCGGAGCCGAACGGCTAGGCTGCCCGCGTGGACAATGCGGAATTGAAGGACCAGGTACGCGAACTCCGTGCTCAGGGCCGCTCTCCCAAGGAGATCGCCCGCGCGCTCAAGGTGCCGCCGTCCGTCGTGGCGCCGCTGGTGAGGGAGATCGCCGCGGAGACCACCACCGGCGGCGTGGCCCCCGACGTGGTCGGCTGCTGGATCAACGTCGGCTGGAGCGCCGGCCTCGGCGTGGACCCCGCGCTCGGCTGGAGCGACGAGGCGCCCGAGTCGGGCGCCGACGGCATGGTGTGCGTGCTCGTCGCCCGCCGCCACTCCTGGGACCGCATGGAGGTCTCCGGCTACCTCGCCGACGTGTTCTGCCTCGGCGTGCGCAACGCCATCGGCCCGCAGATCATGGACGACCGGGAGCTGGCGCGCTTCCGCGAGTACTTCTTCGGCGAGTACGCGGGCTGGCAGGAGGCGCCGTACGAGCTGGCCAGGCACCTGGTGCTCGGCTCCGTCGACCACGCCCGCGCGCTCGGGTTCGAGCCGCACGAGGACTTCGCGCCGGTCGCCGACGCGCTCGGCAAGTGGGAGGGCGGCTCGGCGATCACGTTCGGCCGCGACGGCAGGCCGTTCTACCTGGAGCAGCCGGGCGACGACGCGAACAAGGTGCTGCGGACGCTGCGGCGCACCCTCTCCGACGACGACTTCGACTACGTCACCGGAGGCCGGTGACGCGCAGCGTCACGTTGAGCCGGCCGGAGGCGAGACCGGTGGCCGGGTCGCCGGTGCCGGGGTGGACCTTCGGCACGCCGTGGTAGGCGAGCCGCGACGGCCCGCCGAACACGAACAGGTCGCCCGAGGCCAGCTCCACGTCCGTGTACGGCTTGCCGCGCGTCTCGGTGTTGCCGAACCGGAACAGGCACGTGTCGCCGATGCTCAGCGAGACCACCGGGGCGGGCGACCTCTCGTCCTTGTCCTGGTGCATGCCCATCCGGGCCTCGGCGTCGTAGAAGTTGACCAGCGCGGTGTCGGGGGCGTAGTCGTCGGCCGGGCCGCCGTACGCCTCGGCGACCGCGCGGCGGCCCAGGTCGGCGAGCCAGCCGGGGAAGTCGGCGACCTTGCGGCCGTTGACGTCGTGAGCGAGCCGCGTGTAGCGGTAGGGCTGCCAGTGCCAGCCCACGCACACCGTCCGCACCGACATCACGCCGCCCCCGGGCAGCCGGGTGCGCCGCATCGGCACCGGCCCCGTGGCCCACGCGCGGCAGGCTTGGACGAGGTGGCGCTGCTCGTCCATCGACAACCAGCCAGGAACGTGGACCGCGCCCGGCGCGATCTCCCTCATCGGCAGCGGGATCATCATCACCCAGCCTTCCTCGACCGTGCCCTGCCTCCGCGCGGGTGAGCCGGGTCTACTTCGCGGGCTCGTAGTGCATCCCGGTGATGCCGCAGCCGAACGGCCGGGCCGAGACCAGGCGCAGCTCCCGGCGGCCGGGGAAGACCGGCATCCCGCCACCGATCGCGGTCGGGTTGACGAGCAGATGGTACTCGTCGATGAGATCGGCCCCGGCCAGGCTCGCGACGAGCGTGCCGCCCCCGTACACGACGAGGTCGCCGCCCGGCCGGGCCTTGAGCTCGCTGATCGTCTCGGCCAGGTCACCGCCGGCGACGGTCGCGTTCTCCCACGGCGACTCCTTGAGCGTGCGGGAGATCACGGTCTTGGGGGTGCGGTTCATCCAGTCGATCGACTCCTTGTCCTCGCCGGGCGGCCCGGCGGCCCACGCCGGGATGAAGCCCTCGGCGAGCCTGCGGCCGAGCACGATGCCGTCGACGTTCGCGGTGAGCGCGTTGACGTACTCGTTGAGGTCGTCGGTCCAGGGGTAGGCCAGCCAGTCCAGCTCGCCGTTCGGGCCGGCCATGTAGCCGTCGGCGCTGACCTGGACCTGGAGCAGCAGTTTGCGCATGGGGTATGTGTCTCCTTCTGTGCCGTCATCGATGGACACCACCCTGCCGGACCGACCTTACGATCCCCTTCCCACACCCTTCAGACCGTCAGCGGACCCGCAGCCAGACATGCCCCTTGCCCCGGTCGCGGGTCAGCTCGACCTTCCAGCAGCCGCGCTCGGGAAAGACGAAACCCGTGCCCCACTCCTGCCCGGGACGCCGCCAGTTCGACCCGCCGTGCTCCTCGGGCCCCCAGGCGAGCCGGGCGCGGGCGCCGTCCGGCAGCGTCGCCTCGACCTTGCGCAGCGGCCCGTCCCCGGTCATCCGCCACACGATCTTGACTTCCACGCCGCGCCGCACCGGCACCTCACCGAACAGCAGCCCCCACAACTCCACCCCCTCGCCCGTGCCCCGCACCTCGGGAAACCCGCCCTCCCGCGACACCGCCGCCGTCCCACGGCACTCGCTCCCGTCAATGGTCACCACCGGCACGGGACTCTCGGTCCCGTCGGCACCGGTCGCGCCGGCCGTGCTCGCGACGCCAGTCCGCGTGTCACCGCTCGCCGGACTGCTCGCCCCCGGACTGCTCGCCCCCGGACTGCTCGCCCCCGGAGTGCCCGCCGCCGGAGTGCCCGTCGCCCCCGGCGTGCCCGCCACTCCACGCTCCCCACCATCACCGGCGCCGCAACCGACCGCCACCGCCAGCACCGCCACGAACGGCACCACCATCCACCTCATCGATCATCCTCCTCACCCCCTCTACACCGCCCGCCGGCGCAAGGTTCCGAGATCCACGCCGATGACTTCCCGCCGCCCTTCAGGTCAGCACATCCGAGGAGGACACATATGAACGGCGAACGGGAACGGGTCCTGACAGCGGGCGTGGCCCTGCTGGAACGGGCGATCGACTACACACTCGGCAGTCTGCGCGTCGTGACCCCGCCCATGCTCTGCCGCGCGACCCCGTGCGCCGGCTGGACCCTGGAACGGCTCCTGGCCCACGTCACCGACTCTCTCCGCACCCTGAACGACGCCGCCACCGGCACCGTCACCCTCGGCACGAAGGCCCTCGACCACCTGCGCACCGCCCGGCGGCTCACCCGCCGGGGCAACCCGGCCCTGCTCGTACGGGACGACGCCACCGAACTCCTCGGCACCTGGGCCGCCACGCTCACCGGCGAGCTGGTCACGATCGGCGACCGCCACCTGACCAGCCCCATGGTGGCCGCCGTCGGCGCGATCGAGATCGCCGTGCACGGCTGGGACATCGCCACCGCCTGCGGCGAGCCCCGCCCCATCCCGCCCCTGCTGGCGGACGAGCTGCTGGACCTGGCCCACCTGTTCGTGACGCCCGCCGACCGGCCGCACCGGTTCGCCGCGCCGCGCCCCGTTCCCGTGGCCGCGCCCGCCGACGACCGCCTCCTGGCCTACCTGGGCCGCGACCCGGCTGCCGCCGGGCGGCGACCCTGCCCGAACGGCCACTCCACCTGACCCGGTCCCACGCGCCGCGCGCCGACGCCGTACGATCGCCGTGTACGACAAGACAGGCGACCCCGTGAGCGATCCCGCGAAACCGGCTCCTGGCCGGTCAATCGGATGAGAAGATCGTAAGCGGGCACACACCCATCGTTCGGGGCCGAGACACGTCCGGCCGGTCCGGCGGCGGCGAGGGGCACGCGAGCGCCGGATCCAGGCCGACCAGCGTGGTGGCGACGACCGTTCTTCGTGCGGCCGTCGCCACCACTCCCGTCTTCTGCTGGTCTCAACCTTTGGGGACGCCGCGCCGCGCCGCTCGGCTCACTCGCCCGGGGCCGTCAGGACCTCCAGGACCTGGTCGCCGTATTTCGCCAGTTTGTTCTCGCCGACGCCGTTGACCGTGCTCAGCTCGGCCGTCGTGGCGGGGCGGAGGGTGGCGATCTCGCGGAGGGTGGCGTCGTGGAAGATGACGTATGCCGGGACGCCCTGCTCCTTGGCCACCGTGGCGCGCCAGGCGCGGAGGCGTTCGAAGAGCGGGGCCGCCTCGGCGGGCAGCTCGGCCACCGGCCGCGACTTCCCCGACCCGGACCCGGACCCCGAGCCGGACCCCGAGCCCGAGCCGCCGGAGGTGCCGCGCGTGCGGGCCGGGCGGAGGGTGTCGCGGCGCAGCAGGACCTCGTGCCGGCCGCGCAGCACCTCGGCGCTGGCGTCGGTGAGCACCAGCGCCCCGTAGTCGGACTCGACCGCCAGCAGCCCCTGCGCCAGCAGTTGCCGCACCACGCTGTGCCACTCCTGGTTGCCCAGCTCGGTGCCGACCCCGAAGACGCTGAGCGAGTCGTGGCCGTGCTGCAGCACCTTGGCGGTGGTCTTGCCGAGCAGGATGTCGACGATCTGCCCCACGCCGAACTTCTGCCGCCGCTCCTTGGCCAGCCGGAACACGGCGGAGAGCACCTTCTGGGCGGCGACCGTGCCGTCCCAGGTCTCGGGCGGCGACTGGCAGGTGTCGCAGTTGCCGCACGGCTCGGCCCCCTGCTGGCCGAAGTAGTCGAGCAGCATCACCCGCCGGCAGCCGGCGGTCTCGCACAGCGCCAGCATGGCGTCGAGGTGCATCACCTGGCGGCGGCGGTGGGCGTCGTCGCCCTCCATGGCGAGGCGGCGGTGCTGGATGACGTCCTGCAGGCCGTAGGCCATCCAGGCCGTCGCCGGCAGCCCGTCGCGGCCGGCCCGCCCGGTCTCCTGGTAGTAGCCCTCCACCGACTTCGGCAGGTCGAGGTGGGCCACGAAGCGCACGTCGGGCTTGTCGATGCCCATGCCGAAGGCGATGGTGGCGACCACGATGAGGCCGTCCTCGCGCAGGAAGCGGGCCTGGTGGGCGGCGCGGGTGCGGGCGTCGAGGCCCGCGTGGTAGGGCACCGCCGCGATGCCGTGCTCCACCAGGAACTCGGCGATCTTCTCCACGGAGGAGCGCGACAGGCAGTAGATGATGCCGGAGTCGCCGGGATGCTCGGTGCGCAGGAACTCCAGCAGCTGCTTCTTCGGCTCGGCCTTCGGCGTGATCCGGTAGTGGATGTTGGGCCGGTCGAAGCCGGCCACGAAGTGGCGGGCCTGGTCGAGGCCGAGCCGCGTGGAGATCTCGGCGTGCGTGGCGGGGGTCGCGGTGGCCGTGAGCGCGATGCGCGGCACCTCGGGCCAGCGCTCGCGCAGCTCCGACAGGGCGAGGTAGTCGGGCCGGAAGTCGTGGCCCCACTGCGCCACGCAGTGGGCCTCGTCGATCGCGAACACCGAGATGTCGCCCTTGGCCAGCAGCCGCATCGTGGAGTCCACCCGCAGCCGCTCGGGGGCGAGGTAGAGCAGGTCGAGCTCGCCGGCCAGGAACTCGGCCTCGACGAGCTGGCGCTCGTCGAAGTCCTGCGTGGAGTTGAGGAAACCGGCCCGCACGCCGAGCGCGCGCAGCGCGTCGACCTGGTCCTGCATGAGCGCGATGAGCGGCGAGATCACCACCCCGACGCCGGGACGCACCAGGGCCGGGATCTGGTAGCAGAGCGACTTGCCGCCCCCGGTGGGCATGAGGACGAGCGCGTCGCCGCCGCCCACGACCTGGTCGATGATCTCCTGCTGCCCCGGCCGGAACGAGTCGTAGCCGAACACGCGGTGCAGAACCTCGGAGGGGGTATCCATGCGGCTACCTTACGTGTTCGGCGGTGGACGGTCGGTCAAGTTCGCGGAGGGCGAGCGGGAGCCCCCGGTGAGGAACCACCAGCCCGGCGCGGCGCCGACGGCACCACTCGCGGGCGGTCGTCAGGAGGCCGGGGCGCCGCCGACGTTCCCTTGCCGATCGTAGGCCACGAGCGCCAGGGCTCCGGCCGCGCAGGCCGCCGCCACCGCCCCCATGACCGCAGGGAATCCGGCGACCTCCGCGATCCCGGCCGCCGCCAGCGGCGCGACCGCCTTGGCCACGGTGATGGGCAGCGCCAGCGCGCCGCTCAGCGAGGCGTACGCGGCCGTGCCGTACCGGTCGGCGACGAGCGCGGGCCGCGCGATCGTGGCCACCCCGAACCCCAGCCCGAACAGGACCACCGCCGCCACGGCCCCGCCCGTGCTGCGCCCGGCCAGCGGCAGCAGCACCGCCGCGAGCCCCTGCAGCCCGAACATCGCCGCCGTGATCAGCGCCACCCGCCAGCGGGCCTGCAGCCCCGTGGTGACCAGCCGGCCGGTGACCGACAGCACGCCGAGCAGCCCGGCGACGCTCGCCGCGAACACAGGAGGGTGCCCGAGCGCGATCAGGTACGTCACCAGCAGCACCCCCATGACCGACACCGCCCCGGTCTGGGCGAGGAACCCGGCCGCGAGCAGCCAGAAGGGCCGCTCCCGCAGCGCCCCGGCGACGATCGCGCCCCGGTCCGCCCGCGCCGGCCCCGGCCGGTCGCGCACCGTGAGGGCGTGCAGCGGCACGGCGGTCAGGGCGTAGCCGGCGGCGAGCACCACCAGGGCCTGCCGCCAGCCGTACCGGTCCGTGAGGAGCCCGGTCAGCGGCAGGAAGACGCTGGAGGCGAACCCGGCGACCACGGTGACCGTGAGCAGCGCCCGTGCCCGCCGCACCGGGTCGAAGCACGCGACGATCACCGCGAACGCGGCCTCGTACAGCACCGCCGCCGACGCGAGGCCCAGCACCGCGCACACGGCGTACAGTTCGGCGACGGAGCGCACCTGCGACCAGGCCAGCACCGCCGCCGCGCCCAGCAGCGACCCGCCCGTCATCAGGCCGCGCCCGCCGCGCCGGTCCAGCAGGCGTCCGACGGCGGGCGCCGCCACCCCCGAGACCAGGACCGACAGCGTGATCGCCCCGGTCAGGGCGGTGACCCCGGCGTCCAGGTCCCGCGCCATCGGCGGGATGAACACCGAGAAGGCGTAGTAGAGCACGCCGTAGCCGGCGGTCTGGGTGATCGCGAGCGCGGCCACCATGCGGGCCCGCGCTCCCGGGCGAAGGTCGTCGATCACTCGGTCGAGCCTATCCCCGTGGGTAGCGTTGGATCATGACTCCCTCTTACGTGGTGACCGGTGGCGGGCGTGGCATCGGGCGGGCGGTGACCGATCGGCTGCTGGCCGGCGGCGGGACGGTCGTCGTGGTCGAGCGTGACGCCGCCGTCCTGGACGCCCTCGACGGGGCCGGTGTCGTGGCGGTGGCCGGCGACGCGGCGGACGAGCAGGTGGCCGCGCGGGCCGCCGCCCTCGCCCAGGAACGCGGCCCGCTGCGCGGCTGGGTCAACAACGCGGCCGTCTTCCGCGACGCCTCCGTGCACGCCTCGCCGATCTCCGAGGTCAGGGCGCTGATCGCGGCCAACCTGGATCTGGCCGTGGTCGGCTGCGCCACCGCCGTCCGGGCCTTCCTCGCCGCCGGCGGGCCGGGCGCGATCGTCAACGTCACCTCCCATCAGGCGACCCGCGCGGTGCCCGGCGGGCTGCCGTACGCGACGGCCAAGGCCGCCGTCGAGGGGCTGACCAGGTCGCTGGCCGTCGAGTACGGCCGGCGCGGCATCCGGGTCAACGCCGTCGCCCCGGGCACGGTGGCGACCGAGCGGTACCTGGCGTTCCTGGACGGGCTGGGGGAGGGGGAGGCGGCGGCCGTGGAGCAGCAGCTCGCGGTGCTGCACCCTCTGGGGCGGGTGGCGGAGCCCGCCGAGGTGGCGGCGGTCGTGGCGTACCTGCTGTCGGACGACGCGGCGTTCGTCAACGGCGCGACGGTGCCCGTGGACGGCGGGCGTACGGTGCTCGGGCTCGACCCGGAAGCGCGGGAATGAAAACCGTTGCCACCTGGTTGAGCGGGGCATGCGCAAGAACCGGCCGGGGCCGCGTCCTCGACTCCGCCGGCCGCGTCGAGCGCTTCAACCAGCGTTACGGCAAGAAGTGATCAAGGCCCGCCCAAGAGGCGGGCTTGCCGGAACCCGCGGCGGGTAAAAGTTCTCCACCGGCGTGACAGCATCAGTGGTGGAGCGAATGGGTCTCTCTGGAAGGGAACGCCGCATACTCGCCCAGATTGAGCAGGCCCTGGAGCGAGAGGATCCAGAGCTGGCCCGGCGGGTCGCGGCCATCAACAGGATCGAGGCGGTCGGCGGCCTGCCGGGACGGCCCTACGGCGACCGGGCGCGCCTGTGGGCGCTGGCCCACGGATGGGTGATCCTCGCGGCGGGCGCGCTGGTGATGGTGTTACTGCTGGTAGCGGTCCTCACCACCTGAACGGGGCCGGCTCCCGGGACGGGGTCGGCTCCCCGGGCGGCCCTGGCCGCTCGACCGGCGGTGCCGGATCACCAGCAGGTCCACGGCGGCGACGACCGCCACGACCGCCGCGATGGCCGCCTCCCAGCGCCAGACCTCCTCGCCCGTGCTCATGGCGCGGATCACGAAGAACACCGCCGCGGCGACGCCGAGCACCAGCGCCACCATCGACAGGACCCGCCGCGCCCCCAGCGGGCTGCGCGCGGTCGTCGGCTCCGTGCCCGTACGGTCACGTAGCCACATGATCGTCCCCTTTCCATGGGAGGTCGTCAGGCCAGGCAGCGCAGCGCGCTGGCCAGGCGCGGGTCGAGCTCGTAGGAGGCGGGCAGCCGGCCCACCGTCGCCGCCACGAACTCCGGGTACGGCAGCGTCGCCGTCACCCCGTCGAGCGCCACCCAGATCTGCTCGGCCGTCTGCTCGACCTGCACCTTCGACTCGCTCTCCGCCAGCGCGAACCGGCCGACCGCGACCCGCCACAACGTCCGGTCGTCGGCCTCGTCCGCCCCGACCGGGGCTTCGACGTCGTCGGCGTGGGTGGCGTACTCGGAGTCGTAGTGGAACGCCTGCCGCCCGTTGGGGTAGGGCCCGGCCATCGTCTCCAGTACGGCGTCCGGTCCCAGCTCGCGCATGCGCCGCCGGGTGTCGCCGTTCTTCTCGCGCCACTCCCGCAGCACGTCCTCGACCGGCAGGTCGCGGCGCTGCCGTACGCACCACTCGTTGAAGTCCTCGTAGCCGCTGATGCCTTCGGCGGACATCAGGCTCATCAGCTCCGGCACGGTGCCGTCGAGCACCGCGTGGTTGTACATCTCCTCGCCCGCCAGATGGGCCAGCACGTCGCGGACGGTCCAGCCCGAGCAGTGGGACGGCCGCAGCCAGCCGTCGCCGTCCAGGCCGGTGAAGAACCGGTCCAGCCTGGCCGCCTCGGCGTCGAAGATGTCGAACGGGTCGAAGTCGCGCAGCGGGTCGTCCTCAGCCATACTCCGGACGCTACCCCTGATGTCCCGCCTTTCACGGACTCCTGCTGATCAAGGGCCCGGCGGCCGCCCTGGCCTCCTGGTATTCGCCGGCGCACGAGGGCGCCCGTTCGGCGGGCACCCAGCCGCCCTTGGCGATGGCGGCGTTCGCCGCCGGATCGGCGCCGTAGAGGAGGCAGGCGAACGTGGCGGACTCCTCCTCCCCGGCCAGGTGGCCGAGCCCGGCGTGCCCGGCGGCGAGCAGGTGGCGGGCCTCGGCGGCGGGGACCGCCTGCCCCGGCCGGTCGGCGGCCAGCGTGAGCGCGGCGAGCGTGTCGGCCTGGCCCTCGGGGTCCTCCAGGCCGCCCAGCGTGCCGAGGGCGTGGCCCAGCTCGTGATGGAAGAACGCGGTCAGCGCGGCGTCGAGACGGCGGTCCGCGGCGCGGGCGTCGGCCTCCTCGGTCTCGGAGATGCCGGTCAGCGTGCGGTCCATCCGGTCGACCATGGAGTAGCAGATCGTGATGCGGCTCTCCTGGGCGTCCCAGGCGGCGGACCGCCCGTCGCAGTCGCGGGCCACGACCTCGACCGCGCGCGGCAGCCTGATCTTCGTACGCAGCGCGTCGCTCTCCTTGAGCAGCCGGCGGGCCTGCTCCGCCCGCTCCGAGCCGGCGGGCTCGAACCGCACGGCGGGAGGCGAGGCGGCCGGAGGGGACGGCGTGGGGGCCGCTCCCAGTGCGCTCGCCATGCTCAGGGCCAGGGCGGCGAGGGGATGCGGCATACGGGGGCTCCTTCCGTCGGGAGGTCGCGGGGGGGTGCGACCTACCATGCGGCGATCACGTGATCGCTAAACCCCTGCCCGGGTAAAACCTCGTGAAAAGCCGGAGGCCCGGCCCCCGCGAGGGGACCGGGCCTCAGGAATGGTGCTGCTCAGTGACGCCACCAGGAACCGTAGACGCGCACGTAGTCGGCGCGGCTCGTCGAGCTGTTGAGCTCGTCGTTCCCGGCGAACGAAGCGCGGAACCAGCCGCTCTTGTACGCCTTGGTCTTGGCGTAGAACTTGCCGTCCCACTTCGTCTTCGTGGAGGTGACCCACTTCCAGGCGCTGTGACCGTTGGCGCGGTAGAAGATGTTCACCTTCTCGCCACGGACGCCCTTCCACCGGTGGTCATCGACCTGGAGCCGGCCGGAGAAGTAGATCGACTTGCCCTTGCGGACCCGCCACGGCTCGGCGCTGAAGCGCGAGACGCGCGTGTCGGCCTTGGTCTCGGCGAGCTCGACCGCGAAGTACGCGTCGTCCTTCGCGACCTCCTTGTTGGCAGCGTCATACGCCGTGGCCGTGGCCTTCCACTTGCCGAACGCGTCACCGTCGGTGAAGCCGACGGAGAAGCGCCAGCTCTCCAGCGGCTTGACGTCCTTGGCGCGCAGCGTGTTGACGCCGTCCACCGGAGCGACGGTCACTTCGACCTTCTTGACGTCCGAGCCGGCCCGGACGTGGATGAACGCGGTGGTCTCCGCGCCCTTCTTGACCACGACCGGATTCGGCGTGATGCTGCGGATGTAGAGGCGGGTGTCCGCCTTGGTCGCGGTGGTGCTGGCGGAGGCGGCCCCCGCCCCCGTTACGAGCATGGCCCCGCCCACGAGGGCGGAGACGAAACCCAATGCGATTTTTCTCATGAGGGTGCTGATTCCTCTCCCCGTATCGCTTCAGAGCCGGCCCGGGGTGGCCGGACTCCCTCTACTACTGTGAGGCACTGAATGGGGGAAAGGTTCGCTAAAGTTACGAGAAAATTTTGATCACGGCTTTAACCTGCGCTTACGTGATCCAAATTCTTTTTCGGATCGGGCGACCTACTACAGTCTGTCCCATGACGGACGTCTACACGCTCGGCGAGCCTCTCGGCGTGGTCACCAGCGGCCGGGTCCGCCATGAGGGGGAGGCCAGGCTCGACGTCTGCGGGCCGGAGCTCACGCTGGCCGTGGCGCTGGCCAGGCTCGGGCACGACTGCGCCTACCTCGGCAAGGTGGGCGGCGACGAGCTCGGCGCGCGGGTGCTGACCGTGCTGCGCGGCGAGGGCGTGGACGTGGCGGACATGCGGGTGTCCGAAGGGCTGCCGACGGGCCTGCTGCTCAGGGAGAGCCGCGTGGGCCGCGAGCCGCGCACCGCGCACTACCGCGCGGGGTCGGCCGGCTCGCGCCTGTCGCCGGGCAACGTCCCCATCGACCGCGTGGGCGCGGCCAAGATGCTGCACGTCACCGGCGTGACGGCGGCCCTCGGCATCGACGCCCAGGACGCCGTGCGCGCCGCCGTCGGCGCCGCCCGCACCGCGGGCGTGATGATCTCCTTCGCCGTCGAGTACGTCCCTGAGCTGTGGCCGTCGGTCCGCGAGGCCGAGGAGGTGCTGAGCGAGCTGGCCTGCGCCTCCCACCTGCTCTTCCTCCGCCAGGACGAGCTCGACCTGGTCAAGCCCGCCCTCACGCCGGAGCGCGAGGTGGTCGTGGACCGCGGGGTGAAGGGCGCCACCGTGCGCGCCGACCGGATGCGCTACGACGTCCAGGGCCGGCAGGTGCCGGTGGTGGACCCGTCGGGCGCGGGGGAGGCGTTCGCGGCCGGCTACATCAGCGCCGCCCTGGACGGCCTCACCCCGCAGGAACGCCTGCACCGCGGGGCGCTGTTGGGCGCCGCCGCGGTGACGGGCGTCAGCGACTGGCAGGGGTTGCCCACCAGGGCCGAGCTGTGACGGTCAGGTGATCGTCAGGGTGAACGTCGAGGTCGTGTTCCTGATGTTCTGCGCGTTGCCGCTGAAGCGGAGGCCGGTGAACGTGGCCGACCCGACCGCCGGGCCCTGACCGGGCTCGGGCAGCTCGTTCACCCAGATCCCGAAGCCGGACTTGGCGTCGAAGGCGTCGCCACTCTTCTGGGCGCCGCTGATCGAGACGTTGGTGAAGGTCGTGTCCTGCACCGGGTTGAGCGGCGTCGTCGGGCTGGAGTAGCCGGTCTGGAACATGATCCCGCTGTAGGTCGGGTCCACGATGTCCAGGTTGCTGACCCTGATGCCCTGGAACACCTTGGAGGAGGAGAACACCCACAGCGCCGGGAACGTCTGCTGCCCCCAGAAGTGCCCGCCCGCCCTGACCAGCGAGATGTCGTCGAACACGGTGGGCGGGCTCGCGCCGAAGCCGTGCATCGGGTAGCCGAAGTCGAGCGAGCTGATCGTCACGCCCGAGTAGACGAGCGTGTCGGCCACGTAGATGTTCCTGAAGGTGTTGTCGTAGCCGCCGTAGACGGCCACGCCCGCGGCCCGCCAGGTGAGCAGCGAGCTGAGGTTCTCGAAGACGTTGCCGTGCTGCTCGCCGGGGTTGTTGTCGGTGGCCGAGAACAGCGCGAAGCTGTCGTCGCCCGTGGCTCGGGTCTCGATGTCGGTGACGTGGTTGCCGGTGCTGCCGTTGGTGAGGTTGAGGCCGTCGGCGAAGGTGTTCCTGATCCGGGAGTTCTTCAGCGTCATGTCGTCGGTGTTCGTGCCCCAGTACATGCAGACCTGGTGCTCGACCCAGATGTCGTCGATCGTGATGTCCGCCACGTTCGAGAAGTCGAAGACCTTGCCGGGGCCGTCGATGCGCGCCGTGTAGTCGCCGAAGTAGGCGAAGCCCTGGAACGTCGAGCCGTTCGCCGTGGCGTCGGCGCGGAAGCCGATGTCGGTGTTCTCCTGGCCGGAGGGCGGGCGGAAGCGGGTGAACCACGGGCCCGCGCCGACGATTTTGATCGCCTTGCCGTAGACCTGGAACTTCGAGCCGGTCCGGTAGTCGCCGGCGGGCAGGTAGACGCCGGTCAGGCTGCTGTCCATGCGGGCCTTGTCCAGGGCGTTCTGGACGTCCTGGTGGGTGAAGCCGGCGGGGACGGCGTACGTGGCCGGGTCGGGGTTGGCGACCGCGGTCGCCTGTTCGAGGTCGATGAAGTCGATGGCGTACGTGCTGGTGTTGGCGGCGTCCTTCTGCAGGCGGATCCTGCTGCCCTTCGGGACGGTGGTCCTCGACGTAGGCGCCGGTCCGGTCGAGCGTGACCGCGCGGCGGCCGGACGCCTCGCCGGCGAGCGTGCCGACGTCCCTGCTCGGGCCGACCCTGGCCGCGCCGCCGCCGAGCACGGCGTCCTCGGCCTCGTAGGTGTCGTAGGGCATGTGCGCGCCGCGGCCCACGAACAGCGGCAGCTCGCTGGTGTTGTTGGCGCGCTTGACCGGCAGCTCGGCGGCGTCGCCGGCGAGCACGGTCCTGACCGTGTACCTGCCGTCGGCCGCGGTCCAGGTGCCGAGGGTGACCGGGGCGGTGGTCGCGCCGGGCGCGATCGCGCCGCTCGCCGAGCCGGTCAGGGTGCGGACGACCGTTCCGCCGGCGTCGACGACGGTGAGCGTGACGCCGTGCGCGGCCGAGCTGGAGGCCACCGTGCCCTGGTTCCTGATCGCCACGCTGAACGTGACCGTGCCGCCCGCGGCCGGGTTGCCCGGCGTCCAGGCGACGGGCGCGGCGACCAGGTCGGCGGTGTCGACCGGCCGGACGGTGAGCGTGCCCGTGGTGGTGTTGTTGGCCTCGTTGAGCTCGGTGACCTCGCCGTCCTCGTCCACCTTGGCGGACAGCTGGTACGTCCCCGCGTCCCGCGCCCCGATGTCCGCCGACACGGTCGCCGACGCCCCCGCGGCCAGCGCGCCCACGGCGGCGGCGCCGACCTTGGCGGTGCCCGCGTAGAAGGTGACGGAGGTCGCGGCGGAGCCGGCGGTGCCCGCGTTCCTGACCGTGGCCGAGAGGGTGACGGCGTCGGTCTCGACCGGCGAGGCGGGAGTGGAGGTCAGGTTCGCCACGGTGAGGTCGGGGTTGGCCGACGGCGTGCCGAACACCTGGAACTCGGCGACCTGCCCGCCGGGCGCGCCCGAGTTGGCGGTGAACTGCAGCCGGACGTCGGCCGCCCGGCCCGTCACCGGGACGGTCACCGAGTTGCCCGTCGCCGGGTCGAAGGTGTAGGTCGCCGAGGCGGCCAGGCCGGTGAAGGAGGTGGCGCTCTGCTCGCGGCCGAGGACCTGGAACGTCTGCGTGCGCCGGCCCCACGCCTGGCCCGGGTCGAGCTTCACGGTGACCGAGGTGAGGTCGGCGTTGGCGCCGAGCTGCACGGTGAGCTGTCCCGGGTAGGCGGCGCTCTCCCAGTAGGTCCGCAGGTCGCCGTCGTTGGCGTTGGCGGCGACGTACGTGTGCGTGTGCGACGACTCGGTGATCGGCCTGCCGAGCGCCAGGTTCGTCCCGGTGGGCGGCGGCCCGTCGTCGGCGGCGCCCCAGACCTCGAACTCCGAGAGCTGGCCCGCGGGCCAGCTGGTGTTGGCGGTGATCTGGAGGCGCACGTACCGGGTGGTGGTGGCGGCGAAGGTGACGGTGGCCGCCGGGTTGAAGGTGTGGGTGGCCGAGGCGGCGATCGTGGTGAACGTGGAGCCGTTCGCGCTGCCCTGGACGGTCAGCGTCTGCGTACGGCTCGGCCAGCCCGCGGGCAGCTTGAGCACCAGCCGGTTGACGCTCGCGCTCGTGCCGAGGTCCACCTGGATCCACTGCGGGAAGGCGTTGTTCGCCGACTCCCAGTAGGTGGCCTGGTCGCCGTCGGTCACGTTGGCGGCGGGGTAGACGTCGGTGAAGCTGCTCGCGGTGGCGGCCTTGCCGGCGGCGAGGTTGGTGTCGGCCGCGGCCTGGGCGGCGGTGGCGGGCGCGGCGAGGAGTCCGATGGCTAACGAAAGGGCGGCGAGGACGGCTCTCATGGGGGTGGCCCTTCGGCGGAGGCTAGTTGGCCGAACCATAGGATGTCGAGCAGATGGCCGCAATATTTCGACTGTATTGCGCAAACCATGGACTGACTGACGTCGGCCCGGATCCGCTGTCGGAGCTGGTCAACACCAGGTGGCGGGCGGAAAATCCGTCCGCGTACGGTGCAAGCGGTGTCGTCCGATCCACGTAAGTCCTTGCAAGCGCTTGCGCTACAGGCCGTATAGTTTGCGCATGACACGACGACTCGCAGAGGTGGCCAAGAAGGTCGGGGTGAGCGAGGCGACCGTCAGCCGCGTGCTCAACGGCAAGCCGGGGGTCTCCGACGCGACCCGCGAGGCCGTGCTGACCGCCCTCGACGTGCTCGGCTACGAACGCCCCACCCAGCTCCGCGGCGACCGGGCCCGGCTGGTCGGCCTGGTGCTGCCCGAGCTGCAGAACCCGATCTTCCCCGCCTTCGCGGAGGTGGTCGGCGGCGCCCTCGCCCAGCAGGGCTTCACCTCGGTGCTGTGCACCCGCACGCTCGGCGGCGTCTCGGAGGCCGACTACGTCGACCTCCTGCTCCAGCAGCAGGTCAGCGGCGTGGTCTTCGCCGGCGGCCTGTACGCCCAGGCCGACGCCGCGCACGGGCACTACCGGCTGCTGCACGAGCGCAAGCTCCCGACCGTCCTCGTCAACGCGGCCGTCGGGCACCTCGACTTCCCCCAGGTCTCCTGCGACGACGTCGTGGCGGCCGAGATGGCGGTCGCCCACCTGCGCGCGCTCGGCCACGAGCGGGTCGGCATGGTGCTCGGGCCGAAGGACCACATGCCCTCGCGGCGCAAGCTGGAGACGTTCCTCGCGGCAGGCGGCGACGCCGAGCTGGTCGAGCACACGATGTTCTCCCTGGAGGGCGGGCACGCGGCCGCCGCCCGGCTGGTCAGGCGCGGGGTGAGCGGCGTGGTGTGCGCGAGCGACCTGCTCGCGCTCGGCACCGTACGGGCCGCGCGCCGCGCCGGGCTCTCGGTGCCCGGCGACATCTCGGTGATCGGCTTCGACGACTCCGCGCTCATGAACTGCACCGAGCCGCCGCTCACCACGGTCCGCCAGCCGATCGACGCGATGGGCAGGGCCGCCGTGGACCTGCTGGTCGCGCAGATCGACAAGGCGGTGGTGCCGGCCGACGAGCTGCTGTTCGAGCCCGAGCTGGTGGTACGGGCCTCGACCGCGCGCTGTCCTGCGTGACGTAGTCGTTATCTTGCAATAGAGCGTCGGAATATTGCGTCCATGTGTCGCTGATCCTATGGTGTGGGCACCTCGCATCAGAAGGGTCAGACCATGCGGAGATCCACCGGACTCGTGCTCGTAACCGCGCTCGGCCTCTCGGCGACCGCCTGTGGCTCCGGCGAGTCGCCGCAGCCCGCGGCCTCCGGCGGGGCGGCGGACGTGACCATCACGGTCGCCTGCCAGCCCGCCAGGACCGCGCCCCAGGACCGCAAGGCATGGGACGAGGACGTCGCCGCGTTCATGAAGGCCCACCCCGGCGTGACGGTGAAGAGCACGGACCAGCAGCCGTGCTTCGACCCCAAGACCTTCGGGCCCAAGCTGGCGGGCGGCCAGATGGAGACCGTCTTCGTGGTGCCGATGACGAACTACGACGACGTCATCGCCCAGGGGCAGGCCCTCGACATCACCCGGTACACAAGCTCGGTCAAGAACTGGAACGACCTGCGCCCCGACCACCGCGAGCTGCTCACCAAGGACGGCAAGGTCTACGGCGTCCCCAACGTGCACTACAGCGTCGGCCTGGTCTACAACCGGGCGCTGTTCGCCAAGGCCGGCCTCGACCCCAACACCCCGCCGAGGACCTGGGCCGAGGTGCGCGAGGCCGCCAAGAAGATCGCCGGCCTCGGCGCCGGCCACATCGGCTACGGCGAGTACTCCGGCGGCAACACCGGCGGCTGGCACTTCACCCAGGCCCTCTACGGCCGGGGCGGCGACATCCTGACCGCCGACGGCAAGAAGGCCGCCTTCAACTCGCCCGAGGGCAAGGCCGTGCTGCAGACCCTGCACGACATGCGCTGGGTCGACAACAGCATGGGCGGCAAGCTCCTCGTCGGCTGGGAGTCGCTCATGATGGCCATGGGCAGCGGCAAGGTCGGCATGATGCTCGGCGCGCCCGACGTGGTCACCGACGTGGTCACCAAGTTCAAGGGCAACGTCGACGACTACGGCATCACCGGCTTCCCCGAGGCCAAGGCGTCGCTGAGCGGCGGCGAGGCGTACATGATCAACCCGAAGGCCACGCCCGAGCAGGCCAAGGCCGGCATGGAGTGGATCGACTTCCGCTTCAACACCGTCGGCAAGGGCCGCTTCGACTTCGCCCGCGGCAAGGCCATCGGCAACCCGGTCGGCGTCCCCGACAACGCCGTCTACGGCGACTCGCCCACCGGCAAGGCCCTCCAGGAGGAGCGGGTGAAGAACGCCTCGCTGCCCGTCGAGAACTACCAGACGTACGTGGACGCCGCCGCGACCATCCCGCCGAAGGCCGAGCCCCCGCACGCGCAGGAGCTGTACGCCATCCTCGACGTGCCGATGTCCGGCGTGCTGAGCCGCAAGGACGCGAGCGTCGACGAGCTGCTGGCGAACGCTGAGACCAAGGCCAACGCGATGCTGGCGGCCAAGGGCTGACCCTGATGCGGATCTTGAGGCGCAATCTGACGGCCTACGGGTTCCTGTGTGCGGCGTTGTTCTGCTTCACGGTGTTCGCCTGGTATCCGATGGTCAGGGAGTTCGTCCTGAGCTTCCAGCGGACCGACCTGATCAACCCGCCCGAATGGGTGGGGCTGGACAACTTCAAGGCGGCCGTCGCCGACCCGGCCTTCGGCGAGGCGTGGCTGAACACCGTGGAGTTCACCGTCCTCGCGCTGCTGTGCGGCTACGCCGCCCCGTTCGCCGTCGCGCTCGTGCTCAACGAGCTGCGCCACGCCCGGGCCTACCTCAGGTTCGTGGTCTACCTGCCGGTCATGCTGCCGCCGATCGTCGCGGTGCTGCTGTTCCGGTGGTTCTACGATCCCGGGCCCGGGCTGTTCAACCAGATACTCGACTTCCTCCACCTGCCGACGCTCGCCTGGCTGGACAGCTCCTCCACCGCGCTGGTCTCGCTCGTCATCGTCTCCACCTGGATGAACATGGGCAGCGCGACCCTGATCTACCTGGCCGCGCTGCAGAACATCCCGCCCGAGCTGTACGAGGCCGCCGAGCTCGACGGGGCCGGCATCCTCAAGCGGATCAGGCACGTCACGATCCCGCAGACGCGGCTGATCCTGCTGCTCATGCTCATGCTGCAGATCGTGGCCACGATGCAGGTGTTCATCGAGCCGTACATGCTGACCGGCGGCGGCCCGGAGAACGCGACCGTCAGCGTGGCGTACCTGATGTACCAGTTCGCCTTCTCCCAGATGAACTACGGCCAGGCAGGGGCGCTCGGCATGATGCTCATGCTCGCGCTGCTCGTCTTCGCCGCCGTCCAGCTCCGCACCACCCGGGAGGACCAGGCATGAGGACGGAGGCGCAGATCAGGACGATCGTCTCGCCCCACCAGCTCAACAGCCGATGGGGGCGGCGGATCTACTGGCTGGTGCTGGTCTCCGTCGTCCTGCTGTTCACCCTGGCCTTCGTCTTCCCGCTCTACTGGATGGTCACCGGCGCCATGAAGACGCCGGACGAGATCGCCGAGATGCCGCCCACGCTGGTGCCGAGAGACCCGACGCTGGACAACTTCTTCGAGGCGTGGGACCTGTTCGACCTCGGCACGCTGCTGGCGAACACCGCGTACTACGCCTTCGGCGCCTGGCTGTTCTCCATGGTGGTGGACGTGTCGGCGGCGTACGCGCTGTCGAAGCTGCGCCCGATGTTCGGCGGCGTGATCCTCGGCGCGATGCTGGCCACGCTGATGATCCCGCCGATGGTGATCCTCATCCCGCTCTACGTGACGATCGTGGACCTCGGGCTGCTGAACAACCCGTGGGGGCTGTGGTTCCCCGCGGCGGCCAACGGATTCAACATCTTCCTGCTCAAACGGTTCTTCGACTCCATCCCGCGCGAGCTCATCGAGGCGGCGCAGATCGACGGCGCCGGGCCGGTGCGCACGCTCTGGTCCGTGGTGCTGCCCGTCTCCCGGCCCATCCTCGGCGTGGTGTCCATCTTCACGATCGTCACCGCGTTCAAGGACTTCGTCCTGCCGCTGCTGGTGATGACCGACAGCGAGAAGATGCCGGTCAGCGTCGGACTGTCGCAGACCGCAGGGGCGGTCACCCAGAACCAGGTCATGGGCGGCCTGGTGATCGCCGGCATCCCCATGATCATCGTCTTCTTCGTCTTCCAACGACACATCATGGCGGGCCTCACCGCCGGAAGCATCAAGGGATAATCGCATGTCGCAAACGTGGTGGCGGGGGGCCGCGATCTACCAGGTCTACCTGCGGAGTTTCGCCGACGGGAACGGCGACGGCGTGGGCGACCTCGCCGGCCTGCGATCCCGCCTGCCCTACCTCAAGGACCTGGGGATCGACGCCATCTGGCTCAACCCGTGGTATCCGTCCCCGATGGCCGACGGCGGCTACGACGTCGCCGACTACCGGGACATCGAGCCGGTCTTCGGCACGCTCGCCGAGGCCGAGACGTTCGTCGAGGAGGCGCACCGGCTCGACATCAAGGTCATCATCGACGTCGTGCCCAACCACAGCTCCACCGAGAGCGCCTGGTTCAAGGAGGCCCTGGCGAACCCGGCGGCCCGCGACCGGTTCTGGTTCGCCGACCGGCCGCTCAACGACTGGCAGTCCATCTTCGGCGGCTCCGCCTGGACGCGGGTGCCGGACGGGCAGTGGTACCTGCACCTGTTCGACCCGGGGCAGCCGGACCTCAACTGGGACAACCCGGAGGTCCACCAGGAGTTCGAGGACGTGCTGCGCTTCTGGTTCGAGCGCGGCGTGGACGGCTTCCGCATCGACTCGGCGGCGCTGCTGCTCAAGTCGGACACCGCGTACGAGGACCTCGACGGCGTCCACGACGTCTACCGGCGCTGGCGCGAGATCGCCGACGAGTACGGCGAGCGCGTCCTCATCGGCGAGGTCTGGCTGCCCGACCAGGAGCGCTTCGCCCGCTACCTGCGCCCCGACGAGCTGCACACGGCGTTCAACTTCGACTTCCTGTCCTGCCCCTGGGAGGCCGCCGAGCTGCGCCGGGTCATCGACCTGACCCTCGCCACGCACACCCCGATCGGCGCGCCGCCGACCTGGGTGCTGTCCAACCACGACGTGACCCGCCCGGTCACCCGCTACGGCCGCGCCGACACCGCGTTCGAGCACGGCGGGCGGCTCCACGGCACGCCGTCCGACCTGGAGCTCGGCCACCGGCGGGCGCGGGCGGCGGCGCTGCTGGCCATGGCGCTGCCCGGCTCGCTCTACGTCTACCAGGGCGAGGAGCTGGGCCTGCCCGAGGTCGAGGACCTGCCGGACGAGCGGCGGCAGGACCCGATGTACGCCAGGTCGGGCGGCACCAACCCCGGCCGCGACGGCTGCCGCGTCCCGCTGCCGTGGTCGGGGGAGGAGCCGCCGTTCGGCTTCGGCACGGGCACGCCCTGGCTGCCGCAACCGGACAACTGGCGCAAGCTGACCGCCGAGGCCCAGCTCACGGACCTCGGCTCGATGCTCAACCTCTACCGCGACGGGCTGCGCATCCGGCGCGAGTCACTCGGCGACGGCACCCTGACCTGGCTGCCCTCGGAAGGAGAGGTGCTGGCCTTCCGCCGCGACTCGGGCCTGACCTGCGTCACCAACCTCGGCCCCGGCCCGGCGCCGCTCCCCGAAGGCCGCCTCCTGCTGGCCAGCGGCCCCCTGGACGACGACACCCTCCCCGCCGACACCACCGCCTGGCTCGCCTGACAGGTCACGCGGACTCGCGGATCACCAGCTCGGTGGGCAGGATGACCGGGTCGGCCGGGCCGCCCTCGAAGAGGCCGAGCAGCAGATGGACCATCGCCGTCGCCTGGTCCGTCACCGGGTGGCGCAGCGTGGTCAGCGGGGGCTCGGTGTACTTGGCCGCCTCGATGTCGTCGAAGCCGACCACGGCGACGTCGTCGGGCACCCGGCGGCCGGCCTGGCGGAGCGACTGGAGCGCGCCCACCGCCATCAGGTCGTTGGCGACGAAGACGGCGTCCAGGGCCGGGTCGTCGCCGAGGAGCTGGCGCATCGCGATCGCCCCGGACTCGCGGGTGAAGTCGCCGACCGCGACGATCGAGCGGCGGTCGGAGTCGCGCAGGACGTTGCGGTAGCCGGTCAGGCGGTCCTGGCCGGCGATCATGTCCTGCGGCCCGGCGATGGTCGCGATGCGGCGGCGGCCGATCTCGACCAGGTGCCGCACGCCCGCCTCCGCGCCGCCCACGTTGTCGTTGTCGACGAACGGGATGTCCACCGGCACGGCCGGCCGCCCGTACGACACCACGGGCACGCGCAGCCGCGACAGCGCGGACGGCAGCGGGTCGGCGCCGTGCATGGAGATGAGCATGACGCCGTCCACGTGCCCGCCGGAGATGTAACGCTCCACCCTGGCGTGGCTCTTGGCGTTGGACGCCAGCATGAGCACGACCTGTTTGTTGGCCGACTCCAGCTCCATCGACGCCGATCTGATCACCGTCGAGAACAGCGGGTCCTCGGAGAAGACCCTGGTGCCGGGCTCGCTGATGACCAGCGCGATCGAGTCGGTGCGCTGGGTGACCAGGCTGCGCGCGGCCGAGTTGGGGACGTAGCCCAGCTCGTCGATCGCCAGCAGCACGGCGTCGCGGATGTGGGGCGCCACTGTCGTCTGTCCGTTGACGACGCGGGAGGCGGTGGCCCGCGAGACGCCCGCCCGGGCGGCGACCGCCTCCAGGGTCGGGCGTCTCATGACTGCACCAGAAGGGAGAGCACGTAAAAAATCTACAGGCCGTTTCTGGCGATGACGTCGCTGTACCACAGAGCGCTGTCCTTGGGGGTGCGGTTCTGCGTCGCGTAGTCCACGTGCACGATCCCGAACCGCCGCCGGTAGCCCTCGGCCCACTCGAAGTTGTCCAGCAGCGACCACACCAGGTAGCCGCGCAGGTCCGCGCCCGCCTCGATGGCCCGCCACACCTCGCGCAGGTGCCCGTCCAGGTACGCGACCCGGTCGTCGTCGTGCACCCGGCCGTCCTCCACGACGTCGTCGAAGGCCGCGCCGTTCTCCGTGACCATGAGGCCGACCTGCGGATAGTCCTGCGAGAGCCGGACCAGCAGGCGGGACAGGCCGTCCGGCACGATCGGCCACCCCATCGCGGTGGTGGGGGCGTCGGCGGCGGCGAACCGCACGTCCTCCGACCCCGGCCAGGCGGCGTCGGCGGGCACGCCGGGGCCGGCCTCGACGACGCACGGGTTGTAGTAGTTGACGCCGATCAGGTCGATCGGCGCCCTGATGGTGTCGAGGTCGCCGTCGTGGATGTGGCCGGTGCCGCCGTTGCGCTCGGCCGCCGCCAGCACCTCCGGCGGGTACGTCCCGTGCACGGCCGGGTCCAGGAACTGCCGGGTGAGCAGCGCGTGGATGCGGTGGACGGCCGCCGCGTCGGCCTCGCCCGGCACCGCCGCCGGATCGTTCACCTGAGCCGGGGTGAGCACGGGCGCGGAGTTGACGACCAGCATCACGCTGCCCGGCCGCAGCCGCCGGGCGGCCAGCCCGTGGCCGAGCAGCAGGTGGTGGGCTGAGCGCAGGGCGCTCGCGGCGTCGCGGCGGCCCGGCGCGTGCACGCCGTTGCCGTAGCCGAGGTAGGCCGACACCCAGGGCTCGTTCAGCGTCGCCCAGTTGACGACGCGGTCGCCGAGCCGGGCGTGGACGGCCTCGGCGTAGTCGGCGAAGCGGTGCGCGGTGTCGCGGTCGGTCCAGCCGCCGCGCTCCTCCAGGCTCTGCGGGAGGTCCCAGTGGTAGAGGGTGACGTAGGGCGTGATGCCGGCGGCCAGCAGCTCGTCCACGAGCCGGTCGTAGAAGGCGATCCCGCGCGGGTTGACCGGGCCCGAGCCGTCCGGCTGGACGCGCGGCCAGGCGATCGAGAACCGGTACGCCGCGAGCCGCAGCTCCCGCATCAGGGCGACGTCGTCCCGGTAGCGGTGGTAGTGGTCGCAGGCCACGTCGCCGGTGTCGCCGCCGGCCACCTTCCCGGGGGTGTGGGAGAAGGTGTCCCAGATCGACTGGCCCCGCCCGTCCTCCTTGACCGCCCCCTCGATCTGGTACGAGGCCGTGGCGGCGCCCCAGACGAAGTCCTCGGGAAAGATCATCCCTTAACAGCTCCTTGCATGATTCCGCCGATGATTTGCTTGCCGAACAGCACGAAGACGGCCACCAGCGGCAGCGTGCCGACCGCCGTCCCGGCCAGGCCGAGCACGTAGTCGTTGACGTAGCCGCTGGCCAGGGAGGACAGCGCCACCTGGACCGTCGGGTTGTCCGGGTTGAGCACGACCAGCGGCCAGAAGTAGTCGTTCCAGGCCGACATGAAGGTGAGCATGCCGAGCACGGCCGCCGCCGGCCGGGCCGCGGGCAGCACGACGTGCCAGAACAGCCCCCACGTGGTGCAGCCGTCCACCCGCCCGGCCTCCAGCAGCTCGGTGGGCAGCGCCCGCGACAGGTACTGGGTCATGAAGAACACGCCGAAGGCGTTGACCAGCGCGGGCACGATCAGCGCGTAGTTGGTGCCGGTCCACTCCAGCTTCACCATGAGCATGTAGAGCGGGATGATGCCGAGCTGCGCCGGGACCATCATGGTGGCCACCGTGATGACCAGCATCGCGTTGCGGCCGCGGAACTTCAGCTTGGCGAAGGCGAACCCGGCGAGCGTGGAGAAGAACATCACCGCGATCGAGATCGACCCCGCCACGATCAGGGAGTTGACCAGCGCCAGCCCGAACGGCACGGTGTCGAAGACCCGGGAGACGTTGGCGAGGAAGTTCCCGCCGGGGATCAGCGGCGGCGGCACCTGCGCGAGCGCCGAGTTGTGCCGCGAGGCCACGACGACGCTGTAGTACAGCGGGAACGCCGAGAAGAACGCCACGGCCGTCAGGGTCAGGTAGCGCAGCCTCATACGATCCCTCCCTTCGCCCTGCGGGTGATGAGGAAGTTGACGCCGGAGACGATCACCACGGCCAGGAACATCAGCCAGGACGCGGCCGAGGCGTAGCCGAAGTCGAACGTCGAGCCGGCGAACGCCTGCTCGTAGACGTACAGCGCCAGGGTCTGGAACTGGCGGTCGGGGCCGCCGGTGGCGAAGGTGCCGCCTCCGCTGCCGGTGCTCTGCCCGAACAGGAGCGGCTCGGCGATGATCTGCATGGCGCCGATCGTGGAGACGATGACGACGAAGATGATCGTCGGCCGGATCATCGGCAGCGTGACGCTGCGGAGCTGCCGGAAGTTGCTCGCCCCGTCGAGCGTGGCGGCCTCGTACAGCTCGCGCGGCACGGCCTGCATGGCGGCCAGGAAGATCAGCGCGTTGTAGCCGGTCCAGCGCCACATGATCATGACGGACAGCGCGATGTGCGAGGTGGCGGTGCCGGCCGCCCAGTCGACGGCGCCGGCCCCGAACCACGACAGGACCCAGTTGATCATGCCGAAGTCGCGGCCGAAGAGCTGGCTGAAGATCACCACGACCGCGACCACGCTGGTGACGTTCGGCAGCAGCAGCGAGATCCGGAACAGCGTCTGGAAGCGCAGCCGCCGGTTCAGCAGGTGCGCCAGCCAGATGGCGAGCAGGAGCTGGGGGACGGTGGACAGCACGCCGATGGACAGCGTGTTGAGGGTGGCGTTCCAGAAGTAGCCGTCGGCCAGCAGCGTCGAGTAGTTGCCGAGGCCGACGAACTCCTGGGTGTCCGACAGCAGCGTCCACTCGTGCAGGCTGACCCAGGCCGTGTAGACCAGCGGGAACAGGCCGAAGGCGCAGAACAGCAGGAAGAAGGGCGCGACGTAGGCGTACGGCGACACCCTCAGGTCGAGGGTGTGCCGCACGCTGCGCCTACGCCGCCGCGTCGCCGCGAGGGGGTAGGTGCTCATCGGATCTTCTTGACGTCCTCGAGGACCTGGGCCCACGCCTCGTCCGGCGTCTGCTTGCCCTGCTCGACGCGGCCGAGGCCGTTGCCGATCGCGACTCTGACGTCGGCCTCCTTCGGGCCGAGGTGCTGCGGCTTGAGGGCCTTGGCGGCTTCGGAGTAGATCTTGCCGATGGGGGCGTCGCCGAAGAACGGCTTGGTGAAGTTCTGGATCGACGGGTCGTCGTAGAGGGCCGGGATCGACGGGAAGGTGCCCTCCTCCTTGAACACCTTGGCCTGGTTGTCCTTGGACGTCAGGAAGTCGATCAGCTCGGCGGCCTCCTTCGGGTGCTTGCTCTGCTTGGGCACCATGAGGTGCGAGCCGCCGCTGTTGCCCGAGCCGCCGGGGACGGTGGCGATGTCCCACTTGCCGGTCGCGTCCTTGGCCTGCTCCTGGATGAAGCCGGTCATCCAGGCCGGGCAGATGATCGTGGCGAACGAGCCCTTGGCGAAGCCGGTGTTCCACGGCGGGGAGAAGGCCGCGAGCTTGGCGGTCAGGCCCTCCTGGGTGAGCTGGTTGGACAGGTCCCAGGCCTTCTTCACGTCGGGGTTGGACCCGACGATGATGGTGTCCTGGGCGTCGTACAGGCCGATCGGGGCCTGGTTGACCATCGCGCGGAAGATCTCGCCGGGGGAGTCGGTGAACTTCGCGCCCGCCACGTCCGCGGCGGCGAACTTCTTGCCGGTCTCGATGTACTGCTCCCACGTGGGCCACAGGGCCGCGACCTCGGCGCGGTCGGTGGGCAGGCCGGCCTTCTTGAACAGGTCCTTGCGGTAGCACATGGCCAGGCCGCCGACGTCGGTGCCGAGCCCGAGGAGCTGGCCGCCGTCCTTGCTGAGCCCCTGCTGCCACTTCCAGTCCAGGTAGTCGGACTGGCGCTTGTCGAGGCCGAACTGCTTGAGGTCGGTGAACTTGTTCGGCTGGGCCGTGAAGGTGCTGATGTAGCCGACCTCGACCGCCTCGACGTCCCCCGCGCCGGCGTTTGTGGCCAGCCGCTTGACCAGGTTGTTGTGGTGGTCGTTGAACTGGGTGACGTTCTCGACGATCTCGATGTTCGGGTGGGTCTTCTTGTACTCCTCGTAGAGGGGCTTGAAGCCGAAGTCGCCGAAGAGGCCGATGGTGAGCTTGATCTTCTCGCCCGGCTGGGCGCTCGCCGGCGCGGCGTTCCCTCCGCCTCCGCCGCCGCACGCGGCGCTGAGCAGGGCCGCGGCGAGCAGGGGGACGGCAAGACGGATCCGAGGGGTCATGGAACCCTCCTGGGTTGAGCGTGGGGGACAGGTGAGAGAGCGCTCTCTCGCCAGAGTCGTGCGGCTCACAGGGCTCTGTCAACGGGTGTTGGGTAACGATCGGATTATCCGAGAGAGCGTTCCCTCGACTGCGGCCCGCGCGGTAGGCTGGGGGTCAGCCGCCGAGGACGCGGCCCGCCATGCGGGCGTACATGCCGCCGGGGCTCGGCGCGGGCGCCAGGAAACCCGGCAACTGGGGGAGGCCCACCGCGAACGGGTCGAGCCGCTCGTACAGCTCGTGCGCGTCCGCGGGCCGGTTCTCCGGCTGCTTCTCCAGCAGTTGCGCCAGCAGCGCCGCCAGGCCGGGCGGGAGGCCGGGCACGGCCGGCGGCTGCTCCTTGACCTGCTTCTCGAAGACCACGTAGTCGGTCGGCCCGGTGAAGAGCTGGCGGCCGGTCAGCATCTCGTGCAGCACGCACCCGAGCGAGTAGAGGTCGCTGCGCGGCTCGGCCACCCCGTGCTGGATCTGCTCGGGCGCCATGTACGCCGGGGTGCCCAGGATCTGCCCGATCCTGGTGAACGTGGTGACGTCGGCGTCCCGCAGCAGCGCGAGGCCGAAGTCGAGCACCTTCACACTGCCGTCGGGGCAGAGCATGAGGTTGGTCGGCTTGAGGTCGCGGTGGCAGATCGCGAGGGCGTGGGCCGCCGACAGCACCGCGCACGCCTGCGCCGCGATGGCCGCCGCCCACGGCACCGGCAGCGGGCCGTGCTCGCTCACCACGTCGGCCACGGTGACGCCCTCGATGAACTGCATCACCTGGAAGAGCCGCTGCTCGTGGGTGCCGAAGTCGTACAGGACGGGCGCGCCGGGATGCTCCAGCCTGGCCAGGATGCGGGCCTCGCGGATGAAGCGCCGCTCCAGCTCGTGATCGGGGCCGCTCGGCAGGCGCAGCAGCTTGACCGCGACCCGGCGGTCGAGGTGCCGGTCGTGCCCCGCGTAGACCGCCCCCATGCCGCCCGTGCCGAGAGGGAGGTCGTCGAGCACATAACGGTCGCCGATGACCATAGCCCCTCCCTCCCACCTTTGCGAGAAAAACTACACCGTCATCAGGGCGAGGGAGCCCCTACGAAGGCGTCTCACGGAGTGAGGCCGTCAGTGGGGTGCAGGCGGCCGTCGGCGAGGCCGTCGAGGCCCAGCCTGATGAGGGTGTGCCCGAGGGTGGAGGTCTCGCGGATGGCGTCCTCCAGCACGGCGAGCTGACGGAACGCGTCGCCGTACGCCTTCTGCTCCTTCAGCGGCAGCCGGGGCAGCCGGGTGCGGCGCACGTCGAACCGGCTGGAGCCGGTGCTCGCCCGCCCGCCCGCGGCCCGCAGGTAGCCGGCCAGGAAGTCGGGGTCGAGCCGCCGGCCGTCCACCCGGTAGAGGGTCAGGTGCGGGCCCAGCACCGCGCCGCCGTCGGCGATCACGCGCACGCTGGAGTAGGACGCGACCACGTCGCCGGGCCGCAGCGCGACCAGGCCCTGCTGCATGACCGCCGAGCCGGTGGGCGGGCCGCCGGTGAGCACGTCGTCGGCGGTGAGAACGGGAACGTCGCCGCCGTCGGCGACCATCTTCGCCGGCGCCTGGACCATGGTGACCAGGCCCTCCTTGATCAGGTCGCCGAGCGTGATGGCGGGCTGGTCGAGCGGCTGCTCCAGCACCTTCAGGTCGGGCGGCGCGGCGCTGGCCGCCAGGAACCGGTCGCGGACCTCGGCGAAGGCCCGGCCCACGTCGTCGCGGCGCTGGTGGCGGGCCGGCGTCATGTCGACCTCGTCGGCCAGCAGGTCGATGATGCGTACGGTCTTGTCGGAACGGTCCTCCAGGTAGGCCCGCCAGGCCGGCTCGACGAGCTCCAGGTCGCCGACGGCGTCGAGGATCAGCACCTCGGACGGGGGCCGCTCGCCCGGCTTGGGCCGGCGCAGCAGCCACAGGTCGGCGCCGGGCAGCGCCACGACGGCCCGCAGGGCGCCCGCGCGCAGCAGGTTGGCCCGGATGCGGCGGCCCGCCTTGCGGCTGGCGGCGGCCGGCGGCATGAGGATGGCGACCGAGCCGCCGGGCTTGACGTGCGTGAGGCAGTGCTGGACCCAGGCGAGCTCGGGCTCGCCGCGCGGCGGCAGGCCGTACTCCCAGCGCGGGTCGCCGGTCAGCTCCTCGTAGCCCCAGGCCCGCTCGTTGAACGGCGGGTCGCACACGACGGCGTCGGCCCGCAGGCCGGAGAAGGCGTCGGCGCGCATGGCGTCACCGGCGACGATCTCGGCGTCGAGGCCGCGCAGCCGCAGCCGGGCCGCCGCGATGGCCGCCGAGGTCTCGCTCAGCTCCTGGCCGAGGACCTTGGCCGGGCGGCGCGGGGCCTCGCCCCCGGGCCGGGGGCTGCGGTCGAGCGCCAGCAGGAGCGTTCCCACGCCGCAGGCCGGGTCGAGCAGCGTGCCGCCCTCGGCGCGGACCAGGCGGACCATGAGTTCGGCCACGTCGTCGCGGGTGATGGAGAGCTGCCTGGAGTGGGCCTCCAGGTAGCGCTCACACAGGAACTCGTACGCGGTGAGCGGCTCGTGCCGCTCGGCCAGCTCGGCGACGAGCCCGGCGAGCTCACTGTCCAGCAGCCCGTCCTGCCGCCCGTCCTGCCGCCCGTCGTGCCGGTCGGTGAGCAGGATGCCCGCCTGGGCCACCAGCTCGCCCAGCCGCAAATCGCCCGCGGCTTTCAGGCGTTGCCACACCCGATCTCCCAGCGAGACCTGGTAGGACTTCCCATAGCGGCGCAGCCAGGACTCGATCTGGGGCAGCGAGAACAGCGGCTGATTGGCCGTGCCGCCCACCGGTTGGGGAAAATCGTCGTGGCGGCGGCGCCAGTTGCTGACCGCGGCACGCCCGACACCGGCGAGCCGGGCGATGTCCCCGGCGTTGACGGTCGGGTCGTGGCTCATGAAGCCCACAGTAGTTCACAAGAGTCTTCAGCGCATCTGCTTGTGAAGTCTTTCAACCAATGATTTACTGCGGTGTATGAAGCACAACATCCGCTATGCCGCCGGATCAGACGTGGGCCGTCGCAGGGAGCAGAACGAGGATTCCGGCTACGCGAGCGGCCGGTTGCTCGTGGTGGCCGACGGGATGGGCGGTCACGCGGCGGGCGAGCTGGCCAGCTCGGCCGCGATCGCGGTCATGCGCGAGATGGATGCCACGCTTCCCGAGACGGGCGCCGACCTGGAGGCCGCGCTGGAGGCGGCGATAGCCGAGGCGGGCCGCCGGCTGGTCGAGCTGGCCGACATCGACCCCGCGCGCCGGGGGATGGGCACCACGGTGACCGCCATGCTGTTCGACGGCTACCGTTTCGCCCTGGCTCATCTCGGTGACTCCCGCGGGTACCTGCTGCGCGATGGTGCTCTTTACCAGATGACCAAGGATCACACACTTGTGCAGTCGATGGTGGACGAAGGACGGATAACGGAGGACCAGGCGGCGGTGCACCCCCGCCGTTCCATGGTGCTGCGGGTGCTCGGCAGCGAAGGGCGGGCCGAGCCCGACATGGCGCTGCGCGAGGCCGAGCCGGACGACCGCTACCTCCTGTGCTCCGACGGGCTGACCGCCGTGCTCGGCCCGGAGATGCTGCACGAGGTGCTGACCACCGTCGCCGATCCCGTCGTGGCCGTGCAGCGGCTCATCGACCTGGCCAACGAGGGCGGCTCGCCGGACAACGTGACCGTGATCGTGGCCGACGTGGTCGCGCCGGGAGCGGGCGACGTCGCGGTCTACCGCGTCGGCGCGGGCGCGTGAGGCCGGTCGAGGCTCAGCAGTCACACCAGTCACTTAGCCGATATTTCATCTCATAGCAAGACACTTTCCGGGTGACCCGCGCAATTTCCCGATGACGCGATTACAGTCCATCGTGGTCTTGTCGGTTTGCCCCCGGAGGAGTCACCCTGGACCCGATCGCCCAGAGGCTGCTGGAAACGGTACGGCAGGAACTCGGCTACAAGGAGAAGAGCGGCCAGTTCACCAAGTTCGGCCAGTGGTACGCGGATCGCGTCCAGGACACCCAGTTCCGCAACGCGCCCTGGTGTGACATGTTCCTCGCCTGGGCGGCGGACAGATCGGGCCTCACCCCCTACGTCGGTGAGTTCGCCTGGACCCCCTCCCACGCCGCCTGGTTCATGAAGCAGGGCGCCTGGACCCAGCGACCCGAGCCGGGAGCCCTGGTCTTCTTCGACTGGCGCGGCGGCAAGTCCTACAAGGGCGTCGACCACGTCGGGGTCGTCGAGCGCGTCAAGGGCAAGAAGATCCACACCATCGAGGCCAACGTGGACGGCGTCTGGCTGAAACGCAAGGTCCGCGAGACCGACAAGGTCGTCGGCTACGGCGTCCCGCGCCTGGTCAAGGACAACGCCGACCGCCTCGGCGAGATCCGCAGCACCGAGCAGCCGTTCGTCCGGCCCCCGCAGTCCGCCACCGGCGGGAGCTCACCGCTGGACTTCCTCGGCACGCCGCCCGCGCTGCTGGCCGCGATGGTGCTGGTGACCGTCGTGCTGTCCTTACGTTTCACCCGCCGGCGCGGCATCCACCGCCGCCTCGCCTGGCCGTGGCCGGTGGCGTGGCCCTGGAACGAGCCGGACGGGCCCGAGGGGAGCGAGGAGGCCGAGGCCCGGCGGCCCGCGCCCATCCCCGACACCTTCCGCGACAGGCTCACCCGGGTCGGCGCCCCACCCGTCCCCAGGCGGCAGCGCGAGCCGTCCCGCCCCGGAGAGCGCGAGACCGTAGGCGGCGGGGAGCGGGAGACGGCCCGCCCCGGAGAGCGCGAGACGGTCCGCGTCGGCGGGGGGCCGGGGCCGCGGGAGAAGGCCCGGACGGGCTCCGGCCCGGCCGCGACCCGCCACTCGGTCCCGTCCCGCCGCAAACCGTACGGTCCTCGCTGAGGCCCGCTCCCCCCCGTTCAGGAGGCGTTGAGCTCGACCACCACCTTCACGTCCCCCTGGGCCGGCTCCAACGCCTGCGCGGCCTGTTCCAGCGGCAGCCGCCGGGTGATCAGCCGCTCCAGCCATTCAGGGTCCGCCTTGGCCAGCGCGTCGGCCGCGCCCGCGAAGTGGTGCTGGTTGGCGTTGACGGTGCCGAAGACCACGTCGTTCTCCAGCACGATGTCCCGGTTGATCACCCCGGCGTCCACCCGGTGCGTACGCCCGCCGGCCGAGAGCCCGCACAGGCAGACGATCCCGGTGGCCGCCGTGGCCGTCATCACGTCGATGACGAGCTGGCCCGCCCCGGTGCACTCGATGATGATGTCGGGCTGGAGCCCGGCCAGCGGCGCGAGCGAGGACTCGGAGTGGTAGGTCCCGCCGAGCTCCTCCACCAGCTCGGACTTGAACCCCTTGGGCGAGCGGTCCACGACGTGCAGCTCCAGGCCGTGCTGCCGCCCCAGCATGGCGGCCAGCAGCCCGATCGGCCCTGCGCCGGTCACCAGCAGCGTGGCCGGCTCGAAGTAGGCCCGCGAGCCGATCCGCCAGATCTGGTCCCACGCCTTGGCCACCACGGACGCGGGCTCGGTCAGCACGCCGACGCGCTCCAGCGACGGGTCCAGGCGCACCGCGTACTCGGCCTCGACGGTCCAGCGCTCGCTGGCGTAGCCGTCGAGCTCCTTGATGCCGCGCTCGGTGTACTGGCCGTTGCGGCACATGTCGAACTCGCCGTGCGCGCAGGCGCCGCACGGCACCGGGTCGGGGCGGCGTACCACGCCGACGACGAGGTCGCCCGCCGAGAACGGCGAGCCGTCCGGCGCCTCCAGGACCCGCCCGAACGACTCGTGCCCGATGACCATGCGTTCCCGGCCGGGCGGCGGCCAGCCGTACTCGGCCGCCGCCAGCTCCCTGTCGGTGCCGCAGATGCCGAGCGCGAGCCCTTCGACCAGCAGCTCGCCGGGGCCGGGTTCGGGGTCGGGCCACTCCCCGACCTCCAGCGTGCCCTTCTTCCCTGGCGCGAACGTGAGTGCGCGCATCGGCCTCACCCCCTCGCCGGGTCCCCTACCCAGAGGTTTCCTGGGAAATAGTAGGACGTCCTAGTATCTTGGGGAGGAGAGCCCCTCACAAAGGAGTGATCAGGCGTGCACGTCCCGGTGAACCCCGTGCGTTTCGTGACCGCCGCGGCCCTGTTCGACGGCCATGACGCGGCGATCAACATCATGCGGCGCATCCTGCAGTCGCAAGGCGCCGAGGTGATCCACCTCGGGCACAACCGTTCGGTCGACGAGATCGTCACCGCCGCCATCCAGGAGGACGCCCAGGGCGTGGCGATCAGCTCGTACCAGGGCGGGCACGTCGAGTTCTTCACCTACCTGGTGGAGCTGCTGCGCGAGCGCGGCGCCGGGCACGTCAAGGTGTTCGGCGGCGGCGGGGGCGTGATCGTCCCCGAGGAGATCGAGCTGCTGCACTCCCGCGGCGTCACCCGCATCTTCTCGCCGGAGGACGGCCAGCGCTACGGCCTGCCCGGCATGATCAACAAGCTGGTCGAGGACTGCGACCACGAGCTGGGCGACCCGCCCGCGCCCGAGGCCGTGCTCTCCGGCGACCAGGCGGCGCTGGCCCGCGCGATCACCCTGGTCGAGTCGGGCCGCGCCCCCGAGCCGCTGACGGACGCGCTCAGGCGCGCCGCCGGCGAGCGGCGCGCGCCCGTGCTCGGCATCACCGGTACGGGCGGCTCCGGCAAGTCCTCGCTGACCGACGAGCTGGTCCGCCGCTTCCGCGTGGACAACGACGACAAGCTGCGCATCGCGATCGTCGCCATCGACCCCACCCGCCGGCGCGGCGGCGGCGCGCTGCTCGGCGACCGCATCAGGATGAACAGCCTGGGCCCCCAGGTCTACTTCCGCTCCCTCGCCACCCGTGGCGCGCCCAACGAGGTCCCCGCCTGCCTCGACGACGTGATCGCCGCCTGCCGCGCCGCCGGGTACGACCTGGTGATCGTCGAGACGCCGGGCATCGGCCAGGGCGACGCCGGCATCGTCCCGCACGTGGACGTGCCCATCTACGTGATGACGCCCGAGTTCGGCGCGGCCTCCCAGCTCGAGAAGATCGACATGCTCGACTTCGCCGAGGCCGTGGTGATCAACAAGTACGAGCGCCGCGGCGCCGAGGACGCCCTGCGCGACGTCCGCCGCCAGCTCGTACGCAACCGCGAGGCGTTCTCCGCCCGCCCCGACGACATGCCGGTCTTCGGCACCATCGCCTCCCGCTACAACGACGCCGGCGTCACGGCCCTCTACCACCACCTCAGGGGCCTGCTGCTGCCGGAGCCCGGCCCCGGGCTGCTGCCGAAGGTCGCCGGCCGCACCTCGCAGGCGTCGGCCGCGATCGTGCCGCCGGCCCGCGCCCGCTACCTGGCCGAGATCGCCGAGACCGTGCGCGCCTACCACGCCGAGACGCTGGCCCAGGCCGAGGCGGCCCGCCGCCGTCAGCAGCTCGCCGCCGTCCGCGACCTGCTGGCAGGGGAGGGCGACGGCGAACGGCTGCGAGACCTCCAGGACCGCGCCGAGCGCGACCTGACCGAGGAGAGCCGCGCCCTGCTCGCCGCCTGGCCCGCGACGGTCGAGCGCTACCGGGCCGACGAGCTGGTGGTCAAGGTCCGCGACCGGGAGATCCACACCCCGCTGTGGCGCGAGACCCTGTCGGGCAACCGCGTCCCGCGCGTGGCCCTGCCCCGCTACAGCGACCACGGCGACCTGCTGCGCTTCCTGCGCGCGGAGAACCTGCCGGGGGCGTTCCCGTTCACCGCCGGGGTGTTCCCGTTCAAGCGCGACGACGAGGACCCGACCCGGATGTTCGCCGGCGAGGGCGACCCGTTCCGCACGAACCGGCGCTTCAAGCTGCTGTCGGCCGGCCAGCCCGCGACCCGCCTGTCCACCGCGTTCGACTCGGTCACCCTCTACGGCCACGACCCCGACCCGCGCCCGGACATCTACGGCAAGGTCGGCACCTCGGGCGTGTCGATCGCCACGCTCGACGACATGAAGGCGCTCTACGACGGCTTCGACCTGACGTCCCCCAGCACGTCCGTCTCGATGACCATCAACGGGCCAGCCCCGACGATCCTCGCCTTCTACCTCAACACCGCCCTCGACCAGGTCAGGGCGCGCTTCCGGGCGGAGCACGGCCGCGACCCCGACGAGCGCGAGGACCGCGAGCTCGCGGCGCGCACGTTCGCCACCGTGCGCGGCACGGTGCAGGCCGACATCCTCAAGGAGGACCAGGGCCAGAACACCTGCATCTTCTCCACCGAGTTCAGCCTGCGGATGATGGCCGACATCCAGGAGTGGTTCATCCGCAACGGCGTGCGCAACTTCTACTCGGTCTCGATCTCCGGCTACCACATCGCCGAGGCCGGGGCGAACCCGATCAGCCAGCTCGCCTTCACCCTCGCCAACGGCTTCACCTACGTGGAGGCGTACCTGGCCAGGGGCATGAAGGTGGACGACTTCGCGCCGAACCTGTCGTTCTTCTTCTCCAACGGCATGGACCCCGAGTACAGCGTGCTCGGCCGGGTGGCCCGCCGCGTCTGGGCGATCGCCATGCGCGAGCGCTACGGCGCCGGCGAGCGCTCGCAGAAGCTCAAGTACCACATCCAGACCTCGGGCCGGTCGCTGCACGCCCAGGAGATGAACTTCAACGACATCCGCACCACCCTCCAGGCGCTCATCGCGGTCTACGACAACTGCAACAGCCTGCACACCAACGCCTTCGACGAGGCCGTCACCACCCCGTCGGCCGACTCGGTCCGCCGCGCGATGGCGATCCAGCTCATCATCAACCGCGAATGGGGCCTCGCGCGCAACGAGAACCCGCTGCAGGGCTCGTTCATCGTCGAGGAGCTGACGGACCTGGTGGAGGAGGCGGTGCTGGCCGAGTTCGAGCGCCTGTCGGACCGCGGCGGCGTGCTCGGCGCGATGGAGACCGGCTACCAGCGCGGCCGCATCCAGGACGAGTCCATGCTGTACGAGATGCGCAAGCACGACGGCTCGCTGCCGATCGTCGGCGTCAACACGTTCACGAAGGACGACGGCGACGAGCCGGCGCCGCACACGCTGGAGCTGGCCCGCGGCACCGAGGAGGAGAAGCAGTCGCAGCTCGACCGGCTGCGCGCCTTCCACGAACGCCACCGGGAGGAGGCCCCCCGGCAGCTCGCCCGGCTGCGCGAGGCCGCGATGTCGGACGAGAACGCCTTCGCGGTGCTCATGGAGGCGGCCAGGCACTGCTCGCTGGGGCAGATCACCGAGGCCCTGTTCGAGGCGGGTGGCCAGTACAGGCGCAACGTGTGACCCGTCGTAGGATCGGCGATCGGGGAAACACCGGCATCCAGGAGGCTTTCATGACCGACGTCACCTTCAAGGGCAATCCGATCACCGTGGGCGGCACCTTCCCGAAGCCGGGCGACAGCGCGCCCGACTTCCGGCTGGTCGGCGGCGACCTCGCCGAGGTGTCGCTGGCGGACCTCGGCTCGTCGACCAAGGTGCTCAACATCTTCCCGAGCGTCGACACCGGCGTCTGCGCGGCCTCGGTGCGCCGCTTCAACGAGGTGGCCGCCGAGCACCCGGACGTGAAGGTGCTGTGCGTCTCGGCCGACCTGCCGTTCGCGCAGAAGCGGTTCTGCGGCGCCGAGGGGGTGGACGGCGTGACCATGCTGTCGCTCATGCGGGGCCGCGAGTTCCTGCTGGACTACGGCGTCGCGCAGGAGTCGGGGCCGCTCGCCGGCCTGGCCGCCCGCGCGGTCGTCGTGCTCGACGGCGACAACAAGGTGGTCTACTCCGAGCTCGTGCCGGAGATCACGCAGGAGCCCGACTACGACGGCGCGCTCGCCGCGCTGAAGTAGGCGGGCATGCTCACCCGGTGCGGCGTCCTAGATCTTCCTGGCGACGCCGCACAGGGTGAGCGAGGCGTCGGGAGCCGCGACGAAGTCGACGGTGTCGGCCGGCTCGGGATGCCACTCCGGCAGCCACACCAGGCCGGGGTCCTCCAGAGCGAACCCGTCGAACAACTCCAGGATCCGCTCCCGTCCGCGCAGCGTGAGCGGCGCGTTGGAGCGTTCGTAGACCTCGGTGACGCGCTCGGCGGCGTCGGCCCGCGCCCGGAAGGCGTCGAGGGCCGCGTGGGACAGCACGAGGTAGCTGCCGGGGGCCATCGCCTCGCGCAGGGTCGCGAGGATCTCCCGCGGCCGGTCGGCGTCGGCCACGAAGTGCATGACCGCCACCAGCAGCACGCCCACCGGCCTGCTGAAGTCGATCGCCCCGAGCACCTCGGGATGGCCGATGACGTCACGGGGCTTGCGCAGGTCGCCCTGCGCCACGACCGTGCCTGGCCGGCCGCACAGCAGGGCCCGCGCGTGCACGAGCACGACCGGATCGAGGTCGACGTAGACGACCCGCGAGTCGGGGGCCACCTTGGCGGCCACCTGGTCCACGCTCTCCTGCGCCGGCAGCCCCGTGCCGAGATCGAGGAACTGCCGGATCCCGGCCTCGGCGAGGTGGCGCACCGCCCGGCCCAGGAAGGCGCGGTTGGCCCGCGCCGCGGCCCGCATCCCGGGAGCCGCCCGCAGCACGAGCTCGGCCGCCTCGCGGTCGGCCGGGAAGTGGTCCTTGCCCCCGAGGTAGTAGTCGTAGAGCCGGGCTACGTTGGGCGTGTGCGGATCGAAGCCGAGGGACTTCTGGTCCAACCGCCGTACCCCCGATCAAGAGTTGATCATCATCTGTCCCGATTCTACGGAGATCCGCTGACAGAAAGGGAGCCTTATGGATGACATCGGCGTCCCGGTGGCGGTGCCGGAGACCGTGCGGCGGATCGTGTCCCTGGTGCCGTCGCTGACCGAGGCCGTGGCGGCGACCGTGCCGGGGGCCCTGGTGGGCGCGACCGACTGGTGCTCCCACCCCGCCGATCTCGACGTGGCGAGGGTGCGCGGCACGAAGAACCCCGACCTGGAGGCGATCGTCCGGCTCAGGCCGGACGTGGTGCTGGCCAACGCCGAGGAGAACCGCCCGGCCGACCTGGAGGCCCTGCGCGCGGCCGGGCTCGCGGTGTGGGTCACCAGGATCGAGACGCTGGAGCAGGCGTTCGCCTCGCTGGAGCGGATGTTCCTGCACGCCTGCCGCACCGCCCGCCCGGCCTGGCTGGACGCGGCGCAGGCGGCCTGGCGGCGGCCCGCCCCGGCCCGCAGGCGCACGGCGGTCGTCCCGATCTGGCGGCGGCCCTGGATGGTCGTGGGCCGCGACACCTTCGCCGGCGACGTGCTCCGCCGCCTCGGCGTGGACAACCTCTACGCCGGTCACGCCGAGCGCTATCCCAAGGTCCCGCTCGCCGAGCTGGTGGCGCGGCGGCCCGGTCTCGTGGTCCTGCCCGACGAGCCCTACGCCTTCGCGGCCGGCGACGGCCCCGAGTGCTTTCCCGGCCTCGACTGCGCCCTGGTCAGCGGGCGGCTGCTCACGTGGTACGGCCCGTCGCTGACCGAGGCGGCCCGCACGCTCCCGCGCGCCCTGGGCGCCCGCTAACCGGCCGGCTTGGGCCGCAGGGCGGCGTCCACGGCGGCGGGGGAGAGCACGTGCTCCATCACGATCACCGCCATCCCTGCGATCCCCGCCCGGCCGCCCAGCGACGAGGTGACGATCTCCAGGTTCCTGGTCGTGTACGGCAGGCTCCGCCGGTAGACGACCTCGCGGATCCCGGTCAGATAGTGCTCCCGCGTCTCGGCCATGTCCCCTGCCAGCACCAGCACGGCCGGGTTGAGCAGGCTGACCGCCGTGGCCAGCACCACGCCGAGCGTGCGCCCGGCCTCCTGGGTGCGGGCGATCGCCGTGGGGTCGCCCGCCTGCACCAGCCGGACCACGTCCAGGCTGGACTCCTGGCCGAGGTCGCCGGCGAGGGCCCGCCCGCTCGCCAGCGAGGCCACGCAGCCGCGCGAGCCGCACGTGCACACGCGGTCGTCGCCCTCCCGGATGCGTACGTGCCCGATGTTGCCCGCGGCCTCCTCGACGCCCCGGTAGATCTGGCCGTCGAGCACGATGCCGGTGCCGATGCCGGTCGAGACCTTGACGAGGATCAGCGCGTCGCTCTCCCGCCAGGACGTCCACCACTCGCCCAGCGCCATCGCGTTGGCGTCGTTCTCGACCAGGATGGGCACGTCGTAGCCCGCGCCGACGGCCTCGCCCACCGGGAAGTCGTCCCAGCCGGGCATGAGGAAGGAGCGGATCACCCGCCCGTTGACGTGGTCGACGGAGCCGGGCAGGTCGAGCCCGATGCCGCACACGTCGCTCCTCGGCCGTCCGGCCCGGTCCAGTAACCGCTGGAAGCACTCGCGCACCCACGACAGCACCGCCTCGGGGCCGAGGTCGATGCGCAGCCCGGCGCTCTCCTCGGAGAGCGGGCGGGCCGCGAGGTCGGTGAGCGCCACCCGCGCGTGCTCCGCGCCGAGGTCGGCGACGAGCATCAGGCGCCGCCCGGCGTCCACGTCGAGGACCGAGGGCGGGCGCCCGCCCCCGGACGCCCCGACGCCGGACTCGTGGATGTAGCCGGCGTCGATGAGCCGGTCGACCCGGTCGGTGATCGTCGAGCGGGACAGGCCGGTGTGCTCGATGAGTTCCTTGCGCGTCCGGCAGGTGCCGTTCCTGATGACCTGGAGGATCTGCCCTGCCGTCAGCATGCGCGCTATCCCTTCTCTGCTCCAGCCGTCAGCCCTTCGGTCAGCAGGCGTTCACTGGCGAAGAACACGATCACGATCGGCAGCGTGAGGACCACCGACCCCGCCATCAGCACCGTCGTCGGGATCTCGATGCTGCCCGCGAGCTGGGACAGCCCGAGGGAGACCGTCCAGCTCTCGCGCTTGTCCACCAGGAAGAGCAGGGCGAACAGGAACTCGTTCCAGGCGATCATGAAGACGTAGAGCCCGGTGGCCATCAGCGCGGGCTTCGACAGCGGCAGCACCACGCGCCAGATGGTCGACAGTCTCGTGCATCCGTCGATCGCGGCCGCCTCCTCCACGCTCCGCGGCACGGTCTCGAAATAGTTGCGGAGCATGTATACCGTGACGGGCACCGTTTGCGCGATATAGACGAGGATCAAGCCGGCCAGGGACCCGCGCAGCCCGAGCATGGTGAAGAGCACGAACAGCGGGATGGCCAGCACGATCGCCGGGAACAGGTACACCGCGAGGAACAGGAAGTGCACCTGCCGCCGGCCGAAGAAGCGCAGCCGCGCCACCGCGTACGCGCCCGGGATCGAGATCAGCAGCGTGACCGCCACGGACGCGACGGCGACGATCGCGCTGTTGCGCATGAACGTCAGGAAGCCCTGCCGGGTCAGGACGTCCACGTACGTGTCGAGGGTGAACCGCTCCGGCCAGAGCGAGCCGGGGTCCAGGATGAGCTCCTGGATGTCACGGACCGACAGCGTCACCATGTAGAGGAACGGGAAGGCGGTGGCCAGGAAGAGCGCCAGGATCACCACCGGCCTCAGCACGCGCAGCAGCCCGCGCTCGAACCTATCTCTGCTCACGTTCGCCTCCCGCGAAGAACCGCAGGTAGATGGCCAGGAAGACGACCAGGAACACGGCGAGGACGAGGGCCTGCGCGGCCGCGGCCCCGATGTCGTCGCGCGAGGTCAGGAAGTTGTAGACCCGGACGCTGACCACCTCGGTGCCGGCCCCGCCGCCGGTCAGCAGGTAGACGTCGTCGAACTTGGTGAAGGTGAACACGAAGCGCAGCACCGACAGCAGCGCGACCGTACGCCAGAGCTGCGGCATGATCACGTACCGGAAGCGCTGGGTGGGCGTGGCGCCGTCCACCACCGCGGCCTCGTCCAGCTCCCCCGGCAGGGCCTGGAGGCGGGCCAGGATGAACAGGAACGCGAACGGGAAGTACCGCCACGCCTCGAACGCGATCACCGTGAGCAGCGCCACCGGCACCTGCACGCCCAGGAACTCGCCCTTGGCCTGGGTGAGGAAGGCGATCGGCTCCCGCAGCCAGGTGTTGACGATGCCGTACTGCGGGTTGAGCATCGTCTCCCACAGGAACGCGACGGCCACGACCGGCGCGACGTACGGGATGAGGACCGAGGCCCGCACCAGCGTCCGGCCCCGGAACCTGTCGCGCAGCGCCAGCGCCGCCACCAGCCCGATCACGATGGACAGCCCCGTGCCCGCCACCGTGTAGACGAGCGTGTTGACCAGCGACGACCAGAAGCCGGGCTCGGAGACGACGTAGCCGAAGTTCTCCAGCGTGTAGTGGCCGAAGACGCCGGTCCGCCTGATGTTGATCAGGCGGGCGTCCTGGAACGCCAGCATGATCGCCCACAGCAGCGGCACCACCACCACGGCCAGCGTGATGACGAGCGTCGGCGAGATCAGCGACAGTCCGGCCCGGCCCTCCTGCTGCCGCAGGGTGCGGGCAGGAGTCCGGCTCACTCCCTGATCCCGCGCTTGATGGACTCGACGTCGGCCTTGGCCTGGTCGGCGGCGGCCTGCGGGGTGAGCGAGCCGTCGACGAGCGCGCTCAGCGCCTTCGGCACCGGCAGCTCGCCCATCGTGGCGCCGACCAGCTTGCCCTGGCCCTGCGGGATGCCCCAGCGGGCGAAGGTGTCGGGGCTCTCGCGCAGGGTGGTGAGCACGTCGGCCGGGTAGATCTCCGACAGCGGCTTCTTGGTGTCGACGCCGGCGGGCAGCTTGTCCCACTGCTCGGCGAAGGTCGTCCTGGTGGGGAACTTGCCCTCGGGGGCCATGCCGAGCCAGCGCGCGTAGCCCTCGTCCATCAGGTACGTCACGAACGCGCTCGCCGGCTCCTTGGCGGCGTCGCGGGTGACGGCCCACGAGACGATCTCGCCGTACTGGGCGGGGGAGCCGCCGCCGGGGCCCTTGAGGGCGGTGACGATCCCGGTGTTCTTCGCGAGCCACTCCGGGTCCTTCCGGCACTCGGGGCAGCTCGGCAGCGCGTCCTTCCTGAGCCCGGCCAGCTCGTCCAGGATGAACGACGACCAGATCATCATGGCCGCCTTTCCTGAGAAGTAAGTGGCTCTTGTGGTGTCGACGTCCTGCTTGCCCTTGACCGAGTAGTTCTTGGCCAGGTTCGCATAGAACTCGAATGCCTTGACGCATTGCGGCGAATTAAGAACTACATTTCCGGAATTGTCGACCAGTTGGCAGCCGTTGGCCAGCGCCACGTGCTCGAAACTCTGCGCCGTGAACGAGTCCTTCGGCGCGATCGCCAGCGTGATGCCCGCCGTCCCGCCGGTGTTCAGCTTCCGCGCGGCGGCCTCCAGTGCCTCGTAGGTGTCCGGTGGCCGCAGCCCGGCCTTCTCGAACAGGTCCTTGCGGTAAAGGATCAACTGCGCCCATCCGTCGCTCGGCACGGCCAGCAGCTTGCCGTCCGCCGTGTCGAGCTCCAGCGCCCGAGGGGAGAAGGTGTCCCGGCCGAGCCGGTCCACGATCCTGCCGGGGGTCTCGGTGTCGAGCAGGTCGTTGGCCTCCAGCTCGCGTACCGAGGCGAGGGGCAGCGCCCCGATGACGTCGGGCAGGTCGTCCGCGGCGGCCGCCGCGGTGACGGTCTGGCTGAACTGGTCCTCGGCGACGCCCACCAGCTCCACCTGGATGCCGGTCTTCTTGGTGAACTCGGCGATGATCTGTCTCTGGACCGCCATGCGGTCCTCAAGGTTCTCCTCGGTCCACACCGTGATCTTGGGGGCCGCGCCCTGCTCCTCGCCGCCGCCGCAGGCCGTCAGCGTGGCGGTCGCCAGCAGGGCGACGGAGAGGACGGCGGTAACCTTCTTCGGCATTGCACGCTCCTCCGGTTGGGGATATGCCGCCCTTACCCCGGGATCACTTGCCGCAACGTCCGCCAGGCCAGGCGGGGACCGGTAAGGTCGCTTTCCACAAGACACGCGGTGAGAAACCCCAATTGCATCGGCCGCGTCGCGCGGAAGCCGTAGACTTACGCCGGTTAGAGGCGCAACTATCGTGTGCAAAAGACCAATAAATCTTCGACTTCTGTTTGATCATCAAGCGTAAGTGTGGGCAATGCGCGTCATCACGTTCGAGGAGCCCGGCCGCGTCCGCGTCGGCCAGGAAACTCCCGCCGACATCGTCCCCGGCTCCGTCCGGGTCAGGACGATCTACTCAGGCGTCTCGGCCGGCACCGAGCTCACCGCCTACCGCGGAACCAACCCCTATCTCAACCGCAAGTGGGACACCGAGCGCCGCCTCTTCGTCGAGGGCCGCACGCACGCCTACCCGCTGAGCGGCTGGGGCTACCAGGAGGTCGGCGAGGTGGTGGAGGCCGCTCCCGACGTCGCGGACCCGCCCGTCGGCAGCCTCGTCTGGGGCATCTGGGGCCACCGGGCCGAGGCCGTCCTGCCGGCCGGCACGCTGCTCGGGCACGTGCTGCCGCCCGGCGCCGACCCGCTCGGCGGCGTCTTCGCCCGCGTCGGCGCCATCGCGCTCAACGCCGTCCACGCCGCCGACATCCACCTCGGCGACCAGGTCGCGATCTTCGGCCAGGGCGTCATCGGCCTGCTCGCCACCCGCCTCGCCGTGCTCAGCGGCGCCCGCGTGGTCGCCGCCGACGCCATCCCCGACCGGCTGGAGCTGGCCAGGCGGTACGGCGCGGCCGAGACCTTCGACGTGCGCGCCGGCTCCGTCGCCGAGTTCACCCGCAAGCGCGTCGAGGGCGCCGACACCGTCATCGAGCTCAGCGGCACCCACCTCGGCCTGCACGAGGCCATCAGGACCGTACGCAAGGGCGGCCGGGTCGTGGCCGCCGGGTTCTACCAGGGCGACGGCGTCGGGCTGCGGCTCGGCGAGGAGTTCCACCACAACCAGGTCCAGCTCGTCTCCTCCCAGATCGGCGGCGTCGCCTCCTGGCTCAGCCACCGCTGGGACGTCGAACGTCTCCAGCGCACCTTCATGGAGCTCGTGCACCGCGGCGAGGTCGAGGTCGCCGAGCTGATCACCCACGTCGTCCCCGTCGAGCGGGCGGCCGAGGCGTTCGACCTGCTCGACAAGCACCAGTCCGAGGTGCTCCAGCTCGTCTTCCGATTCGAGGAGTGACCGTGAAGCTCGCCGTCCAGGAGCAGCTCGTGCCCGGCCGCTCGCTGCAGGAGAAGTTCGCCTTCGCCGTCGAGGCCGGCTTCGACGCGATCGAGCTGCGCGGCAAGGGCGACTTCCACTTCGCCGGCCGCCTCACCGAGCTCAAGCGGGCGCTGGCCGACGGCGTCGTCATGCCGACCGTCTGCGTGGACATGCCGCACTTCATCGGCGACTTCGACCCCGCCAAGCGCAAGGACGCGATCCAGCAGCTCCGCTCGCAGCTGACCGTCATCGGCGAGCTGGGCGGCATCGGCGTCATGACCCCCGCCTCCTGGGGCCAGTTCTCGCTCCGGCTGCCGCCGTTCGAGCCGCCGCGCAGCGCCGAGGAGGACCGCGAGGTGCTGGCCGAGGCGCTCGGCGTCCTCGGCGAGCACGCGCAGCGCAACGGCGTCCTGATCATGCTCGAACCGCTCAACCGGTACGAGAACCACATGGTCAACACCCTCGCCGACGCGGTCTCGTACTGCGCGATGGACTCCATCAGGGTCGTCGGCGACACCTACCACATGAACATCGAGGAGGACGACCCCTGCCGCGCGCTGGCCGAGGCCGCCCCCTATCTCGCCCACATGCAGATCAGCGAGTCCAACCGGAACCAGCCCGGCACCGGCCACCTCGACTGGGGCGCCCAGCTCGCCACCCTCGACGCCTACGGCTACGACGGCTACCTCGCGCTCGAATGCCGCCTGCGCGGCGAGCCCGAGGTCGTGCTCCCGCAGACCGCGGCGTTCGTCCGGAAGTTCCTGTGATCCCGCGCGAGGCCGTGCGCGTCCTGGTGTCGAACTGGGACGGCAACCACACGGTCCCCTCCCGCCGCCTCTACCCCCACCAGTGGAGCTGGGACTCCGCCTTCATCGCCATCGGCCATTCCCGCTGGTCGCCGCGGCGCGGACGCGCCGAGCTGCTCAGCCTCCTCGGCGCGCAGTGGCGTGACGGCCGGGTGCCGCACATCGTGTTCAACCCCCGGGTGCCCGAGGGCGCCTACTTCCCCGGCCCCGCCTTCTGGCAGGTGCGCGCGCCGTCCGGCACCGCGACGTCCGGCATCGTCCAGCCGCCGGTGCACGCCCTGGCCGCGTGGAAGACCCACCTGGCCGAGCCCGACCCGGCGTTCCTGCGCCGCGTCTATCCCAGGCTCGTGGCCCAGCAGGAGTTCCTGCGCGCGGCCCGGCGCTCCCCCGAGGGCCTGATCTCGATCGTGCACCCGTGGGAGTCGGGCATGGACAACAGCCCGGCCTGGGACCAGCCGCTGCAGGCCGTGCACGACCGCCCCAGCGGATACGTCCGGCGCGACCTCAACACGGTCGACGCCGACGAGCGACCGACCGACCGCGACTACGACCGTTACGTCGCCCTCGCCGCCGCCTACCGCGACTCCGGCTACCGCGCGCCCGGAGCGTTCCAGGTCGAGGACCCGCTGTTCAACGCCGCCTACGGCCAGGCCGAGCACGTGCTCGCGCTCATCGCCGCCGAGCTCGGCCTCGACCCCGAGCCGCACCGGCGCGAGGCCGCCGCCGTCACCGCCGCCATGGTCACGCACCTGTGGGACGGCGTCCTCTTCCAGCCCCGCGACCTGGTCTCCGGCCGGATGATCCGCTCCGGCAGCGCCGCCGGCCTCACCCCGCTCCTGCTGCCCGGCCTGCCGGGCGACGTGGTGGAGAGGCTGATCTCGACCGCCCTCGACCGGTTCGCGCTCAAGGACGGCGTGCTGCCCAGCTTCTCGCCGGCCTCGCCCGAGTTCGACCCGGTGCGCTACTGGCGCGGGCCGAGCTGGGTCAACCTGAGCTGGCTGATCTGGCAGGGGCTCAGCGAGCACCGCCCCGAGCTGGCCAGGCCGGTCGCCGAGGGGATCGTCCGGGTGGTCACCCGGTCGGGCTTCCGCGAGTACTTCGACCCGCTGACGCTGCGCGGCCACGGCTGCTCGGACTTCAGCTGGTCAGCCGCCCTCCTCCTGGACCTCGTCGCAGAGCACGGCCTGGAGACTCTGGCGCCGGCGGGCGGCGAGGTCGCCGAGGAACAGGGGAGCCTCCCCGAAGCCGACGAGATCGGTGACCAGGTGCCGGCGTAGCAGCGGACCCCACTCCCTGAGCAGGCCGATCGTCTCGTGCGACAGCCGCTCCCTGTCCCAGGCGTGCGCCAGCCCGCGCGGCACCCGGCCGATCTGCGCGCAGCGCACCGACAGGCCGTTGTGGTGGAACTCCTCGCCGAGCCGCACCTCGTCCGCGCCCTCGGTGTAGAAGGCCAGGTCCACGAGCGTGCCCTGAGGGCGGAGCAGGCGCAGCCCGAGCGCGAGCGCGCGGGCCCGGCCGCGGCACTGGAACACCACGTCCGCGCCGCGGTCCTGCGGGGCGTGCCGCCAGCGCCGCTTCAGCGTCACCGCCGGGTCGTCGGCCACGGCCAGGACGTTCGCGCCCAGCGCCGCGGCGACCTCCAGCCTGGCCGGGGTCTCGTCCACGACGACGACCTCGGCCGCGCCGCCGTGCATGGCGAAACAGGCCACCAGCAGGCCGACCACGCCCGCGCCCACGACCACGACCCGGCGGCCGTGCACGCCGTCGCCGAGGTGCCGCGCGGCCGGGCCGTACAGGTCGTGGGCGGCGTGCAGCAGACCGTTGGCGCAGATGGGGCCCATGTGGGCGACGTAGATGCCGAGCAGCGGGTCGAGGTCGGCGGGCAGTTCGACGAAGCGGTCGGCGAGCGGGTCGGCGACGTACGCGGTGCGGTGCCCGTACGCCATGGCGACCAGGGCGCCCTCGCGCACGGCCGCGGTCCTGGTCTCCACCACCCGGCCGACCTGCATGTAGCCGATGCCGCGGACCGGGTACTCGATCGACGGCGTGCCCGGGACGAACAGGCCGAGCTCGCGGTCGAAGGTGGCGTTCAGGTAGGGGTTGTCGCCCTTGACGTAGGTCAGCTCGGTCCCGGCGGAGACGCCGCTGTGCGTCGTCGCCACCCTGAACCCGCCCTCGGGGATCTCCGGCAGCTTCTCCTCGACGAGCGCGACCTTGCCGGGAGCCTCGATCGTGAGCACGTCACCCATCGAGCGTCACCGGCCTTCCCTCGGCGGCGGACTCGGCGAGGGCCAGGGCCAGGCGGTGGGTCCTCAGGGCTTCGCGGTACGTGGCGCGCACGTCCGCGTCCTTGCCCTGCACGGCGTCGATGAACTCGCGGTCCACGCGGGTCTTCGCGCGGCCGTCGTCCTCGATCATCCGCTCTCCGTCCACGAGCAGGTGGGTCTCGGTCAGCTCCAGCGCGATGCCGTCGGCGCAGACCTCCAGCCCTGCCCGGTGCTTGCGGGTGAGCAGGCAGGAGGTGGCCAGCATGCCGGCCGCGCCGCCGGCGAAGCGGAGGACGGCTGTGCTCGCCCGGTCCACCTCGCCGTCGGGCGCGTCGCCGGCGGCCACCGCGTGCACCATCGTGACCTCGCCGACCAGCACCCGCGCCAGGTCCAGGACGTGCACGGCCTGCTCGACGACCTGGCCGCCGGACAGGTCCCGCCGCAGCCACCAGCCGACCGGGGGGACCTTGTCCAGCCAGTGGCCGATCGCGAGCCGTACGGGGCGGCCGGCCAGCAGCTCCGTCGCCCGGTCGACGAGGTCGAGATAACGCCAGTGGTGGCCGACGGCGGACGGAAGGGATCTGCGGTCGGTTTCGGCCGCGATGGTTTCCGCGGTTCGGAGGTCCAAAGACAGTGGCTTTTCCACGAAAAGCGGCAGGTCGGACGACAAAACATCCAGTTCGGGGTTACCGTGCGCGAAAGGAGGCACGCAAACATACACCGCATCGAGACGGCCGGCACTGAGCAGGTCCGCGTGGCTGCCATAGGCGGGGGAGCCATGCCGTGAGGCGAGAGCCTCGGCCTTGGCGAGATCCGTGTCGGCGATCCCGGCGATCGTGACATCGGAGAATCCGGACAGGACGTCTGCGTGGCGGGCGGCGACATTTCCGGCACCTACGATGCCGACTCGGGTCAGTGGGGACACAACCCCGCATATGCCACATTCAGTTGCTATCAAACAAAGATGTTCGAGAGCGCATAGAACGGGCAGGTTGCGGGTCCTCATCAGAACGGGGCTGACTGCATGAAGACAGATGTGCGAGCCTTGTCCAGAGTCCAGGAGTGGTACGGCCCCCATTCGAGCACCGCCGCCGAATGGCCCGTCGACGCCTTACTGCTGGCCAAGGGAACCACCACGGTGAGCGTCGTGCTGCCGGCGCGCGACGAGGAGAGCACGGTCGGCGACATCGTCACCGTCATCCGCAGGGAGCTCGTCGAGCGGGCGCCCCTCGTCGACGAGATCCTCGTCGTCGACTCCAACTCCACCGACGCCACCGCCGAGCGGGCCCGCGCGGCGGGCGCCCGCGTCGTGGCGCAGAACGACGTGCTCTCCCACCTGCCGCCGCTGACGGGCAAGGGGGAGGCCCTGTGGAAGGGGCTCGCCGCCAGCAGCGGCGACGTCGTCGTGTTCGTGGACGCCGACCTGCGCAGCTTCGGCGCGCACTACGTCTCGGGACTGGTCGGGCCGCTGCTGGCCGACGCCGACCTCCACTTCGTCAAGGCGACCTACGAGCGGCCCTACATCGGCGCGGACGGCGTCCCGCAGCGGGGCGGCGGCGGCCGGGTCACCGAGCTGGTCGCCCGGCCGCTCATCAACCTGTTCTGGCCCGAGCTGGCCGGGTTCGCGCAGCCGCTCGGCGGCGAGTACGCGGCCCGCCGCTCCGTCCTCGAACAGGTGCCCTTCGTGACCGAGTACGGCGTCGAGTTCGGGCTGCTGGTGGACCTGCTCGACCTCGTCGGGCTGGACGCCATGGCCCAGGTCGATCTCGGCCACCGTACCCACACCCACCAGGACATGGCCGCGCTCGGCCGGATGGCCGGGCAGATCATGCTCACCGCCTGGTCCCGCCTGGAAGGGCAGGGCCGGGTCATGGCGTCGGAACCTCCCGCCCACACCCTGCTCCAGTGGGGACTCGACGGCGACGCCGACCTGGTGGACGTGGCCGTGGCCGAGCGTCCCCCGCTCGCTTCCGTTCTGGAGGAGGACCCGGCGTGAAGGTGCTCATGAACGCGGGGCCGTGGCTCACCGTGCCGCCCCCTGGCTACGGCGGGATCGAGAACGTCGTCGCCACGCTCGTGCCCGCGCTGCGCGAGCACGGGGTGGAGGTGGTCCTCGCCTCCGTCGGGAGCAGCGACCTGGAAGTGGACGAGCTGATCAGCGTCTTCGACGACGGCCGGTTCGGGGAGCTGCAGAAGCCGTACAACCAGGTGATGGGCCTCGCCCATGCCCACCAGGCGCGGATCGTCGCCGAGCTGCGGGGGCGCGACGACATCGACCTCGTCCACGACCACCTGGAGGTCGTGGGCCCGGCGGTGCTGGCCGCGTACGGCGGGCCGCCCGTCCTCCACACCCTCCACTGGGACCTGCGCAAACACCCCCAGTTCTACGGGGCGTTCCCGTCGTCGATCAAGGTGAACGGCGTCTCGGAGTCGCAGCTCGCCCGCGCCCCCGAGGCCCTGCGCGCCGCCTCCCTCGGCGCGATCCACCTGGCGACGCCGCTCGCCGGCCGGCGGGTGGAGGCCGGGCGCGGCGAGCACCTGATCGTCATGGGCCGCGTCTGCGGGCTCAAGGGACAGCACGTGGCGGCCCGCGTCTGCCAGAAGCTCGGGCTGCCGCTGGTGCTGGCCGGGCCGGTCAGCGGCCGCGACAGCCAGGCCGAGCTGGACGCCGTCGCCCAGGACCCCGACCATCCGCTGCACGGCCACCCCGACGTGCGCTACCACCTCGACCAGGTGACCCCGTACCTGGACGGGGACCTCGTGAAGTGGGTCGGCGCGGTGGGCGGCGAGGAGCGCGACCGGCTCTACGCCTCGGCGCGGGCCGCGCTCTTCCCCATCCAGTGGGACGAGCCGGGCGGCACCGCCGTCGTCGAGGCGCTGGCGCTCGGCGTGCCTCCCGTCGGGCTGCGCCGCGGCTGCCTGCCGGAGATCATCGATCACGGGCGCACCGGCTTCCTGGCCGACACCGAGGAGGAGCTGGCCGAGTGGCTGCTGCGGATCGACGAGATCGATCCGGAGGAGTGCCGCGCGGAGGCCCGCCGCCGCTTCTCGCCGTCGGTGATGGGCGAACGCTACCTGGAGCTGTACGAGCAGGTCCTGCGCGGTGCCTGACGCCGGAGGGCCGCCTTCCGCGAGGGAGGCGGCCTAGGAGAAGCCCCGTGGCAGCACGGTGACGGGGCAGGGGGAGGCCCGCAGCATCTTCATCGCCAGCTCGCCGAGGAACACCCGGTGCGGCTGGGCGTCCTCGCTGGCCGCGCAGACCAGCAGCTCGCCGGGCAGCCACTCGACGCCGGCCATCGCCGCCGCCACGTCGTGGCCCTCGGCCACCTCCGCCTCCGCCTCGATGCCGGTGCCCTCCCAGGCCAGCCGGACGGCGAGCGCGAGGTCGTCCCTGAGCCTGCTCTGGTCCTCGGTGCGCAGGTCGAACGTGATCAGCCGCAGCGGCACCCCCAGCCGCAGCGCCGCCTGCGCCACCCGCCCGACGGCCGCGTCGCACTGCGGCCGGTGCACGTACGCCAGGGTGAGCCTGGCCAGTTTGCCGGCCGGGACGTACTGGGCGGGCGCCACCATGACCGCCTCCGGCGACAGGTGGAGGAGGTGGTCGGCGGTGGTGCCGATGGCGATGCGCCCGTGCTGCCCGCCGGCCGCCGAGCCGACCACGACGAGGTCGGCCCGTATCCGGCTGGCCAGCACGGCGAGGCCGCGCCCGCTGCCCCGGCTCTCGTAGGCGAGGTATTCGGCGGGGGCGTCCCCCAGCTCCTCGGCCGCGTGCGCCAGGTTGGCCTGCGCCTCCACCGCCAGCCCGGGGCTCCCGGGCGGGTAGATCGTCGCCACCGTGAGCTCGCCGCCGGTCACGCTCGTGATGGCCGCGCCCAGCGCCAGAGCCTCCCGCCCGCCCGGCTCGCCGGTGTAGCCGACGATCACGTGCTCTCCGATCACGAATGCCCTCTTACCCGCTTCGAGCAGGGAATACGCGGCATCTCGCCGAACGTTGCAAACGTGCGGAGGCGCAAAGACAGTGAAGATCACTCTTGACACCACGTTCAATGGCTCTCTCGGACAGGTCACCCTCAGCCAGGCCGTTCAGCGGCTCCGGGAGCGCGACCTCGCCTGCACCGTCCCGGCCGACGCCGTGGACCGCAAGGTCACCGTCTTCACCGACTGCGTGAAGCGCGGGTTCACGCCGCTCCGCAGCGAGATCATGGCGGCCTACTACGTGGCCGAGCGCGACGCCGCCATCGAGGCGTTCGACCGCGGGCTGATCACGCAGAGCGAGCTGGAGAGCCGCCAGGCGCAGCTCGTCCGCCTGCTCATCAATGGATCTTGAAGACTTTTTCCCAACATTCCGCCATAAGGTCGAGGCGTACGAGCACCGAAGTCCTTAAGGTCGTGTCCACTGCCCGTTCACGGATTGGACACCGGTGTACCGCGACATCGTCGACTTCGCCTCCAGCACGCCCGCGTGGCTGCACACGCTCGCCGAGGTAGGGACCGACGCCGGGTTATTCCTGTTCGCGGCGCTGTTCGTGATGGCGTTCCTGCGCGCGTGGCGGGCGCCGGCGCGCGACCTGGCCCTGGTGATGGCGGGGCCGGTCGGGATCGTGCTGGCGTACGTCCTCAGCGAGGTCATCAAGATCTTCGTACGGGAGGACCGGCCCTGCCGGGGCGTGCCCACGACCATCGCGGCCTGCCCGCCGGTCACCGACTGGTCCTTCCCCAGCAACCATGCGGTGATCGCGGCGGGCGCGGCGGCCACGCTCGTGCTCGTCTGGCGCGCCCTCGCGTGGCTGGTCGTCCCGCTGGCCGTCGTCATGGCGTTCTCGCGGGTGTTCGTGGGGGTGCACTACCCGCACGACGTGATCGTGGGCTTCCTGCTCGGGGCCGTGCTCGCGCCGCTGTTCGCCCTGCTGGCGGTGGGGGCGTTCACCCCTGCCGTACGGCTGGTGCGAACCCGTCTGTCGCCGCGATGAGCCGGTCGAGGATGCCGGGCTCCGTCCAGGCGTGCCCCGCGTCGTCCACCACGTGGAACTCGGCCTCGGGCCACGCCTGGTGCAGGTCCCAGGCGGTGGCCATGGGCGTGCAGGCGTCGTAGCGGCCCTGCACGATCACCGCCGGGATGTGGCGGATCTTGCCGACGTCCCGGATGAGCTGGTCGGGGCCGAGCCAGCCGCCGTGCGTGAAGTAGTGGTTCTCGATCCGGGCGAAGGCGACCGCCATCCGGTCCTCGCCGAACTCGGTGACCAGCGCGGGGTCGGGCCGCAGCGTGATCGTCCCGGCCTCCCACTGGGCCCACGCCCTGGCCGCCGCCAGCCGGGCCGCGTCGTCGTCGCCCTCCAGCCGCCTGCGGAAGGCCGCGACGAGGTCGCCGCGCTCCTCCTCGGGGATCGGGGCCAGGTAGCCCTGCCAGAGGTCGGGGAACAGGAAGCTCGCCCCCTCCTGGTAGAACCAGCGCAGCTCCTGCGGGCGCAGCGTGAAGATGCCGCGCAGCACCAGCTCGGTCACCCGCTCCGGATGCGTCTGCGCGTAGGCGAGCGCCAGCGCGCTGCCCCACGAGCCGCCGAACACCTGCCACCGCTCGATGCCGAGGTGCTCGCGCAGCCGCTCCATGTCCGCCACCAGGTGCCAGGTGGTGTTGGCCGACAGGTCGGTGGCCGGGTCGCTCGCGTGCGGCGTGCTCCGGCCGCAGTTGCGCTGGTCGAACAGCACGATCCGGTAGCGCTCGGGGTCCCACTGGCGCCGGTGCTTGGCGCTGCACCCGCCGCCCGGCCCGCCGTGCAGCATCACGGCCGGCTTGCCGTCCGGGTTGCCGCAGGTCTCCCAGTAGACGTGGTTGCCGTCGCCGACGTCGAGCAGTCCGGAGGCGTCGGGTTCGATGGGCGGGTACAGAGTTCTCATGGACACCGATCCTGCCGCATCCGCTACGCGGCCCACTCGTGGCGGGTGAGGAAGGACCGGTCGCCGGTGGCGTACTCGCGGAAGGCGCGGCGCACCTCCTCCAGCTCCGTCACCGTCGTCCGGACCAGCGTCCCTTCCTTGTACTCCAGCTCGTAGCCGGGCGACACCTGGATGAAGTGCCGCCCGAAGTTCACCAGCGCCGCGAACGGGTTCTGGGCCGACAACGTGCCCAGCACGTCGTCGACCAGCCCCAGGTCCGGATCGTGCACGATCATGCCGTCGCCGGTGTGCAGCTGCATGCCCTCGTACACGCCGAGCGGCGCGACGTTGTGCACGAGGTCGCGCTGCGGGTCGTAACACACCAGGCCGTGCGCCCGCGCGATCGTGAAGACCTGCGCGGACAGCTCGTCCATGCTGTCGAGGTCCATGGACACGAGCACGTGACCGTCCGGGTAGAGCCGGACCTCGCCGGGCAGCTCCTTGACGACCTCGGGCGCGAGGCCCGCCCCGTCGGCCGGCTCGGCGCGCTTGACCGCCAGGTAGGTGGCGCGGGCCTGATCCCTGCCGATCGGCTCCGGCTCGTCCCAGACCATCAACTCAACGCTCATCGGTCCATCTTGTCGGACCCGCTCCGCGGGTCGCGCGCGACTACACCGGTTTTTCCGAGTTCGGCACCAACTCCACGGTGCAGTTGGCGCACCGCCGCGCCTCCACCGGGATGTCGCTGAGACACTCGGGGCACTCCTTCGTCGTCGCCTTCTTGTCCCGCTCCACCCACTTGATCAGCCGTGTCATCGGCGTCACCACCAGCCAGTACACGACCGCCGCGATGATCAGGAACGTGATGAGGTGGTTGAGGAAGTCGCCGTACTTGAACTCGCTGCCGTTGACGGTGAAGGAGTAGTTGGCGAAGTTCGGTTGCCTGCCGCCGGTGACGGCGCCGATCAGTGGGGTGATTAGGTCGGTGACCAGCGCCTGGACGAGCCCGCTGAAGGTGGCGCCGACGATCACCGCCACCGCCAGCTCGACGATGTTGCCACGGAGTAAGAACTGCTTGAAACCGCCCATGAGGTCGGCATATTGCCCGGGTGAACGATCTGAAACCCGCTCGCCCGGTTTCGGGCCCGTGAGAACGTCTGGGGCGATCAGGCCCCGGGTGCGAGCCGTTCGAGATCGAAGTGCCCGTCCTTCACCCCTCGGATGAAGTCGGACCATTCGTCGACCGAGAACGGCAGGACGGCACCGCTGGCGTCCTGGCTACCCCGCACCCAGACCTTGCCGTCCAGCATTGCAACTTCGACACAGCTGCCGCCATTGCAATACCGATGCCAGATGGCATGATCACGGGCAGGCGGGCGATCCATGCACTACCTCCCAAAGGTAGGCGACGAAGATATTGCGCCGTCGGGCATTTTACCCAGATGTCGCAAAGAGATTCATTACGCCGGTGAATCGGGAGGGCAGTGTGGGGCTCGTGATACTGAAGGGCGGTCACGCCACGTGGCCGCCCTCACATCCAGTTTCCTTCGCTCAGCGGGACTCGCGCACGCCTCCCACGAAGCGGCTCCATTCCGTGAGCGTGAACGTGAGAACGGGGCTCTCGGGATTCTTGTTGTCGCGCACGCCTATGGTGTCGGAGGAGAGCAGGGCGACCTCGACGCAGTTGCCGCCGTTGCAGTAGGACGAGGTGCGCCACTGTGGATGCGTGTCGAGGTCCATGTTGTCGGACATCGTCTCTCCTCATTGTGCTTGACGAATAAGCGCCCGGCGACGTCATGTCGTCACCGGACGCGCAATATCGTTGATCTGTGGGGACGCCCGCGATGCCTGCCGCCGTGCGGGACGCCTGGTGGTGGACTCCAACAATTGCACTTTCCAGCGGCGATTGCCAGTGTAGCGGTGCGCTTGGGTGTCGCCGGACTCGTGCTCGGTCGAGACGCTAAGGCATATTGTGAGTTATGTGAAGTTTGTCGCTATTGTGGCGATGCGATTCCTCGACTCCTGGGAGCCCAGTGCCTCCGCGCGGACGTGGTCGATGATTTCCCTGAAGAGTAGCACCTTTTCGTCGTCTTCCGTATAAAAAAGACCTATCTGGTGCTCAACAAACACAATGTCCGCGATGCCAGATTTGCGATCGAACTCCACCAGCCGGAACGGGCTGTCGAAGCCCATGTGCGCGCCGGCGGTGAAGGGGATCACCTGGATGGTGACGTGCGGAAGGTGCGAGAGTTCAAGGAGATGGTGCAACTGCTCGTGCATGGTCTGCCGGCTGCCGACATGCCGATGAAGTGCTGATTCGTCGAGCAGCACCCAGTAGCGTGGGGGGTCGTTCCGGTAGATCAGCTCGTTCTTGCGCTTCTCGCGAGACTTGACCCTCTCCTCCAGGATGTCGGGACGGATGCGGGGCAGCCAGCCGCGGATGACCGCGCGGGCGTAGTCCTCTGTCTGGATCACGCCGGGGATCATGGTGATCGGGTACTCGGTGATCGCGGACGCGCCGGCTTCCAGGCCCAGCATCGGCTGGAAATTGGCGTCGTCGTAGTCCTGCCACCACTCTTTCCTGCGCGCGTCCTTGGCGAGGTTCATCAGCTCCGCCGCCTGCGACTCGGGCAGCCTGTAGAGCCGGCAAAGATCACGGACGTCACGCAGGCTCGCCCGCCTCTGGCTGGTCTCTATGCGGCTGATCTTCGTGGCGGAGCAGAGCAGGTGTTCGGCGACGTCGGCGATGCTGAGCCCCTGCTCATGGCGTAGCTCGCGCAACCGCATGGCGAGCTGGCGCTGTCGGAGAGTGGGATTGGGGGCGGTCATCGCATCTCTTCCGGAGTTCGACGCGGCGTTCGTCGCGGCGTTCGTCGCGGATCGTACCCACGTGCGCCGTGATTCAACGTTAGGTAATCGTCACCGGCACGTTCGTATGGCAAGTGCCAACGGCAGGTGGCTTCGCTGCGAATCGGGGTAAACCAATCATCAGCCACCGGAGAGGAGCCGCCTCGAAATCGATGATCGTCATTCACCCCGAGAAATGCCGCGACGTTGATGTCCGCGGGCGGCCCTGCTAGACCGCCCGGGACGCCGGGCTGGGACGTGATTGCCGCGTTTCCCAGTCACGTGATCATCCGCTCCTGCCAGAGCATGAGGACGATCTTCTATGGATTTTAGCAATTCAATCGGCGATTCGCCGCTGCCCTGCGCCGCCTGATGATGCCGGGCCCGTACGCCCGCGGGGGGCGTACGAGGGCCCGATGAGCGGCGGAGGCGGACGACGGGGTCCGTCTCCGGCCGAGTTCGCAGTCTGCCTCGGGTGCTATCACCGGCGGCCGTTCGAGGGGCCGTCGGGGTAGGGGGCCCGCCCGGGGCGGGCTGTGAGAGGGAGCCGCCTCCGGCGCCGCGCCGCCGGGGGCGGCTCAGTCATGTCCGGCCCGTGTGCTCAGGGCCCGGGGCGTCGCCCGCGGAACACGCCGGGGCCGCTACCCGTCCGCGGCAGGTCGGCGCGGAGAGGATAAGCGGATGACTGGAACGTCCGCGATCGGGCAGTGCTGGCCCGGCTGCCGGGCTTGTCGGGTGACGCGGGGGGAACAGAACATGGGGAGAAAGCGCAAGGGAGCCTCGATGATCGAAGTGTGGCCGGGAGACCCGTATCCGCTCGGGGCGACCTACGACGGCGCGGGGACCAACTTCTCGGTCTACACCGAGGTCGCCGACAAGGTCGAGCTGTGCCTGTTCGACGACAACAACGTCGAGTCGCGGGTGCCGCTCACCGAGGTGGACGGGTTCATCTGGCACGGCTACCTGCCGGGGATCGGGCCGGGCCAGCGCTACGGCTACCGCGTCCACGGGCCGTACGAGCCGCAGCACGGCCTGCGCTGCAATCCGAACAAGCTGCTGCTCGACCCGTACGCGATGGCCATCGAAGGCGACGTGAAGTGGGACGAGGCGGTGTACGGCTACCGCTTCGGCAGCCCCGACACCCGCAACGACATGGACTCGGCCCCCTACGTCCAGCGCTCGATCGTCATCAACCCGTTCTTCGGCTGGGGCCACGACCGGCCGCCCGCGACGCCGTACCACGACACGGTGATCTACGAGGCGCACGTGCGCGGGCTGACGATCAGCCATCCGAAGATCCCGGAGCACCTGCGCGGCACGTACGCGGCCCTCGGGCACCCGGAGATCCTCGACCACCTCACCAAGCTCGGCGTGACCGCGCTGGAGCTGATGCCGGTGCACCAGTTCGTGACGGACCACATCCTGGAGGAGCGCGGGCTGTCCAACTACTGGGGCTACAACTCGATCGGCTTCTTCGCCCCGCACAACCGCTACTCCAGCCAGGGGCAGCGCGGCGGCCAGGTGCTGGAGTTCAAGGCGATGGTGCGGGCGCTGCACGAGGCGGGCATCGAGGTGATCCTCGACGTGGTCTACAACCACACCGCAGAGGGCAACCACCTGGGCCCCACCCTGGGCTTCCGCGGGATCGACAACGTCAACTACTACCGCGTCGTGGACGACGACAAGCGCTATTACCTCGACACCACGGGCACCGGCAACAGCCTGCTCATGCGGTCGCCGCACGTCCTCCAGATGATCATGGACTCGCTGCGCTACTGGGTCATCGAGATGCACGTGGACGGCTTCCGGTTCGACCTCGCCTCCACCCTCGCGCGGGAGCTGCACGAGGTCGACCGGCTGAGCGCCTTCTTCGACCTGGTCCAGCAGGACCCGGTGCTGTCCCAGGTCAAGCTGATCGCCGAGCCGTGGGACGTCGGCCCCGGCGGCTACCAGGTCGGCAACTTCCCCTCCCGCTGGACGGAGTGGAACGGCCGCTACCGCGACACCATCCGCGACCTGTGGCGGGGGCAGCCGGCGACGCTGCCGGAGTTCGGCTCCCGCTTCACCGGCTCCAGCGACCTCTACCAGGACGACAGCCGCCGCCCGGCCGCCTCGATCAACTTCGTCACCTGCCACGACGGCTTCACGCTGCAGGACCTCGTGTCGTACAACCACAAGCACAACGAGGCGAACAAGGAGGGCAACCGCGACGGCACCGACGACAACAGGTCGTGGAACTGCGGCGAGGAGGGCACGGCCGGCATCGCCATCGAGGCGCTGCGCGAGCAGCAGAAGCGCAACTTCCTCACCACGCTGTTCCTGTCGCAGGGCGTCCCGATGCTCTCCCACGGCGACGAGCTGGGCCGCACCCAGAAGGGCAACAACAACGGCTACTGCCAGGACAACGAGCTGACCTGGGTCGACTGGTCGGACGTGCGCGAGAACTGGCTGCTGCTGGAGTTCACGCAGCGGCTGGCCGAGCTGCGCAAGAAGCACCCGGTCTTCCGGCGCAGGAGGTTCTTCTACGGCAAGCCGGTACGCGGCCTCAGCGACATCGCCTGGCTCACCCCGTCCGGGGAGGAGATGACGGACAGCGACTGGAACGTCGGCTACGCGAAGTCCCTCGCGGTCTTCCTCAACGGCGAGGCCATCACCGAGCCCGACCGGCGCGGCCGGCCGATCCGCGACGACTCCTTCCTCCTGCTGTTCAACGCGCACCACGACACCATCACGTTCACGATCCCCAAGGACTACGGCGAGATGTGGCACACGGAGATCGACACCGCGATGCCGATCATGCTCGACGCGCGGATGTGCCGCGGCGGCGAGGCGATCGAGGTCCCCGGCAGGAGCGTGCGGGTGCTGCGCCGTGTCTAGGCGGCCGACCTCGACGTACCGGCTGCAGCTGACCCCCGGCTTCGGCTTCGCGGAGGTGGCGGGGATCGCCGGCTACCTGCGCGACCTCGGCGTCAGCCACGTCTACCTGTCGCCGGTGCTGGAGGCCGCGCCGGGGTCGCGGCACGGCTACGACGTCACCGACCACTCCAGGATCAGGGAGGCGTTCGGCGGGGCGAGCGGGTTCAGGGAGATGGCGCAGACGCTCGCCGCGCACGATCTGGGGGTGGTCGTCGACATCGTCCCCAACCACATGAACACGGAGAACCCCGCGTTCTGGTCGGTGCTCAAGGACGGCCCGGACTCCCCGTACGCGGCCTGGTTCGACATCGCGTGGGACGAGGACGGCAAGGTCGCGCTGCCGGTGCTGGGCGACGACACCGAGCCGGTCGTGGACGGCGACGTGCTGCGCTACCACGAGCACGCCTACCCGCATCCCGGACACTACCGGCTGGTCGACTGGCGGCAGGGCCCCGGCTACCGGCGCTTCTTCGACGTCTCGACGCTCATCGGGCTGCGCGTCGAGGATCCCGCGGTGCTGTTCGCCACGCACGAGGTGATCTTCTGGCTGCTCGACGAGGGGCTGGTGGACGGGCTGCGCGTCGACCACCCCGACGGCCTGGCCGACCCGCGCGGCTACCTGGAGCGGCTGCGCGCCCGTACCGGCGAGAAGACCTGGACGGTCGTCGAGAAGATCCTCATCGGCCCGGAGCGGCTGCCCGCCGACTGGCCCTGCGACGGCACCACCGGCTACGAGGTGCTCAACCGGGTCAACGGCCTGTTCGTGGACCCGGCGGGCGGGGAGGCGCTGGTCCGGCTGTTCACCGAGCTGACCGGGCAGCCCGCCGACTACCGGCGGGTGATGCTGGAGTCCAAGCGCGAGGTGCTGGAGCTGTTCTTCCGCCCCGAGGTCGAGCGGCTGGCCGCGTCGGCCGGCTGCCCGCCGGACGCGGTGCGCGAGCTGCTGGCCGCGATGCCGGTCTACCGCGCGTACGTGGTGCCCGGCGAGCCGCCGCCCCCCGAGTCCGTCGAGATCGTCGAGCTGGCCGCCGCGTCCTGCTCGGCGGCCGTCGCGCCGCTGGTCCACGAGGTGCTGTACGGCTCCGCGGAGACGATCACCCGCTTCCAGCAGGCGTGCGGCCCCGTCATGGCCAAGGGCGTGGAGGACACCGCGCTCTACCGGTGGTTCCCGCTGGCCTGCCTCAACGAGGTGGGCGGGGAGCCGGACGTGTTCGGCACCTCGGTGGCGGAGTTCCACGAGTTCTGCGCCGGGATGCTCCCGTACACGATGACGACCCTCTCCACGCACGACACCAAACGCTCCGAGGACGTGCGGGCGCGGCTGTCGGTGCTGTCGGAGCTGCCGGAGGAGTGGGCCGACGCGGTCGCGCAGTGGTCGGCCGCCGTGAGCTTCGACCCCCACCTCGACTACCTGGCCTGGCAGAACCTCATGGCCGCCTGGCCGATCTCGGCCGAGAGGTTCGCGGACTACCTGCTCAAGGCGGCGCGGGAGGCCAAGACCAGGATCTCGTGGGTCGCTCCCGACCCGGTGTACGAGGAGGGGCTGCGGACGTTCGCCGAGGCGGCGGTGCGGCTGCCGATCGGCAAGTTCACCGAGCGGATCGAGCCGTACGCGATGGCGAACTCGCTGGGCGCCAAGCTCGTGCAGCTCATGATGCCCGGCGTGCCCGACGTCTACCAGGGCAACGAGAAGAGCGACTTCTCGCTGGTGGACCCCGACAACCGGCGGCCCGTCGGCTTCCCCGCCGAGCCCGCGACCCCCTGGGACGCGGCCAAGCTGCTGGTCACCCGGCAGGCGCTGCGGCTGCGGCGGCGGCTCGGGGGCGGGGCGGCGTACCTGCCGCTGGAGGCCGACGGGCCCGCGGCCGGGCACGCGGTCGCCTTCGCCCGCGGCGAGGACGGGCACGGGCTGCCCCGCGCGGTCGCCGTCGCCACCCGGCTGCCGGTGCGGCTGGCCCGTACGGGATGGGGCGGCACGTCGCTCTCCCTGCCCCCGGGAACGTGGCGCGACCTGCTCACCGGCGCGCGGCACACCGGCCGTGTCCCCCTCGCGCACCTGCTCGGTCAGTATCCGGTCGCACTGCTGGAGAGACATGATCTTTGAGGTCTGGGCGCCGGCCGCCACGGCGGTCGAGGTGCAGGTGCGGGGCTCACGCCGGCCGATGTCCCCCGGGGCCGGTGGCTGGTGGTCGGCCGAGGTCGAGGGGGCGGGGCACGGCACCCGGTACGCGTTCGTGGTGGACGGCGACGGGCCCTACCCCGACCCGCGCTCGCGCCGGCAGCCGGAGGGCGTCTTCGGGCCGAGCGCGGTCTACGACCACGCCAGGTTCACCTGGTCCGACCACGACTGGAAGGGGCGGGACCTGCGCGGTTCCGTCATCTACGAGCTGCACGTCGGGACGTTCACACAGGAGGGCACGTTCCACGCGGCGATCGAGAAGCTGGACCACCTCGTCGAGCTGGGCGTCGACCTCGTGGAGATCATGCCGGTCGCCCCGGTGCCCGGCGGTCGCAACTGGGGGTACGACGGGGTCGACCTCTACGCGGTGAACGAGACGTACGGGGGGCCCGACGGGCTCAAGTCGTTCGTGGACGCCTGCCACCGGGCCGGCCTCGGCGTGATCCTCGACGTCGTCCACAACCACCTGGGGCCGTCGGGGAACTTCCTGCGCCCGTTCGGGCCGTACTTCGCCGGCTACCGCGGCAGCTACTGGGGCGACGCGGTCAACCTCGACGGGCCCGGCTCCGACGAGGTGCGGCGCTATTTCGTCGGCAACGCGCTCCAGTGGTTGCGCGACTACCACGTGGACGGGCTGCGGCTCGACGCCGTGCACGCGCTGCACGACTCCCGCGCCACGCACCTGCTGGCCGAGCTGTCCGCCGAGGTGGACGCGCTGGCCTGCGCCGTCGGCCGGCCGCTGGCGCTGATCGCCGAGTCCGACCTCAACGACCCGCGCATGGTGCTGCCGCTGGAGGCGGGCGGGCTGGGCATGACCGCGCAATGGGACGACGACGTTCACCACGCGCTGCACTGCGCGGTCAGCGGCGAGAGCCACGGCTACTACGAGGACTTCGCGGGGCTGCCGGCGCTGGCCAAGGTGCTGACCGGCGGGGTGCTGCACGACGGGACGTACTCCAGCTTCCGCGGGCGCTCCCACGGGCGGCCGTACGCGGGCGTGCCGGGCCACCGCCTCGTGGCCTGCCTGCAGAACCACGACCAGATCGGCAACCGGCCCCGCGGCGACCGGCTGCCCCTCCCGGCGCTGAAGCTGGGGGCGGGGCTGCTGCTGACCTCGCCGTTCACGCCGATGCTGTTCATGGGGGAGGAGTGGGGGGCGCGCTCCCCCTTCCTGTTCTTCTCCGACCACGTCGAGCCGCGGCTCCGGGAGAGCGAGGCGGAGCGGCGGGAGCGCGAGTTCGACGGGTTCGGGTACGTGTGGGACGCGCCCGACCCCTCGGACGAGGAGACGTTCCTGCGGTCCAAGCTGGACTGGACCGAGCTCAAGGAGGAGGCGCACTGGTCGCTGCTGTGCTGGTACCGGGACCTCGTCGCGCTGCGCAAGGCCCTGCCCGAGCTGTCCGACCCGCGGATGGAGCGAGTCAGGGTGGAGGTGGACCCGGGCGGGAAGTGGCTGGTCATGTGGCGGGGATCGCTGGCGGTCAGCGTGAACTTCGCCGAGGAGGCGGTGAGCGTGCCGGTGAGGGCGGGGGCGGTGCTGCTGGCGTCCGACGAGCCGGTGGGGGCGGGGGAGGACGGCCGGCTGCGCCTGCCCGGCCAGTCGATGGCGATCAGCCGCCCTGACGCCGCCCGGACGTCCGGCGCCGCCTGACCCGGGCCGCCTGACCCGGGCCGCCTGACCCGGGCCGCCTGACCCGGGCTTGTCGCTTGTCCACAGGGCGGGCTGCGATGTCGTCGTCATCCACAGAATCGCGTTCGCCGCTCTGCCGCCCGGCCTCCGTGCCTGATCCTGAGTGCCGCACTCGTCCGACAGGATCCCGATCCGACGACCGCACCGCGATCACGGAGGCCACTCATGAAGATCTTCCTTCCGCTGCCCCGGACCCTGACATCCCTGTTCGTCATCGCCGTGGCGAAGCTCCCCGCCGAGCCCAGGTCACTCGTGCCCTGGCGGATCGCGCCGGCTCACCGGAGGGCGGCGCTCACCGCGATCGCCACCGGCCTCCTGGCCGTCACCCGGCACCCCACCCCATGGAGACCGGCGGGGGCGACGCTCCCCGCCGACCACCTGCGACGCCTGCGGCGCGCCACGGCCCACCTCGTGGTCGCCGCCACCGCGCCCCCGCACCGCCTGCCCGCCATCGCCCAGACGGCCCGCGCGGTCGCCCGCGCCCTGGCCGACGCCTGCGACGGCGTCCTGATCGACCCGCTGACCGGCTCCTCCGTGCCCGCCCGAGGGCGGCGCCCGGACGAGCCGACGGGGTTCGACCTCGGCGACGACTGGCTCGGCTGGGACGTCCAGGTGCACGACGCCGCCACCTGCCCGCCGTGGGACCCCGCCGACACGGCCGGCTGCGACTGCCTCCGCATGACCTCCCGCGGCCTGCGCAGGTTCGCGCTGCCCGAGATCACCCTCGACGGCGCGGCCTGCGCCCACACCCTGTGCGCCACCCACCTCCTGCGCACGGTCGCTCACCACCTGGTCTCCGGCCAGCTCGCCTACCTCGCGGCCCACCCCGGCGCCACGCACCGCCGCCTCGACGACTTCCTCCGCATCAGGCCGGAGGGAGCGGAGGCGCCGTTCGGCGTCCGGCTGACCCCGTACGACGCCGGTCAGGGCGGGCTCGGCCGCGCCGGCGGCATCCGCCGCCTCAAGGTCGGCCCGCCTCCTGGCGCAGGCCAGGTCACCTGCCTCAGGGTCGGTCCGCCCCCGGGCTTCACCGGCTCGGTCAACGACTGGCTCTGCGCCACGCGAGGCGCCCACCACGCCACCCTCACCTCCACCCCCTCCCTGGCCGCCGCCTGACCCTGCCCGAACCATCTGGTGCGGGGAGGCGTCAAAGTGACGTGATTCAGTTCGAGATGATCGACGAGGATCTGCGAACGGCACGGCGGCGGGCACGCCGCTGGAACGAGCTCGACGAGCAGCGGCAGGCGATCGCCGGCCGAATGCGGGAGACGCGGGCGGCGCTGGACGCGACCGTCGCCTGGGACCCGGAGAGCATGGCGGTGCAGGAAGCCAAGCTGAAGGCGTTCGGCCGCGCGCTGGCGTCGCTGCAGCGGGAGCTGGCCGAGGTCGGCCCGGCCCGGGACCTGTACGAGGAGCTGCTGCTGCGCAAGGAGCGGCGCCTCACGGACTCAGCCGACCCGCGCGGCGCCGAGCTCCTGGAGCTCGGCCGGCTGCTGGCCGAGCTGGACGTGGAGATCCCTGCCCGGGAACGTGCCAGGGAGGCGGGCCGCGCCGCCCTGCGGCGGCCGGACGACCGGGAGGCGGCGGCCGGGTTCGTCCGCCACCTGCAGGCCCTGGGGATGACGATCGAGGCCGGCGCGCTGCACGGCGAACGAGGGCTCCGCGAGGGGCGGACGCTGGTGGACGAGCTGGAGAGCCGCTGCCGCGAACTGGAGAACCTCCGCGCCCGCCTCCGCGTCCGCCGCGAGCAACTCCTCCTCGCCTGACCGACCCACGGCGAGGTGGTGATCGCCGCCATCTGCCTGACCCTGACGGCGAGGTGGTGATCGCCGTCATCTGCCGGGCCCTGCTCGTCTTCCGGCTCGTCGGACGCCAGGTAAAGGATCACCGGCCCGGCCGCCATCGCGTCGAGGACGTGGACCGCGAGGGCCAGCATGAAGATCTCGTTGCCGAAGTTCCACGCGTGCACGCTCGCCTGACCGCCGCTCTGCTCAGGATGACGCCGCCCGATGTCGCGGCGCCGTTCTTCCGGAGCCCTGCCTGGACGGATCTCACGCCCGCCGTAGACCTCTGTCACAGGCCGAGCACCGCGCACCCGACGCCGGCTACAACGGTGACGCGAAAACAATCTTGTAAGACGAGACCTTTACTGTTATTTTCAGGCTGTTTTGCTGATCATCGTCAGATCGGAGCTACATGCCCACGATTCCGTTACAAGCAGCATTAGTCGGCCTCCTGATGACCCCCCTCACCGCTCTTCCTGTCACGACAGGCGCCCAAGCGAGCCCACTGACCCCCATCGCCGCGCAGCGCGAGCCGGTCGAACTGCTCGGAGCAGCGAGCGAAACCACACGCTATTGGCTACATCCCGATGGACACATCACCACGGAAATCTGGTCAAGACCTGTCCGCGTCAAGAAGAGCAACGCGTGGGCATGGATTGACCCCTCGCTGTCGCTGCAGGGTTCCGCCATCAAACCGAAAGTTGTCAAGGGTGAGCTGACACTTCCGCGGGGCGGAGACGCATCACCGTCGACCACCTTCGCACTCACGCCTGACCAGTCCCTTGCTCTGTCATGGCCCGCCAAGCTGCCGGAGCCAACGCTGGAAGGCAGCCGCGCCACCTACACCAACGCCGCCGGACCCGGTGCCGATCTCGTAGTTACCGCGCTGGCCGCAGGCTTCCGCTATGACCTGGTCTTACGCGAGCGCCCCGCTAAGGCCCCCCAATTCGAGATTCCGGTAAAGGGCAACGGCCTGAAGTTGCGTGAAACTTCTGGGGGCCGCGTACGCGTGACCGACGGCGACGACCAGAACGTCGCGGTCCCCTCGAAGCCCTGGCTGGAAAGCAGCAAGGCCGCCCAGAGTCGCGGCGCGGTGGAGGCCGCAGTGGTCACCTCAGGTGGCGGGCAGACGCTGGTGCTCAAACCCGATCAGAAGTACCTCGTCGATCCGGCCACGAGTTATCCGGTTACCATACAGTCCGCCTTCAGCATCGTTCCGAGCGCTGACGCGGATGTTTGGAGCCTCTTGCCCGACTATCCGAACGGCGACGGCGGCACCCTTAAGGCGGGCACCGAATCGGACGGCAGCAAGTCCCGCGCCTACCTCAAGTTCAACACTTCGCCTCTCATTGGGCAGCAGATCACCAACGTCACACTATCCCTGCTCAATATCGACGGCCCCAGTTGCGGCTCCGCAGTGGGGGAGGCATACAGGTACGGCGCGTCACTAGCCGGTGGGATCCGACCACAGTCACCTGGGCGGCTCAGCCGACCAACACCACCGAGAACGCCGTCACCAATAGGAGCAGCGTCGGTGGATCCTGCGGCCCGACTGCTATGAGCTGGGACATCACATCCATGGCTCGTCAATGGGCCGGGGATGGCGGCAACTACGGCGTGGTGCTGATGTCGCCGGCCGAGCGCGCCAGCGCAAACTATCGGGTCTTCCCGTCGTCCGAAAATACAGACTTCAACGATCCGCCCAAGCTCACCGCGACATTCGCGCCCGGCGGCGAGGCCACCACCCTCTATCCTGCGGGCGCGGACGGCGTCGAGGTCATCCAGGCCCCCGCGACATGGGGCGACGACATCCCGCAGCTCGCCGAGCCCCAAGCGCACGCGCTGAGCTCGGCCATCGACCGCGCGGAGGCCAACGGCGACGCACTCGCCAAACCATACGTGGACATGGTCAGCGGTCAGGTCATCGTCCCAGCCGCCAGCGCTGACGGTCACACGATCGGATCCGCGCCCCTGACGGGCACCGCCTACCTTGGTCTCGGAGGCGTCGACTGGACGATTCCAGGTGACTTCACCGACGGCGACACGGACGAGGATTCCGACGGGGTGGTCGACCCGGGTGAGAGCTATACCTTTACTCCGCAAGTGCCGGACGCTGCCACCAGCTATTCCCGCCAGACGGCCATCGCCCGCGAGATCATGAACTTGACCAGCGCCGAATTGCCAGGTGCCGACCATCTCGTCGAGGCCCGGATCTGGGCGGAACGCAACCAGGTCCTCATCAAGACGAACGCGGTGTCGTCGGAGCTGAGGCTGGCGCTGGCCCAGCGCTACGGCACTAACGCGGTCGTGCTCCATCTGGACCCGAACGCCACCGTCCTGAAGCTCACGGCGGGTACGGACAGCCGCGCGAACGACAACGACGGCTATATCAACGGCGGCGGCGCATACGTGACGGAATACGGTGACGAGTGCACCATGGGCTTCGCCTGGAAGATCCCCGCAGGCAAGAGACTGGTGACCGCAGGGCACTGCATGCCGAAGGCTTACAGTTCGGTCCGCGTCTCCAACGATGGCACGCGTTTCTACGGCCAGCGCGTCGGCATGCTCACCACCTACGAATACGGCAAGGGCACTGTGCCGCTCCCGGGTCAGAACAAGTGGTTGGGCGACACGGCTTTGGTTACCACGGACCCGTCTGTGGCAGTGCCGACCGCGTCGATCTTCACCGGCGACGAGACATCGCGGACCAGGAGGCCGGTGAAGAGCAGTTGGAGCCGGCGGTCCGCGCACAACGAGCTGTACTGTGTCGGCGGACGCAGTACCGGCCAGCATTGCAACTGGCGGGTTGACAACCCCAACACGTGGAAGAAGACAGACGGCGGGACGACGGACAACATCGTCACCGGGAAACGATCCGGCGACTGCGTGGAGGGTGGCGACTCGGGCGGCCCGGTCTACACCTTCCGGAGTGATGGGTCCGTCGTGGCCAAGGGCGTTGCGAACGCCGGAACCAGCCCGCTGATCGGCGATTGCGTCATGGTGTTCACCGATATCACCACCATCCGTGAGGCGTACGGTGGTGACGTGTTGAAGCGGAAGTAAGGCAGGCTCTCCTTCCATGTTCACTTCTCGGTCCTTGGCGCTCGCCCTCCTGTGCAGCGCCCTGGTCACTGCGGGATGCGGTGCATCCACATGGCAGGACATACGTGTCGCGACGTTATCTCCAGATGGCAAGACTCTGACCGTCAAGCTGATCTTCGGAGCGCCTGACGAGACGGGGAAGCCGTGTGAGCGGGTGACGGATACGGAGGTGACCGAATCGCCGTCTCGGGTGGTCATCGGGGTCGAAGTGGATGACTCCTGTCGCCGAAGCTGGCCATGGGAGGAGGAGTTCACCAACATGATCGGGCGGGCTCATCTCGTGCAGCTCAAGCTGAAAGAGCCGTTGGGCGAACGGACCGTCGTCAACAACTCGAGCGACGAGCCCGTCGCGATCAATCGATAGCGGTGAGGCGGGAGTACCCCGCCTCACCCCACCTAAGGCTCGCGATCAGCTCGTCGATCGCGGCCGCCGTCGAGCGCGTCCTTGGAGTCCCTGCAGGTGGCCACCACCCACGTCGGCTACGCCCAGACCCTTGCCCGCCTGACCACCGTGGGCCGGGCCGCAGCACGCGGTCGCCGCGCTCGCGCCTGATGTGACTCCCATGCAGGTCCGTGTTATCAGCCACAGAGTGCGAGGTTGATCATCTCAGTGTCGAATAACGATCGATTTCGCACAAGATCAAAATAGGAGCGTCGTCCTAGAAGCCGCTCGTTTGGGGCTCATGACACGTTTCTTACCGGCACCCCGAGTAGCCCCGGAGATCATGCCCCAGGCATAGCCGTCCGGCGGCGGCGCGCAGCACCAGGGAGCGGCACGGCGTCGGGGGTACTGATTTTGTCCACGGCCGCGCGGCGGGCCCGCTCCGGCCGCCGGTCGTACCGCGCCGTCGTGGCCGGTGAAGCGTGCCCGAGCAGGGCCTGCGCGGTGGCCAGGTCCACGCCGGCGTCCAGGAGTTCGCCCGTGAAGGTGCGGCGGAAGTCGTGCGCGTCGGGGGCCTCGGGGAGCCCGGCCTGGGCGGCGCGGGTGGCGATCACGTCGCCGACCGTCTGGCCGCTCATATGTGCCACGATGCCCGCCCGGGTGCGGCGCACATGCCCGCCGCGCGGGGTGAACGGCGCGAACAGGCCGCCCGGCTTGTTGCCGCGCACGGTCAGCCACGCCTCGATCCGGGAGACGGCGCTGGACGTGAGGTAGACGAGCCGTTCCTTGTTCCGCTTGCCGTGCCGGATGCGCAGGGACCGGTCGGCCGGGTCGTAGTCGTCCAGCGTCACCCCGGCCAGCTCGGAGCGGCGGGCGCCGGTCGAGTACAGCGCCGCGAGCAGGGCCGCGTCCCGCAGTGCCGTGCGGCGTAGCCGCTCGCGGTGCGCTTCGTCCTCGACGTCGTCGGGGTTGAGGTCGGCGTCGCAGGCGGCGAACAGCGCGCCCACCCGCTCCACCGGCAGGTGCTTGCCCGCGGGGAGGCGCGTCCCCGAGAACTGGGGGACACGCTGGGCGCGGTCGCGCTCGTCAGCGGTCATCAGCCCGAGCAGCCACGCCCGGTCGAGGACCTGCCGCAGGGCGACGATGTGCTTATTCCGGTACGCAGTTGACCACGGCTCCGGGTCGGCGTCCTTGCGGCGGGTGGTCGCCGCGGCGATCATGGAGCGGATGTGCTGGGTGTGCTCGGGCCTCAGCAGGTGCCAGTGCACGGTCTCCCCGGTGATGGCGAGCGCAGCCGCGTCCGGCTTCCCGGCGTCGAGGCCGGCAGGGTCTCGGCCTGCCATGAGGCGGGCGATCCGGTCGAGGCAGCCCTTCATGGCGCGGCGGGATTCGGCGCTGTCGAGGCTGTCGAGGTAGGCCCAGTACGGGTTCCTGGCCCGGTCGGGCGGGGCCGCCACAGCGGGCAGTTCGCTCGCGATCTTCTCCGGCAGTTGGTCGATCATCGCGTCCTCAGTCCTCGCCTTAGCACCGCGCGGTGCTCACCGTGATCATATTTGTTTTATCGGCGGGAATCGACATTCCCGGTAATAAAAAAGGGCCTGTTGAGCAACATGTACATCCTGGACTTCCTGTGCGGGCTGTCCAGATTCCCGTAAGGTGGAGGCATCCACCAAGCCACCGCAACCCTCGACCGGCACAGAGCGACCCGGTCACCCACGGGAGTGACAACCGCATGACCACCACGCACGACTCACTGGGCATCTCCGAAGCCCGCAGCCAGCTCGGCACGCTCGTAGCGCGCGCCGTGCACGGCCGCCGGCACACCACCATCAGCCGATCCACCACCGAGCGCGCAGTGCTCATTTCCGAGGAGGAGTTCGAGGAGTATGTACGACTTAAGCGAGAGCGCGAGACCGCCGAGGTCCGCGCCAAGATGGACGCTGCCGCCCGGGGGGAGCTCGAAATGACCACCTACACATCGCGCGAGCAGGCTTACGACGACCTCGGGCTAGGTGACACCGCCCAGTGAAGATCCCCGTCGTCTTCGCCCCCGACGTCAAGATCGCTCTGCGGCTGGCGCCGATGACCCTGCGCGCGTCGATCGTTGACGCGCTGCTGGACCTGGGCGACGACCCCACACCCCCCGAAGCCGTACCGTACGCCGAGATCCCCGGCGCGTACGAGCTGATCACGCCGACCTTCCGCGCGCTCTATACGCACGGCCCGGAAGACCTCGATCACGTGTCGATTTGGGTCCTCCACATCAACACCTGAGGAGCGAAAACGGCTGAGAGCGTCCAGGAGCCCCCCTCTTCGCTCCTGGAACTCCCAGCGCCAGGCAACCCGAGTTCGCCCGCCAGCGTGCGCCACGGAGAGATCATTTAGCGAAGATCGCGATACACGAACCGGACAGAGGCTACTAACGCCCCATCAGGCGCTTATCGGACTCGAACAGATGGACGAGCCACAGCCACCCCGCGTAGGCTCGACCCCCATGGAGGAACCCGCCGCCGAGGCGCCCCGCGCGCTCAGCATGCCGCCCATGGTGCTCCTCGCCCGCACCCGTAAGGCGTTCCTCCTCGCTCGCGCCCCCGTCGTCGCCAACAACCAACACGAGTGGTGGGCGAAGATCGCCATCCCCCTCGGATCCGACGTGACCGGCGGCGACCCCAGCGTGGACTACAGGTGGGTCCACTTCAAGATGCTGACCAAGTGTCAGGTGACACCGGATCTGGCCGCGTGCCAACCGAAGTGGCCAGAACTTGGCCAACGATGCAGGAGGGTGACACTCGATCTGGCCAAAGCGTGGAGCCTGGGCACTTCACCTGGCTGACTCAGTTCGCCTGATCAAGCCGATTTCTGGGCGGCCGCGTCCTTGGTCGCTCCCTCACGCTCCAGCCATGTCGCGAAATCCATCAGCTGTGGATGGCGCTCACGCAGGGACGGGATGTCGGCGTGCCAGCCGCCCATGTGGTTGGCGAACTCGTAACCGGCCACGGCGTCGTGCCCCTTGTCGGTCAGGGCTTCGCGTGGGATGGCGCGGTAGGTGATCGGGCGGCCAAGTGTCCGGCTCATCAGGTGGGCGATTTCCGGCATGGTTCGCTCGTCGCCGGCCAGCTCCAGAGTCAGGCCCAGGTACTGCTCCCGGTGGGTGAAGGCCAAGGCCGCGAAGACGCCGATGTCGGTGCCGGCGATGAGCTGCACCGGTACGTCGGGGCGGATGACGTCGGCAATGACACCATCGCGGGCGCCGAAGCGGGGGTCGATCTGGTTTTCCATGAACCGGACCGGCCGCAAGATCGTTAGTGGCAAGCCGAGCTGCTTGGCGTACGTCTCCAGTTCCGCCTTGCTCTCCCACCGCCGAATTCCGTGGCCGGCGTCGGCCGAACCGACGGAGGCGTACACGAAGTGCCGCACGCGGGCCTCGGCGGCGGCGTCGGCGACGTTTCTGCCCAGACACAGCTCGTCCTCGATGGTGAAATCGGCGGGGGTGCCCGGGTAGCCCATGGTGGGCTGCACGCTGAAGACGCCGTACGCGCCCTGGAATGCGGTTTCGAGCTGGGCGCGGTTCCCCATGTCGCCGCGGACGAGCTGCGCACCCGCGCGGGCCAGTTCTTGGGCGGCGACGGTCTGCGGGTCGCGTACCAGGGCACGCACCCGCCACCCGGCGGCCAGCAGAGCCCTCGCCGTCGCGCCGCCCTGGGTGCCGCTGGCGCCCGTGACCACGATCGTGTTGTCCATCTTCATGCTCCTCTCGACAAAGCGGGGATAGTCCCCGTTTAACGACAAGGTACGATACGGGGACTATCCCCGTTTTGGCAAAGCGACCAAGGAGAACCGTGACGCGACCACCGGCCCGCCCTCGGCGCGCCGACGCCCTGCGCAACTACGAACGCCTCCTGGCCGCGGCCACCGACGCCTTCGCCGAGCACGGCCCCCAGGCGCCGCTCGACGACATCGCCCGTGCCGCCGGGGTCGGCAACGCGACGCTCTACCGCCACTTCCCCACCCGCCAGGCACTGCTCGAAGCCGTCTTCCACGGCCACATCCAACGCCTGTGCCACCGGGCCGAGGAACTGACATCAGCGCCTCAGCCCGCCGCCGCGCTGATCTCCTGGCTCAAGGACATCGCCGCCCAGGGCAGCGCCGCCCACGGACTGGCCGCCTCGCTCATGGCGGCGATGGAAGGTCCGGAGGATTCATGGTGCCGAAAGGCCGTCTCCGACGCAGCCGCCGCCCTGCTGGCCCGGGCGCAGGAGGCGGGCGAGATCCGTATCGACGTCACTGTGCGGCAACTGCTCAAGCTCGTCAATGCCATCGCCCTGGCCACGGAGGCCGACCCGAAGCCGGAGGAGGCCGACCGGCTCCTCGACATCCTGCTCAACGGATTGCGCACCCCGAGCAGTCGCCGAGCGCGCACCTGACTTGCCTGAAGACCCTCGATATCTGTGAGGCAAGTTCGCACCACCTATCGGTATGCCTCATGATCGATAGACGGGACAAAAAGCGCAGGTCGGCAGCAGCCGAAGTGCTCCTGATGTTGGACACGATGATCGCCGCGACCGGGAAATGGCCACTTTGGACGGCACAACTGCCTCGCCGTTCGTGACAGGTGAACTGGCCAACGCGAGGCCACCCCATGATCAATGGCCAGATCGGATGTCACCTGACACCAAGCTCGCCGGCGTCGACTACAGCGAAGTGCCGACGCTCGACGGCCGCGACGACCGGTAGAAGGCTTGCCCCCGCCCTCCGGCGAGGGAGAACGGGACTACCGCACGAGCCCCTGTTCAGGGCGGGGGCAAGCTGCATGCGGCGGCGCGTGCCGCATGGATCGCCTACTCCCGCCCCGAACCTGGACAGTTCGGGGGTCTGCGCACCCGTGAACAGGGCAGGAGCAAGCCGTCTTCAGGGGATGCCCGCTAGTACCACCAGCCCGACGCCGGCCTTAGCGGCATCGCCAACACAGATCCTCCCGCCCCCGCAGGGAGGACTGCCGGGGGCTGCTCGACGGGAGCGCTCCCAGGCTGGGGCTGGCTATCGCCGGGCTCGGTCTGGACCGGGCTGGACGGCGCGGCCGTAGGCTCCGGGCCCACCGTCTTCGTGGGCTCCGGCGCGAGGGTCGGCTCCTTCGAGGGCTCCGGCTCCTTCGTCGGGGCCGGCGGGGTCGGCTGCTCGGTCGGGTCGCTCGTCGGCGTCGGCTCCGACGTCGTCGGCTGCTCAGTCGGTGTGAGCGACGGCGTCGGGTCCGGCACCGGGACCGTGGGCATCGTCGTCGGGGTGGACGTGGGCGCGGTGGTGGTTGGCGACGGCTGGACTACTGGCGTCCTGGTCCGCTCGACGGGGGGCACGTCAGCGATCAGGGTCGACTGCTCCACCACGGGCGAAGGGCCGGCGGCCCGCACGGCTGTCGCCGTGGGCGCGGGCGTCCTGGCGGCCACCGTGGGGGGCGCCGTGGTGATCGACGCGGCCGGGGCCGTCGTCGGCGAGGCAGCCCGCACGGTGGCCGGCGGATGCGCCACCGCCGTGGCGGTGGTGCGCTCGGGCTTCGGCGAACTGGTGGGGGGCGGGACCGTCTCGGCGGTGAACACGGACGGCGCGGGCGTGCTCGGAGAAGGCGACTGCTCCCCCGCCAGAGTGGTCGGCAGGACGGGCAGCGCCATCAACAGGTCGGGTGCCGGCGCGGGGCCCTGATCGGACTGCTTGAACCCGAACGCTGCTGCGATCGGCTTCGCCGCCTCCTCGGCCGCGAACACAACGGGCGTACCCGCCGCCGCGGTGATGGCGACGGCGGCCGGGGCCGACACTCCGGCCGTCGCCTGAACCCCGATGACAGCGCTGGCAATGACCTTCCCGACGACTGTGGAGACGGGGCCCGTGGCTTGTGCGGCCGCGCCCGATGTGCCGGACGCCTCGGCGGCGAGCGCGCGCAGGATCGGAGCGCGTTCACGACGACGGCGATCGGCGCGGTGAGCGCCTCCACCAGCGCCCCGCCGACTCCGGCCCCGGTGAGCTGGAGGGCGGAGTGCGTCGCGGTGCACATAACCTTCGTCATGGATTCGACGGTTATCCATATAACCGCCTTCGCGGCAATAAGGGTTACGATGGCGACATGCCTGACTCAGACCTGGCACCGCCGGTCGAGCCGAAGCCCGCCGCGTCGCCCGCCGCGTCGCCCGCCGCGTCGCCCGCCCCGTCGCCGGTCGCGTCGCCCGCCCCGTCGCCGGTCGCGTCGCCGGTCGCGTCGCCGGTCCCGCCGGCGCCGGGAGCGCTGGAGTTCGTCCGCGCGTTCGTGAACACCCGTGACGTCGAAGCCGGGACCGACCGTCTCGCCGACCCCGCCTCCTGGGCCGGGTGGGCGGGTGAGCACGGCATCAGGGGCGCGACGGACGCCGAGGCCCTCGCGCGGGCGATCGACCTGCGCGAGAGCCTGCGCCAGGCCCTCCTCGCCAATCACGATCGGCTGCCGCTCCCCGCCTCCACCGCCACGGCCCTCACCGACGCCGCCCGACGGTCACGCGCCGCCGTCACGTTCACCCCCGAGGGCGTCGTCCTCGCCGGCCGCGCCGGCGACCAGGGGATGGACGCCGTGATCGGCCGGGTTCTCGGCGCCACGGCGGCGGCGCTGGCCGACGGGACCTGGGCCCGCCTGAAGGTCTGCGCCAACGACCGCTGCCGATGGGCCTTCTACGACCACTCCCGATCCCGTACGGGCCGCTGGTGCTCGATGCAACTGTGCGGCAACCGCGTCAAACAGGCCCGCTGGCGGACCGGTCAGGCCACATAGCCGCGACCGGAGACCTCGTGGCCGGGCATCAGCGGCTGAGGACGGCGCGCAGGACCTGCTCCAGTGTGGTCAGAGGATCGTCCGCCATGGACGGGGTGCGCCAGGCGACGTAGCCGTCCGGGCGGACCAGGACGGCGCCGTCCCCGTCGACGCCGTACCGGTCCCGCCAGCGCCCCTCCACGTCCCGCAGTTCCTCGCCCACCAGCAGGCGGGTGAGCTGCACCCCGAGCCGTTCCTTGACCATGCGGCCGGCGTCCATCCAGGGCTGGCCGCCCTGCCTGTCGGCCATCAGGACGAAGCCCGAGCCGAACAGGTCGATGGTGGAGACGCGCTGGCCCTCCCAGTCGAGGATCACGTGCGGCGCCCGGCTGCCGGGCCGGCCGTTCGGGATCCGGGGGTCTTCCAGGACGGAGCCGTCGTCGCCGGGTTCGTCCAGGATCGCCGTGGAGTGGTAGCGGTGACCGATCAGGGCGCCGACCGGGTCGGCGAGCGGCTCCGGGTAGCCGACGCGGGCCGCCGGCGGCATGCGTACGCCGAGGTTGGCGAGGTGCGCGTCGGCGGTCAGGGCGCCGATGGGGCGGCGTTCGGCGTCGTACGTGTCGAGGAAGGCCGGCCCGGCCTGGCCGGTGACGACGAGCCACAGCCGCCAGGCGAGGTCGGCGCCGTCCTGGAGGGCGGTGCTGCCGCCCTGGCCGCCGGTGGGCGGCATGGTGTGGGCGGCGTCCCCGGCGAAGAAGACCCGCCCGGCGCGGTAGGTGTCGGCCAGGATGTGGGCCAGCCCGAACGTCGTACGGTCCAGGATCCGCACGTCGAGCCCCGGACGGCCGGTCGCGAGGCGGACGAGCTCGACGCAGCGTTCGTCGGTGAAGTCGGCCTGGGTCTCGTCCTCGGCCAGGTTGACGCCGAGCACGTGGGCGCCGACGCCGGTGCCGGTCACGATGGCGCCGGTGAAGACGTCGTTCTGGAGGTACCAGAGGGTGACCTCGCGCTCGCGTACGAGGTGGCCGAGGTCGGCGTCGAACATGATCGAGCAGGTCTGCCCCAGCTCGCCCTTGCCCGAGGTGGGCACGCCGAGGGCGTGGCGCAGGGGGCTGCGGTAGCCGTCGGCGGCCACCACGTAGTCGGCGCGGACGAGCCGTTCCTCGCCGCCGCCGGTGCGGATGCGGGCGGTGACGCCGTCGTCGTCCTGGTCGAGGGAGATGAGCTCGGTGGAGAAGCGCAGGTCGGCGCCCAGCTCCTCGGCGGCGTGCCGGAGCACGCGCTCGATCTCGGCCTGGGGCGCGCCGATCTGGGCGACCGGGGTGACCTCGCGGAGGAAGCTCATGTCCTCGTCCCCGCCGGTCATGATGAGGTGCGGGTCGGGGTCGGCCAGGCTCCTGGCGATGGCGATGCGCATGGTGTCGCCGATGCCGGTCCAGATGTCGGAGAGGGCCTCCTCCACGCCCGGCACGGGTCGCAGCAGCTCCACGGCGCGCGGGCCGACGCCGAACGCCTTGGGCTGGACGGACGTGCCCGGGTGCCGTTCGACCAGCAGGACCGGCACCTCGCGCCAGGCCAGGAGCATCGCCGCGCTCAGCCCTGCGTATCCCCCGCCGACCACAAGGACCGGCACTCGCTCCTCTTCCATTGCTTGCCCACCTCCGTGAACGAGTACTATCGCGTTCGTGGCCGAGCGACACGATATGTCGCGTTTGTGGAGCTGGTCAAGACATATCGCGAAAGTGGCGTCGCCGTGAGAGCCACGGCGGTCGCGGCCAGGACGGCGAGCAGGCCCCACACCGGCGCGAACCCGTGGGAGACGTCCTTGAGCAGGCCGAGGGCGGGCGGGGTGAGGATGACGGCGATCTGGTTGACGGCCATCGCCGCGCCGAGCGCGAACCCGGTCCTGCCCGGAGGCGCCGACTCGGCCAGATGGGCGACCCAGGGGCCGTACCAGCCGATGCCGAAGAACCCGAGCCAGACGAACAGGAGGGAAGCCGCCGTCGGGGAGCGCCCCACGGGAGTGGCAAGCGCGACCAGACCCACGACCACCGCGACCAGACAGACCAGCACGGAGAAGTAGCGGCCGGACCAACTGGACTGACCCGACCGACCCGGCCGACCCGACCGACCCGGCCGACCCGGCCGACCCGACCGACCGGACCGACCGGACCGACCGGACCGACCGGACCGACCGGACCGACCGGACCGACCGGACCGACTGGACCGACCGGACCGGCTGGACCGGCTGGACCGGCTGGGTCGGCCGGATTCGCCGGATCGGTTGCGGTCGCTCCAGGCGGCCAGGCAGACGCGGCCGGCCGCGCCCGCCGCCTGCACCGCCACGAGGACGAGGGCCGCCGCGCCCGGCGCGAGGGCCGCCGTCTCGTGAAGGTGCAGCACGGCCAGGGCGCCGATGCCGCTGTGCACCGCGACCAGGCTCGTCCCGGACACCAGGATCCTCACCATGGCCGGTTCCCGCAGCAACCGCAGCCGCCCGCCAGCCTCCGCGCCAGTGCTGGTAGCGGCTGTACTGGGGGCCTTGGTGGTGCGGGGGAGGGGCGGGCGTCGGCAGAAGGCGGTGAAGGTGATCGCCCCCAGGAACGCGACCGCCGCGCCCGCCGTCAGCGTCGCGCGCCACCCGGCGGAGGCGGCGAGCGCGGGCAGGACGGCCGCGGCCAGCACGCCTCCCAGTGGCAGCCCCGCCTGGCGGATGCCCATGGCCAGCCCCCGCCTAGAGGTGTCGAACCAGGACGCCACCGACTTGCTGCCCCCGGGCTGGACGGTGCTGTACCCGGCGCCGACGACCAGGAGGACGAGCAGCAGGGCCGCGTACCCGGGCGCGTGGCTTCCCGCCGCGAGGCTCACGGCCACCACGCAGGCGCCCGCCCCGACGACCCAGCGCTCGTCGTAGCGGTCCAGGAGTTCCCCGGCGACCAGCAGGCCCGCCAGCGGGGCCAGTTGCGCGGCCGAGAGGAGGAGTCCGAGCTGGGCGGCGCTCAGGTCGAGGTCGCGTTGCAGGTGCACGCCCATCGCCCCGATGCCCTGGACGAAGAAGCCGGAGGCGGCCTGGGTGAAGGTGGCGGCGGCCAGCACCGCCCACCGGTACCGCCCGGCCCGCCACGCCCCACGCCCGGCCTCGGCGACCCCATGGGAGGCGGGGACGGCGCTCGTACGTGAGGACCGGAGGTGGTGGCGTGGCATGCCGCCAGCCTGCTGTAATGGTCTTATGCATCTCAACCCTTACGGCGAGGATGCCGTCAACCTGGCCGCGGACCTGGTCAACCGCCGCCCGGCCACGCCGGAAGAGCTCGCCGACCGCTGCCGCGAGGCCGGCCTGGTGCTGGAGCGCCCGGTCACGCAGGACGACCTGGTCCGCGTGCACGCGGTGCTGGACGCCTGGGAGAAGGTCGTCGACGCCGGGGACGAGCACGAGCGCGCCGCGCTGGTCAACCGCATGCTGGCGGACTCGGCCGCCTACCCTCGCATGACCGACCACGCGGGCGGCTGGCACCTGCACTACCGCGACGACCGGCAGTCGCTCGGCGCGGTGCTGTCCTCGCTCATCTCCGTGGGCACCGCGCTGCACCTGGTGGGCCGGGGTGTGCACCGCCTCAGGCGGTGCGCGGTCGGCGAGTGCACGGCGATCTTCGCCGACACCTCGCGCACGGGCCGGCAGCGCTACTGCTCCCAGCGGTGCGCCAACCGCGACGCGGTGCGCCGCCACCGGGCGAGCCGCGCGACACCAGGTCCGTGAGCGTCAGGACAGGTGGCGTTCCAGGGACTCGATCTTGGCCGTCATGCCGTCGGTCACCCCTTCGCGCAGGTCGGCCTTGAGCACCAGGCTCACCCGGGGCGCGACCTCGGCGACGGCGTCCACGGCCCGCTTGATCACGGCCATGACGTCGTCCCACTCGCCCTCGATCGTGGTGAACATGGCGTCGGTGCGGTTGGGCAGGCCGCTGTCGCGGACCACCTTGACGGCGCGGGCCACCGGCTCGGCGACTCCCTCGCCGACGCCCAGCGGGGTGATGGAGAATGCGACGATCACCCGCCCGATCCTAGCTGAGCAGGAGAAAGGCCGGGAAACGCGAAAAGCCACGACGCCGTCGAACGTCGTGGCCCACCGCTCACCCCGGCACGATCACCCGTGGTCGTGGTCGTGCTCTTCGTCCTCTTCCTCGCTGAGCCCTTCGGAGGGCTCCACCCCGAGCACGGCCTCCCGCGGCTCGATCTCGGCGATGTGATCGACCAGCGCCAGCACGTGGTCCGGCTCGATCAGCCACTGCAGGGCCGAGGCGCCGGTGTCGTCGGCGTTGACCAGCTCGGCCTGCTCCGTGCGCTCCTCCTCGGTGAGGTCGGCGTCCGGGTGGCGGATCTCGGCGAGCGCCGCCGCCTGCAGGGCGTTCATGTCGAGCACCTCGACGGTCAGCTCGACCGTGAGGCGGAGGTACTTCGGTTCTTCATCAGTCATGGCGACGACTCTAGGGCAGCTTCCACTCCACGGGCGCCGCGCCTTGCCTGACCAGCAGCTCATTGGCCCGGCTGAACGGCCGGGAGCCGAAGAAGCCGCTGCGCGCCGACAGCGGGGAGGGGTGCGCGGACTCGACGCGGGGCACCTCGCCGAGCATGGGGGCGAGGTTGCGGGCGTCGCGGCCCCACAGGATGGCGACCAACGGCTTGTCGCGCGCCACCAGGGCCCGGATGGCCTGCTCGGTGACCTGCTCCCAGCCCTTGCCGCGGTGCGAGGCGGGCTTGCCCGGCATGACGGTGAGGACCCTGTTGAGCAGCAGCACGCCCTGGTCGGCCCACGGCGTGAGATCGCCGTTGGAGGGCCGGGGGAGGCCGAGGTCGGTCTCCATCTCCTTGTAGATGTTGACCAGGCTGCCCGGCAGCGGCCGCACGTCGGGGGCCACCGAGAACGACAGCCCGACCGGGTGGCCGGGCGTCGGGTAGGGGTCCTGGCCGACGATGAGCACCTTGACCTCGTCGAAGGGCTGGCTGAACGCGCGCAGCACGTGCCCCCCGGCGGGAAGGTATTGCCTGCCTTCGGCGATCTCCTTGCGCAGGAACTCGCCCATCAGGGCGATCTGCTCGGCGACGGGTTCTAGCGCCTCAGCCCATCCGGCTTCGACGACTTCTTTCAGTGGACGACCGGCCATGGCCGTTGAGCTTATCCAGCTCTGGTGCGGCTTGTGAGCCGAATGCCCGCTGACCCCGTACCGGAATGATCACGGGCGCCCGCCCCCGTGGCGGGCGCCCGTGAAGGTCACTTGACGGAGCCGGACATCATGCCCTGGACGAAGTACCGCTGGAACGCGAAGAACAGGACCAGCGGGATGATCAGCGACAGGAACGCACCGGACGAGAGAATGTCCATGTTCGATCCGAACTGCCGCATCTGCGACTGCAGATACTTGGTCATCGGCTGGTTCCCCGTGTCGGCGAAGACCAGCGCGATGAGCATGTCGTTCCACACCCACAGGAACTGGAAGATGCCCAGCGAGGCGATCGCCGGCTTGCCCAGCGGGAACACCACGGAGGCGAAGATCTTCCACTCCGAGGCGCCGTCCATGCGCGCGGCCTCCAAGAGCGAGGCCGGGATGCCGACGAAGAAGTTCCGCAGCAGGAAGATCGCGAACGGCAGGCCGAACGCCACGTGGAACAGCACCACGCCCGGGATCGAGCCGAAGATCCCGACGTTGCCGTAGAGCACGGCGATGGGGATCAGCGCGATCTGGATCGGCACGATGAGCAGGCCCACCACGACGAGGAACGCGGTGTCCCTGCCGGGGAACTCCATCCAGGCGAAGGCGTAGGCCGCCATCGCCGCGATGCCGATCACCAGGATCGTGGTCGGCACCGTGATGAGCACGGTGTTCCAGAAGGAGGCGGAGAAGCCGCCGCTCAGCAGGTTCTTGTAGCTGGTGATGGTCAGCTCGGCCGGCTTGGTGAAGACCGTCCACCAGCCCTCGGCGCTGTTGACCTGGTTGGTCCGCAGCGAGACCACCATCAGGCCCAGCGTCGGCACCAGCCAGAACAGGCCGAGGAGCACCATGACGACCTGGACCGCCCCGCTGCCCAGGCGATCGACGATCTTGCCTGCGATGCCCCGGCGGGGCGCGCCGGCCCCCAGGCCGGGCGCGGCGCCGGCGCCGGACGGCGCGCTCGCGGTGGCGGTGGTCATGTGTTCTCCCTCCTGAACCTGCGGATGTTCATGATCATGAAGGGAAGGACCAGAACCAGCAGGAAGATGGCCAGCGCACTGCCGAGCCCCTGGTTGTTGCCGCCGCCGAACGACACGCGCCACATCTCCAGCGCGACCACGTTCGCCTGTGGCTGGACCGAGGCCGGCGCGATGATGAACACAAGGTCGAACACCTTCAGCGTATTGATGATCATCGTCACGAAGACGACGAGCAGCACCGGCGACAGCAGCGGCACGGTGATCTTGCGGAACACCTGCCACTCCGACGCGCCGTCCATGCGGGCCGCCTCCAGCGCGTCACGCGGGATCGCCGCGAGACCAGCCGCCAGCAGGACCATCGCGAAACCTGCCCACACCCACACGAAGGCGCCGATGATGGCCGGCGTGATGAGTGTCGGGCCGAGCCAGGACAGACCGCCGTAGGCCGCCTCGAAGTTCGCCTTCGGCAGCCGCACCGTGTAGGAGCCGGCCGGCAGGCCCTCGAAGCGGAACGAGCCGTCCTCGGCGGTAGTGGCGGTGCCGGCCACCTCGTCGCCGCGCACGGCCTCGACGGTCATGCCCGGCAAGCCCTTCTCGGTGCCGTCCACCTGGCCGCTCGTGCCGCCGCCGCCCGCCGTGAAGTCGAACCACACGACGCCGGACAGCGCGTTGCCCGGCTGCGGGGCCTTCGCCGGCGCCGCGTTCGCCGGCATCACCGCGGGCTTGACGCCCACGATGGGGATCAGCACCGGCTGGCCCGCCTGGGCGGGCTGCTTGGTGACGACGGCGCCGCCCTGGTCGGCGACCGGGGACTGGTCGCCCTCGCGCGGCCGGGCCTCGGGATAGCCCTGCGAGGAGGAGAACGTGTCGTGCACCGTCGTCAGCACGGCGTTGGCGAGGCCCTTGTCGGGGCTCTGCTCGTACACGAGGCGGAAGATCACGCCGGCGGCCATGAGCGAGACCGCCATCGGCATGAACACGATCAGCTTGAACGCCGTCGCCCACTTGATGCGCTCGGTCAGCACCGCGAAGATCAGGCCGACCGTGGTGACGATGATCGGCGCGACGACGACCCAGATGAGGTTGTTGCGGATCGTCGTCAGCATCCCGCCGTCGGTGAAGATCGTGGCGTAGTTGCCGAGCCCCACGAACCCCGAGCCCTTGGCGTCGAACAGGCTGCGGATGATCGAGTAGACGATCGGGTAGACCACCCAGATCCCGAGCAGCAGCGCCGCCGGGAGGAGGAAGGCGATCGCGACCGCCGGCGATGGGCCGAGGCGTCGTTTCGTACGGGGGGTATCAGCCGGTCCGGTGGCGGCCCCGCCCGCGATCGTCGCGGGCGGGACCTTCGGGCCGTCCAACCGTTCGGTCACGGCCTTACCTCTTTACTTCCAGGCCTTCTTGGCCTCTGCTTCGAGCGCCTCCTGGGCGCCCTTGACGTCGCTCGGCTTGCGAACGAAGTCCTGCAGGATCTTCCACTCGCCCTTGCCGTCGGTGCCGCCGAAGGCGCTGGGGGCCAGGTCGGACATGTCGTAGCGGACCGCGTCGCCGGCCGAGACGATGGTCTGGCCGAGCTGGCGGGTCAGCTCGTCGGGGTAGTTGTCGGGGGAGACGTTCTTGTTGGGCGACAGGTAGCCGGGGAGCTTGGCCCAGACCTCGCCACCCTCCTTGGAGGCCAGGAACTGCAGCAGCGCCTGGGCGCCGGGGGAGTCCTTCATGGCCACCGCGACGTCGCCGCCGAGCACGACCGGGGCGGTGTCACCGGCCTTGGGGAAGGGGAAGTACTTGGCGTCCTCGCCGACCTTGGCGCCGGAGTTGACCGCCTCGACGGCCACGAAGTCGGCCTCGATGACCATCGCGGCCTTCTTGTTGCTGTAGACCTTGCTCACGCAGGTCGGGAAGTCCGTCTGCATGGTGCCCGAGGTGCCGTCGACCAGGAACTCCTGCTTGTCGACGATCTGCGCGATCTTCTCCAGGGCCACCTTGACGGTCGGGTCGGTCCACGGGATCTCGTGCTTGGAGAGCTTGTCGTAGTTCTCCGGGCCGGCCGAGGACAGGTAGACGTTCTCGAAGAGGTCGGTGAGGGTCCAGCCGGAGGCGCCGCAGAGCGAGAACGGGGCCGTGCCGGAGTCGGCGATCGTCTGGGCGTTCTTGACCAGCTCGTCCCAGGTGGTCGCGGGCTGCACGCCGGCGTCGTCGAAGGCGGGGGCGCGGTACCACACCAGCGACTTGTGCGCGGCCTTGATGAGCACGCCGTAGACCTGGCCGCCGGCGGAGCCGAGCTCCTTCCAGTACGGCGTGTAGTTGGTGTCGATCTCCTTGATGACGTCGGCGCTCAGCGGCTTCAGCGCGTTCTGGTCGGCGTACTGCTGCACCAGGCCCGGCTGCGGCAGGATGGCGACGTCGGGCGGGTTGTTGCCCTGGATGCGCGGGCCGAGGTAGGCGCCGGTGTCCTCGCCGGTGGAGGCGTAGGTGACCTCGGCGCCGGTCTTGTCGGTGAACGCCTTCAGCACCTGCTCGAAGTTCTTCTGCTCGGCGCCGGTCCACTTGGCGGCGACCTCGAGCTTGACGCCCTGGAGGGACTTCTCGCCGCCGGCGGCGGAGCTCGCGGGAGCGGAGCCCGACGCGGCGGGCTCCTCCGTCGTGGAGGGCGCGTTGCCGCACGCGGCTACGGCTATCGCGAGCCCGGCCAGGATCGTTGCGGCTCTGGCTGTGCGCATGGTTTGCCTCACTGGGTTCTGATGATCTCGTCGAGTTCGGATTTCATCGAGACCGCGGCGTCGGCCGCGGACTCAGGGGTGGGGGTGCCGAGGGCTTTGGCGACCGAACTCGCGATCACCAAGCTCAGCTGGTTGTAGTTGGCGCTCACCGGACGTGTCTTGGCGGCGAGGATGCTCTCCTTGAGCACCGGCAGGTACGGGAAGCGCTTGATCAGGTCGGGGTCGTCGTAGAGCTCGGTCCACACCGGCGGGAAGGATCCCTCGGTCAGGACGCGGCGCTCGTTCTCCAGGCTGGTGAAGTAGCGGATGAACTCCTGGGCGGTCTGCTGGTGCCGGGAGAAGGCGCTGACGGCGAGGTTGGCGCCGCCGAGCGTGCTGGACCCCGGCCCGTCCAGACCTGGCAGCCTGGTGACCGCGATCTTGTCGCCCAGCTCGACCCGGGCCGGGCCGTAGGCGTGCGGCCAGTTGCGGGCGAAGGCCAGCCGTCCCTCCTGGAAGGCGAGGCGGGTCTCCTCCTCCTTGTAGCTCAGCGACTCCTTGGGGATCCAGCCCTCCCGCAGTCCCTGGAGCAGGAAGCCGAGCGCGGTCTCCGCCTTGGCGGGGTCGAGGGTGACCCCCGTCCCGTCGCGGTTGAGTATCTGGCCGCCGGCCGACTGCAGAGCCTCGGAGAAGTTGACGGTCAGCCCCTCGTAGGCGAGGAACTGCCCGGCGTAGCCATCGATGTCGTGCTTGTCAGTGATCTTGCGTGCCTGGTCGCGGAGCTCGGCCCATGTCCTCGGCGGCTTCTTGACCAGGTCGGTCCGGTAGTAGAGCAGCCCCGCGTTGCTCGTGTACGGGACCGCCCAGAGCTTGTTCTTGTAGACGGCCGTCTCCACGACGGGCGGCAGGAACCTGTCGAGCGGGAAGAGCCCGCGCTCCAGGGGGATGATCCAGCCGTTCTCCGCGAATTCGGCGGTCCACACCACGTCGAGCCCGAGCACGTCGTAGCGGCTGCTCTGGGCCTGGAGGTTGGCCACCATCTGAGCACGTTGCTCGTCGGCGGCCTCGGGCAGCTCCAGCAGCGTCACCTTCTCGGCCGGGTGGGCCTGGTTCCAGCGGTCCAGCAAGGGTTGCAGGTACGCCGTGGTGTCGCGTCCGGTGGCGAAGGTGATGGGCCCGGTACCGCCCGTCGCCGGCTCGCCGCCGCCCTTGTCGCCCGCCGACGCGCAGCCGGCCGTCGCCAGGAGCACGGCCAGCATGAGCGGAAGCGGACGAAGCACTCTGTTTCCTCCGTGGTCAACGGGGTTACATACGTGTTAGGTAGATGCATTCATGTTATGCACACCTGTAATCTGAAGGTCAATGGATAACCGCGTAACGCGTTCGTAACACGCGTTCCCATACGCCCGGGGAGGTGAGGCGTGCGGCTTCACCTGCTGGCGCTTCTGGCGAAGGAGCCGGCGCACGGCTACGAGCTGAAACAAGCGCTGGAGCAGACCTTCGGCAGTGCCTACCCCTCCCCGAACATCGGGCAGATATACGTCACCCTGGGCAGGCTGGAGAAGGACGGCCTGGTCAGGGCCGTCGACGTCGAGCAGTCCAACCGGCCCAACAAGAAGGTCTATTATCTGACCGCCAAGGGGCGCGACCTGCTCGAGATCTGGGTGGACGAGCCCACCGAGGGCCCCCGCGTGCGTGACGAGTTCTTCATGAAGCTCGTGCTCGCGCCGCTCACCGGCATCGCCGACCGGATGGCGCTGATCAGCCGCCAGCGGCGGCACTATCTCGGGCTCATGAGCGACCTCAACGACCTGCTGTCCCGTACGCCCCCGACCGATCGGGTGGCCCTGCTGCTCATCGAGGGGGCCATGCTCCATCTGCAGGCGGATCTTGACTGGCTCGAACGGTGCCAGGAGGATCTGGCATGACCTCCGTCGTGAAAACGGTCAATCTGGTCAAAATCTACCAGGACGGCGCCCTTCCCGTCCCTGCCGTGCGCGGCGTGGACCTCCAGGTCGAGCCGGGCGAGTTCGTGGCCGTCATGGGCCCCTCCGGGTCCGGCAAGTCCACCCTCGTGCACCTCCTCGGCGGCCTCGACACCAGGACGAGCGGCGAGATCTGGCTCGACGGCAAGCGCGTCGACACGCTCTCCGAGAGCGCCTGGGCGCTGCTGCGGCGCAAGCGCGTCGGCTTCGTCTTCCAGTTCTTCAACCTGGTCGCCAACATGACCGTCGGCGACAACGTCGAGCTGCCCGCGCTGCTCGCCGGAGCCTCGCCCAAGGTGGCCCGCGAGCGCCGCGAGAGCCTGCTCGCCGCGCTCAACCTCGCCGACCGCGCCGACGCCGCCCCCGCCCAGCTCTCCGGCGGCGAGCAGCAGCGCGTCGCCCTGGCCAGGGCCTTGGCCAACCAGCCCGCCCTGCTGCTCGCCGACGAGCCCACCGGCAACCTCGACAGCCGCAACACCCGCGACGTGCTGCGCCTGCTCGGCACCGTGCACAAGGAGGGCCAGACCATCGTCATGGTCACCCACGACGCCCGGGTGGCCAGCCTGGCCGACCGGGTCGTCTCCCTGTTCGACGGCGAGATCGTCGACGACGGCCGCATCGCCCGCCGCCGTACCGGCACGGCCGGCGAGGTGATCGACCTCAGATGAGCACCGCACTCGCGGGGAGCCGGTGGATCAGGGCCGACCTGCGGGCCAGGAAGGGCCAGGCGGTGCTCACCGTGCTGGCCGTGGCCGGGATCGTGGCCGCGCTGATCACCGCGGCGACCCTCCTGGAGGAGGGCACCAACCCCTGGCGGAGCCTGTTCGCCAGGACCGACGGCGCCCACGTCTGGCTCTACACCGACGACAGCCCCGACGTCTCGCTGACCGGCATCGACGGCGTGACACGGATCGCCGGCCCCTACCGCTCCGCGCCCGTCACCGTGGCCCAGGACGGCAAGAAGGAGCCCGCGGCGCTGCGCGCCATGCCCGCCACGCCCCCAGGGGTGGCGCGTCCGGTCGTGGCCGAGGGCCGCTGGCTGGACCCGGCCCAGCCGGACGGGGTCGTGGTCGAGCGCTCCTTCGCCGAGTCGCTGCGGCTCCGGGTGGGCGCGCCGTTCACGATCATCGCGCTGAGCGGCGGGCGGCACACCCTCTACGTGCGCGGCATCGCCGACTCCGCCGAACAGGGCTTCTACCCGCAGTGGACGCCCGGCCTGGCGTACGTGCTGCCCCTCATGCTCGACCGGATCGAGCCCATGCTGGGCCGCAGCGAGTGGGTGACCGGGCTCCGCCTGGCCGACCCCGACGCCACGCAGGTCGTCTCGCAGCGCGTCGTGGTGATGCTGGAGGACAAGCTCCAGCGGGTCTACACCTGGCGCGAGGTCAGGGCCGCGATGGAGCTGGACAACCGGCTGCTGGGCACGCTGCTCGCGCTGTTCGGCGCGGTCGGGCTGGTGGCCGCCGCGCTGGCGCTGGCCAACGCGGCCGGCGGCCGGGTGCTCACCCAGCTCCGCGACCTGGCCACGCTGAAGTCCCTGGGCTTCACCAGGGGCCAGGTGGCGCTGCTGCTGCTCGTGGAGCACGGCGCGCTCGGCCTGCTCGGGGTCGTGGCCGGCGCGGTGGCCGGCTGGGGCCTGATGGCGATGATGCTGGGCCCGTCCTCCGTCGCCCCCGCGCCGGTGCTCGCCATCGTGGGAGGCACGGCGCTGGCCGTGCTCGCCGCCGTCGGCGTGCCCGCCTGGCGCGGCGGCCGGACGCCGCCGATCCCCGACGTGCCCTCCGGGCCGCCGCGGGGCCGGCTGTCGCGGCTGGCGCGCCTGGCCCTCCTCGTACGCCTCCCGCCGGCGCTGGTGCTCGGCACCCGTGACGCCTTCACCCGGCGGACGCCGGCGTTCCTGACGGCGTTCGGGCTGGCCGTCCCGATGATGATGATCACCATCGGGCTGGGCGTGTGGGCCACGCTGGACGACTTCGCCGACCATCCCGAGCAGGTCGGCCAGCACGCCTCCCTGTACGTCCGCGCCGGCAAGGTCGAGCCGGCCGAGGCCAAGCGCATGGCCGAGAGCGACCCCGGGGTGGCCGCGGTCTATCCGGGCACCGAGGTCAACGCCCTGGCGCCCGGCGAGGCCCGTTCCGTACGGGTGCGGGCGATCGGCGCGTCGTCCCGGCCGTACCCGTTCCCCGTGGTCGAGGGGCGGATGTACGGCCGTCCAGGCGAGGCCGTCGCCGGGCAGGGCCTGCTGGACCTGCTGGGGCTCGAGATCGGCGACCGGGTGCGCCTCACCGTGGGCGGGACGCCGCTGATCGTCAGGATCGTCGGCCGCAACGTCGAGCCCGACCAGGACGGCGAGGTGCTGTCGGTCGGGCTGGACAGCCTGTCGGCCAAGGACTCGGTGCCGCCCGAGTTCTACGCGCTGGCCCTCAAGCCGGACGCGGACACCGCCGAGGTGCGCGGCAGGCTGCTGGCCCAGTCGGGCGAGGGCCTGGAGGTGCAGGAGGTGGTCAACCCGGCCGACCGGCTGTCGATCATCAGGGTGATCATCGTGGCGCTGATCGGGGTGCTGGCCCTCATCGGGCTGGCCAACCTGCTCACCGCGAGCGCGATCGGCCTGCGTGACCACGCCTTCGACCTGGCCGTGCTGAAGGCCATGGGGCTGACGCCGCGCCAGGTCATGGCGACGCTCGTGACCGCCACGGGCCTGCTGGTGGTGCTGGGGGTCGGCGCGGGCGCCGCGGCGGGGATGTCGGTGGTGACGAGCCTCATCGATCTGCAGGGCGACACGAGCGGGGTGGGGGCGGGCATCGGCCGCGCCCCCTCGGCCCTGACGTTGACGATCGCCGTGCTGACGGCGGTGGGCGCGGCCCTCGCGGTGGCGCTCATCCCCGCGCGCCGCGCGGCCCGTGCCCAGGTGCCGGTCACCTCTCGCTGACGACCTGCGCGGACTCCCTGCGGGCGGCCGCGCCGCGCTTGAGGCTGAACCAGTAGAAGCCGTGGCCGGGCAGCGTCAGCAGGTAGGGGAGCTCGCCGACCGTCGGGAACTGCACGCCGCCGCGCGCCTCGACCGGCGTCATCCCCTCGAACCTGCGCAGGTCCAGCTCCACCGGCTGCGGGTACTTCGACAGGTTGTTGACGCACAGCATCACGTCATCGCGCTCCTCGCGGATGAACGTGAGCACCGACGGGTTCGACGACCACATTTCCGTGTAGGCGCCGGTGCCGAAGACCGGGTGCTTGCGCCGGATCTGCAGCATCTTGCGGGTGAACTGCAGCAGGGAGCCCTCGTGGCGCTGCTGGGCCTCCACGTTGACCGCCTGGAAGCCGTAGATCGGGTCCATGACGGCCGGCAGGTAGAGCCGCCCGGGGTCGGCCGTGGAGAAGCCCGCGTTGCGGTCGGGGCTCCACTGCATCGGCGTGCGGACCGCGTCGCGGTCCTCCAGCCAGATGTTGTCGCCCATGCCGATCTCGTCGCCGTAGTAGATGATCGGCGAGCCGGGCAGCGACAGCAGCAGGGCGGTGAACAGCTCGATGCGGTCGCGGTCGTTGTCGAGCAGCGGCGCCAGGCGGCGGCGGATGCCGAGGTAGGCGCGCATGCGCGGGTCCTTGGCGTACTCGCTGTGCATGTAGTCGCGCTCTTCCTCGGTCACCGTCTCGAGCGTGAGCTCGTCGTGGTTGCGGAGGAAGATGCCCCACTGGGCGTGCTCGGGCAGCTTGGGCGTGCGCGACATGATCTCGGAGATCGGCTCGCGGGTCTCCTTCTTCACCGCCATGTAGATGCGTGGCATCAGCGGGAAGTGGAAGGCCATGTGGCATTCGTCGCCGCCGGTGGTGGGGTCGCCGAAGTACTCGACGACGTCCTCGGGCCAGCCGTTGGCCTCGGCCAGCAGCACCCGGTCGGGGTAGAGGCGGTCGACCTCGGAACGGATGCGCTTGAGGTACTGGTGGGTCTCCGGCAGGCCGGAGCAGGCGGTGCCCTCCCGCTCGAACAGGTAGGGGACCGCGTCCAGGCGGAAGCCGTCGATGCCCAGGTCGAGCCAGAAGCGCAGGACCTCCAGCATCGCTTCCTGGACCGCCGGGTTGTCGTAGTTGAGGTCCGGCTGGTGGTGGAAGAAGCGGTGCCAGTAGTACTGCTTGCGCACCGGGTCGTAGGTCCAGTTGGACTCCTCGGCGCCGATGAAGATGATCGGCGCGTCGGGATAGCCGGTGGGGTCGTCCGACCACACGTAGAAGTCGCCGTACGGCCCCTCGGGGTCGTGCCGCGACGCCTGGAACCAAGGATGTTTGTCGCTGGTGTGGTTCATCACGAGGTCGGTGATGATCCGCAGGCCGCGCTCGTGGGCGGCCTCGATCAGCTGGACGAAGTCCCCGAGATCCCCGAAGTCAGGAAGGATCTTCATGTAGTCGGAGATGTCATAGCCGCCGTCACGCAGCGGCGACTCGTACAGCGGCAGCAGCCACAGACAGTCGACGCCGAGCCATTCGAGATAGCCGAGCTTCTCGATGAGCCCGCGAAGGTCGCCGGTGCCGTCGCCGTTGGAGTCCTTGAACCCCCGGACGAGGACCTCGTAGAACACCGCCCGCTTGTACCAGGCTGGATCCTCCGAGACGAATGCCTCGGAGATCGGCTCCGGCGTTGGGGATGCGTTGATCATATGTCGCTCACAGGAAGAGATGTGGGCAGGACGAAGTCACCGGTTCCCCGGCGTTCTTGATTGGTGACCGCGCCGCCTGGAGTCGTCATCCCTGCGAACTCCATGCCCTAGAACGAGGTCGGATTTGTGATCCGGTTGCCCGTTTGTGCGGCGCTTACGGGCCGAACACTACCAGCCCGTCGGCTTTCCGGAACCCGCTTCTGCTGTGCCGGGTGTAATACCCGCGAGATCCGTATGTAACCACGTTGTTACCGAGAGTTCACGAGAAAGGTGGAGCCAGGTCGGAGAGGTCGTTCTCGAAGTCGCTCAGCCAGAGTCCGAAGAGTACCAATCCACGCACCCAGAAGCGGTCGTTCCAGCCATTGAACCTGGTGAGTGCGTCCGGACCGCCCGCCACCACCTCGTGCAGCTCCTCCGACAGCAGCCCCGGCACCCGGCTCACCACCGTTTCCAGCATGCTGTGCGCATAATTTCGGGCGGGGGCCGCCGTGGAACGCAGCGGAACCCGCTGGAGCGGCTGCTTGACGACATTCGTGGAAGGAAGCGCCGCCACCCGCGGATTGGCCGCGTGCAGCACCTCGCGGTAGAAGCGGCCCTTGTCCTTACGGGCCACTCCGACGGAAAGCGCCGCGTCGAAGAAATCCGGATGGATGAACGGCGCGGCGAACGACGCCTCCGGCCCCACCAGGTTCACCGCCGAGCGCGCGATGCCCCGCACCGTCCGGGTGTGCAGCACCGACAGCGGCAGCTCGGCCCGGTGGCCGTGGAGCATGGAGGTGGCCGCCGCGAACTGCTCGCGCACGCTCTCCTCCATCCACTCCGCCGCCGCCTTCGACAGGAACGGCCGCGAGGGCGCGCCCAGCGACAGCGACCCCAGCACCGCCGCCGACCGCTCGGCCTGCGTCCGCGCCTCCAGCGCGGCCCCGCTCACCATGAAGTTCTTCAGCAGCGGCCCGCCGGCCAGGCCGTCCACCAGGATCCGGCCCGCGCCGTGCACCTCCTTGGCGAAGGGGGCGTACCAGGCGTGGTGCGGGGTGAGGTACTCCAGCCTGCGGGCCACCTCGACGGCGTCCGCCGGGTAGTCGGCCGCGTCCTGGGTGATCACCCGGTGCGGGATGCCCAGCTCCTTCGTGATCGCGCGGGCGAAGGCGATGTCGGTGTCGGTGCCGTCGTCGGGGCTCGTGGTCCACGACTCGACGTCCGCGCCGCGGGCCTTGGCCACGCTCGCCAGCAGGCGGGAGTCGTAGCCGCCGCTGACCGGCACGAGCAGCTTGCGGCCGTCGTAGCCGGCGTAGACCTGGTGCAGCAGCTCGACGATCTCGGCGGGGCTGGTCCAGGCCTCGTACGGCTCGGTGCGCAGCCAGCGCGGCAGCCGCCGCTCCACGGCCACCCGGTCGTGCCGCCACACCAGCGCGCTCGACCCCGGCAGCCGCTTGACCTCGGTGTACGGCGTCGCCTCGCCCAGCGGGAACGTCACCTGGAGTATCGAGGCCCAGGCCGACCAGTCGACGGTGATCGGCACCAGGGAGAGCAGCGGCTGGATCAGGGACGAGAAGTAGACGGCCTCGCCGTGGCGCACGTAGTAGACGTCCACCAGCCCGAGCGCGCCCGTGTGCAGGGTCACGCGGGAGCCGTCGCCGATGAGGCCCGGCGTCTCGTACGTCTCGGCCACCGTCATCCAGTCGTCGGCGGCCGGCGGGCGGCGCTCGCCCCAGGCGAACGCGTACGAGTCGGCCGTGCGGTGGTAGGGCGGCAGCGGCGCCGAGCTGAACAGCGCGGCCTCGGGCGTCTGGAGCGCCGGGCGCACCCGCGGTCCCGCGCCGGTGAGCTTGCCCAATATGGCGGTGTCGATCCGGCCGAGAGCGCCGCAGACGTAGGGCCGCACGTTGAACTGCACCGGATCTCATCCCTTCGAGCCGCTTTCCGCAAAGAGTATCCTTTGCCAGGCTGAGGAAGCGGAGGTCGACTTGTCCACTGAGCTTGAGAGCACGCGCCGGGCACTGCGAGACGCGGTGGCGCAGGCCGAGCGGGCCGCCGAGCTGGCCAGGCTGCTGGACGCCGCCCAGGCGCGGCTGGCCGAGGCCGAGCACAGCGTCGAGGAGGCCAGGGCTCTCGCCGAGCGGCTGGGCGAGGCCGAGGCCGCGCTGGAGGCCGAGCGGGCCGCCGCCGACAAGCTCCGCAGGGAGCTGGCCGAGCAGCGCTTCCAGGCCGAGGTCGCCAACTGGAAGCTGTCGTCGATCAAGGTCGCCCGCTGGAACCGGCTGGGCGACGCGATCAAGAGCGGCAAGAGCAACCCGGTCCGGCTCGCCAAGGGCCTGCGGGGCGCCGCCAAGCCGGTGAAGCGGCCGAGCGCGCCCAAGCGCAAGCCGATCACCCAGGCCACCGCCAAGGAGGAACGCCCGGGGGCCGCCTACCAGGCCACCACCTCCACCCGCACGCTCGGCGGCGCCTCCTTCAAGCTCAAGCCGTTCCGGGTGCCGACCGGCCCCAACACCCGGCCGCACATCACCGCGGCGGTGATCGCCGACCCGCACGCCGAGGCCCTGCTCCGCTACGAGTGGCGCCAGACCACCGGCTTCACGCCCCGCGACTTCGCCCGGGTGCTGCCGCTGGAGGTGCCCCACCTGCTCGTGGTCGAGTCGGTCACCGAGGGCCCGTGGGCCGAGGAGATCACCGGCGAGCCGGGCGAGGGCATCCGCGCGCTGCTGGCCTGGTGCGCCGAGCGCGGCATCCGCACCGTCTTCTGGCACACGAAGGGTCCCGTCGACGCCTACGCCGCGACCGCGCAGCTCTTCGAGCACCGCTTCACGGGCGACCTGTCCGTGCCCTGGCCGCGGCTGCAGTACGGCATCCAGCCGCGCGTCCACAACCCGCTGCCCCTGGCCGGCGGGCGCATCGACCGGGTGCTCACGCTCGACCAGCTCCTGCCTGGCCACCTGACCTACCCCGACGTGCTGACCTCCTACCGGTGGCCGGCCGCGGCCGACTGCCCGCCCGGCACGCCCCAGTGGCGGCTGGCCGAGATCGCGGCCTGCGGCACGCCCATCGGCACCGAGGCCGACTCGCGGCGGGCGCACGTGGCGCTGCGGCGGGCGTACCAGATGGGGACGATGACCGAGCGCGTGGACGAGCTGCTGGAGACCGTCGGGCTGCCCAGCGCCCGCGCCACGCTGGAGACGTCCGTGCTGCTGCCGATCACGGACCCGCACCTCGTGGAGCACGGGCTCGCCCAGGTCGCCAGGCAGACCGGCGTGGCCCAGGTGATCGTCATCGGGCCGCCCGAGGCCGAGCTGCGCGCCCGCGACGTGCTGCCTGACCTCGACGTCGTGTACCGCCGGCCGCACCCGTCCATGAGCGAGGGCGCGATGCTCGCCGCCGGGCTCGACCTGTGCGAGGCCGACCTGGTGGCGGTCATGGACCCGCGAGACGTCTACGGCGCCCACTACCTGGCCGACCTGCGCCGGGCGTTCCTGTTCAGCACCGCCGACATCGTCGGCAAGGCCGCCTACTACGCCCACCTGCGCAAGCCCCAGGCCACGCTGCTGAAGCAGCCCGAGGCCGAGTACGCCTACCTGCCGGAGATCGCCGGCGCCACCCTCCTCGCCCGCAGGAACGCCCTGCGCGAGATCGGCTTCGCCGACCTCAGCGAGGGCTGGGACGAGGTCATGATGCGGCAGTGCCGCACCGACGGGATCAGGGTGTTCTCGGCCGACCGGTTCGGCTACGTACGGGTGCGCGACGAGGACCGCTGGCTGCTCGGCGCCGCCCAGCTGGTCGAGTACGGCTCCGCCGAGCCCCACGCGCTCATCTAGAGTCCTCGGCATGACGTTCCCGGAGCTGGCCGAGGCGCTGGGGGAGCCGCCCGCGCCCGAGGGGACGTGGGAGCGCCGGGCGCTGCTCGTCTCGGCGGCGGCGCTCCGGCGGCGGGTGCCCGCGGCGGAGCTGGCCGGGCGGGTCCTGGCGGTGCCGGGCGTGGCGGGCGTCGCGGTCCGTGCGAACGGGTTCCTGGAGATCGAGGTGGGCGTGCCCGGAGCGCTGCTGGAGTCGTTCGAGGCCCCGGCGATCCCGGAGCCCGGCTGGCCGGACTTCCCGCGCACCTGGGACAACCCCGGATTCGTGGTCAGGTACGGGCACGCGCGGGCGCGGGCGGTCACGAGGTGGGCCCGCGCGCTCGGGGTGCCGGGGGACGGGTTCGACCCGGCGGCGCTGGACGGCCCCTGGGACCGGGCGGTGCTGCGGGCGCTGGCCGAGCTGCCGGGCAGGGCGGCGAGCAGGGAGCCGGGGTGGGAGGCGTACCTGGTGCGGCTGGCCCTGGCCTTCCACGACGCGCACGAGCGCGCGCCCGCGGTGCCGCGCGGCGACGAGCCCGCGCGGCCGGTGCACACGGCGCGGGTGCGGCTGGCGGTGGCGGTGGGGCAGGTGTTGATGGGTCCGGAACGACTGTGATTGATCGCAAAATATCCGGCAAAAGAGCGAAAAAGCGTAAAAATATCCCCTGCGAAGCCCGATCCCGTCTCGATACGTGGTCACCGGGTCATGGTGGAGTGGCGGTTCCGATAGCCTCGATCGGGTGAGTCGATTCGCCCATCCCGCCGGGGACCGGCACGCCGAGATGCTGCCCCAGGAGCGCCCACCGCAGGCGCCCGCCGACCTCAACCGGATCCACCCCGCGATCTGGCCCCGAACGTCGACCCGGACCGATGGCGCGCTCACGGTCGGCGGCGTGGACGTGCGCGACCTCGCCCGCGACTTCGGCACCCCGCTCTACGTCCTCGACGAGGACGACGTGCGCTCACGCATGCGCGACTACGCCGAGGCCTTCGCCGGATCCGACGTGCACTACGCCGGCAAGGCGTTCCTGTGCAAGGAGATCGTGCGCTGGCTCCAGGACGAAGGGCTCGGCCTCGACGTGGCCAGCGGTGGCGAGCTGGCCGTGGCGCTCAGCGTCGGCTTCCCGCCCGAGCGCATCACCGTCCACGGCAACAACAAGTCCGTCGCCGAGCTGTCCAGGGCCCTGGAGGCCGGCGTCGGTCACGTCGTCGTCGACTCCTTCGAGGAGATCGCCAGGCTCGGCTACCTCGCCGAGCGGATGGGCAGGCGGCCCAAGGTGATGATCCGCGTCACCACCGGCGTCGAGGCCCACACCCACGAGTTCATCGCCACCGCGCACGACGACCAGAAGTTCGGCCTCTCGCTCGGCCAGGGCACCGCGGCCGAGGCCGTGCGCCGCGTGCTCGCGCTGCCGCAGCTCGAACTCGTCGGGCTCCACTCCCACATCGGCTCCCAGATCGTCGACACCGGCGGGTTCGAGGTGGCCGCGCGGCGGCTGGCCAAGCTGCTGGTGGAGATCAAGGACGAGCACGGCGTCGTGCTGCCCGAGCTCGACCTCGGCGGCGGCTACGGCATCGCCTACGTCGAGGGCGACGAGGCCCCCGACATCAAGGAGCTGGCCGACGGCCTGCGCGAGATCGTCACCAAGGTCTGCGTGGACGCGGGCCTGCCGGTGCCCCGGCTCACCGTCGAGCCCGGCCGCACGATCGTCGGGCCGGGCGGCATCACGCTCTACGAGGTCGGCACCGTCAAGGACGTCGAAGGGCTGCGCACGTACGTCAGCGTCGACGGCGGCATGAGCGACAACGTCCGCACCGCGCTCTACGGCGCCGAGTACACCACGGTGCTGGCCAGCCGCGAGAGCGACGCCCCGCCCATGCTGAGCCGCCTGGTCGGCAAGCACTGCGAGAGCGGCGACATCGTGGTGCGCGACTGCTACTACCCGGCCGACCTCGCGCCGGGCGACCTGGTCGCGGTCTCCTCGACCGGCGCCTACTGCCGGTCGCTGGCCAACAACTACAACTACCTGCCCAAGCCGGCCGTGGTGGCCGTCTCGGGCGGCAAGGCCCGGGTGATCGTACGGGGCGAGACCGAGGACGACCTGTTGAGGGGGCAGCTGTGAAACCGCTGAAAGTGGCTCTGCTGGGCTGCGGGGTCGTGGGCTCGCAGGTCATCCGGCTCCTGCACGAGCAGGCCGGCGACCTCGCCGCCCGGGTGGGCGCGCCGCTGGAGCTGGCCGGGGTGGCCGTGCGCCGGCTCGGCCGCAAGCGCGACGTCGAGGTCGATCCCGCGCTGCTGACCACCGACGCCGAGTCGCTGGTCGCCCGCGACGACGTCGACATCGTCATCGAGGTCATCGGCGGCATCGAGCCCGCCCGCGGCCTCATCGTCTCGGCGCTGTCGCGCGGCAAGTCCGTCGTCACCGCCAACAAGGCGCTGCTGGCCGAGGACGGCGCCACCCTGCACCAGGCGGCGCGGGCCGGCAAGGGCGACCTCTACTTCGAGGCCAGCGTGGCGGGCGCGATCCCGCTGCTGCGGCCCCTCCGCGAGTCGCTGGCCGGCGACCACGTCAAGCGCGTGCTCGGCATCGTCAACGGCACCACCAACTACATCCTCGACAAGATGGACTCCACGGGCGCGTCCTTCACCGACGCCCTGGAGGAGGCCCAGACCCTGGGCTACGCCGAGGCCGACCCCACGGCCGACGTCGAGGGCTTCGACGCCGCCGCCAAGGCCGCCATCCTCGCCGGGCTCGCCTTCCACAGCCGGGTGACGGCCGCCGACGTGCACCGCGAGGGCATCACCGAGATCACCGCCACCGACGTGGCCTCCGCCAAGGCCATGGGCTACGTCATCAAGCTGCTGGCCATCTGCGCCCGCTCCGACGACGGCCGCTCGTTCGGCGTGCGGGTGCACCCGGCGATGATCCCGCGCACGCACCCGCTCGCGGGCGTGCGGGAGGCGTACAACGCCGTCTTCGTGGAGGCCGAGTCGGCCGGGCAGCTCATGTTCTACGGCAAGGGCGCGGGCGGCGCGCCCACGGCCTCGGCCGTGCTCGGCGACCTGGTGGCGGTGGCCCGCAACCGCCTGGCGGGCACCCGCGGCCCCGAGGAGTCCACCTACGCCGACCTGAGCGCCCACCCGATGGGCGAGACCGTCACGCGCCTCCACATGGCGCTCGACGTGGCCGACAAGCCGGGCGTGCTGGCGCGGGTGGCCGAGCTGTTCGCCAAGCACGACGTGTCCATCCAGACCGTGCGCCAGGAGGGGCACGGCGACGACGCCCAGCTCGTCATCGTCACCCACCGCGCCACCGACGCCGCGCTGACCGCGACGCTGGAGGGGCTGCGGGAGCTCGACATCGTCCGCGCCGTGGCCGGCGTGATGCGCGTCGAGGGCGACGACTAGCGCTCGGAAGGCCGCGGAACGGGCGTAAGGTAGGCGCCGACTGAAATCCCCGCGGTCGAGGAGCACCCATTTCATGTCCGTCACCCCGTGCGGCTTCCTGCGCACGCCGGAGAAGGGGCCGGCCCGCCTGCACTGGGCGGGCGGCGGATGGGCGGTGGACGGCCGGCCACCCGCCGTGCCCGAGCTGCGCCCGCTGCGCGGCCTGGAGATCGAGTGGCCGGACGGGCCGGTGCCCCTCGACGGGCTCGACGAGCTGGCCGCCGCCGGCGTCCCGCTGACCGCCGAACGGGCCCCTGACTGGGTGCCCGCCGGCCTCGCGGCGCTGCTCACCGACCGCGACTGGCTCGGCCACACCCCCGACGGCACCGCCCGCTGCCTCGCCGACCTGCGGCGCGAGGAGCACAGCGTACGCCTGCGCCGCCTCGCCCACCCCACCCCCGCGAGCCCGCCCAGCGTCAGCATCGTCATGTCCACCAAACGGCCGGCCCTGGTCGGCGCGGCGCTGGCGCAGATGGAGCGGCAGCGCGGCGTGACGGCCGAGGTGGTGCTCGGGCTGCACGGGGTGCCGTTCGAGCACGTACGCCAGGCGGTCGAGGAGTGCGCGCTGCCGGTGAAGTGGGTCGAGGCGGCGGAGTCGGTGCCGTTCGGCGAGATGCTCAACCGGGCGGCGGCCCTGGCCGGCGGCGATTTCCTCGCCAAGTGGGACGACGACGACTGGTACGGCCCCCACCACCTGTCCGACCTGCTCATGGCCCGCGCCTACTCCGGGGCCGACATCGTCGGCACCACCGCCGAGTTCTTCTACCTGGAGCCGCTGAAGGCCACGATCAGGCGGACGACGTTCGCCAGCGGCGCGGGCTATCCGAGCGAGGTCTACTCCGACCACGTGGCCGGCGGCACGATCCTGGTGCCCCTGGCGCGCTTCAGGGAGATCGGCGGCTTCCCCGCGGTCGCGCGGGCCGTGGACCTCGAGTTCCTCAAGGCGGCCGCGCAGGCGGGCGCGAAGATCTACCGGACGCACGGCCTCGGCTACGTCCTGCGCCGCGGGCTGAGCGCCGACCACACCTGGCAGCTCCCGCTCGCCCACTTCGTCAAGGTGGCCGCCGGCCAGTGGCGCGGGTTCCGGCCGAGCCTGCTCATGGAGGCCGCGTGAACGACCGCGTCGCCCGCGTACGCGGCAACGACTACCGGACGCTGCGGCCGGAGCCCGGCTTCACGCCCGAGCTGACGGTCAGCGTCGTCGTCCCCGCGTACGGCGGGCAGGACAAGCTCGACCTCGTGCTGGCGGCGCTCGCCCGGCAGACGTACCCGGCGGAGCTCACCGAGGTGATCGTCGTCGACAACGGCAGCGAGCCGCCGCTGCGCCTGCCCGAGGCCGCGCCCAAGGGCGCCAGGCTGATCCGCTGCCCCGAGCCGGGCAGGGCCGCCGCGCGCAACGCCGGCCTCGCCGAGGCCAAAGGCGACGTCATCCACTGGCTCGACTCCGACGTGGTCCTCACGCCCGGCGCGGTCGAGGCCCACATGCGCTGGCACCACGCCGCGCCCTACCTCGTCGTCACCGGCTACATCAGGTTCACCGAGGCCGAGCTGCCCGCCGAGCTGCCCGCCGACCTGGAGGCGCACTTCGAGCCGGCCGAGCCGCACACCTGGATCGTCGACCTCGTCGAACGCACCGGCGGGTTCACCGGCAACCCGCAGCGCCCCTTCAGCCTGCACGTCGGCGGGGCCACCTCGGTGTCCGCCCGGCTCGTCGCGGCGGCCGGGCCGATGGACGACGACCTCGTCCTCGGCCAGGACACCGAGATGGGCTACCGGCTCGGCCAGGCCGGCGCGGTCTTCGTGCCCGAACCGGCCGCCCGCGCCTACCATCTCGGGCCCACCATGCGGATGCGCGACAAGCCGGCGATCGACCGGGTGAGCCACGCGCTCGTGGCCGACCGCGTCCCCGCCTACCGGTGGCTGCGCGGGCATCCGGGACGCCAGTGGAAGGTCCCCTACGTGACGGCCGTCGTGGACGGCACGGCGGGCTACGACGAGGTGCGGGCCAGCGTGGACGCGCTGCTCGCCGCCACCGTGCCCGACCTGTCGGTGCTGGTGACCGGGCCCTGGGACACGCTGCGCCGCGAGCGCCGCGCCCCGCTCCTGGACACCGCCCTGGACCTGGTGCTGGTCGAGGGCCACTACCGGTACGAAGGCCGGGTGCGCTTGGTCACCGCCGAGGACGTGGACCCGGCCGTCCCTTACGTGCTGCGGCTGCCGTCGGGCTGGGCGCCCGGCGAGGACAGCCTGGCCCGGCTGCTCGACCTGGCCCGCGACGAAGGGCTGGGGCTGGTCAACGTCCTGCTGCGCGAGTCCGCCGAAGGCGTCGTCGCGGCCCGGCTCGAACGGCTCTCCGCCTTCGCGCGGGCCCGCCTCGTGGCCCGGCCGGGGGAGGACCTGGACGACGTCGTGGACGAGGTGTCCGGCGTGTCGTGGGTGGACGGCGAGACGTACGGGTTCACCGCCGAGGCGGCGCCGCCCCTGGGCCGGCGCAGCGCGTACCGGGCGCGGGCGGAGGCCCAGGCCGAGGCGGCCAGGCTGGCCAAGGAGAACGAGCGGCTGCGGGCGCAGGTGAGCAAGTGGAAGGAGGAGGCCGGGCGCTGGCGCAAGTCGGCGGTCGAGCTCCGGCGCGAGGTCGGCACGCTGCGGCGGGAGCTCGCCGCGGCCAAGCGCGCCGCCCAGCAGAGCCTCCGCACGGCCGTCTCCACCACCATGCGCCGCGCCCTCCGCCGCCCCCGCGACTGAGTCCCGCCCCCCGAAGGCCGAGGGACCCGCGCCTGCCCCGGTCTCCGCGACCGAGGGACCCGTGCCTTCCCCGCCCCTGCTCCGCTGGGCCGGGAGGGCGGGGGTCAGTTGGGGCGCAGGGCCGACTTCAGGCGGCCGAGGAAGGTGCGCTCGGTGGCGGCGTCCACGGCGGCGGGGACCGTCACCGGCTCCGGCGCGGGGATGGTGACCGGCTCGGGCTGCTTCGGCGCGGGCCAGTAGCGGTCCGGCGGCTCGTGCCGTACGCCGTGCGTGGCCTCGATGACGGCGTCGAGGTCGGCGGGACCGGCGCCGGGCTCGGTGAGCAGGACCGCGCGCCCGAGCGCCGAAGTGCGCTCAAGCCGGGCCGTCCGCCCGTCAGGCAGGTCCACGACGAGCACGCCCGCCAGGTCCTTCTGCGCCGACTCGATCATCCGCTCCAGCGTCGCCCGGTGCAGCGGCACGTCCACCGGCCCCCGGTAGCGGAACGGGCACGGCGCGGGCGTCGGCGCGGCCTCGTCGATGAGCCGGATGCGTTCGTCGTGCGCGAACAGGTCGCGCATCAGCCGCAGCTCGAAGCACGGGTCGCCGAGCACGGAACGCCGCCCGTCCCGCAGCAGCGACCACGGCCCCACCAGCGTCACCACGACGTCCTGCAGCTTGCCGCCGAGCGCCGCCGCGACGGCCTGCCGCACCACCGACTCGGAGGTGTCGGTGACGTCGAGCACGACCTCCACGTACGGCACCAGCCACCGCCGCCCCGGATCCTTGCGCAGGTCCCTGCGCAGCGGCACCCGGTGCGCCAGGTAGGGCTCGACGGCCCGCACCGCCCGCTCCCGGTCGCGGTGCTGCGCCGGCAGCCCCAGGTGGACGGCCTGCGCCTCCAGGTCGGGGACGAACACCACGCCGTGCATGGCCAGCCGGTAGGCGAACTCGGTGTCCTCGCCGCGCGCCACGGTCGGGTCGAGCCCGCCCACGGCGTGGAACACCTCACGCGGCAGGGCGAACGTCGGCCCCGTGCACACGTGGTACGGGTTGCGGCTCGCGCGCAGCCCGTCCGTCCTGGCGATCGTCGCCTCGGTGGAGCTGGCGACGGCCTCGCCGAGCGCGAACACCTCGTCCAGGCGCCGCGCCTGGAAGACCTGCCGGGGCGTGACGGCCGGCGGCTCGACGAACTTCTTCATCCCGATCGTGACCAGGTAGTCGGTCACGTGGTGCCAGCGGGCCAGCGCCTCGATGTGCTCGCGGCAGGCCACCATGTCGGAGTCGAGCCGCTGGATGATCTCGCCGTCGGCGGCGTTGGCCCCGGTGTTGACGGCGTTGGAGATGCCCCAGCCGTCCCGCACCCGCACCACGCGCGTGTTGACCGGCCGGATCTCGGGCAGGCGGATGGGAGGGTCGCTGCCGTCGTCGACGACGAGGACCTCCATCAACCGGTCCGGGTACGTCTGCGCCGCCAGCGCCGCCAGCGTCAGGTCGAGCTTGCCCTGCCCGCCGTGCGCAGGAATCACCACGCTCACGGAAAGGGCGGGCGACCAGGCGCCCAGCGGCGGCGCCTCGATCGGCGAGTAGTCGTTCTGCCTCAGAGCAGGACGCGCGTTCATGGTCGTGACCCCCTGCCGAGACCTTATCGGGAGATGCTGAGAATTTCCTCAATAGCGTCGCTGTCCAACCGATACGTCCGAGCCTTGGACACGAATCGGTTGCGGTCGCCCGCACCCCGTACACTCTGTGACCAACAGCGCAGGTAGGGAGTCATCATGAGCAGGTCGTGGCGTGGCCTCATCGAGGAATACCGCGAGCGTCTTCCCGTGACGACGAAGACGCCGGTCATCACGCTGCTCGAAGGCGGCACGCCGCTGGTGCCCGCGCACCGCGTCTCCGCCCTCACCGGGTGCGATGTCTACCTGAAGGTCGAGGGCGCCAACCCGACCGGCAGCTTCAAGGACCGCGGCATGACGATGGCCATCAGCAAGGCGGTCGAGGAGGGGGCCAAGGCGGTCATCTGCGCCTCCACCGGCAACACCTCGGCCTCCGCCGCGGCCTACGCCGTGCGCGCCGGGCTGACCTGTGCCGTCCTGGTGCCGCGCGGCAAGATCGCCATGGGCAAGCTCGCCCAGGCGCTCGTGCACGGGGCCACGCTGCTGCAGGTCGAGGGGTCGTTCGACGACTGCCTGGAGATGACCCGCAAGCTGTCGTCCAGCTACCCGATCGCGCTGGTCAACTCGGTCAACCCCTACCGGCTGCAGGGGCAGAAGACGGCCGCGTTCGAGATCGTCGACACGCTCGGCGACGCGCCCGACATCCACTGCATCCCGGTGGGCAACGCGGGCAACATCTCGGCCTACTGGATGGGCTACCAGGAATACTTCGACGACGGCCTGGCCACGCGGAAGCCGCGCATGTTCGGCTTCCAGGCGAGCGGCGCCGCCCCGATCGTCCAGGGCGCGCCGGTGACCCGCCCGCACACCATCGCCACCGCCATCCGCATCGGCAACCCGGCCTCCTGGTCGCTCGCCACGGCGGCGCGCGACGAGTCCGGCGGCGTCATCCAGGCGGTGACCGACCGGCAGATCGCGGCGGCGTACAAACTGCTGGCCCAGGAAGAAGGCGTGTTCGTGGAGCTGGCCTCGGCGGCGAGCGTCGCCGGTCTGCTCCAGGCGCACGAGCAGGGCCTGGTCGAGCCGGGGCGGCGCATCGTCTGCACCGTCACCGGCAACGGGCTGAAGGACCCTGACTGGGCCATCTCGGGGGCGCCGGCGCCGACGGTGATCCCCATCGACGTCCACGCCGCCGCGGCGGCGCTCAACCTCGCCTGACGGGGGCCACGGGGAGTGAGGATCTGATGCGTGAATGAGGACCGTTGACATCCGCGTGCCCGCCACCTCGGCGAACCTCGGCCCGGGTTTCGACGCGCTCGGCCTCGCGCTGAGCCTGTACGACGAGGTCGAGGCCACCCTCACCGGTGAGCGCGGCGTCGAGGTCAGCGTGAGCGGCGAGGGCGCGGGCGAGGTCGACCTCGGCGAGCGCCACCTGGTCGTCCGCGCCATGCGCGAGGCGTTCGCCCGCATGGGGGTCGCCCAGCCCGAAGGCATCCGCCTGCGCTGCCGCAACCGCATCCCGCACGCCCGCGGCCTCGGCTCGTCGTCGGCCGCCGTGTGCGCGGGCCTGCTCGCCGCCCGCGCGCTCGCGGGCGCGGAGTGGCCGGACGACGAGGTGTTCGCGCTGGCGACCGAGATGGAGGGCCATCCCGACAACGTGGCGCCCTGCCTGGCCGGCGGTCTCACCATCGCCTGGTCGGACCACGCCCGGGCGCCGCATATGGTGAAACTGGCTCCCGACCAGCGGGTCCGTCCTGTCGTCCTGGTTCCGTCCGCGCGGCTGGCGACGGAGACCGCCCGGGGGCTGCTGCCGAAGGACGTGCCCCACAAGGACGCCTCCTTCAACGCCGGCCGGGCCGCGTTGCTGATAGCCGCGCTGACCCAGCGGCCCGAGACGGGGCTTCTGCTCGCCGCCACGGAAGATCGGCTCCATCAGCATTACCGCGCGCCTGCGATGCCGCAGAGCGCGGCTCTGGTAGAACGTCTGCGTGCAGTGGGCGTGCCCGCGGTCGTTTCGGGAGCGGGTCCCACGGTTCTTGCGTTTTCGACCTCGGATACGCAGGATTTGATCGCGCCAGAAGTGGGTAATGACTGGCACATCCAGCTAATGGACGTCGACCCGGTTGGTGCGAACGTTCAGTTCCCCGAGACACGCTGATGCCTCTTTAGACCTTCAGGGAATAGCCGTGTGCGCTGGTGATGTTAGGCTGATAGCCGCACCAGATGCCCCCTTGGTGGGTGCGTGCTTGTCAGCCACACATCGCTGCATCATGCTTCACGTCGCGAGGCGTGGGCAGCGCGGCTGTCTCCCCGGAATTGATCGCCTCCGGTTGGCCCACACCCGGTTGGCCCGAAACGAGGCGGCGACGACGGGGATCTGCGCGTTCGAATCCAATCGACATCTGGTTGGCGACAGCAATCTGGGGGGTGTCAGGCACGCGCCACGGCCCAGCGGCGGCGTGACGAGCCCCTCCCCAAGAGTGGCGGCCGTCTCCAGCGACAGCCGAAGATCGCAAAGTGCACCCCGACCCGGTCTGTCCCGCCGGATCGCAAGCACCTCCGGGACGCCCGGCAGAACAAAACCGGCGCCCGACCCCTGGGAAGGACCTTTTAGTTGAGCGACACCACCGAACTCCTCTCCGACGCACCAGGCGCTGAGCCCGCGTCCGGCGACACCCCCACTCGCGCCGCGGCCAAGCCCCGTGCGCGTCGCTCCGGCACCGGCCTGTCCGCCAAGGTGCTGCCCGAGCTGCAGAAGATCGCAGCTGAGCTGGGCATCAGCGGGACGGGGCGCATGCGGAAGAGCCAGCTGATCGCGGCCATCCAGGAGAAGCAGGGTGGCGGCACGGGCGACGCCGCGCCGGCCCCCGCGGCCGCCGCCGAGGCGCCCGCGCCCGCGGCCGAGACGGCCCCCGCGGCCGAGCGGCCCACCCGGGCACGTAGGGAACGTTCCCGCGCCAAGACCGTGGCCGAGGAGCCCGCGCCGCAGCCCGTGGCCGCCGCGCCCGAGCCCGTGGCCCAGGCGCCGGAGCCCGTGGCCGCGACCGTCGCGCCCGCCGAGCCCGTCGTCGAGCAGGCGCCCGCCGCCGACGCCGGCCAGGGCGAGCAGCGCGCCGAGCGCGGCGAGAGCCGCAGGGAGCGCCGCAGCCGCGGCGAGCGCCGTGAGCGCGGCGAGCGTTCCTCCGACCGTTCCGCAGACCGTTCCTCCGACCGTGGCGACCGTGGCGACCGTGGCGAGGGTGGCCGTGCCGACGGCCGCACCGACGGGCGGGCCGACGGCCGCGCCGCCGACGCGGGCAGCCGCGGCGACCAGCGCGACCAGCGCGGTGACCGCGACCAGCGCGGCGACCAGCGGGGTGGCGGCGTCGACGACGACGAGCGCGGTGGCCGTGGCCGCCGTGGCCGCTTCAGGGAGCGCAACCGCGGCCGTGGCCGCGAGCGCTTCGAGAGCGGCGAGCCCGTCGTCGGCGATGACGACGTGCTCATCCCGATCGCCGGCATCCTCGACATCCTCGACAACTACGCCTTCGTCAGGACCAGCGGCTACCTGCCGGGCAGCAACGACGTCTACGTCTCGCTCGCCCAGATCCGCCGCAACGGCCTGCGCAAGGGCGACGTCGTCACCGGCGCGGTCCGCCAGCCCCGCGAGGGCGAGCGGCGCGAGAAGTTCAACGCCCTGGTCCGCCTCGACACCGTCAACGGCATGGACCCGGACCAGGCCCGCAACCGGCCCGACTTCAACAAGCTGACGCCGCTCTACCCGCAGGAGCGCCTGCGCCTGGAGACCGAGCCCAACATCCTCACCACGAGGATCATCGACCTCGTCTCCCCGATCGGCAAGGGCCAGCGCGGCCTCATCGTCTCGCCGCCCAAGGCCGGCAAGACGATGGTGCTGCAGGCCATCGCCAACGCGATCACCCGCAACAACCCCGAGTGCCACCTGATGGTCGTGCTCGTGGACGAGCGGCCGGAAGAGGTCACCGACATGCAGCGGTCGGTGAAGGGCGAGGTCATCCACTCGACCTTCGACCGTCCCGCCGAGGACCACACCACGGTCGCCGAGCTCGCCATCGAGCGCGCCAAGCGCCTGGTGGAGCTGGGCCACGACGTGGTCGTCCTGCTCGACTCGATCACCCGCCTCGGCCGCGCCTACAACCTGGCGGCCCCGGCGTCCGGGCGCATCCTGTCGGGCGGTGTCGACTCCACGGCCCTCTACCCGCCCAAGCGCTTCTTCGGCGCCGCCCGCAACATCGAGAACGGCGGCTCGCTGACGATCCTCGCCACGGCCCTGGTCGAGACCGGGTCCAAGATGGACGAGGTCATCTTCGAGGAGTTCAAGGGCACCGGCAACATGGAGCTCAAGCTCAACCGCTCCCTGGCCGACAAGCGCATCTTCCCCGCGGTGGACGTCGACGCGTCCGGCACCCGTAAGGAAGAGATCCTCATGGGCAGGGAAGAGCTCCAGATCGTCTGGAAGCTGCGCCGGGTGCTGCACGCGCTCGACATGCAGCAGGCGCTGGAGCTGCTCCTGGAGAAGATGAAGGAGACCAAGTCCAACGCGGAGTTCCTCCTGCAGGTCCAGAAGACCACGGTGAGCAACGACCGCGACTAGCGGGCTGACGGCGAAGGGCGGCAGGTGACTCACCTGCCGCCCTTTTCCGTGTCATGCCGTCGGGCGGGTCACCGGACGTCCACGAACTCCTGGGGCGACAGCGAGGCGCTGGTCGTCTTCGTGCCGGGCACCCTGACCCGGTAGTAGCCGTCCTTGCGGGCCTTGTACGTCTTGGCGTACCTGCCGGTCGAGGTGGTCTTCGCGAAGCCGAGCAGCTTGTACGTCCTGGTGCCCTTGACCTTGAAGTACACCTCGACGGTCTTGCGCGGGTACGCCTTCGCGCCGCGGTAGACCTTCCCCGACACCTTGACCTTCTTGCCCGCCGCGACCTTGGCCGGGGCCGAGATCGTGACCCTCGACCGCGCCTTCCTGGAGGCGCCGTGCGCCGGTTCGGCGACGGTGAAGCCGGCCACGCCCTTGAGCGTCTGGCCGTCCTTGTGGGCGTAGACCTCCAGCGTCCAGTCGCCCGGCGCCGTGTCGTCGGCGAAGTACGTCGTGCCGCGGTACTTGCCGTCCGACTCCCTGGCGAGGTCGCCCAGGTCGTAGAACTCGCCCCCGCCGGCGCTGACGAGCCTGGCCGACACCTTCGAGGCGTCCTTCACGCTCGCCTCGACCGCCACCTTCACGTCCTTGCCGGTGACCAGCTTCACCGGGTTCGGGGTCACCTTGGCGGCGGTGATGCCCTGCTTGCCGGCCACCCGTACGACGAACGGCGTGGTGCTCGTGCCGCTCTCGCGGGCGACGGCGACGCTGAGCTTCCACTCGCCGGCCGGGTCGTCCGCGGCGATCCGCCACCTGCCGATGATCCGCTGCGTGGCCGCGCTGTCGCCGGCCCGGAAGTCGAACGTCACCGTACGCACGGCCCTGCCGGGCGCCTCGATGCCGCCCGTCACGCCCGTGACCTGGGCCGGGTCCTTGAGGGTGAGCGTCACCGTGCCCTCGACCTCGTTCTGCAGCGGGACGGAGGCGCTGGCGGACGCCTCGCCCGTGAAGTCGCCGGCGAGCGCGCGGCTGCCCGCGTCGGCCACGCTCGTGCCGGTGCCTCCCAGGAGAACGGCGGCCCCCATGGCGGCCGCGAGCAGCGACCACAGCCTTCTTCTCATGCGGAGATCCTTACCAGAGTGAGGAATGGTGCAAAGGAGCCTATTGCGGCGACGGTCGGCGTGCGGGGCTGTGCGCGGGAATGCGCGATGGCCTGGGATGGTTACACGATCTGGCACACTGGTAGCTGACCATTTTGCGGTTCCGGTTCACGCCATGCTCAGCGGCGACCCGGCGGCCGCAGCCCGAAAGGACAGCGATGAAGCGCGACATCCACCCCGAATACCACGTGACGCAGGTCTCCTGCTCCTGCGGTAACACCTTCACCACCCGCAGCACCGCCAAGAACGGCGTGATCCACGCCGACGTGTGCTCCGCCTGCCACCCGTTCTACACGGGCAAGCAGAAGATCCTGGACACCGGCGGCCGGGTGGCGCGCTTCGAGAAGCGCTTCGGCAAGAAGGCCGCGGGCAAGTAGCTCACCAGACGCCGGCCCGGCCGCACATCCGCGTGCGCCGGGTCGGCGTCGTCGGTACGAGACACGACGCCCCCGGCCGCACCCACACCTCAAGGACCCACGGTGAACCTCGACGAGTTGCTCAAGGAGTATTCCGAGCTGGAGCTGCAGCTCGCCGACCCCGCCGTGCACGCCGACCAGTCCAGGGCCCGCACCCTGGGCCGCCGCTACTCCCAGCTCACCCCGATCGTGACCACCTACCGCGAGCTGACCTCGGTCCGCGAGGACCTGAGCGCGGCCAAGGAGCTCGCCGGCGAGGACGAGTCGTTCGCGGCCGAGGCCGCCGAGCTCGAAGCGCGCATCCCGCAGCTGGAGGAGCGGCTCAAGCACCTGCTCATCCCGCGCGATCCCAATGATGACAAGGACATCATCATGGAGATCAAGGCGGGCGAGGGCGGCGAGGAGTCGGCGCTGTTCGCCGGCGACCTGCTGCGCATGTACCTCCGCTACGCCGAGCGGCTGGGCTGGAAGACCGAGGTCATCGACTCCCAGCCGTCCGATCTCGGCGGCTACAAGGACGTCACGGTCGCCATCAAGGCCAAGGGCGACGAGGGCGTGTGGTCCAGGCTCAAGTTCGAGGGCGGCGTCCACCGCGTGCAGCGGGTGCCGGTCACCGAGTCGCAGGGCCGCATCCACACCAGCGCCGCCGGCGTGCTCGTCTACCCGGAGGCCGAGGAGGTCGACGTCCAGGTCGACCCCAACGACCTGCGCATCGACGTCTACCGCTCCAGCGGCCCCGGCGGCCAGAGCGTCAACACCACCGACTCCGCGGTCCGCATCACCCACCTGCCGACCGGCGTGGTCGTCTCCTGCCAGAACGAGAAGAGCCAGCTCCAGAACAAGGAGTCGGCGATGCGCATCCTGCGCGCCCGGCTGCTGGCCATCGCCCAGGAGGAGGCCGAGGCCGCGGCCCAGGCCGAACGCAAGTCGCAGGTCCGCACGGTCGACCGCTCGGAGCGCGTCCGCACCTACAACTTCCCGGAAAACCGCATCTCCGACCACCGCGTCGGCTTCAAGGCGTATAACCTCGACCAGGTGCTCGACGGCGAGCTCAACGCCGTCACCCAGTCCCTCATCGACGCCGAGATGGCGGAGAAGCTCGCACAACACTCATGAGTCTGCTGCTGGACGAGATCGCCCTCGCCACCGCCCGGTTGGCTGAGGCAGGCGTGCCCTCACCGCGTACGGACGCGGAGGAGATCGCGGCGTTCGTCCACGGCGTGCGCAGAAGCGAGCTCCACACGGTCAAGGACGCCGACTTCGACGCGCTGTTCTGGGAGGGCGTCGCGCGGCGCGAGGCCCGCGAGCCGCTGCAGCACATCACCGGCCACGCCTACTTCCGCTACCTGGAGCTCGCGGTCGGGCCCGGCGTGTTCGTGCCGCGCCCCGAGACCGAGGTCATGACCGGCTGGGCCATCGAACGGCTGCGCGAGATGGACGTCAACGCGCCGCTCGTCGTCGACCTCGGCACCGGCTCGGGGGCCATCGCGCTGTCGATCGCCCAGGAGGTGGCGCTGGCCGAGGTGCACGCCGTGGAGGTCGACCCGGCGGCGTACACGTGGGCCAAGCGCAACATCACCGAGCTCGGCCAGGGGCGCACCCACCTGCACCCGGAAGACCTCGCCGAGGCGCTGCCCGAGCTCGACGGCAAGGTCGACCTGGTCATCTCCAACCCGCCCTACATCCCGCCCGGCGCGATCCCGCGCGACCCCGAGGTCCGCGACTACGATCCCGCCCGCGCGCTCTACGGCTCCAGCGACGACGGCCTCGCCGAGGTCCGCGCGGTCGAGCGCACCGCCCGCCGGCTGCTGCGGCCGGGCGGCTGGGTCGCCGTCGAGCACGCCGACCAGCAGGGCCGGGCCGTCTACCTGACCTTCCCCGAGGACAACGGCTGGCGCGACGTGCGCCTGCGCCAGGACCTCACGAGAAGGGACCGCTTCGTCACGGCCCGGCTGGGCCAGGACTGAGTCACCGAGGAGTACGCCGTGGGACGACGCTTCGACTGCTCGAACCCCGAGCAGAAGGCCGAAGGGCTGAAGGAGGCCACCGAGGCCGTACGCAGGGGTGAGCTGGTGGTGCTGCCCACCGACACGGTCTACGGCATCGGCGCCGACGCCTTCACCCCGGCCGCGGTCGCCGCCCTGCTCGACGCCAAGGGGCGCGGGCGCGACATGCCGCCGCCGGTGCTCGTGGGCACCGTACGAGCCGCCACAGCGCTCGTGGACGACCTGGGGCCGTACGGGCAGGATCTCATCGACGCCTTCTGGCCGGGGGCGCTCACGCTCGTCTGCAAGGCCAACAGGGCTCTTTCCTGGGACCTGGGCGACACCAAGGGGACCGTGGCCGTGCGCATGCCGCTCCATCCCGTGACGCTCGACCTGCTCAAGGAGACCGGCCCCATGGCCGTCTCCAGCGCCAACCGCTCCGGCGCCCCCGCCGCCACCACGGCCGAGGACGCCGAGGCGCAGCTCGGCGAGTCGGTCGCCGTCTACCTCGACGGCGGCAGGACCACCGACAACACGCCCTCCACCATCCTCGACCTCACCACCGCCGTGCCGCGACTGCTGCGGCGCGGGGCCATCCCCGTCGAGAAGCTGCGCGGCATCATCGGGTACGTCGCCACCGACGACTGACCCGCCGGGCGGGATGACCTGGCGCCCGACGTATACCGTCTGCTTATCCCGGCTGCGGTGGCGCTCCGGCCGTGATTACGGTGAGGCCCGGAGCGGCGACACGTCGGGGAGTGGCCCATGGGCAAGTACGACGGCATGGATCCCAAGCTCGTGCGCGAGCTGCTGACCGAGGCGAAGCACGCGGCCACGGAGATGCGGGCGATCGAGGACCGCGTCCGGTCCGCGCTGAGCCGTGCCGGGGTGCCGGCGCAGGCCACGCACCGCCCCGCCCAGGTCGCCGAGGCCGTCGACGCCATGGTCAAGGACGTGAACGGGCGGCTCGCGGTGCTGGAGAAGCGGGTCGAGCAGCGGGACAAGTCCGACACCACCCGCCCCGGCGACCCGCCGTCCCCCGGCAACCGTCCGGGGAACGACGAGGCGGAGAAGGACGTACGCGGAGGCGACAAACCCACCCAGGAAACCCCGAAGACGGGCTCGGACGGGAAGACGGGCTCCGACGGGAAGACGGGCTCCGACGGCAAGACCGACGCTGACGGGAAGACTGGTTCGGACGGGAAGACCGACGCTGACAGCAAGAAGGGCTCGGACGGCAAGACCGGTTCGGACGGGAAGACCGACGCTGACAGCAAGAAGGGCTCCGACGGGAAGACAGGCGCGGACGGGAAGCCTGATACGGACGGGAAGACCTGCGACGGAACCGGGGACAAGAACACCGGCACCGGGGACAAGAACACCGGCGCCGGCAAGGACACGGGGACGAGAACGGGCGACAACGGCGTCACAGACACTCCCGCCAAGAACCACCCCGACGACACGGCAGCCACCAAACCCCATGTCGTAGAAGTGGACGGAGTCAAAGTCCTCCAGATCCCCCTGGACCCGCCCACAGCCGAGCAAGTCGAGAACATGCTCAGGAACGCCGACAAGATCCAGCCCGCCGACATGCCCAACCCCCCCACGACCGACACCGGCGCAGCGGCCCCCGGCACGGGCGCGGACGCGAACACCTGGCCCAGCGACGGCAACAACGCAGCCTCCGCCAACACCACCACCCCGCCCAGCACGGACGCCCCGGCCACGGCGGACGGCGGCCACCGCGACATCCCGCCCCAGGGCATGCCGAGTGTCGAGGCGCCGGCAGGCGAGTACGGCAAGGGCGAATGGGCCGCACGGGACATCCGCCCCGACGGCAACCCCGGCTCCATCAACCCAAATGACCCCACCAGCGGAGCCCCCCACACCACCCTCCCGCCCTCATCCTCCGCCCCACCGGACAGCGGCGCCACCGGCGCGGCGACAACCCCCGGCACCGTCGAAGCCGCGTACCCGCGGGACGACAGCAGCGCGACGGCGATCACGCCCATCGACGACAAGCCCTCGAACCCGGACGCGAACGCGAACCCCCGCCCCGACACAGGCTGCGACTCCGCCACCACCGACCGCACCCCAGGTGGCAACGGCACAGCGCCCGGCGATGCCGCCAGGCCCCCCGGAGGCACGGGTACGGGTGACGCCGGCGCTCCCTCCGGCGGTACGGGTGCGACCTCTGGCGGCATCGGCTCGGCGTCCGGCGGCGCGGACCCCACACCTCCCGGCGGCGGCTCCAGCCCGGACAGCGCGGGTTCCGCCCGCGGTGACACGGGCACCACGACGCCGAGTGGCGACCGTACGGCCCCCGGCGGGACGGCCCCGGCGCCGGGCGACACCGGGACGGCGCCGAACGGGAACCAGGGAGTGGTGATCCCGCCGACGCCGCCCGCGGCCGACGGCGGCGGCGCGGGGGCGGCACCGGGCGGAGGCGGCGAGGGCGCGACAGGGGGCAACGGCGGCACCCCCGGTCCGGGGACCGGAGGGGACGGCACGCCGGGGTCCGGCCAGGGCACGGCCCCGGGTTCCGGGTACGGGGCCAGTGCTGGTCAAGGGGTGGGTAATGAGGCGGCTCCGGGGGGTTCGGGGATCAGGTTGATGGACGATCCCGGCGTATCGGCGGTCGCTCACGGGGACGGGCCGGTCAGTGGTGCTGGGGCGGGTGGGGGCGGGACGTCCGATGGCGTGGCGGTGCGGGTGACGGCTGGGGGAGAGATCACCGGGTGGGCCGGGAACGGCGGTGACGCGGTGTCCGTCGAGGTGATCCCGCCCGATCCGGGCGACGTGCGCGCCGTCGCCGACCATGACCGTGACGTCCGGCCCCAGGACACCCCGTCCGTACGGATGACGCCCGGCGAGTACGGCAAGGGCGAATGGGCCGCACAGGACATCCGCCCCGACGGCCCCCCAGGCGTCATCGAGGACGAAGGCCGCGCAGGCCACCCCGACCCCCGCCCCGCCCAGAAGCCGGAAAGGACCGCGTGATGTACGTCGACCCGCCGGCCCCCCGCCCCAAGGCCGTGGACGAGCGCCCTCCGGCCACCTCCTCCGGCCCTCTGGACAACCAGCCCACCGCGTGGGAGTTCAACCCGGAGTACCAGCGCCTGGTCATCGCCTGGCAGAGCGTCCTGCCCCAGCTGGAGACGCTCAGGACCACCCTGGACAAGGCGTTCAACCTGGCGAGGAGCCCTCAGACGTGGGATGCCCCGGTCGGCGAGCGGTACGTCCAGGACATCCGCGAGTGGCGCGCCAGGCTGGCCGTCTACCGGCACGCGGTGCTGACGGCGATCAGTGACGAAGCTCACGACACGCCCCGCTGGATCCCGGCCAAGACGAACGCCCCCCACGCCTTCCCCTGACGACCCGGTGCCGGACGGCGGGCGCCGGAGGGCGGGTCGTACAGTGGGGGAATGGGTGCCGAACCCTACTACGGCCCGGACTTCGGGCTGCTGCGGCGGCAGGATCCGGAGCTCGCCGAGGTGCTGCTCGACGAGCTGGCTCGTGAGCGCCGCGGCCTGCAGCTCATCGCGAGCGAGAACTTCACCTCGCCCGCCGTCCTGGCCGCTCTGGGCTCGACCCTGACCAACAAGTACGCCGAGGGCTACCCTGGCCGCCGCTACTACGGCGGTTGCGAGGTGGTGGACCGCGCCGAACGCCTGGCCGTCGAGCGCGCGACGAGGCTGTTCGGGGCCGAGCACGCCAACGTCCAGCCGCATTCGGGCGCCTCGGCGAACCTGGCGGCCTACGCCGCGCTCCTCCAGCCGGGCGACACGATGCTGGCCATGGCCCTGCCGCACGGGGGCCATCTCACGCACGGCTCGAAGGTGAACTTCTCGGGCCGGTGGTTCGACGTCGTGCCGTACGGGGTGCGCAGGGACACCGAGCTGATCGACTACGACGAGGTGCGGGACCTGGCGTTGCGGCACCGGCCGAAGGTCATCGTGTGCGGCGCGACGGCGTATCCGCGGCTGATCGACTACGCGGCCTTCCGCGGCGTCGCCGACGAGGTGGGGGCGTGGCTGCTGGCCGACGCGGCGCATCCGATCGGGCTGATGGCGGGCGGCGCGGTCCCGTCGCCGGTCCCGTACGCGGACGTCGTGACGTTCACCACGCACAAGACGCTGCGCGGGCCGCGCGGCGGGGCGATCCTGTGCACCGCCGAGCTGGCCGCCAGGATCGACCGGGCGGTGTTCCCGTTCCTCCAGGGCGGGCCGCTGATGCACGTGGTGGCGGCCAAGGCGGTGGCGTTCGGCGAGGCGCTGCGGCCGGAGTTCGCCGGCTACGCGCGCCGGGTGGTCGCGAACGCCCAGGCGCTGGCCGGGGCGCTGGGCGCGGAGGGGATGCGGGCGGTCTCCGGCGGCACCGACACGCACCTGGCGCTGGTCGACCTGCGCGACACGGGTGTGACGGGGGCGGAGGCCGAGCGGCGGTGCGCGGCGGCGGGCATCACGCTCAACCGCAACGCCATCCCGTACGACCCGGAGCCCCCGGCGGTCACGTCGGGCATCCGCGTGGGGACGCCCTGCGTCACCACGCAGGGGCTGGGGCCCGAGGAGTTGAGGGAGGTCGGGAAGCTCGTGGCGGCCGCGGTCCGCGATCCGGGGGCCGCCGAGCGGGTCAGGGAAAGCGTCGCGGGGCTCCTGACCATCTATCGGCCATATCTCAGCGAATATTAAGCTGGTCTGTGTCGTTTTCCGGTCACACTTGGCCGGGACATCCGGGAAACTAGGGTCGTGCGCGAATACCTGTTCATGGCGCTCATCGCGGCGGCGGTGACCTATCTGCTGGTTCCGCTCGTGCGCCGCTTCGCCATCCGCATCGGCGCCATGCCGGAGGTTCGCGATCGCGACGTGCACACGACGCCGACGCCCCGCCTGGGCGGGTTGGCGATGTACGGCGGCCTGGTGGTGGGGCTGCTGGTCGCCAGCCAGCTCACGCACACGGGCAAGGCCCTGACCGAGACCGACGTCAACGCGGTCACGGCGCTCATCGTGGCCGGCGGGCTGATCACGGTGACCGGGTTCCTCGACGACTGGTGGGGCATGGACGCCTTCATCAAGCTCGGCGGCCAGGTCGCGGCGGCGGGTGTGCTGGTCTTCTTCGACCTGCGCCTGCTCTACATCCCGCTGCCGCAGAACTGGGGCGGCTCCATCAGCCTCGACCCCACGCTCAGCACCGTGATCACCATCATGGTCGTGGTGGTCACGATCAACGCGGTCAACTTCGTCGACGGGCTCGACGGCCTCGCGGCCGGGATCGTCTGCATCGCGGGCATGGCCACCTGGGCCTACTCGATCTTCCTGGCCGTCAACATCAGTGGCCCGCGCATCACGACGACGGCCGCCATCGCGGCCATCCTCATCGGCACCTGCCTCGGCTTCCTGCCGCACAACTTCCATCCGGCGAAGATCTTCATGGGCGACACGGGCGCGATGCTCATCGGGCTCGTGCTGGCCTCGTCGATCGTCACCACCCCGGTGGACCCGGGGATCATCGAGGGCATGAACAAGGTGCCGGTGCTGCTGCCGCTGCTGCTGCCGGCCGCGGTGCTGATCCTGCCGCTGGTCGACCTCATCACGGCGGTGGTGCGGCGCACCTCGCGGGGGCTGTCGCCGTTCGCGCCCGACCGGGGGCACCTGCACCACCGGCTGATGGACATCGGCCACTCCCACCGCAGGTCGGTGCTCATCATGTACGCCTGGGCGTTCCTGTTCGCCTTCGGCATCGTGGGCATGTCCACGATCGGCGTCCCGGTCCTGCTGTTCCCGGTGGTGATCGTGTTCGCCCTGGTGGTGCTCGTGCTGATGGCGCTGCCGCGCTGGCGGGGCCGGGGCGGCACGCACGCGTCCTCGCGCGGCAAGCAGCCCGACGACGACGGCCCGCCCACCGGCCCGATGCCGCCGATCGCGCCGGAGCCCGAGGTCAGGCGGCGGATGCCGCCGCCGGACGGGCCCGGGGCGCAGCGCTCGGCGGCGGCCGACGGCAATCCGGTCATTCCAGCATTTCCGAGCCGTTCTTGATCGCGAACTAGAAACGGCAGGTAAAAGCGGTCTTCCGTGAGCTTGTGATATCTTTCACGAGCAGGGACCCCCGACGCACATGTCTGCGGGGTAGCAAACGCTCGCTTGATAACTCGCTGATGGAGCACCGATGCAGGCCAACGACGTGCGCGTACTCAAGAGCGCCGCGATTCCGACCCTCGTGGTCGGGGTGGCCGCGGTGGTCGTCGCTCTGCTGACCGCCGGCGGCAAGGGCGCGCTGGGCGCAGCCCTCGGCACGCTGCTGGTCGGGATCTTCTTCAGCGTCAGTGTGGTGGCGGTCTCCTACGCCGCCCGGGTCTCCCCGCAGGTGATGGCGATCGCGGCGATGCTGAGCTATCTCGTCAAGGTCGTCGTCATCATGATCGTGCTCAACGCGTTCCGCGATACCACGGTCTGGAATACCCTCGCTTTCGCCTGGTCTGTTGTGATCTGCACGCTGGTGTGGACCGGTTTCGAGGTCCGCGCCTTCATGAAGACCAAGATGCTGTACGTCGACCCCGAGGCCCGGGTCCCCGGCAAGGGTGACTCATGAGGCCGTTCCCTTGGGCGGGGCCCGATATGACTAGTCCTCTACTCGCCTGCTATCGTCGGGGCCGCGATGAGCGCACAGGAACGCCGACCGGAGACAGACGGTCGCGACTTCGCCGACGCCATGTGGTCAGTCCCCAGCTATCTGCTCGCAGGGATGGCCTTCTACGGCGGTCTCGGGTGGTTGCTGGACCGGTGGTTGGACATGTCCGCGTTCTTCCCCATAGGCGTGGTTTTTGGGGTTGTGCTCGCCGGCTACCTGGCCTACCGGAAGTTCGGTCGCTAGCCCGGCGCAGCGATCACTCCGCCGAGGTAACTCTTGTGATCCACTACGACGTTGAAGGGAACGCCGCGTGAGTGCGCTGACGGTCCTCGCTCCTCATGGCGATCAGTTCGGGGCGCCTACGCCTGAAGAGCTGTTCAACCTGCCCCCCATCATCCCGGGGGTGGACTGGTTCACCAAGCCGGTCCTGCTCGCCCTGCTCGCCTCGGTCGTGGTGATCGCCCTGTGCTGGGGCGCCTTCGCCAACCCCAAGGTGGTGCCGAGGGGTCTGCAGAACGTCGTCGAGTACGGCTACATGTTCGTCCGCGACCAGGTCGCCCGGCCCTTCCTGGGCAAGGACGCCGACCGGTGGATGGGCCTGCTGGTCTCGATCTTCTTCATAGTCCTGGTGTGGAACCTCATGGGCGTCATCCCCGTGCTGCAGTTCCCGGTCGCCTCGCACATCGCCTTCCCCGCCGTGCTCGCCGGCCTGATCTACATCCTCAAGATCTACCTCGGCATGAAGCACCAGGGCCCGGTCGGCTACTTCAAGAACATGATGTTCCCGCCCGGCCTGCCCAAGTTCATCTACGTGCTGCTCGCGCCGATCGAGTTCCTGTCGAACCTGATCATCGCCCCCTTCACGCACGCGGTCCGACTCTTCGCGAACATGTTCGCGGGTCACATGCTCCTGGCCTTCTTCAGCATGGTCGGCTTCTGGTTCCTCTTCGAGAAGCTGACCCCGCTGGGCGCCCCCGTCGGTGTCCTCGGTGTGTTGATGACCATCGTCCTGACCGGCTTCGAGATGTTCATCCAGTTCCTGCAGGCCTTCCTGTTCGCGATGCTGGCGGCGATGTACATCGGCAACTCGCTGCACGCTGAGCACTGAGTCCCACGCACACCACACGGAATGTCCATGACCGGTGATACCCACGTCACCGGCCGTTAAGTAAAGGAATAAGAACAATGAGCGTTCTCGCTGAGGTCTCCGGCAACGTCACCGCCATCGGTTACGGTCTCGCCGCCATCGGCCCCGGCATCGGCGTCGGCATCATCTTCGGTCAGGGCGTGCAGGCCATCGCGCGCCAGCCCGAGGCTTACGGCCTGATCCGCCAGAACATGCTCCTCGGCTTCGTCCTCACCGAGGCCCTCGCCCTGATCGGCCTGGTGGCGCCGTTCATCTTCTCGGGCATCTGATAGCCCTCGACTGACGAAAGGCTGCAACATGATCGTTAAGGCAGCTACGCTCCTCGCGGAGGAGGGCTCCAACCCCCTCATTCCGCACACGTACGAGCTCGTCGTCGGTATCTTCGCGTTCCTCGTCGTCTTCCTCGTCGTCGGGCGCATGCTCGTGCCACGCATCCAGAAGACGCTGGCCGAGCGTACGGATGCGATCGAGGGCGGCATCAAGCGGGCCGAAGAGGCCCAGGCCCAGGCCCAGGAGCTGCAGCGGCAGTACGCGGCCAACCTCGAGGAGGCCCGGCGCGAGGCCGGCAGGCTCCGCGAGGAGGCCCGTGAGCAGGCCGCGCAGATCAAGGCCGAGCTCCGCGAGGAGGCGCAGGCCGAGGCCCGCCGCCTCGTCGAGGCCGCGCACGCGCAGATCGAGGCCGACCGTCAGGCCGCCTTCGCGCAGCTCCGCACCGAGATCGGCCGCCTGTCGACCGAGCTCGCGGGCCGCATCGTGGGCGAGTCGCTGGAGGACGAGGCCCGTCAGAGCCGCATCGTCGACCGGTTCCTCGACGAGCTGGAGAGCTCCAACGCGCAGGCGGTGCGCTGATGCGCGGTCTGAGCAGGGCGTCGCTGGCCGAGGTCGAGGAGCGGTTCAACGCGGTCGCCGGCAGTGCCGACCTCGGGACGCTCTCCGACGAGCTGTTCGCGGTCGCGGATCTGCTCGACCGCGAGCACGGCCTGCGCCGCGCCCTGTCCGACCAGGCCAGGCCTGTGGAGGCGAAGACGCGCACCGTGCGCGCGCTGCTGGAGGGCAAGATCGGCGCGGCCGCGCTGGCCACCGTCGAGAGCGCGGTCGCGGCTCGCTGGTCTCGCGCCGGCGACCTCGCCGACGTGCTCGAACGGCTCGGCGTGGTCGCCGGGGCCGCGGAGGCGGAGAGCCAGGCGCGGCTCGACGACGTGGAGGACGAGCTCTTCCGCTTCGGCCGCGTCGTGGCCGGCAACCCCGCCCTGCGCCGCGCGCTCGCCGACCCCGCCGCCCCCGCCGCGGGCAAGCGGCAGCTGCTGAGCGACCTGCTCGGCGGCAAGGTGGCGCCCACCAGCCTGCGCCTCATCACGCAGGTGGTTCTGCACCCGCGAGGACGTAGCCTGGAAGCAGGGCTCGAGGAGTTCGGCCAGCTCGTGGCGCAGCAGCGCCAGCGCCTCGTGGCGGTGGTGCGCAGCGCCGTCGAGCTGACCGCGGAGCAGAAGCGGCGCCTGACGTCGTGGCTGCGCACCTCGTACGGGCGTGACGTGCACCTGAATGTCGAGGTGGACAAGCGAGTGCTCGGTGGGTTCTCGGTCCGCATCGGCGACGAGATCATCGACACCACCATCGTGGGACGAATCGAAGAAGTCCGCCGCCGGTTGGCCGGCTAGGCGAAATAGGGAGACAGAGTAGAGATGGCGGAGCTTACGATCCGGCCGGACGAGATCCGGGACGCGCTTGAGCGCTTCGTCCAGGCGTACGAACCGGAAGGCGCCGCGCGCGAGGAGATCGGGACCGTCGTCGACGCCGGCGACGGCATCGCCCATGTCTCCGGCCTGCCCTCGGCGATGGCGAACGAACTGCTGGAGTTCGAGAACGGCACGCGCGGCCTGGCGCTCAACCTCGACACCCGTGAGATCGGTGTCGTGGTCCTGGGCGACTTCAGCGGCATCGAGGAGGGCCAGACGGTCCGCAGGACGGGCGAGGTCCTGTCCGTGCCCGTCGGCGACGACTTCCTCGGCCGTGTGGTCGACCCCCTGGGCAACCCCCTCGACGGCAAGGGCGCCATCACCGCCGAGGGCACCCGTGCCCTTGAGCTGCAGGCCCCCTCGGTCGTCCAGCGGCAGCCGGTGAAGCAGCCGCTGCAGACCGGCATCAAGGCGATCGACGCCATGACGCCGATCGGCCGCGGCCAGCGCCAGCTGATCATCGGTGACCGCGGCACGGGCAAGACCGCGATCGCCGTCGACACCATCCTCAACCAGCGCGAGGCCTGGGCCTCCGGCGACCCGGAGCAGCAGGTCCGCTGCGTCTACGTCGCGGTCGGCCAGAAGGGCTCCACGATCGCGCAGGTCAAGGCCCGGCTCGAGGAGGCCGGCGCGATGGAGTACACCACCATCGTCGCCGCTCCCGCCTCCGACCCGGCCGGTTACAAGTATCTCGCCCCCTACACCGGTTCGGCCATCGGCCAGCACTGGATGTACCAGGGCAAGCACGTCCTCATCGTCTTCGACGACCTGACCAAGCAGGCCGACGCCTACCGCGCCGTGTCCCTGCTGCTGCGTCGCCCCCCGGGCCGCGAGGCCTTCCCCGGTGACGTCTTCTACCTCCACTCCCGGCTCCTGGAGCGCTGCGCCCGGCTGTCGAACGACATGGGCGGCGGCTCGATGACGGGCCTGCCGATCATCGAGACCAAGGGCAACGACGTGTCGGCGTTCATCCCGACCAACGTCATCTCCATCACCGACGGCCAGTGCTTCCTGGAGACCGACCTGTTCAACGCCGGCGTCCGCCCGGCCATCAACGTCGGCATCTCCGTCTCCCGAGTCGGCGGTTCCGCGCAGGTCAAGGCCATGCGCAAGGTCGCCGGCACGCTGAAGCTGTCGCTGTCCCAGTACCGCGACCTGGAGGCGTTCGCCGCGTTCGCCTCCGACCTCGACGCCGCCTCCCGCGCCCAGCTGGAGCGCGGTCAGCGGCTGGTCGAGCTGCTCAAGCAGCCGCAGTACTCCCCGTTCCCCGTTGAGCGCCAGGTCGTGTCGGTGTGGGCCGGCACCACCGGAGAGCTGGACGAGGTGCCGGTCGAGGACATCCGCAGGTTCGAGTCCGAGTTCCTCGACTACCTGCAGTCCTCGCACAAGGGCGTCTTCGACAGCATCCGCGAGACCAAGGACATGGGCGACGACACGGTCACCACCCTCAAGGACGCCATCACGGAGTTCAAGAAGGGCTTCACCACCTCCTCGGGCGAGCTGCTGGTGAAGGACGAGCCGGTCGCGCCGCTTGAGGCCGGCGAGGTCGGCCAGGAGAAGATCAAGAAGGTCGTCCGCCCGGCGACGGAGAAGTAGTCCATGGGTGCCCAGCTCAGGCTGCTGCGGCGGCGGATCAGCTCGGTCAAGTCGACCGCGAAGATCACGCGCGCGCAGGAGCTCATCGCCTCCTCACGGATCGTGCGGGCGCAGCAACGGATGCAGGCGGCGCTGCCGTACGAGCGGGAGATCACCCGCGCCGTGACCGGCGTCGTCAGCAACGCGGCGAGCGTCGACCATCCGCTGACCGTGGCGAAGGACAACCCCGCCAAGGCGGGCGTCCTCATCGTCACGAGCGACAGCGGGTTCTGCGGCGGCTTCAACGCCAACGTGCTGCGCGAGGCCGAGGCCCTGCGCGGGCTGCTGGAGAGCCGTGGCCTCGACGTCGTGCCGTTCGTCACCGGGCGCAAGGGTGTCACCTGGCACTCCTTCCGCAACCGGACGATGGGCGGCGAGTGGGTCGGCTTCTCCAGGAAGCCGGCCTACGCCGACGCCAAGGAGATCGCGGGTGTCCTCATCGACTCGTTCAAGGACGAGAACGGGATCGACGAGATCCACATCGTCTCGACCGAGTTCATCTCGATGCTGACCCAGAACGTCGTCGTCAAGCGCGTTCTGCCGCTGGAGGTCGAGGAGACCGAGGCCACGGAGTCCGCCCAGATTCCGCCGTACTTCGAGTTCGAGCCGACCGCCGGCGACGTGCTGGAGTCGCTGCTTCCGCGTTACGTGGAGTCCCGGATCTTCACCGCGCTGCTGCAGTCGGCCGCCTCCGAGGAGGCCGCCAGGCGGCGCGCCATGAAGTCGGCGACCGACAACGCCAACGAGCTGATGCGGGTGCTCACCCAGCAGATGAACCAGGCTCGCCAGGCCGAGATCACCCAGGAAATCAGCGAGATCGTCGGTGGGGCCAACGCGCTCGCTGACGCCGCAGCGGGGAAAGAGTGAAATGACTGCAGAGGCTGTTGAAACTGTAGAAGCCGCCGCGGCCGGCACCGGCCGCGTGGCTCGCGTCACCGGCGCCGTCGTCGACGTGGAGTTCCCCGTCGACGCGATGCCCGAGATCTATAACGCGCTCAAGGTCGAGGTCACCCTCGGCGGCGAGACCAAGACGCTGACCCTGGAGGTCGCCCAGCACCTCGGCGACAACCTGGTCCGCGCCATCTCCATGCAGCCCACCGACGGCCTGGTCCGCGGCCAGGCCGTCCAGGACACCGGCGGCCCGATCTCGGTGCCGGTCGGCGACGTCGTCAAGGGCCACGTGTGGAACGCGCTGGGCGAGACGCTCGACGTCCCGACCTCGTCCCTGAAGATCACCGAGCGGTGGGGCATCCACCGTCCGGCCCCGGCCTTCGACCAGCTCGAGTCGCGCACCGAGCTGCTCGTCACCGGCATCAAGGTCATCGACCTGCTCACCCCGTACGTGCAGGGTGGCAAGATCGGCCTGTTCGGCGGCGCCGGCGTGGGCAAGACGGTCCTCATCCAGGAGATGATCCGCCGTGTCGCCCGCAACTTCGGTGGCACCTCGTGCTTCGCCGGCGTGGGCGAGCGCACCCGTGAGGGCAACGACCTCTGGCTGGAGATGGAGGAGGCGGACGTCCTCAAGGACACCGCGCTCGTTTTCGGCCAGATGGACGAGCCGCCGGGCACCCGTCTGCGGGTCGCGCTGTCGGCGCTGACCATGGCGGAGTACTTCCGCGACGTGCAGAAGCAGGACGTGCTGCTCTTCATCGACAACATCTTCCGCTTCACGCAGGCCGGTTCCGAGGTCTCCACCCTGCTCGGCCGCATGCCGTCGGCCGTGGGTTACCAGCCCACGCTGGCCGACGAGATGGGCGTGCTCCAGGAGCGCATCACCTCGACCCGCGGTCACTCGATCACCTCCATGCAGGCGATCTACGTCCCCGCGGACGACATCACCGACCCGGCCCCGCACAACGCGTTCGCGCACCTCGACGCGCAGACCGTTCTGTCGCGGCCGATCTCGGAGAAGGGCATCTACCCCGCGGTGGACCCGCTCGACTCCTCCTCCCGGATCCTCGACCCGCAGATCGTGGGCGAGGAGCACTACCGGGTGGCCCAGGAGACCAAGCGGATCCTGCAGAAGTACCGCGAGCTCCAGGACATCATCGCGATCCTCGGCATCGACGAGCTGTCCGAGGAGGACAAGGTCACCGTCCAGCGGGCCCGCCGCATCGAGCGCTTCCTGTCGCACCCGATGTACGCGGCCGAGGCCTTCACCGGCCAGCCGGGCGAGACCGTGCCGCTGGACGAGACCATCGCCTCCTTCAAGGGCCTCTGCGCGGGTGAGTACGACCACCTGCCCGAGCAGGCGTTCTTCATGGTCGGCGGCATCGAGCAGGCCGTGGCCAAGGCCAAGGAACTCCAGCGTCGCTAATCGCCATACGGTGGCGGCCGGGGCCCGGCCCCGCGCCGCCACCTGATCGGAAAGGAACCTGCACAAGTGGCGAAGCTACGCGTAGGGGTTGTCTCACCCGAGCGTGAGATCTGGTCCGGCGAGGCCGACATGGTGATTGCCAAGACCGTGGACGGCGAGATCGGTATTATGCCGCAACATGCACCTGTGCTCGGCGTTCTCGTCGAGGGCGGCGTGCTGCGCGTGAAGCGTGAGGGCGAGGGCGACCTCGTGGCGGCCGTTCACGGCGGGTTCATCTCCGTGGCGGACAATGAGGTGTCCGTGCTCGCCGAGGTCGCCGAGCTCGGGTCGGAGGTCGACGTCGCGGCTGCCCGTGACGCGCTCGACCGCGCTCAGGCCTCCATCGAGGCCAACCAGGAAGACGCCGACGCGGCGATCGAGGCCAAGCGTGCCAGGGCCCGGCTCCGCGCGGCGGGGGAAGACGTATAACAGACGTACAGGGGGGCGGCATGGTGGCGACGGTTGTGGTTCTCGCAGTGCTGCTTGCCGCCCTCGTGGTGCCGCGCGTGGTCATGCTGACGCGCTCGCGCGGCAACGTACCGTGTCGGTTGCGGGTCGGTGACCGCGGATGGCGCAGCGGGGTGGCCCGTTATGCCGACGGGGAACTCCACTGGATTCCGCTTCTGGGCGTCCGACTGAGGCCGCGCCACGCGATCGCGAGGCGCGGCCTCGTCGTTTCCGCCCGTCGCGAGCTCGGCGACGGGCTCTACGCGGTCGACTGCAGCGGCACTACGCGGGACGTGTCGCTGGCGATGAGCGCCGATGCGCTGACGGGTTTCCTGGCGTGGCTGGAGTCCGCGCCGCCCAGTGCCTACCTCGACGTGGCCTGACGGGCGCTCAGGGCGGGCCTGAGCGCCGCCGAGGGGTGCTCAGCGCGTCCCGCCCGGCTTCCACAGGATCTCCTGGCCGGCGTGGGCGACGCGGCAGGCGATGAACAGCAGGTCCGACAGCCGGTTGAGGTATTTCGCGGTCAGCGGGTTCATGTCCTCGTGGGTCCGCAGGGCGGCCCAGGTGGTGCGCTCGGCCCGGCGTACGGTCACGCGGGCCACGTGCAGCGCCGCCGTCGCGGGGTCGCCGCCCGGCAGGATGAAGCTGCGCAGCGGCTTCAGGCCCTCGTTGAGCCGGTCGCACTGCTCCTCCAGCCGGTCGACGTAGGACTGCTCGACCCGCAGCGGCGGGTATTCGGGGTTGTCCGTGACCGGGGTGGCGAGATCGGCGCCGACGTCGAAGAGCTCGTTCTGGAGGCGGGACAGCAGCTCGGCCAGCTCGCCCGGCAGGGTGCCGAACGACAGGGCCAGCCCGAGGTGGGCGTTGGCCTCCTCCACGTCGGCGTACGCGGCCAGCCGCGGATCGGTCTTGGCGGTGGTGCTCATGTCGCTCAGCCGGGTGGTGCCGTCGTCGCCGGCACGGGTGTAGATGCGAGAGAGAACGACCGGTTTGTCCTTGTCGGCGCGCGTCATGGCCCCAGGTTAATGACAAAAGTCATCGCGATCGGACGCGGGATGCATGTCGGGCCCGTGATATCCGCGACTACCTGGGCGAACAGCGCGAACGCCACTATTGACCCATGACGAAGGAGAGGACCTGATGCTGGAGATCAGCGAGCTGCGCAAGCGCTTCGCGGGCGGCCCCGACGCACCCGGCGGAAAGGTCGCGCTGGACGGCGTGGGCTTCAGCGTGCGGCCTGGGGAGATGTACGGGTTCGTGGGCGCGAACGGCGCCGGCAAGACGACCACCATGCGCATCGTCATGGGCGTGCTCCAGGCCGACTCCGGCTCGGTGAGCTGGGACGGCCGGCTTCTCGACTACGACGCGCGGCGCCGCTTCGGCTACATGCCGGAGGAGCGCGGGCTGTACCAGAAGATGCGGGTCGTCGAGCAGATCGAGTACTTCGGCCGCCTGCACGGCCTCAGCGCGCCGGCCGCGCGCAAGGCCACCGAGGAGCTGATGGAACGGCTGGGCGTGGCCGAGCGCAGGAACGACGCGGTGCAGGCGCTGTCGCTGGGCAACCAGCAGCGGGTGCAGCTCGCGGTCGCGCTGGTGCACGACCCCGAGGTGCTGGTGCTGGACGAGCCGTTCTCCGGCCTGGACCCGATCGCCGTGGACGCGCTGGCCACCACGCTCCAGGACCGGTGCAGGGGCGGCGTGCCGGTGATCTTCTCCAGCCACCAGCTCGACCTGGTCGAGCGGCTGTGCGACTCGGTCGGCATCGTCGCGCGCGGGCGCATGGTGGCCTCCGGCACCGTGGCCGAGCTGCGCGCCGCCGAGAGCGACACGCTGCGCGTGGTCGTCCGCGACCCTGCCCCCGGCTGGGCGGACGGTCTGCCCGGCACGGTCACCGTGAACGGCGACCGGCACGTCCTGCGCGTGTCCGGCGGCGACGACCAGGAGGTCCTGCGCCGCGCCATGAAGGCGGGCCGCGTCGAGCACTTCGGGGTCGAGCAGCCGACCCTCACCGAGATCTTCAAGGAGGCCGTGGCGTGAACGGTGTGATGCTGGTCGCCCGCAGAGAGGTGATGACGCAGCTCCGCACGAAGGGGTTCGTCGTCGGCCTGCTGGTGACGGCCGTCCTGGTGGCGGCGGTCTCGTTCGCGCCCAAGCTCATGGGCGGCTCCGACTCCTACACCCTCGGCACCGTGAACAGCCAGCGGCTGCCGCTGGACCGGGCGGCGCCGGACGCGGAGTTCGAGTGGCGGGAGTTCGCCGACGAGGCCGCGGCCCGGCAGGCCGTGCTCGACGGCGACGTGGACGCCGTGCTGGTCGGCGGGGCCAAGGTGCTCACCGACGGCCAGCTCGACGACGAGCTCGGCGTGCTGCTGCAGAGCGTGAACCGGGAGGTCAAGCTCGGCGCGGCGGGCGTGTCGATCCCGCCGTTGCAGGTGGAGTCCGTGGGCGCGGACGTGCGTTACGAGTCGGCCCGCACCGGGATCGCCGTGGTGCTCGTGCTGGTGCTGTTCATGCTGATCTTCAGCCAGGTGTCGATGGTGGCAATGGGCGTCGTGGAGGAGAAGGGCAGCCGGATCGTGGAGATCCTGCTCTCCACGCTGCGGCCCTGGCAGCTGCTCGCCGGCAAGATCATCGGCCTTGGCGTGCTCGGACTGATCAACCTGGTGGTGATCCTGGCCGTCGGCCTCGGCGCCGCGGCGGCCTCCGGCATCGCCGCGGACTTCCCGCCCGGCATCGGCGGGCTCGTGGCCGGGGTGCTGGTGTGGTTCGTGCTCGGCTACGCCTTCTTCGCGACGCTGTCGGCCGCGTTCGCCTCGCTCGTCTCCCGCCAGGAGGAGGTCGGCAGCGTGATCACCCCGCTGAGCATGGTCATCATGATCACGTACTTCATGGCCTTCTACGCGACCACCGACGCCACGGGCACGCTGGCCACGGTCATGTCGTACGTGCCGCCGTTCTCGTCCATGGTCATGCCGGTGCGGATGGCGGCGACCGAGGTGCCGCTGTGGCAGGTGGGGGCGTCCATGGCGGCCATGGCGCTGGCGGTGGTCGCGGTGCTGTCGTTCGGCGCCGGCGTGTACCGCCGGGCGGTGCTGCGCACGGGAGCGCGGCTCAAGCTCACCGAAGTGCTGCGCGCCGGGTAGGCGGACGGCGGCGGATGGAAGCGCTCCAACGAGCCCGGCGCATCACGTGGATCACGTTGATCGCCGGTCTCGTCATGCTGTGGATCTTCCTCGCGCTGGGCAGCGCCGTGCTGTTCGGCGAGGGGAGGTTCCCCTGGTGGCGAGCCGTGCCCGCGTTCGCGGCCGCGGCCGGCTTCACCTGGCTCGCCTGGCGGGCCATCGACGCCGTGATGGCCGGCCGCTACCCCCTCCGCGAGGTCGTGGCGTGCGCGGTGCTCGCGGTGATCGGCACCGTGGCGGGCGGGGGAGACCCCTTCGGCTGGGGTTTCCTCATCATGGTCTGGGTCTACACCGCCACGCTGCGGGTCACCAAGCGCACGGCGGTCCTGCAGTCGGCGGGGGCCTTCGTGGTCGCCGTGGGGCTCGGCCTGCTCGGGGTGGCGACCGACACCGGAGTGTCCGGCGCGGACCTGAGGCTGCCGGAGGCCGCGCTCTACTTCGGCGGCATCTACGCCGTCTGGTGCCTGACGCTGCCGCCGTCCGGCCGGCTGTGGCTGTGGATCTGGACCCTGGCGGAGCAGGCGCACCAGGGCCGCGAGGCGCACACCCGGCTGGCGCTGGCCGAGGAGCGCCTGCGCTTCGCCCGCGACCTGCACGACCTGGTGGGCCACCAGCTCTCCGCCATCGCGGTCAAGACCGAGCTGGCCAAGCGCCTGTCGGAGGCCGATCCCGCGGCGGCGCGGGCCGAGCTGACCGAGATCAACACGCTCACCCGCAAGGCGCTGCGCGAGCTGCGCGAGGCCGTGCGCGGCTACCGCGAGCTTGACTTGACCGCCGAGCTGGATAGCGTGAAGGGAGTGCTCGAAGCGGCCGGGGTCCGTTGCGAGGTGCGTCTGCCCTATCGCGAGCTCCCCGGGGGGCTGGCTCCCGACTTCGCCCTCGCGGTGCGCGAGGCGGTCACCAACGTGCTCAAGCACAGCGCGGCGACGTTCTGCGACATCACGATCCGGTTCACGCCCGAGCGGGCGGAGCTGTCCGTACGCAACGACGGGGTGGCCCGGCGGCAGGCCGACGACCTGGGCAGCGGCCTCACCGGCATGGCGGAGCGGCTGGCCGCGGTGGGCGGCGCGGTGCGGGCCCGCCCGACGGGGGACGGAGAGTTCCTGCTCGAAGCTGTCGTGTCGCTGCCCGTACGTGGGTAGGGGTGACATGCAGACGGTGCGTTCCGCGCGCGAGTGCGCACGGGCGCGACCGGCTGTGCGCGTGACTGAGGAGGTGGCATGCGCGTCCGAGGCAATCCGAGAGCCCAAGTGGTGCGGATCGGGGCCAGGCTCGACGCCGGCACGTCAGCGGGGGTGCGCGAGCGGCTGCACGACGCTCTCGACGCCGGCGAGGGCGACCTGATCCTCGATCTCTCCAAGCTGGAGATGATCGACGCGACCGGTCTCGGCGTGCTCGTGGGGGCGCATCGGCGCGCGATGGGCGCGCAACGCCGCCTCGTCCTACGGGGGGTGCCACCGCGGATCATGCGGATCCTGGCGGTGACCCGGCTGAATCGGGTCCTGCTCGTCGAGGCTCCGGCGGCCGCGGTGGCCTGAGGGCACATATAGGAGCGGGCGGTGATCAGCCGCCGCCCGCTCTTTCCCGACTTAGACAAAATCTGGATTACGGATGGCACGCATCCGCGATGTATGACGCGGAATACGGCGCCATTTATCCCGGGACCGCCCCGGGACCGGGCGCGCCGAGGCTCCGCAAGAAGATGTGCACCGCCGCCGCCACGAGATCGTCGATGGCCGGCTGGGTCTCGGCCAGCAGCCATTCGATGAGCAACTCCTGCAACGCCCCAATCACGCCGAGGGTCAGCAGCCGCCGATTCACCCGCGGATCCTGCGGGAAATCGGCGGCGGCCTCCTGGATGATGCGGGCGAAGGACTCTATGGCCCGCTGCCGCGACATTGACAGCACGTCGCCCGACCTGCGCACCTCGACGTGCATGATGCGGGCGCGGCGCCAGTCGGACGTGGCGAACTCGATATAGGCGCGAATCCCCGCTCGCACCCGCCCTTCGAGGGTGTTCGGGGCCTCCTTGACCGCTTCGGCCACGGCGCCCAGGCTTTCCTCCACGCACCGTTGGTGCAGCGCCTGAAGGAGCTCCTCGCGCCCGCCGAAACATTCGTAGAAGGCGCGGTTGGAGATCCGCGCCTCCGAGCACAGCCTTTCGATCGTCGTCGCCGCGAATCCCGGCTTCGCGTATAGCGTGTAGGCGGCCGTCATCAGCCGCTCCCGTCTGTCCGCCAGCCTTTGCTCAGCCGACATTCCCCGGTAAGACCGGTTCACATTCCACCCGTCCAACATGATCGTGGCCCCCAGAGCACACAATTATGGACGGGTGATCCGTTTAGGGAAAGAGTACGAAGATTATCTTTTACGTCGGCCGTGCAAGAACGTGACAAGCCTGATCAGCCGCTCAAGCTCGTCGGGCCCCCTGGAGAACGAGGTCAGGTTCATGCCCGGCATCGCGAAACGCTGCCGGGAGATCGCCTTCGGCCTGCTGAACTCCCGCAGCCCGTCGGCCCCGTGGATGCGCCCGAAGCCCGAGTCGCCGACGCCGCCGAACGGCAGGGACGGCACCCCGGCGAACGAGATGACCGAGTTGATCGCCGTCATGCCGGTCCGCATGAGGCGGGCCAGCTCGGTCGCCCGGCGCGCGTTCCTGGAGAACACCGTTCCGCCGAGCCCGTACGACGAGGCGTTGGCCAGCTCCAGCGCCTCCTGCGCGTCGCGGGTGCGCCGGACCGTGATCGTGGGGCCGAAGGTCTCCTCGCGTACGGCGGCGGAGTCCTCGGGCACGTCCTCGACGATGACCGGGTCCACGAACGGCGGCCGCACCGCGTCCGGCCCGCCGGTGACCACCCGGCCCGCCTTGGCGGCGGCGTCGATGTGCCGCTTGATGACGTCGACCTGGGCGGGCATGGTGATCGGCCCGTAGTCCTCGCCGGCCCGCACCTTGGTCACCCGCTCGGACAGCTCGCGCATGAACCCGTCGTAGACGGCGTCCACGACGTAGACGCGCTCGACGCCCACGCAGGTCTGCCCGGCGTTGGACATCGCGCCCCACAGGCAGGCGTCGGCGGCGGCGCCGAGGTCGGCGTCGGCGTCGACGATGAAGGCGTCTTTGCCCCCGCACTCGGCCACGATCGGCGTGAGGTTCTCGGCGCAGGCCGCCATGACGCGCTTGGCCGTGGCCGTCGAGCCGGTGAAGGCGATCTTGCGGACGCGCGGGTCGGCGGCGAGGGCCGCGCCGGTCTCGCCGAGGCCGGTCACCGCCTGGAACACCGGGTGCTCGGGCACCGCCTGGGCGAACAGCTCCGCCAGCCGTACCCCGACGCCGGGGGTGAACTCGCTCGGCTTGAACACCACGGCGTTGCCGGCGGCCAGCGCGTACGCGATGGACCCCATCGGCGTGAAGACCGGATAGTTCCAGGGGCCGATCACGCCGACGACCCCCAGCGGGAGGTATTCGAGCGTGGCGGCCAGGTTGAGGCCGATCATGCCGGTCGCGACGCGGCGGCGGCCCAGCACCTTGTGGGCGTTGCGCGCGGCCCAGTCGATGTGCGTGATCGCCAGCACGATCTCCAGCGTGGCGTCGCCGACCGGCTTGCCGGTCTCCTCGTGGACGAGCCGGGCGAGCTCCCGGAGGTCGCGGGTGACGACCGCCTTGTAGTCGAGCAGCCGGCGCCGGCGCTCGGCGTGACCGAGGCCCGCCCACCAGGCGGCGGCCTCGTCGGCCCGGCCGACCGCCTCGCGGACGGCCTCGGGGCCCTGCTTCGGATGGCTTCCGACGACCGCGCCGGTCGCCGGGTTCAGTGAGTCGAACGTCACCGTGGTCATGGCGTCACGATAATCCGGTAAGCCATCGCTTACTAGGGCAAGGGGGGCGTGACGACCTGCGGCGGGCCGGAACGGCGGGTCAGAACAGGGTCGGGTTCTCCGGCTCGATGCCGCGCAGCGCGTCGTAGTCGAGGGTGACGCAGTCGATGCCGCGGTCGGTGGCCAGCACCCGGGCCTGCGGCTTGATCTCCTGGGCGGCGAAGACGCCGCGGACCGGCGCGAGCAGCGGGTCGCGGTTGAGCAGCTCCAGATAGCGGGTGAGCTGCTCGACGCCGTCGATCTCCCCGCGCCGCTTGATCTCCACCGCCACGGTCGCGCCGAGGCCGTCGCGGCACAGGATGTCGACGGGACCGATGGCCGTCATGTACTCGCGGCGGATCAGCGAGTAGCCGTCGCCCAGCGTGGTGATGTGCTCGGCGAGCAGCTCCTGAAGGTGGGCCTCCACGCCGTCCTTGATCAGCCCGGGGTCGACGCCCAGCTCGTGGCTGGAGTCGTGGAGGATCTCGTCCATGGTCAGGACCAGCTTCTCGCCGGTCTTGCCGTGGGTGACCGTCCAGGTGCCGCCGTCCTCCTTGAGCTTGCACGGAGGGTTCATCCAGTTGAGCGGCTTGAAGGCGCGGTCGTCGGCGTGGATGCTCACGCTGCCGTCCGCCTTGATGAGCACGAGCCTCGGGGCCATCGGCAGGTGAGCCGTGAGCCGTCCTACGTAATCCACGCTGCATCGCGCGATGACCAGCCGCATGACGACCCACCTTAGCGGCTCTGGAAAACTGGGGTCATGGCGTTCGACGGGGGCATGACGTCCGGCGGGTCCGGAGGCGGCACGGGATGAGCCCGCGACGGGCCCGCCGCAGGGAGTCCTCCCGCCCCTTCGGCTTCCCGACCGGCCTGGACAAGGTGGAGGAGTGGCCGGACGGCGAGTGGAAGGTCCGCATGCTCACGGGCGCCTCGTCGACCAAGAACTACCGCTGCCCCGGCTGCGACCAGGAGATCCGCCCCGGGCAGCCGCACCTGGTGGCCTGGCCCGCCTGGTCGGGCGGCGACGAGGAACGCCGCCACTGGCACCAGCCCTGCTGGCGCAAGAGGCTCGACCGCGGCCCCGGCCGCAGCCGTTACTAGCCCCCGAAAGGAACGATGGTGGAGATTCGCGCGGCGACGGTGTTGCCGGCCCGGCGGGAGCCGATCGAGCTGCACACGGCCGACGGCCTGACCCTGGTCGGCGAGCTGGCCCTGCCGGCCGGCCGCCCTCCGGTCGCGACGCTGGTGACCCTGCATCCGCTGCCGACCCACGGCGGCTTCATGGACAGCCACCTCTACAAGAAGGCGGCCAACCGGCTGCCGGCCCTCGCCGACCTGGCGGTGCTGCGGTTCAACACGCGCGGCACCTCCTCCGAGCGCGGCACCTCCGAGGGGGCCTTCGACCGGGGCGAGGGCGAGCGGTTCGACGTGGCGGCCGCGCTGGAGTACGCCGAGTTCCACGACCTGCCGCGCGTCTGGGTGGTCGGCTGGTCGTTCGGCACCGAGCTGGCGCTCAAGTGGGCGCACGACCCGCTGGTGGAGGGCGCGATCCTGCTCTCGCCGCCGCTGCACAGGGCCACCGACGACGATCTCGACGCCTGGGCGGCCTTCGGCAGGCCGCTGGTCGCGCTGGTGCCGGAGTTCGACGACTACCTGCGGCCGGAGGAGGCGCGCAAGCGTTTCGCGCGGGTGCCGCAGGCCGAGGTCGTCGGCGTCGAGGGCGCCAAGCACCTGTGGGTGGGGGAGCCGTACGTGCGGATCGTGCTCGACGAGATCGTCAAGCGGGTCAACCCGGCCGCCTCTCCGCTGCCCACGAAGGTCTGACGACTTTTTGCGCGCGAACGCGAGCTTTGAAGCTTTTCGTGAACATAATGAGCAGAACTCTGGACTCGGCGTCTGACACAGGGTGACAATCCGATCGTCAACCGAAGATCGTGGAGACGCCGGACGGTCTTCGTTCCGCGCGTAACCCCTGCTCAGCATGGGCGAGGACAGATGCGGGTCGTGCGTTTACTGGGTGCGGCGGCGATGGCGTTTCCGATGGCGGCGGTGGTCCTGACACAGGCCCCGCCCGCCGCGGCCGAGACCCCTCCGGCGGCGCATGCCGCGGCGCCGCCGGAGCAGGCCGGGCCGCCCGGCCAGGAGGGCGCGGAGCGGCGGGCGTCCGCTCTCGCCCGGCGGGACAACCGGGTCGTCGAGATCGAGTCCATGCGCGGCGAGACCCGCCGCGTCTTCGCCAAGCCGGACGGCACGTTCACGCTGGAGCAGCACGTACGCCCCGTCCAGGTCCGCAGGGACGGCGGCTGGGTGCCCGTGGACACCACGCTCCGCCTGCGCCAGGACGGCGCCGTCGAGCCGGTCGCCGCCGCGGTCGGGGTCACCTTCTCCGGCGGCGGCAGCGGCCCGCTGGCCCGCCTGTCGCGCGGCGGCAAGACTCTGGAGCTCGGCTGGACCGGCCCGCTGCCGAAGCCCGTGCTGAACGGCGACACCGCCACCTACGCCGAGGTCAGGCCGGGCGTCGACCTCCAGGTCACGGCCGACGTGGACGGCTTCTCGCACCTGCTCGTCGTCAAGACGCGGGAGGCGGCGGCGGCCCTGACCGAGCTGGCGTACCCGCTGGCCGCCGAGGGACTGACGGTCAAGACCGACGCCGTGGGCAACCTGCGGGCGCTCGACGAGGCCGGCGGCGCGCTCTTCCTCGCCCCCACCCCCAAGATGTGGGACTCCGAGGGCATGACCAGCCCGCAGGCGCTCAAGGAGGGCCGCTCGCCCGAGGCCCGCGAGGCCACGATGGGCGTGACGGTCAAGGGCCGCGAGCTGCGGCTCAAGCCGGACCGCGCGATGCTGACGGACCCGGGGACCCGCTTCCCCGTCTACCTCGACCCCTACTTCTCGGCCCCGCGCGGCTCGTGGACCGCGGTCTGGAGCAACTGGCCGAACTCCAACTACCTCAACTCCAGCGACGTCGCCCGCGTGGGGCACGTCGAGTCGCAGAAGAACCGCTCGTTCTTCCAGATGGCGACCGGCGCGACCATCCACGGCAAGCAGATCGTCAAGGCGACGCTGCGGACGTACGAGACGTGGTCGTACTCGTGCAGCGCCCGCAAGGTCGAGGCGTGGGGCACCGGCGCGATCAGCTCCAGCACCACCTGGAACAAGCAGCCGTCCTGGACCAGGCTGCTGAGCACGGTCAACGTGGCCAAGGGCTGGGGCTCCTCCTGCCTGCCGGGCGGCGTCGAGTTCGACATCACCTCCTGGGCCGCCGACGCCGCCTCCAAGAAGTGGAACACGATGACCGTCGGCCTCCGGGCCACCAGCGAGACCGACGTGTACGCCTGGAAGAAGTTCAAGAACAACCCGACCGCGGTCATCGAGTACAACTCCATCCCCACCGACCCGGTCGCCGCCGACGTCTGGTCGGACCCGGGCGGGCCCTGCGTCTCCGGTGACGACCGTCCGGTCATCAGCACGGCCACGCCCAAGCTGTGGGCCAAGCTCAAGGACGCCGACAACTCGGTCAAGGGCCGCTTCGAGTGGTACAACGCCGCCGGCGTGAAGACCGGCGAGTACGTCACCGCCACCGGCTCCTCCGGCACCGCCTTCGCCGCCACCGTCCCGGCCAGCCTGTACGCGGACGGCGCCCTGGTCCGCTGGCGGGTACGCGCCGAGGACGGCAGCGCCACCAGCGCCTGGAGCCCGTGGTGCGAGGCCACGGTGGACGCCACCGCGCCCGGCCAGCAGCCCACGGTCGCCTCGCCCGAGTACCCGGAGAACTCCTGGTCCGACGGCCTCGGCCTGGCGGGGACGTTCAGCTTCGGCCCCAACGGCGTCACCGACGTGGCCTCCTACCTCTACGGGGTCGACACCAGCCCCACCACCGCGGTCGCGGCGGGCGAGGAAGGCAAGGCCACGGTCCAGATCACCCCGCGGCACGACGGCCCCAACGTGCTGTCGGTCCGCAGCAAGGACCGCGCCGGGCAGCTCGGCCCGATCCGCACGTACGTCTTCAACGTCAACTCCGGCCGCCCGCCGGCCGGGCACTGGCCGCTCGACGAGGGCCAGGGCGGCACCGCCGCCGACGCGGGAGGCACGCACCCCGCGACCCTGACCGGCGCGACGTGGACGACCGGCCGCACCGGCTCGGCGCTGCGCCTGGCCAACGGCTCCGCAGCGACGTCCGGCCCGGTCCTCGACACGAGCCGCAACTTCACCGTGGCCGCCTGGGCCCGCCTGACCTCCAACGCCGCCACCGCGACCCTGCTCACCCAGGAGGGCGGCAGGACGGGCGCGTTCGCCCTGCAGTACTCCAAGAGCGACGACCGCTGGGCGTTCACCCGCGCCGCCGCCGACGCCGACGGCGCCGCGACCGTGCGCGCCCTGTCGGCCGCCGCGCCCCGGCTGAACGAGTGGACCCACCTGGCCGGCGTCTACGACACGGCGTCCCGGCAGCTCTCGCTCTACGTCAACGGCCGCCTGGAGTCCTCGGTCGCCTTCACCCAGCCGTGGAACGCCACCGGCCCGTTCGTCGCCGGCCGCGGCAGGGCGGCGGGAGCGGCGGCCGAGTTCTGGCCGGGCGACGTGGACGACGTGCGCGCCTACGGCCGGGCCGTGTTCGCCGACGAGGTCGCCGACCTGATCAACAGCGCGTCCACCCTGGTCGGCCACTGGAAGCTGGACGAGGAGAGCGGCACCGCGGCCGCCGACTCCTCCGGCAAGGGCACGCCCGCCACGCTCACCGGGACCGCGTCCTGGACCTTCGGCTGGCTGGACGGCGCGCTCGCGTTCGACGGCGTCACCGGCGCGGCCCAGACCACCAAGCCCGCGGTCTCCACGGCCACCGGCTTCACCGTCGCCCTGTGGACCCAGCTCGACCACCTGCCCACCAAGGACGCCGCCGCCGTGTCCCAGACGGGCAACCGGGCCGCCGGGTTCCAGCTCGGCTACGACACCGCGCAGCAGCGCTGGGTGTTCGGGATGGCCTCGGCCGACACCGACACCGCGACCCTCGTACGGACCCGCTCCGACTCCCTCGCCAACCCGATGGAGTGGACCCACCTGGCCGGCGTCTACGACGCCCTGACCGGCCAGCTCCGCATCTACGTCAACGGCCGCCTGTCCGCCACCACCGTCACCTCTCACACCAGCACCTGGAACGCCACCGGACCGCTGCAGCTGGGCCGGACCAGGAGCGCAGGCGCCCTGACCGGCTACTGGCCGGGCACCGTCGACGACGTCCGCACCTACGACGGAGTGCTCAACGCCGATCAGATCGCCCAGCTCGCCGCCCAATAAATCCGTTTCTTTTCGCCCAGTACACCCCCTCGAAGAGCCAGCATCACCCGACTGGGAGAGTTCATGGATCTGCCGAGTGAGTTAGAGCTGCCCGAATCCCGCTGGAACCGCCCTCCGGAAACCCCGGAAGTCGCCGACGCCCCCGACCCCTACTGGAACCGCTTCCTCCACCCGAAGCCCGAGTCCCCCTGGCCGCGCCGCCTGGCGACGCTCCTCTCCGTCATCCTCGTCGTCCCCATGGCGTACGCCATGCCCGCCGAGGCCGCACCACGCCCCGCTCCCCGGGTGCAGAAGGAGACCCCGGTCAAGGGCACCAAGGTCCCCGTCCTGCCCCCGCTGGAGAACCCGGTCGCCAAGCAGGCATGGACGGCCGCGCCCGGCGTGAGCTGGCCGAAGCCGCAGACCGTCGAGCTGGGCGGCGCGGACGCCGCGGCGCGGACCCTCGCCGCCGGCGACTTCCCGATCAGGCTGGCCCCGCCGCAGAAGGCCGCCAAGAACGCCACGTCCGCCGAGGCGGCGGAGGCGGCGACCCCCGTCAAGGTCGAGCTGCTCGACCCCGCCAAGTCCGACCGGCTCGGCCTGACGATGCGCGTCTCCCCGGCCGAGAACGGGGTGGCCGCCCGCTCGGCCGGCCAGGCGACGACCAGGCTCCAGATCGACTACTCCGGCTTCCGCTACGCCTACGGCGGCGACTACGGCGCCCGCCTGCGCGTGGTCAAGCTGGAGGAGTGCGCGCTCACCGGCGCGGCGGACTGCCCGCAGCCCACGCCGGTCAAGAGCGAGAACAACGCGGCGAACGGCACGGTGACCGCCGAGGTCGAGACGGCCGGCCTGTACGCGGTGACCGCCGCCGCCTCGGGCCCGTCCGGCGACCACGCCGCCACCTCCCTGTCGGCCGCGTCCGACTGGAGCGTCGGTACCCAGTCCGGCGACTTCAGCTGGGGCTACGAGATGCGCGTGCCCCCGTCGCTGGGCGGCGAGGAGCCGGAGATCGCGCTCGGCTACTCCTCGCAGAGCGTGGACGGGCGCACCGTCTCCACCAACAACCAGACGTCCTGGGCCGGGGAGGGCTTCGAGCTGAACCCCGGCGGCTTCGTCGAGCGCCGGTACAAGTCGTGCATGCTCGACGGCAAGAAGACCGGCGACCTGTGCTGGGACCAGGACAACGCCATCATGTCGCTCGGCGACTCGTCGGTCGAGCTGGTCAAGGACGCCACCACCAAGCAGTGGCGGCCCAAGCGCGACGACGGCACCAGGATCGAGCTGCTCACCGGCGCCACCAACGGCGACAACAACGGCGAGTACTGGCGGGTCACCACGCCGGACGGCGCCCAGTACACCTTCGGCCTGAACCGGCTGCCCGGCTGGGCCAGCGGCAAGGCCGAGACCAAGTCGGTGCAGACCGTGCCGGTGTTCGGCAACAACAGCGGTGAGCCCTGCTACAACAGCACCCCGGCCAACGCCTGGTGCCAGCAGGCCTACCGGTGGAACCTCGACTACGAGGTGGACACGCACGGCAACGCCACCACGTACTGGTACGAGCGCGAGACCAACTACTACGGCCGCAACATGAAGCCGGAGCAGGGCACCCAGTACGTGCGCGGCGCGTACCTCACCCGCATCGACTACGGCTACCTGAGCAACGAGCTGTTCACCAAGCAGCCGGCCGCCCGCGTGGTGTTCGACGTGGCCGAGCGCTGCCTGCCCAGCGGCTCGATCACCTGCGCGCCCGAGCAGCTCAAGAAGGAGACCGCGAGCCACTGGCCGGACGTGCCGTTCGACCAGATCTGCGACAGCGGGGTGAAGTGCACCGACCGCCTCGCGCCGACGTTCTTCACCCGCAAGCGGCTGGCCAAGGTCACCACGCAGGTGCGCAACAGCGCGGGCCAGTTCGCCCCGGTGGACTCGTGGGCGCTGACGCACCAGTTCCCCGCCTCCGGCGACGGGATGAGCCCGGCGCTGTGGCTGGCCTCCATCCGGCAGACCGGCCACGTGGGCGGCACGATCACGTTGCCGCCGGTGACGTTCACCGGCGTGCAGCTGCCCAACAGGGTCGACTCGAACGAGGGCCGGGCGCCGCTGGTCAAGTGGCGGGTGCAGGCCATCGGCAACGAGTACGGCGGCGAGCTGCGGATCAACTACTCGGCGGCCGACTGCAAGCCGGGGGACGTGCCCGCGGCCGACAGGAACACCAGGCGCTGTTTCCCGCAGCGCTGGGCCCCGCCGAACGAGCCTGAGGTCACCGACTGGTTCCACAAGTACCTGGTGACCCAGACCCTTGAGGTGGACCGGGTGGCCGGCTCGCCGAACGTGGTCACCGACTACGAGTACCTCGACGGCGCGGCCTGGCACTACGCCGAGAACATCCTGGTCAAGCCCGAGCACCGCACGTGGGCCGACTATCGCGGCTACGGCCGGGTCCGCGTCCGCCAGGGCGACGGGCAGGACGGCAAGCGCACGCTGACGGAGTTCCGCTACTTCCGCGGCATGCACGGCGACAAGCTGGCCGACGGCTCCAAGCGCAGCGTCCAGGTGGAGGACTCCGAGGGCGTCAAGCGGGACGACCTCGACCAGCTCGCCGGGTTCGAGCGGGAGGAGATCCTCTTCGACGGTGACGGCGGCGCGACGCTGACCGCGACCGTGCAGGACGCCTGGTCGGCCAAGACGGCCGAGTCCACGCAGGGCGGCGTCACCAAGACCGCGCACGTGGTGCAGCCCGCGTCCATGGTCACCCGCACCGCGGTGGCGGGCGGCAAGTGGCGGCGTACCGGCGAGGACCGCACGTACGACACCAAGGGCCTGCTGATGCAGGTCGAGGAGAAGGGCGACCTGGCCACCGCCGACGACGACCAGTGCATCCGCTACACCTACGCCCGCAACGACACGAGCTGGATGCTCGACTTCCCCAGCCGGGTGCAGAAGGTCGCGACCGGCTGCGCCACCGGGATCGCCAAGCTGGCCGCCGAGGAGGTCCTCTCCGACGAGAAGATCCAGTACGACGGCCAGTCGCACGGCCAGGCCCCGACCAAGGGCGATGTGACCACGGTGCAGGAGCTCGTCTCGCCCGACGGGCAGACGATCACCGGCAGCGCCCGCACGTACGACGCCTACGGCCGCGAGACCAGCGAGACCGACCCGGTCGGCACCAAGTCCGTCACCACCTACGTCCCGGCCTCCGGCGCCCTGCCGACGGAGACCACCGAGACCAACCAGCTCGGCCACACCGAGCGCACCCTGCTCGAACCGGCCTGGGGCGAGCCGACCGCCGAGATCGACGCCGCGGGCCGGCGCGTGGACATGGAGTACGACGCGCTCGGCCGGCTCGTCAAGGTCTGGCAGCCGGACCGCAGCAAGGCCGCCAACCAGTCGCCCAGCACCGAGTTCTCCTACCAGGTGCGCAACGACGGCCCCAGCGTGGTCACGACCAGGACGCTGAACGCCGACGGCAGCTACACCACCAGTCACGAGCTGTTCGACGGCCTGATGCGCGAGCGCCAGACCCAGGAACCCGCTCCCGTCGACGACCAGACGCAGGATCCGGCGCTGCGCGACGGGCGCACGATCACCGACACCTTCTACAACTCCCAGGGCGAGGAGCACAAGGTCAACACCGGCTACTTCGCCACCGGCAACCCGTCCACCGAGCTGCTCGCGGTGGCCGACGCCGCCGTCCCCACTCAGGTCGTGTCGCTGTACGACGGCGCGGGTGAGGTCAACGCCGAGGTCTTCAAGGTCAAGGGCGTGGAGAAGTACCGCGTCTCGGTCAAGGACCAGGGCGACCGGCTGGACATCACGCCGCTGCCGGGCGACACCGCCACCACCCGGATCGGCGACGCGCACGACCGGCTCGTCGAGCTGCGCCAGTACAAGGGCTCGACCCCGACCGGCGAGTACGAGTCCACCAAGTACACCTACGACCGCGCCGGCCGGCTGGCGACGGTGACCGACGCGGCGGGCAACGTCTGGCGGCACCACTACGACCTGCGCGGCAGGGAGATCAGGACGGAGGACCCCGACAAGGGCGTCACGACCACCACGTACAACGACGCCGACGAGATCGTCACCACCACCGACGCGCGCGGCAGGACCCTGTGGTACGGCTACGACGCCCTCGGCCGCAAGACGCAGCTGCGCGAGGGCTCGGCGACCGGCACGCTGCTGGCCGAGTGGAAGTACGACGGGCTGGCCAGGGGCCACATGCACGCCGCCATCCGGTACGTGGACGGGCAGGCGTACACGGCCGAGATCAACAACATCGACGCCGACTACCGCACGCTCCGCCAGACCGTGACCATCCCGGCACGGGAGGGCAAGCTCGCGGGTTCCTACCAGCTCAACACCCGCTACACGCTCGACGACCAGGTCCAGTCGATCAGCTTCCCGGCCGGCGGCGGCCTGGACGCGGAGTCGGTCGTCTACAGCTACGACGGGCTGAACCAGCCGGTCAAGGTCACCGGCCTGTCGGCCTACGTGAGCGCGGCCCGCTACAGCAAGCTCGGCGAGACCCTCCAGTACGAGCTGGGCGAGGGCAGCAAGAAGACCTGGCTGACCTACACCCACGACGAGGGCACCCGCAGGCTCACCGGCATGCGGCTGGACCGGGCCGGCGCGCCCGCCGGCGACCTGGACCTGTCCTACACCTATGACGCGGCCGGCAACGTCACCAAGATCGCCGACCGGGCGGTCCAGGACACCCAGTGCTTCACCCACGACCATCTGCGCCGGCTGACCTCCGCGTGGACGGCCACTGACGACTGCGCGAGCGGCGCCCCGGAGTCCGGCAAGATCGGCGGCGTGGCCCCGTACGCGGTCAGCTATGCCTACGACGTCACCGGCAACCGGACGAAGGAGACCAAGCACGCCTGGGGCGGCGCCTCCGAGCAGGTGCGCACCTACACCTACCCGGCGCCCGGCAGCAAGCAGCCGCACGCGCTGCAGAGCGTCGGCGCCGACCTGTTCGGCTACGACGAGGCCGGCAACACCACCAGGCGCAAGGTCGGCAGCGCCGACCAGACCCTGGCCTGGGACGCCGAAGGCAACCTGGAGTCGGTGACCGAGGGCGGCAGGACGACCTCGTTCGTCTACGACGCCGACGGCGACCGGCTGCTGCGCAAGACGCCCACCGACGCCACCCTCTACATCGACGACATGGAGCTGCGGCTCGACTACGCCAAGAACACCGTCGAGCAGACCCGCTACTACACCATCGGCGGCGAGGCCATCGCGGTGCGCACGCCGGACAACCAGCTCTACTTCATGGCCAACGACCACCAGGGCACGGCGCAGGCCATGGTGAACGCCGGCACCGGTGACGTGGCGATCCGCAGGCAGAGCCCGTTCGGCGAGGACCGCGGGTCACCACCGCCGTGGTGGCCGGGACAGCGCGGCTTCGTCGGCGGCACCAAGGACGCCACCACCGGGCTCGTGCACCTCGGCGCCCGCGAGTACGACCCCGTCAACGGCCGCTTCCTCTCGGTGGACCCGATCATCGACGAGGGAGAGCCGCAGCAGCTCAACGCCTACGCCTACGCCAACAACAGCCCCGTCACGATGAGCGACCCCGACGGCCAGCTCTTCTGGTTCGTGGTCGGCATCGCGGCGCGGATAGCGGCGCGCGAGCTGGCCAAGAGGCTGGCCGCGGCTGCGGCGCGGCGGGCCGCGGCGGCGGCGGCCAGGCGGGCGGCGCTCGCCGCGGCCCGACGCAGGGCCGCCGCCCTGGCCAGGAAGCGTGCCATCGAGGCGGCCAAGCGGCGGGCGGCGGAGGCCGCGAAGAAGCGGGCGGCCGCCGAGGCCAGGAAGAGAGCCGCGGAGGCCGCGAAGAAGCGGGCGGCCGCCGTGGCCAGGAGGAAGGCGGCGCTGGCCAGGCAGCGGGCCGCCGCGGCGGCGGCCCGGCGACGGGCGGCGGCAGCGGCACGGCGGGCCGACGCGGCCCGGCGGCGCGCGGCGGCCGCGCGCAGGGCGGTGACCAGGCGGGCCAGCAGACCGTCCAAGGCCACGGTCCGGCATCGTCCCGCCGTCCGCCCGACCAGCCGCAGGGCGGTTCAGCGGCAGTCGCCGCCGAAGGCCCAGCGCACGCCGCCGAACTCCTCCCAGCCGCGCGGGCTGAGCGAGGCGCAGAAGCGGTCGATCGACGAGCAGCTCGGCCGGGTGCGGCCCACGGGTTCGGGCACGAGGGCGGCTCCCAGGGAATCCGACGGCATCGCCCACCAGGGCACCGGGTGGGGCCCGGCGGGCAAGGCGTACTCGTCGGAGACGCCGCGTTCGAAGATGCCGACGGTGATCTACCGCATCTGGGAGATCTTCCGGCCGCCGGCGGTCCCGCCGAACTGATCGGACGTCAGCTCAGGGAAAGGACGCACCGAGCCCCCGTTCCGGAAGGACACCCGTCCGGGGCGGGGGCTCCCGCGTCCCTGGCGTTCCCGGATCCGCTCTCCATAGAATCTTGTTCGGTTCGGCTGGCACGCAACGGAGGAGGCGGCGTGGGCGCGTTCGATCTCAACGGTAGGCAGGCCCTGGTCACGGGGGCGTCGAAGGGCATCGGGCGGGCCGTCGCGCTCGCCTACGCGGCGGCCGGCGCCGACGTGGCCCTGGTGTCCCGGTCGGCCGATGCGCTCGCCGAGGTCGCCAAGGAGATCGAGGCCCTCGGCCGCCGGGCCGTCGTGCTGCCCGCCGACCTCACCGACCGCGAGGCCGCCGCCGGCGCCGTCGCCGCCGCGATCGACGGGCTCGGCCACCTCGACATCGTCGTCAACAACGCGGGCGGCTCGAACTTCATGGTCGAGTTCAAGGACCTGCGGATGTCCGGCTGGGACAAGCTCATGCGGCTCAACCTCGACTCGGCCATGGTCGTCTGCCACGCGGTCGCGCCCCACCTGCTGGAGCGGGGGAGCGGGTCGGTCATCAACGTGGCCTCCGTCGCGGCGCTCGGCGCGCCCTTCCTGGCCCCGTACGCGGCCGCCAAGGCCGGGCTGGTCGCGCTCACCAAGACGCTGGCCGTGGAGTGGGCGCGGGCCGGCGTACGGGTCAACGCCCTGTGCCCCGGCTGGACGGCCACCGAGCTCAACCGCAACCTCTGGGACGACGAAAGCGGCGGGGCGGCCACGGTCGCCACCGTGCCCATGCGGCGCTGGGGGACCGCCGAGGAGATGGCCCAGCCGGCGATCTTCCTGGCGAGCGAGGCGTCGGCGTACATGACCGGGCAGGTCCTGTTCGTCGACGGCGGAGCCACCGCGATCTGACCTGCGTCTTGACCTGCGGTCCGACCGGGCGGGCGGAAGCGGTCGCGCGCTTTGCGGCATATCGGCATGCGACATCGTGTGCTCACGGGCGTGATCCGCGTTACCGTGGGGGCCGTGCAGCTCTACACGAGATCGTCCGGGACCGGGCTCCCGGTTGTGCTGCTTCACGCGTTCCCGCTGTCGTCGGCCATGTGGCTGGCCCAGCGGGAAGCGCTGGCCAAGGTCTGCCGGGTCATCACCCCCGACCTGCGCGGCTTCGGCGGCTCCCGCCTGGGCGAGGACGACCCGTCAATCGACCTCATGGCCGACGACGTCGCGAGGCTGCTCGACGACGAGGGCATCGAGCGGGCGGTGGTCGGCGGGCTGTCCATGGGCGGCTACGTCACGCTGGCGTTCTGCCGCAGGCACCCCGACCGCCTGCTCGGCGCGATCCTCGCCGACACCAAGGCCGTCGCCGACCCGGCTCCGGCCAGGGACAACAGGGAGCGCATCGCGCGGGCCGTGCTGTCCGAGGGGAGCGACGTGCTGGTCAGCGAGGTGCTGCCGGGGCTCATCGGGCCCACGACCAAGGAGCGGCGCGCCATGGTGTTCGGGCGGGTCAAGGGGCTGGTGCAGTCCGCCCCGCCGGGCGCGGTCGCCTGGGCGCAGCGCGCGATGGCCGGGCGGCCCGACTCCTCCGGCACGCTCGCGGCGCTGAAGGTCCCCCTGCTGGTCGTGGTGGGCGAGGAGGACGACCTGACGCCGCCCGCCGAGGCCAAGGCCATGGCGGAGGCGGTGCCCGGCGCACGGCTGGAGGTCATCCCCAAGGCCGGCCACCTCAGCGCGGTCGAGCAGCCGGAGGCGTTCAACGCGGCCGTGTCGGAGTTCCTGCAGAGCGAGCTCGGCGCCGCCCACCGATGACGCGGGCTCCAGGCGGGGGCCCGCTCAGGCGCGGGCCTGCCGGGGGATCACCACCTCGCGGATGATCAGCGCGATGGCCGCGGCCACCGGGATGGCGACCAGCGCGCCGACGATGCCGAGCAGCGCCCCGCCGAACAACGCGGCGATCACCGTCACGGCCGGCGTCACGTCCACCGAGCGCTTCATCACCCTCGGGTAGATGAGGTAGTTCTCGAACTGCTGGTAGACGATGAAGAAGATCGCGCAGGCGATGCCGACCGGCACCGACTGCAGCAGCGCCACGGCCGAGACCACCACCGCGCCGATCGTGGCGCCCACCAGCGGGATCAGGTCCGTCAGCGCGACGACGAGGGCGAGCGCGAGCGCGTACCTGACGTCCACGATGGACAGGAAGATCCAGGTCAGCACGCCCGCGATGACCGAGATGAGCACGTTGCCGGCGACGTAGCCGCCGATCCCGGTCAGGATCTCCTCGCTGATCGCGCTCGTCCGCTCCCGGCGCGAGGCCGGCACCAGCTTCAGCAGGTACGCCTTGATCGTGTGCAGCGAGCCGAGGAAGTAGAGCATGAGCACCAGCAGCGTCACCGTGGTGAACACGCCGTCCAGCACCACCAGGCCCGCGCCCATGATGCCGGTGGCGAGCGACGGCCCGAGCGTGGTGGTCACGAACTGGGCGAGCTGTGGGATGACCTGGTAGTCGGCGTCCAGCTGCCGCAGCGCCGGATGGTTGCTCAGCTCGTTGACGTAGCCGGGCACCGCCGCGACGAAGTCGGCGAGCTCCTGCCCCACCGGAGGCACGATCGCCAGCCCGAACAGCACGAACGCCACGATCACCCCGATGAACACGATGGAGATCGCGGCCCTTCTGGCCAGGCCGCGCCGCTGTAACGCCTCGACGGCCGGGTTGAGCCCGACGGCCAGGAACATCGCCACCACGACCAGGATGATCGTGTTCAGCGAGTTGACGACCATCTGCGCGATCGCGATCGCGGTCAGCACCCCCAGGCCGCCGACCAGCCCGAACAGGAAGGGGCCGCGGGCGAGCGGCTTGCCCGGCAGCCCGTACGGCTGCGCCGGCCCGCCGTTCCCCGGCCCGTCCTCCGCCTTGGGCTTGTCCTCGGGGGTGGACCCGGCCTCCTCGGCGGCAGTCTCGGCATTCGCGGACAAGTGCGAGCAACTCCTCCCATATCAGGCCGGAAACACAGAGAGAGCCTAGCGATTCAGTGATCGCCAGGCTCTCTCCAGCCGTCAATCAGCCCCCGTGCGGTGAATCGTTACTCCTGCCACCACTCCGCGTCGTCGTCGGACTTCGCCTCGATCTTCGGCGCGGGCGTCGTGGCCGGCACCTCGACCGCCGGCGCGGGCGCCGGGATCGCGGGCTTCGGCGGAGCCGCGGTGACCGCCGGCTCGGGGTCCATGCCGGGCAGCGCCGCCCCGCCGAGGAGCTGACGGAGCTGGGCCAGGTGACTGGTGATGCTGTCCCGCTGGCGGGTCAGCTCGTCGACCTGGCGCTGCATCGCCGTACGGGTGCGCTCGGCCTCGTTCTTCGCCTCGGTGACGATGGTCTCGGCGCTCGACTTCGCCTCGGCCACGATGGACTCGGAGTTCTTGCGGGCGTTGGCGACGAGCTGCTTGGCGTGCAGGTCGGCCTCGCGGCGGGTCTGCTCGGCCTGCTGGGTCGCCTTCGTGGCCCGCGACTCGGCGGTCGCGGCGCGCTGCTCGGCCTCGGCCACCAGCTTCTGCGTGGCGGCCTGGGCGGTGGCGTGGCGCTCGGCCTCCTGGCGCTCGGCCTCCTCGCGGCGGGAGGCGAGCTGGATCTCGAACTCCGCCTCGTCCTGGGCCCGCTTGGCCTCCGACTCCTCCAGCACCCGCTGCGCCTGGGCCCGCATCTCGTCGGCCTGGCGCTTGGCGGTGGTCAGCACCTCGTCGCGCTCACGCTTGGTCGAGGCCCGGAGCTGGGCGACCTCACGCTCGGTCGTGGTGCGGAGCTTGGCGATCTCGCGCTCGGCGTCGGCGCGCTTCTCGGCCACCTCGTGGTCGGCCGTGGCCCGGAGCTTGGCGACCTCACGCTCGGTGGTGTTGGTCAGCTCGTCGGCCTCGCGACGGGCGGTGCCCCGGATCTCCTCGGCGTCGCGCTCGGCGGCGGTGCGCATCTCGTCGCTCTCGCGGGTGGCCTGGGCGCGCTTCTCGGCGGCCTCGGCCTCGGCGGCGGCGCGCAGGTCGGCGGCCTCGACCTTGGCGGCCGCCTTGATCTCGTTGGCCTCGGACCTGGCGGCCTGGACGAGCTCGGTGGCCTGCTCCTCGGCCAGCCGGAGCAGTTGCTCGATGCGGGCGCCGAGACCGGAGTAGGTCGGGCGCTCCTGCTCCTGGAGCTGGCGCTGGGAGTCGGACAGATCGCGCTGCAGGCCGGTGATCTGCTCGCGCGCCTGGCGAATCTCCTGGTCGAGCTGCTTGAGGTGATCGTGGACCTGATGCCGGTCGTAACCACGAAGCACCACATCGAACTCGCGTGCGGGTGCGTCCTCGAAGAAATTGTTGAGCTGGGCGTCGATGTCGGACTGCATGGAGGCTCGATCCTGGGTTGTCGAGACGGCTACACGTGCCGGACGGGGGGTTCGGGGGCAATCCGAGCCGGGAGCCTGTGCCTCGCGGCAGGCTCCCCTGTCCGGTTGGGAGAACCAGCGTACTGCGCCGGTGCCGCCCACGAAGCCCCGTCCAATTTTCTGCGTGACTAGTTACATATGAGCTTTTTTTACGATTTGTCGGGATCTGCGGCTTGGACCAGCTCCGTCAGCATTCCACCTACATCCTTGGGATGCAGGAAAGCGATCCGCGAATCCATGGAACCGTGTCGGGGACGCTCGTCCAGCAGCCTCACACCCTTTGCGCCGATCTTAGCCATGGTTTCGGTGACATCGCGTACACCGAACGCGACATGATGAACACCCTCGCCCCGCCGGGCGAGGAACTTACCCACGGGCGAGTCCTCGGAAAGAGGCTCCAGAAGCTGGATGTAGGAGCCCCCGCCCTCGCCGTCGGCGATGTGCAGCATGGCCTCCTTCACCCCCTGCTCCTCGTTGACCTCGCGGGCGACCACCGTGAGCTCGAAGGTCTCCGAGAAGAGACGGATCTTCTCCTCCAGGTCGTGGCAGGCGATCCCTATGTGGTCGATCCGCATGAACATGTGTGGTGTACCTCCATGGCGAGCGACGTTGTACCCGTGGGTATCGTGTCAAAGACCCGACGCGCGAGCACAGGAGGCCGTTGTCATGTCCAGGTCCGTCATTGTCGCCGGAGCTCGCACCCCCATCGGGAAGCTGCTCGGCGCCCTGTCCGGCCTGTCGGCCGTCGAGCTGGGCGGCATCGCGATCAAGGCCGCTCTGGAGCGTGCCGGCGTCGCCCCGGAATCCGTCGAGTACGTGATCATGGGCCAGGTGCTCCAGGCCGGCTCCGGGCAGATCCCGTCCCGCCAGGCCGCCGTCAAGGCCGGCATCCCGATGACCGTGCCCTCCATCACCATCAACAAGGTCTGCCTGTCCGGCCTCGACGCGATCGCGCTGGCCGACCAGCTCATCAGGGCCGGCGAGTTCGACATCGTGGTGGCCGGCGGCATGGAGTCCATGACCAACGCCCCCCACCTGCTGCCCGGCCTGCGCAAGGGCGTCAAGTACGGCGGCTCGGAGGTCGTCGACTCGATGGCGCACGACGGTCTGTTCTGCGCCTTCGACCAGTGCGCGATGGGCGAGTCCACCGAGCGGCACAACACCCGCCTCGGCATCGGCCGCGAGGAGCAGGACATGGTGTCCGCCCGCTCCCACCAGCTCGCCGCCGCCGCCATCAAGAACGGCGTCTTCGACGACGAGATCGTCCCCGTGCCGATCCCGCAGCGGCGCGGCGAGCCGGTGCTGGTCAGGGAGGACGAGGGCGTACGCGGCGACACCACGGCGGAGACGCTCGCCAAGCTCCGCCCGGCCTTCGCCGCCGACGGCACCATCACGGCAGGGTCGGCGTCCCAGATCTCCGACGGCGCTTGCGCCGTGGTCGTCATGTCCAAGGCCAAGGCCGAGGAGCTGGGCCTGGAGTGGCTGGCCGAGATCGGCCGGCACGGCAACGTCGCCGGGCCCGACGCCTCCCTCCAGTCGCAGCCGGCCAACGCCATCAAGCAGGCCATGGCCAAGCAGGGCGTCAGCGCGGACGACCTCGACCTCGTCGAGATCAACGAGGCGTTCGCCAGCGTGGTCGTCCAGTCGGCCAAGGAGCTGGGCGTGCCGCTGGACAAGGTCAACGTCAACGGGGGCGGCATCGCGCTCGGGCACCCCATCGGCGCCTCCGGGGCGCGCGTCGTGCTCACCCTCGCCCACGAGCTGAAGCGCCGGGGCGGCGGGCTCGGCGCGGCCGGCCTCTGCGGCGGCGGCGGCCAGGGCGACGCCCTCCTCATCAGCGTCCCGAAGTCCTGACCCCCGGCCGCCCGGCCGCCCGGTGGGCGGCCCTTGGTCCTGCTGATCACCGCTGAGCGCCCCGCCGGCGACAGGTTCTCGTCACTGTTCGCCGGCCGGGCGGTCGTCGCGGGCGGGGCGGGCGGGTTCCTGCCCGGGGCCCTGCGCACGGGCGTGGACGTTCGTGGCGTCGTCGCCGGTCGTAATGGCGCCGCTGTTGTCGCCCGCGACGGCGACCGATCGCGGCCCTGAGGCCGTCGCCCCCGGCGAGGCGGCCCCGGGGCTCTTCTCCGGGCCTCTGCCCGGCCCTCGCGCCGGGCGATTCCCCGGCTGGGCGGGCAGCAGGCCGTAGGCCGCGAGGGCCAGCCCGGCCAGCCCGGCGAAGCCGCCGATCACGCTGGAGAGCTTGTCGGCCTCGTCCAGCCCCACCCGCGCGAAGTGCGCGCCCAGCCCGGTCAGCGCCGCCACCGCGACCGCCGCCCCGATCCACACCAGCCCTCGCCGCCTGCCGCGCATATCCGCATCATCGGCCGCCCGCCGTCCACCCCACACGTACGCGAAGCGTGACATCGATGTCATTCACGGCTCGCAATGTCAAAAATCCTAGACATCATGTCTGCGCTGTTTTACATTCGACGTATGGCTTCCGAAGAGAAACGCGCCTGGGTCATGCTGGTGGTCACCGTCGCGGCGTACGGCGTCTACGTCGCCACGGTCCTCGGCCGGGCGGGCGCCGTGCCGCTGACCGACGTGCCGTACGTGGCGCCGCTGCTGTGGAGCATCGGCGGCGCGTTCCTGGCCTCGATGGTGCTGTTCGTCGCGGTGAGCACCACCGCACCCGCCGAGGCCGGCAAGAAGGACCAGCGGGACCGCGAGATCCACCGCTACGGCGAGTACACCGGGCAGTGGTTCCTCGTCGCCGGAGCCGTGGCCGCGATGGTCATGGCGATGGCCGAGCTCCCGCACTTCTGGATCGCCAACGTGCTCTACCTGGGGTTCGTCCTGTCGGCTGTCCTCGGGTCCACGCTCAAGATCGTCGCCTACCGGCGGGGGATGCCGGGATGGTGAAGCCCACGAAGGTCACCAACACGATCCGCGCCCTGCGCTTCACGCACGGCGAGATGACCCAGGCGGACCTGGCCGACCGCGTCGGCGTGACACGGCAGACGATCATCGCCATCGAGCAGGGCCGGTACTCACCGTCCCTGGAGGTGGCCTTCCAGATCGCGCGGGTCTTCGGCGTCCCGCTCGACGACGTGTTCCAGTATCCGGACGGAGACCTCTGATGAAAGCGATCACCAGAAGCGGGTACGGCTCGCCCGACGTCCTCGGCCTCGCCGACGTGCCCGAGCCCGAGCCCGGCGCCGGCGAGGTGCGGTTACGGGTCCGCGCGGCGGGCGTGGACCAGGGCGTCTGGCACCTGCTGACCGGCGTCCCCTACGTGATGCGGCTCGGCATCGGCCCGCGCCGCCCCAGGAGCCCCTGGCTCGGGGCCGACGTGGCGGGGGAGGTGACGGCGACCGGGGCGGGCGTCACCGCGTTCAAGCCCGGCGACCGCGTCTTCGGCACCTGCGGCGCGGCCTACGCCGAGCACGCCTGCGCCCGCGCGGACCGGCTCGCGCCGATGCCCGCGAACCTGTCGTACGAGCAGGCCGCCGCCATCCCCACCTCGGGCATGACCGCGCTGCGGGCGCTGCGCGACGCCGGGCGGGCGGGGCGCGGGCAGCGCGTGCTGATCACGGGCGCGGGCGGCGGCGTCGGGACGTTCGCCGTGCAGCTCGCCAAGACGTTCGGCGCGCACGTCACGGCCGTGTGCTCAGGCTCGAAGGAGGAGCTCGTCCGCTCGATCGGCGCGGACGACGTCGTCGACTACACGCGCGAGGACTTCACGGACGGCAGCCGGCCCCCGTTCGACGTCATCGTCGACATCGCGGGCATGCGCCGGCTGTCCCACCTGCGGCGGGCGCTCACGCCGCGCGGCACGTACGTCATCGTGGGCGGGGAGGGCGGCGGCCGGTGGTTCGCCGGGCTGGACCGGCAGCTGCGGACCGCCCTGTACGGGCCGTTCACCCGCAAGCGGCCCCGGATGTTCTTCGCCTTCCCCCGCGAGGCCGACCTGCTGACGCTGGCCGAGCTGGCGGGGAGCGGGCGGATCACGCCGGTGGTCAGCGCGACGTACCCGCTGGAGCGGGTGCCCGAGGCGATCCGCGAGCTGGAGAAGGGGCACGTGCGCGGCAAGCTCGTCATCACCGTGTGAGCCGCCGGCCGGGCCCCGTGCCCGGACAGCGCGATGCCCCGGTCCGACCAGGATGGACCGGGGCTTCGCGTACGCCTCCCGCAGCCTTCGCCCAGGAATGCTCCGGCTCCGGGCGCCCCCTACGGGGGCTGTTCAGCCCGGCCGCGAGGGAGGCTGCGGCCGGGCTGTTTGGTGGCGGTCACGCGGTGCGGAAACGGGCGAGGAGCGAGCGGTGGCGGCGCTCGGCCCGGGGCCCGCGCAGCGCCTCACGTACGCGCCGCTGCTCGGCGGCGGCCCGGCGGAGTTCGGAGGCGTGGTGCTGCATGATGCTGTATTCGAGTTCGGCGTTCATTCGAGTGCTCCTCGGGCTTCTTCGTTCTGCCTGTCGTCTGCACTCTCAAGATTGCGCCTAAGGCCCTCCCCGGCACATCGGACTTATGCCTTATCTCTGGACGTAGGAGTCCTAGGGATGTACTTAGGACGGGCGGGCGGCTCAGGGCTCGTCGGTGAACTTGATCGTGACCTTCGTGAAGCCGAGCGATTTCAGCAGGCCCGCCATCATCGCCTTGGTGTTGGCGTCAGCGCGGGCCCGCAGGTCGCTGGCCACGGCCGCCTCGGTGATCTTCTTCTCCGCCAGCAGGTACAGCTCGCGCTGGTCGCCAGGGGAGCCCGACAGGAAGTCCGAGACGCGGTCGAACAGGCCGCGCTGCTGGGCGAAGACGTACGAGCGGTTGTTGTCGAGGTTCGGCTTCTCCAACTGGGCGCGGGGGAGGCGGATCGTCGCCTCCGTACGGTCCGGCGAGACCGTGACCGCGTTCGTCGCCAGGGAGGAGAAGTCCACGTAGGCGTCCACGCCGCCCGCGCCGACGAACAACGTCCTGGTGCCCTTGATCGCGTCGGGCAGGAAGTTCGCGTCCTTCTCCAGGTCCACGACCACCTGGAAGGTGCCCGTGGCGGCCTCGAAACGGCTGAGGTCCTTGATGGACTCCAGCAGGACAGGCTGGCTGCGGTCGATGTTCCGCTCGCCCGTGGGATCGAGGTACGTCCAGGCCAGCCGGCCGGCCACCACCAGCAGGACCGCCAGGACCAGCAGGCCCGCGGCGTATCGCCACCAGCGACGCCGCCCGGGAGTGACCTCCGGTGGCGTCGTACGGGAAGTCGTCATGGTGGCATGACTACCCCTACAGCGATCATCAGTGCCAGCCCTAGGGTGACATCTCCGATTCCGCCCGCTCACACCCGCACCGCCCGGGATCCTACGCCCAGCCCGGCTGGGCACGGTCCGTGGGCATGCGGGGGCTGGCCGTGACCCGCCGACCGCCCTGCCGCGCCGACCGCGACCGCGCGCCACCGCACACACGGGCACCGTCCGACGAAACCACGCCACCCAGGACGTGTGGCCTGCTCAGCGAGGGCGCGCCGCGCAGTGTGGCCTGCCCAGCGAGGGTGTGCCGCGCAGTGGGGGCGCGCTGCCAGTGAGGAAGCGCCGTTCTGGAGGTGCGTGCCGCTCTGCGGGCGTGTGCCGCGCTCTACAGGGGCGTGCCGCTCTGCAGGGGAGCGCTGCTCTGCAGGGGCGGGTCGCTTTGCAGGGGAGTGCTGGTTTGTGGGGGCGTGTTGCTGGTCTGTGAGCGTGTGCCGCTCTGTGGGCGGCGGGGCGGGAGGGCGTCGCCCGTCATGCCGGCGCGCGGGCCGCCCCTCTGCGCCGTTTCCCCAGGCGTCCTGTCCCCAGGCGTCCTGTTGAGCCCGGATGTCCTGTTGCCCTGGGGGGCGGCGGCGGTAGGCCGGTCGCCGGACATCGCGTCGCCGACGGGCTGGTGGCCGCGCCACCCCTCGCCGCGGAGCCTGTGAGCGTCGGTCCTGCCGTCAGTCCGGGTGCGTCCGCCCCCGATGCGCCCGTCCCCGGTGCGTACGGTGCGCGGGGTCCCGTGGGTCCATGGACCGCGGCTGGACGGGACGCGGCCGGTGGGGACGTGGCCGGTGGGGCCGGTGTTCTTCGGGCCGGTGGATGCGGGGGTGGTGGGGCCGGGCGTGGCCGGGGTGTCGCCGGTGGCCGGTTGCCCGGCCGCGGCGCCGTCCCGCGGCCCTCCGCCCTGGGCGTTCCAGTGGTCGTGGGAGGCCCAGCCGAACGGGCCCCGGCCGCTGTGCCCGCCGTAGCTCCTGCCGGGCTCGGTGGCGCCGCCCGCCGTGGACCAGGTGGGCGGGCCGGCGGCGACCCAGCCGGGCGCGGGCTCGGGAGCGTAGCCCAGGGAGGGCGCGGTGCCGGACGTGCCCGGCGTGCCGTACGAGGCAGGCGGCGCGGCCGGCGTGGCGGCCGGATCCGGGTAGACCGGGTAGACGTGGGTGGAGTCGGGCGACGGCTGCACCGTCTGCGGCACGAGCTGCGGCCGGGCGGGGCTGCCGCCGAAGTGCGTGCTCGACAGCCGGCAGTTGCGGAAGTCGCTGTAGAACATGCGCAGCCACTCGCGCCGCTGGTGCTCGCTCAGCCAGGAGAACCACGAGGTCGCGTACTGGTGCTCGGCGAGCGGCCCGCCCGCCGGCGGCTCGCCGCGCAGCCAGACCATGACGATCTCCCGGTAACCCTCGGTGACGGTGCCGGGGCAGGGGTCGGACAGCGACTCGATGTACTCGTACGCCGCCTTCTCCGCGAACCCGGCGGAAAGGTCGGGAACGTGGATCGGCGCGAGGCCGAGCGAGGGCCGCAGCTTCTCCTCCAGGGGCCGCTGCTCCACCCGCTTGAACGCCGCCGGCGTGCCGTCGAGCCGCATGGCGATCTGCGTGAACACCGCCCCCAGCTCGGTCAGCCCGGCCCGCATCCCCGGGTGCACGCACACCGTGATCGGCCAGTCCTGGCAGGCGTAGGCGATGTCCTCGGCGGCGGCGGGCCGGGTCTGGGCCAGCACCCGCGACACGCCCATGCCCGCCGCCAGCACCGCCAGCAGCGCGCACGCCAGCACCAGCGCCTGCCTCGTCACCGTCGCCGCCCAGCCAAGCAGCAGCGCCGCCGTGAGCCCGAGCAGCCAGATCGTCTGGTCGAAGAACGCGGCCCCGCTCAGCTCCTGGAACAGGTCGTACGGCTCGCCGGTGCCGGGCGCCAGCTTGTCCGCCCAGCCCCGGTCGTCGGCCAGCCACGAGAACGCCGCGTAGCAGGCCAGCCCGGCGAGCGGCGGCGTGAACGCCTTCGGCAGCACCCAGCCGGCCACCCACCCGATGACCGAGTAGAGCGCCAGCCCCGCCATGCCCATGCCCAGCCCCGGCAGGCTGAGCCGGCCCGCCTGGTCGGTGAGGACCGTCTTGACGGCCAGCACCAGCACCGTCGCCGCGAACGACCCCAGCACCACCACCACGATCGCGAGCGGCGCCTTGAGCGCCCGCCAGGTGGTGAGCGAGCGGCCGCGCAGCGCGCGGCGCTTGCGCAGCGCCACCCAGGCGGCGAAGGCGGCCGCCACCGGCCCGGTGAGCCGGAGCGAGCCGATGACCGCGGCCACGATGTTCTCCCAGGCGTCCACGCCCGGTATCAGGACGTTCCACGCCGCGATCAAGCCGACAGCGAGCAGCACGGCAACCGTGACGGCCGCGCTCTGCTTCAGCTCCTCCCGTGAAACGCCCGCGTGCTCACGCACCCTTTGCCCCGTTGACGTCCATCAAGCACCCCCCGTGCCTTCGGCAAGACGGAAGCGGGCAGTCCGGCCGGTCCCCACAGGCTGATGGACTTGGCTTCCGCGTCACCATTCGTACGAGAACCATAACTGAGCGTGATGATTGACGTCCGGATTCTTGGTCAAGGAGGCCCGCCTGTCGCTCCAGATCACCCGACGAACCGGGACGAGGGGCGCGCTACCGTATCTGCGTGTCACAGCAGAAGCCGCTCAACCTGCCGTTCGACCCCATCGACCGCGCCGCGGAGAGCTGGCGCGCCCACTTCGGGCCGTCCGCCGCCATGGCGGCCGTGACCTCGATCATGAGAGCGCACCAGATCCTGCTGTCGCAGCTCGACGGGCTGCTGAAGCCGTACGGGCTGACCTTCGCGCGCTACGAGGGGCTCGTCCTGCTGACGTTCAGCAAGACCGGCGCGCTGCCGCTGTCGAAGATCGGCGAGCGGCTGATGGTCCACCCCACCAGTGTCACGAACACGGTGGACAGGCTGGAGAAGTCCGGTTACGTCCGGCGGCTGCCCAATCCGCGCGACGGCCGCGGCGTGCTCGCCGAGATCACCGACGCCGGCCGCGACGTCGTGCGCCGCGCCACCCGCGACCTCATGGACGCCGAGTTCGGCCTGGCGATGTACGCCGAGGACGAACTCCACGGCCTGTTCGACCAGTTGCGCACGCTGCGGGTCGCGGCGGGTGACTTCGACGGCTCGTCCATGCGGCAAGATGAAGGGCATGGCGGACTTCTCTAGGCCCGGGTCGCTCTACGGGGCGATCGATCTGGGCGCTCGCAAGCAGGCACTGGAGGCGCAGGCCCGGCGGGAGGCCGCAGGTCCTCAGGCCGCGTCGGCCTCGGTCGTCGAGGTGACCGAGGAGACGTTCACGACCGATGTCGTCGACCGCTCCATGCAGGTGCCGGTCGTCCTCGATCTCTGGTCCCCCCGCGCGCCGGCCTCCGCGCAGCTCGGGCCGGTGCTGGAGAAGGTGGTCGGAGACCTCGCCGGCCGGGCCGTGCTGGCCAGGGTCAACGTCGACGCCAGCCCGCAGATCGCGGCCGCGCTGCGCGTGCAGGCCGTGCCCACCGTGCTGGCGATCTTCCAGGGCCAGGCCGTCACCGGCTTCCAGCAGGTGCTGCCCGAGCAGGAGGTGCGCCGCTGGCTCGACGAGCTGATGGCCGCCGTCGAGCAGTTCTACCAGGCCAACCCCGCCGCCAGGCCGCCCGCGGCCGAGGGCGGCGAGGAGGCCCCCGCGGGCCCGCCCGCCGACCCCGACCTCGCGGCGGCCGAGGAGGCCGTCGAGCGCGGCGACCTCGACGCGGCGGCCGAGGCCTACCAGCGGCTGCTGGCCCGCGTCCCCGGCCACGAGGACGCGAAGATGGGCCTGGCCGGCGTCACCCTGATCAAGCGCACGGAGGGCGTCGACCCCGGCGACCTGCAGCGCCGCCTGCAGGACCCCGCCGACCTCGACGCCCACCTGCTGGCCGCCGACCTCGAGATGCTGTCGGGCGCGGTCGACGAGGCGTTCGGCCGGGTCATCGCCGTGGTCAAGCGCACCTCGGGCGACGACCGCGACCGGGCGCGGCGGCACCTGCTCGGCCTGTTCGACACCTTGCCGAGTGATGACCCTTCCCTGGCGAAAGCGCGCAGAGCCTTGGCGAGCGCCCTGTTCTAGCCTGGGGGCATGCGGGTCGTCACCATCTCGGCGACATACGGCACGGCCGGCGGCCGGATCGGCCCGGCCGTGGCCGAGCGCCTTGACGTGCCCTTCGTCGACCGCGCGATCCCGAGCGCGGTCGCCCAGGAGCTCGGCTGCACCCTGGAGGAGGCGCTGGCCCACGACGACCGCGCCGAGCGGGGGCTGGGCCGGTTGCTCTTCGGCGCGATGCGGCTGCCCACCGTCGCCTTCGGCGGCGTCGACATGTACGTGCCGGGCGCGATGCCGCACGCCCCCGAGGAGTTCGTGCGCCGCGCCGAGCGGGTGATGCGCGAGACCGCCCGCACGAGCGGCGGCGTCTTCCTCGGCAGGGCCGGAGCCGTCGTCCTGGCCGGCGAGCCCGGCGCCCTGCACGTCCGGCTCGACGCCCCGCTCGCGCGCAGGGTGCGCGCGACGGCCGCGCTCGCCGGCACGGACGAGGGCGAGGCCAGGCGCGTCATCGGCGACAACGACCGTGCCCGCGCGGCCTACTGGCGGCACTTCTACCGGGCGGATCCGGCCGATCCACGCCATTACCACCTGGTCGTCGACAGCACGACAATCCCCGTTCCTGCCTGTGTGGAGCTGATCGTCCTGGCCTCCGCGGCACTTGGCTGACCTAAAACCCCCTAACATGGGAGGACTTCTTGGTCAGTCCCGAAGGAGCGATTGACGTGGCGACCGTCCCGAGTGTGTCCTACTCCATCACCGTGCGTCTCGAGGTGCCGGCCGGCGGCAAGGCCGTCAGCCAGCTCACCCATGCCGTAGAGTCCGCCGGTGGGGTGGTGACCGCCCTCGACGTCACCAACGCCGGCCACGAGAAGCTCCGCATCGACGTGACCTGCGCGGCCCGCGACACCGACCACGCCCAGGCCATCGTCGACCAGCTCGAGGCCGTCGAGAGCGTCGTCATCCACAAGGTGTCCGACCGCACGTTCCTCATGCACCTCGGCGGCAAGATCGAGATGGTGTCGAAGGTGCCGCTGCGCAACCGCGACGAGCTGTCGATGGCCTACACGCCGGGCGTGGCGCGGGTGTCGATGGCGATCGCGCGCAACAAGGAGGACGCGCGCCGGCTGACCATCAAGCGCAACACCGTCGCCGTCGTCACCGACGGCTCGGCCGTGCTGGGGCTGGGCAACATCGGCCCCGAGGCGGCGCTGCCGGTCATGGAGGGCAAGGCGGCGCTGTTCAAGCGCTTCGCCGGCATCGACGCCTGGCCGATCTGCCTCGACACCCAGGACGTCGACGAGATCGTGCGCACCGTCCAGGTCATCGCGCCCGGCTTCGGCGGCATCAACCTGGAGGACATCGGCGCGCCGCGCTGCTTCGAGGTGGAGCGGCGGCTGCGCGAGCTGCTCGACATCCCCGTCTTCCACGACGACCAGCACGGCACCGCGATCTGCGTGCTGGCGGCGCTCCAGAACGCGCTGCGGGTCGTGAACAAGAGCCTGGAGAGCGTCAGGATCACGATGGCGGGCGCGGGCGCGGCTGGCAACGCCGTGCTGCGGCTGCTGCTCGCGGCCGGGGCGCGCAACGTGATCGTGTGTGACTACCTCGGGGCCGTGCACCAGGGCCGCGACGACCTCGACGAGTCGCTGCGCTGGATCGCCGACCACACCAACGCCGAGGGCTACGCCGGTGACCTGCGCGGCGCGCTCAAGGGCGCCGACGTCTTCGTGGGCGTCTCCGCGCCGGGCATCCTCACCGGCGACGACGTCGCGACCATGGCCAAGGACGCCGTGGTGTTCGCGCTGGCCAACCCGGAGCCCGAGGTGTCGCCCGACGACGCCCGCGAGCACGCGACCGTGGTGGCCACCGGCCGCTCCGACTACCCCAACCAGATCAACAACGTGCTGGCCTTCCCCGGCGTGTTCCGCGGGCTGCTCGACGCGCAGGCGGCCGTGGTGACGCAGGAGATGCTGCTGGCGGCGGCCAACGCGCTGGCCGCCGTGGTCACGCCCGAGGAGCTGGGCCCCAACTACATCATCCCGAGCGTGTTCCACCCGGACGTGGCGGGGGCGGTGGCGGCGGCGGTCCGCGAGTCCGCCGGCGGTCGCGCCCGCGGCTTCACCGAGGCCTGACCGGGGCGTCCTCCGGCACCCTCAGCGCCCGGTGGGCGCGGGCCGGGTGAGGGCGGGCATGAGGCGGTAGGACTCCTGGAAGACCAGGTTGTGGGCGTCGCCCGCGGCGATGACGCGCAGGGTGTCGGCCTGCGCCTCGGCGTCGGCGGCGTCGAAGATGTTCATCGGCCAGTCGCCCACCGTGTTCCCGCGCAGGTGCGGGTGGTGGAAGCCGGCGCCGTAGTGGGCGACGACGGCGACGGGCTGCTCCTGGGCGGCCCGCTGCTCCGGCCAGGTCAGCGACCACATGGCGTTCAGCCCGCCCTCCTTGGAGCGGGTGAGGCCGCTGGCCACCACCTCGCCGGTCCCGAGCAGCAGGTCGGCGTCGAGCTCCGCCAGCACCCGCCGCGCCACGGGGTCGAGCAGCTCGACCGCCGTGGCGAAGAGGCGTTCCTTGTCCTCCCGCGAGACGGCCGGGCCGTGCACGCCGTCACGCAGGTCGCGGAAGTGGCGGAGCAGGGCTTCGTTCATGGGACTGCGCATGCCCACCCCCTTCCCCGACAGCGGCGTCAGCCACCTCCTGCCGCCACCCGGCGGGCTCAGCCGAGCAGCGCGGCGATCCTGGCGCGCACCTCCGGCGTGTCGAGCCCGCGCACGGTCAGCGTGGTACGGCGGCGCACGACGTCGTCGACGGTCGCCGCCCACTCGCGGTCGCGCGCGTAGACGGCCTGCGCCCAGATGTCCGGCCCTTCCGGGTGGATGCGCTCGCCGAGCGCCGGCTCCTCCCTGATGAGCCGGGCCAGGTCGAACGCGATCGACCCGTAGTGCGTGGCCAGGTGCCTGGCGACCAGCGGGTCCATGCGGGCGCCGCGCTCGCGGTCCGTCCACAGGCGCAGGGCGACCGCGTCGGGGCTGGCCAGGCCGGGCAGCGGCACGGCGGGCAGGATGTCGGCCAGGTCGTCGCCGAGCGGCCGGCCGGGCAGGTGGGCGAGGGTGTCGAGGACGGTGCGGCCGATGTGCCGGTAGGTCGTCCACTTGCCGCCCGCCACCGACAGCATGCCGCCCGCGCCGCGGGTCACCACGGTCTCGCGCTTGGCCGCCGTCACCTGGCCGGGGCCGCCGGGCAGCACGCGCAGGCCGGCGAAGGCGTAGGTGATGTCCTCGCGCCTGAGCTGCGTGTCACGCACGGCGTGGCCGGCCTCGTCGAGGATCTGCGTGAGGTCGGCCTCGGTGGGCCGCACGGCGGCGGGATCGCCCTCGTACGCCTCGTCGGTCGTGCCGAGCAGCAGGTGGCCCTCCCACGGGATGGCGAACGACACCCGGTACTTGTCGATCGGCGTGGTCAGCGCCGCCTTCCACGGCTCGTGCCGGCGCAGCACCAGGTGGGCGCCCTTGGACAGGCGGATGCTGGGGGCCGCGCCGGGATCCTCCATGCGCCGCAGGTGGTCCACCCAGGGGCCGGTGGCGTTGAGCACGAGGCGGGCGTTCACCCCGAACTCGGCGCCCTCCAGCCGGTCGCGCAGCTCGGCGCCGGTCACCGTGCCGCGGCTCTTGCGCAGGCCGACGACCTCGGCGTGGTTGAGCACGGTCGCGCCGGCGTCCACGGCCGCGCGTACGGTCATGACCGCGACGCGGCTGTCGTTCATCTGGTGGTCGCCGTAGACGGCGGCGGCGCGCAGCCCCTCGGCGCGCAGCGCGGGCACCTTGGCGAGGGCCTGGTGCGGCGTGATGACGCGGCCCATGCCGTCGCCGAACACCGACAGCGCCGAGTACAGGAACACCCCGGCGCCCAGCTTGGCCGCCCCGTGCGGGCCGCCCTTGTAGATCGGCACCAGGAACGTCAGCGGCTTGACCAGGTGGGGAGCGATGTCGGCGGCGAGGGCGCGGCGCTCGCGGTGGTTCTCGGCGACCAGCCGGACGTTGCCGGTCTGGAGGTAGCGCAGGCCGCCGTGGACCAGCTTGGACGAGGCGCTGGAGGTGGCTCCGGCGAAGTCGCCCGCGTCCACCATGGCCACCCGCAGCCCGGCCTGGGCGGCCATCCAGGTCACGGACGTGCCGAGGATGCCGCCGCCGATGACGAGCAGGTCGTAGGTGGTGGTGGACAGCTCCTCCCTGGTCTCCGCGCGGTCGGTCCCCGTACTGATCATCATTGCTGGAACTCCTGCTCATCGACCCAGTCGAGGGTGCGGGCCACGGCCTTGCGCCAGTTGCGGTATTCGCGCTCGCGGGCCGCCTCGCCGATCTCCGGCCGCCACTCGGCCGCCTTGTGCCAGTTGGCGCGCAGGCTGTCGAGGTCGGGCCAGTAGCCGGTGGCGAGGCCGGCCGCGTACGCCGCGCCGAGCGCGGTGGTCTCGGCCACCATGGGCCGGATCACCGGCACCGCCAGCACGTCGGCGAGCGTCTGCATGAGCAGGTTGTCGGCGGTCATGCCGCCGTCGGCGCGCAGCGTGGTGAGCCCGAGCCCGGCGTCGGCGTTCATCGCGTCGACGACCTCGCGGGTCTGCCAGGCGGTGGCCTCCAGGACGGCCCGCGCGAGGTGCCCCTTGGTGACGAACCCGGTCAGCCCCGCGATCACGCCGCGCGCGTCGGAGCGCCAGTGCGGCGCGAACAGCCCCGAGAACGCCGGGACGAAGTAGCAGCCGCCGTTGTCGGGGACGGTCTTCGCCAGCGTCTCGATCTCGGCGGCGCTGGAGATGAGGCCGAGGTTGTCGCGCAGCCACTGCACCAGCGAGCCGGTGACCGCGATGGCGCCCTCCAGCGCGTACGTGGCCGGGGTGTCGCCGATCTGGTAGCCGACGGTGGTGAGCAGGCCGTTACGGGAGACGACCGGCCGGTCGCCGGTGTTCATGAGCAGGAAGCTGCCCGAGCCGTAGGTGCTCTTGGTCTCGCCGGGGTCGAAGCAGGTCTGGCCGAACAGCGCCGCCTGCTGGTCGCCGAGCGCGGCGGCCACCGGGACACCGTCGCCGGTGCGGCCGTAGACCTCGGCGGACGGGCGGATCTCCGGCAGCATGGCGCGCGGCACGCCCATGGCGGCCAGCAGGTCGTCGTCCCAGGCCAGCGTGTGGATGTTCATGAGCATCGTACGGCTGGCGTTGGTGACGTCGGTGACGTGGCGGCCGGTGAGGTTCCACAGCAGCCAGCTGTCCATGGTGCCGAACAGCACCTCGCCGCGTTCGGCCCGCTCGCGCAGCCCCGGGTGCTCGTCGAGCAGCCAGCGGATCTTCGGCCCGGAGAAGTAGGTGGCGAGCGGCAGCCCGGCCCGTTCCTTGAACAGGGCCTCGTGCTCGGCCAGCGCGTGCGTCAGCGGGGCGGTGCGGGTGTCCTGCCAGACGATCGCCAGGCAGACGGGCCGGCCGGTGTCGCGCTCCCACAGCACGGTGGTCTCGCGCTGGTTGGTGATGCCGAGCGCGGCGATCTCGCCGTCGACGCCGCCGACGGCCTCGGCGAGGACAAGCTGGACCGACTCCCAGATCTCCGCCGCGTCGTGCTCGACCCAGCCGGGCCTCGGGAAGATCTGGCGGTGCTCGCGCTGGGCGACGGAGATGATGTTGCCGGTCCGGTCGAAGACGATGCACCGGCTGGACGTGGTGCCCTGGTCGATGGCGGCGATGTAGGTCGGTCGAGGCACTGTGCGGTTCCTCGCTGGCTCGGGGTTCGACAATGTCGAACGACATGGGGAATGGTATGCGGTCTCTCCGGAAGCGTTCAACCGGTCGGGCTCAACGGGCCAGGTCGCGGGTGATCGCGCGGGCGGCGTCCCTGACGTACGAGACGAACTCCATGCGCGGCCCGCCCTCCGGGGCCAGCCGCTCCAGGGCGCCCCTGATGCCGATGGCGCCGACGACGACGCCCCGGGAGTCCTTGATGGGCGCGGCCACGGCCACCTCGCCCTCGGTCAGCTCCTCCATCTCGGCCGCCCAGCCGCGGGCGCGGACCAGCTCCAGCTCCGCCTCCAGCCGCCCGGGATCGGTGATCGTCGCCCTGGTGAGCGCGGGCAGCGGCGCGGCGGCCGGCTCGCCGTACGGGTCGTGGGCGAGCAGCACCTTGCCGAGCGCGCTGGCGTGCACCGGCAGGTACGTGCCGACCTGGAGCGTCTGCATGCTGTCGTCGGGCCGGAAGACGTGGTGGATCACCAGGACGTGGCCCTCGTGCAGCGTGCCGATCCAGGCGCTCTCCCTGCTCCGCCCGGCCAGCGCGTCGGCCCAGTTGATGGCCCGCGCGCGCAGCTCGTTGACGTCGAGGTAGCTGCTGCCGAGGTGGAGCAGCGTGGCGCCGAGACGGTACTTGCCCGTGGCGGGGTCCTGCTCGACGAAGCCGACCCTGACCAGGGTGCGCAGGATGCCGTGCAGCGTGCCCTTCGGCAGGCCGAGCCCCCGGGCCAGCTCGGCCACCCCGAGCTGGCGGGGGCCGGAGGCCAGCAGCCGCAGGATCGCGGCCGCCCGCTCGACCGACTGGATCGTCTCTCCCACGTTCGGCACTGTAGCGCAGGGGTGTTCGACATCGCCGAACACGGATCGCCCTGCCGACGGCCGGCCCGCCTGGCTCTACAATTTGCGCAAGCGGTAAGCATTCTCGCAGCGGACGCTCAGCGGACCTGCAGGCGCCGCCACCCTCACGCGCACCGGGACCCCCGTCCCGGCGACCGCGCGTGCCCCCGAGGGACGAGGAGACAGATGGACTCACCCGCCCGCGTCGCGGGAACCGTGCGGCCGGGCGGCCGGACCGCGCGGGTCCGCGCGGCCGTGCTCCAGGCCACCCAGGACGAGCTGGTCGAGCACGGCTTCCACGGCCTGACCATGGACCAGGTGGCGATCCGGGCCGGCGTGGGCAAGACCACGCTCTACCGGCGCTGGGGGAGCCCCGCCGGCCTGGTCACCGATCTCATGGTCGAGCTGGCCGAACAGTCCTCGCCGCACGCCGACACCGGCTCGATCGAGGGCGACCTGCGCGCCAACGCCCTGGCCGTGGCCGAGGCGCTCAACGACGGGCGGCTCGGGGCCACGTTCCAGGCGATGATCGCCGCCGCCACCTGCGACGAGCAGGCGGCCGCGGCGCTGCGCGCGTTCTACCTGCGGCGCATCGAGGAATGGGCGGGCGTGGTGGAGCTCGCGGTGGGGCGCGGCGAGCTGCCGCCCGGCACGGACGCCATGGAGGTGATCCGGGCGGTCTCGGCCCCGCTCTACTACCGGCTCGTCGTCACCCGCGAGCCGGTCACCCCGGAGGACGCCGAGCGGTCCGTGCGCCGCGCGCTCGCCGCCGCGAAGGCGGGCGCGTTCGTCCCGTAGCCGGTGCGGCGGGGCCAGACGGAGCCGTACCACCAGAAGATCCCGCCCATCACGACCAGCCCGCCCCCGGTGGCCAGCTTGGCCATGAGATCGACGGGCGGGCCGGTGAAGGGGAGCTGCCCGCGGCGGTGACCCCAGGGGCAGTCGTTCCGCACCCGGGTGGAGTCGATGAGGGTGTCCGGCTGGTGCTCGGTGACCTGGTACGCCTCGATCTCGGCGCTGCTGCCCTTGCCGACCGGCACCTGCCGTACGACGCTCTTGCGGGCCGGGATCGAGCCGCTGGCCACGCTGACCGCGTCGGACTTCAGGTCGAAGCGGACCGCCTGCCGGGTCTGGTTGCGCAGCGTCACCTCCGCCCGCCCCGAGCGGCAGCCGACGTCGTCCACGGTCATCGTGAACGCGTCACCCGGATCGGGCGTCCCCGGCCAGGCCCACGCGGCCGACGCGGGAACGAACAGCGCGGCGCCCACCGGCAGGGCGGCCAAGGCCAGACGGGTACCGATGCGCATGAGCTCCCCCCAAGGTCCGCACGTCGTGATCATTGCTACCCGAAGTGTCTTGATGAACACGAAAAGTAACATGAGCCCTCTAGGGCAGCGCGAACCCCCCCACACCCTTCATGATGGAGGTATGGCGGAAGCGATCTACGTCGGCGGGTTGTTGGTGGCGACGCCGCTCCTCGACGACCCCAACTTCCGGCGTAGCGTCGTGCTGATCCTCGAACACGACCGCGACGGGGGCACCCTCGGCGTCGTGCTCAACCGGCCCAGCGACATCTCGGTGACCCAGGTGCTCCCGGTCTGGGACCCGCTGGTCACCGGGCCTTCGGTGCTCTTCGAGGGCGGGCCGGTGCAGACCGACAGCGCGCTGGCGCTGGCGGCGGTGCCGAGTGGGCAGGAGCCCCTCGGCTGGCGCAGGCTGCACGCCGGCACGCCCGCGGTGTCCCGGCTCGGCACGGTCGACCTCGACGCCCCGCCCGAGATCCTCCAGGGCGAGATCGCCCAGATGCGGATCTTCGCCGGTTACGCCGGCTGGTCCTCCGGCCAGCTGGAGAGCGAGATCGCCGAAGGCGCCTGGTACGTCGTCGACTCCGAGGTGGGCGACACCTTCCACGCCGACCCGGGGTCGCTGTGGCGGCACGTGCTGCGGCGGCAGCCGGGCGAGCTGGCCTTCGTCGCCACCTGCCCGGACGACCCCTCGATGAACTGACAGCCCCTTCGGACCGGCCGCTCAGGTGTCCCAGCCGGGCCGCAGGGACCGCTCGGCCAGCTCGATGCTCTCGGCCATCCGGCCGGTGATCTCGGGCAGGCCCCCATCCCTGCGCGGGCACTCGAAGCCCACCCGCACCGTGGACATCGCGAAGGCCACGATCAGGTGGGAGAGCTGGTCCTCGTCGGCCCTGACGCCGCGCCGGGCGGCCACCACCTCGGCGAGGCGGCGCTCGATCTCCGTGCCCCGCGCCACCGACTGGCCGACCAGGCGCGGGTTCTCGTCCAGGACCCGGCGCAGCTTGAGGAAGCGCTCGTGCTCCTGCGGCGTCGCGTCCTCGATGTCGGCCACCATGGCGCGCAGGGCGTGCATGAGCGCGGTGAACGGCGGCTCGTCCGGTGGCCGGTCCGCCATCGCCTCCAGCACGATCTCCTCGCCGTGGTCGTGGAACCACAGCACCAGATGGTCCTTGCTGGTGAAGTAGCGGAAGAACGTGCGCGGGGACACCTCGACGGCACCCGCGATCTGCTCGACGGTGGTCGACTCGTATCCTTGTTCGAGGAAAAGGTCGAGCGCCGCGTCGAGGATCGCCAGGCGCGTCTTCTCCTTCTTGCGTTCGCGGAGACCCACTGCCGTCACTCCCTCGAAACTTTCCTGTCACAGTGTGACAGAAGTCATCCGCTGCCGATTGAAAGTCATTTGTCAGTCGTCATCGCCTGCCATAGATTACCTGAGGCTTAAGAGAGTTCCGCCCTGTTGAGGGGCGAATGTGAAACTAGGGGGCTTCATGGCGAACGCGAAGGCGGTGGACGCACCGTCCTCGCCCGAGGTGGCGAAGACGGGGGCCGGGGGGAATCCGTGGCTCGTGCTGCTGGCGGTCAGCCTGGGCGTGATCATGGTGATGCTGGACGGCACGGTCGTCGGCATCGCCAACCCGGTGATCCAGGTCGACCTCAAGGCGTCGCTGTCCGACCTGCAATGGGTGACCAGCGGCTATCTGCTGGCCCTGGCGGTCTTCCTGATCACCGCGGGCAAGCTCGGCGACCTGTTCGGGCACAAGCGGGTCTTCCTCATCGGTGTGGCCGGATTCGCCGTCACGTCGGTCGGCATCGGACTCAGCGCCGAACTGGCCGACATCATTCCCGGCATCACGCCGGTCGGCGCGCTGATCGGGCTGCGCGTGCTCCAGGGCCTGTTCGGTGCGCTGCTCCAGCCCGCCGCGCTGGCGCTGCTGCGCGCCGCGTTCCCGGGGGAGAAGCTCAACCAGGCCATGGGCGCGTGGGGTGCGATCATCGGCCTGTCCAGCGCCGCCGGCCCGATCGTCGGCGGCGTGCTGGTCGAGAAGGTGAGCTGGGAGTCGGTCTTCTTCATCAACGCCCCCGTCGGCGTCATCGCGCTGATCCTCGGCATCGCGCTGATCAAGGACAGCCGGGCCAAGACGTTCGCGCGCATCGACTGGCTGGGCGTGCTGCTGCTGTCCGGCGCCATGTTCGCGCTGGTGTGGACCATCATCAAGGCCCCCGAGTGGGGCTGGGGCGACACCACCACGCTGGGCTTCCTCGCCGGCTTCGTGGCGCTGATCGGGGCGTTCGTCCTCTGGCAGCACCTGCTCAAGCAGCGCGGCGGCCAGCCGCTGGTGCCGCTGTCGCTGTTCGCCAACCGGTCCATCTCCATCGGCACGTTCCTGATGATGATGGTGGCCTTCGCCATGTTCGGCGCCATGTTCTTCCTGGGCTTCTTCTTCCAGGGCGTGCACGGGCTGACGCCGCTGGAGGCCGGTCTGCGCATGCTGCCGATGAGCGCCGGCATGATCGTCGCCTCGCCGCTCGCCGGCTTCGCGATCGGCAGGCTGGGGCCGAAGGTCACGATGGCCGGCGGCCTGCTCGTCACCGCCGGCGCCATGTTCCTCATGTCCCGGCTCGGCATCGACGCCTCGTTCGTCGACACCGCGATCCCGTTCGTGCTGCTGGCCTTCGGCCTGTCGCCGGTGTTCGTGGGCGCCACCGAGATCATCGTGGGCAACGCCCCGCTCGACCTGAGCGGCGTCGCGGGCGGCCTGCAGCAGTCGGCCATGCAGGTCGGCGGCGCGCTCGGCACCGCGATCCTCGGCGCCGTCATGGCCGGTGAGATCTCCGACAGGCTGCCCGGCTACCTCGGGCCGGCGGCCCAGATGATGTCGCCCGAGCAGATGGCGGGCCTTGAGGCGGCCGCCGCGTTCGGCATCGCGCCGGGCGGGCTGCCCGAGGTGGTCACGAGCGCCGTCCACAACTCGTTCATGGACGGCATGCACCTCGCCTTCATCGTGAGCACCTGCGTCGCGGTGCTGACCGCGGCCCTCACGCTGTTCGTGAAGGCCGGCCGCAAGACCGAGGGCGCTCCCGTGCACGTGGGCTGATCGCCGCCTTCCCCGACGGCCTCCGCCCCACGGCGGGGGCCGTCGGGCTGTCCGGGGCGGCCACGGGTCGCGGGCGGGCATAAACTCGATGGGGTGAGCACGAAGATCCTTCCAGAGCAGGAAACCACGCCCCGGACGTCGCACGGCGACGGCGATCACGAGCGGTTCGCCCACTACGCGGACAAGCACAAGATCACCGAGAGCATGGTCACCGGCACGCCCATCCGCGCCCTGTGCGGCAAGGTCTGGGTGCCCAGCCGCGACCCCAAGAAATACCCGGTGTGCCCGGAGTGCAAGGAGATCTACCAGGGCCTCCCCTCGGGCGGCGGCGGCGACCAGGGCGGCGACAAGCAGTAAGCGCCGCGCTGTGGTCAGGACCTCTGACCGGCCCTGACCGCGTACGGGGGACCGGATGGTCCGGCGGGCGACCGCCGTCCCGTCGGCATGCGCACGGTCACGCCGCGGAAAGGTAAACGGTGCGACAAATTACGATGTGCAGGTGACAGCACCAAAAGCACTCGACGCCCCCCACCAACCCCCGAGGCTCTTCGGCGCCGACTACCGCGTCGCCACCTTCGGCATCCTGCTCGTCGTCACCCTCGTCGCGTTCGAGGGGATGTCGGTCGGGGTCGTCATGCCGGACGTCGCCCGCGACCTCGACGCCCTCGACCTCTACGGGCTGAGCTTCTCCGCCTTCCTGGTCTCCAGCCTGTTCGCGAACGTGGTGGCCGGGCTCTTCGCGGACCGGCGGGGCTTCGCGGCGCCGTTCGTGGTGGGGCTGGCGCTGTTCGTGACCGGCATGGCGCTGGCGGGCGCGGCGAACACGTCGGTGCTGTTCCTCGCGGCCCGGGCCGTGCAGGGGCTGGGGGCCGGAGCCTCGTTCGTGGCGCTGCTGGTGATGATCGCGCGGGTCTACCCGGTCGACATGCGGCCCAAGGCGTTCGCGGCGGTCTCGGCCGCCTGGGTCGTGCCGTCCATGGTCGGCCCCGCCATCGCCGGCTCCGTGGCCGGCCAGTGGGGCTGGCGGTACGTCTTCTACGGCATCATCCCGCTGGTCGTGCCCGCGCTGCTCATGCTGCTCCCGTCGCTGAAGCGCTCGGCCGCCGCCGAGGAACTGCCCGACGGGCCGCGTTCGCGCCCGCTCGCCATGACGCTGGCCGCGGCGGCCGCCGCGTGCGGCGCCGGCGTGCTGCTGCACGGCGTCGACCGGCTGCATCAAGCACCCGTCGCCGGCGCCGTGGAGACCGTCGTGGGGCTCGCGTTCCTGCTGTACGGCCTCTACCGGCTGCTGCCCTCCGGGGCGCTGCGCTTCGCCCGCGGGCTGCCCACGACCGTGCTCATGCGCGGCTTCCTGTCGGCCGCCTTCTTCGGCGTCAACTCCTTCATCCCGCTCGCGCTGCAGGAAGTGAAGGGGTTCGGCGTCAGGGAGGCGGGGATCGCGCTCACCACGGGGGCGCTCGGCTGGTCGGCGGGGTCGTACCTGCAGAGCCGCCAGGCCGGGGAGCCGCACCTGCGGATCAGGTTCGCGACGTCCTGCGTCACCGTGGGCGTGCTGCTGGCACTGCTCGCCGTCCTGCCCGGGGTGACCGGCTGGGTCGCGGTGCCGGCCTGGATCGTGGCCGGGCTCGGCATGGGGGTCGGCATGGCCACGGTCAGCGTCACCACGCTCAAGCAGTCGCCGGAGAACGAGCAGGGCGCCAACTCGGCGGCGCTCAACGTCACCGACATGCTGGGGTCGGCGCTCGCCATCGGGGCCGGGGGCGCGCTGGTCAACCTGATCGGGCACGCGCCGGACCAGATCGCCACCGGGTTCGTGGTCATCTGCCTCCTCATGGCGGTGGTCGGAGGGAGCGGGGCCGTACTCGCCGGTCGCATGAGGTGAATTCCGCCCCTCCCGTCCCAGCGATCACGGATCGCCTGATCTCCGTCGCTAGGAGTGATAGGACAGCGGGCGAGGAGGTGTCATGGAGGATGATCACCGAGTCTGGCCGCCCCTCCCGCCGGGGGCCAGGCACCGCCGCAGTCCTCCGCCGGACGGCGAGCAGGAGCCCGCTCCCCCCGGGGAGCCCGTGGTACGCCGGCGCGGGCATCCGCTGGACCTGGAGCCGGGGGAGACCGAAGAGCTCGACGAGCCCTGGAACCCGCGCATCCGGCGCACCGCTCCCCGCGCCGCCCAGCCCCGGTCGGGCCGGGCCCCGTACCCGGACGCGACGGCCGCGTCCAGCGCCTCCAGGGGCGACGGCGGGGATGCCGACGACGAGGAGAACGGCTGGGGGGCCTTAGGAGGCCGCGGGACTGTGCGTGGGGGTGCCTCCGAGGAGGCCGAGGCCGAGGACGGGGACGGCGGGCTTGACCGGCTGGGGCGGCGGCGTGGCCTTGAGCGCGATGCCGCGCGCAGCCTGAGACGCCCCTACGACCGGGGCTTCGGCCGTGACGAGCCACCCGCGCTCGACCCCGTTCCGGACTCCGGCCCGGACCTGGGCTGGAGCGCCGCCTCCGACTGGGCGCGGAACGGCGCCCGGGACGACGTCCGGAACCCTGATCCCTATGACGACCCGGACGCCGAGTTCTGGGCTGAGTCGCCGTCGTACCGGACGGCGGTCGCCGAGCCGTCGCCGTTCCCGCCGATCCCGTCCCCGGCTTCCAGGGAGAACTCCAGGGACGCCCTGCCGCCTTCCGCCCGCCTCTACGGCACCCCCGCCGCCCCGGGCGCGCGGGCGGCGGAGGCAGGCGTACGGCGCCGCTGGGCGTTCGCGCTGGCGGTGCTCCTGACCGCCGCGACGGTCGTGACGGTGGCGATCGCCGTGGCGCCGCGCCTCGTCGCGCCGGAGCCCGGGCGGCCCGCCGCCGGGACGGGCAGGCTGAGCGACGGCCTGGCCGGGGTGGCCGCCACCCTGCCGGAAGGCTGGTACGTGGCCCCGGTGCCCCCGGTGTCCGGCTTCACGTCGGTGGCCAGGGACGGGGCCGGGGGCCTGGTGATGGCCCGTCCGCTCCCCGAACCCGTCGCCGACGCGGGGAAGGCCACGGCCGAGGCCGCCGAGCTGTACGGCCGGCTGCTCCTCAAGGGCGACCGCGTCAAGGTCGTCGAGGACCGGCGGATCCCCGGCGGGCACACGCGGGCGTTGCGGGCGGAGTACCGTGACGTGGTCAACCGGCCCGCCTACCTGAGGGTGATGCTTCTCACCCGGGGCGAGCGGAGCGTGCTGCTGCTCGGCCTGCTGCAACCCGAGCAAACCGCACGCAGACAGGCTCTCGACACGGTGCTGACGAGCCTCCGATAAGCCGCATAGCACGTGAGGACGACCTTGGCCAGAATCCACGGCTCACGGCACGTCTTGTCAGTGGGCCCGATTACTCTTGGGTCACTGTGAGAGAGCGAAGCACACGAACCCCAGAGGTGATGCGGTGAGCACCTTCGCCGCGTCCCACCTGTCGCCTTCCTATCCCGACCGGGCCGCGTGGGGCACCGCTCCCAAGCTGCGCGCCTGGCAGCAGGAGGCGTTCGACCTCTACTTCAGGCGCGAGCCGCGTGACTTCCTCACCGTGGCGACGCCGGGCGCGGGCAAGACGACCTACGCCCTGCGCATCGCCAGCGAGCTCCTGTCCCGCGGGGTGATCAGGGCCGTCACCGTCGTCACCCCGACCGAGCACCTCAAGCGCCAGTGGGCCGACGCCGCCGGGCGGGTCGGCATCGGCATCGACCCCGAGTTCAAGAACAGCCAGGGCACCACGTCGCGTGACTACACGGGCGTCGCGGTGACGTACGCGCAGGTCGCGATGCATCCGGCGCTGCACAGGGCGCGCACCGAGGCCCGCAAGACGATGGTCATCTTCGACGAGATCCACCACGCCGGCGACGCCAAGTCGTGGGGCGACGGGGTGCGCGAGGCGTTCGAGCCGGCCGCGCGCCGCCTCCAGCTCACCGGCACCCCGTTCCGTTCCGACGACAACCCGATCCCGTTCGTCGGCTACGAGGAGGACGCCGAGGGCTTCAAGCGCAGCGTCGCCGACTACTCCTACGGCTACGGTCCCGCTCTCGACGACGGCGTCGTCCGCCCGGTGATCTTCCTCGCCTACAGCGGCGAGATGAAGTGGCGCACGCGGGCCGGCGACGAGCTGGCCGCCACGCTCGGCACCCCGCTCACGAAGGACCAGCTCTCCCAGGCGTGGCGGGCCGCGCTCGACCCCAAGGGCGACTGGATCCGCCAGGTCATGCACGCCGCCGACCGGCGGCTGACCGAGGTGCGCCGGGGCGTGACCGACGCGGGCGGCCTGGTGATCGCCACCGACCACGAGACGGCCCGCGCCTACGCCCGCCACCTGCGCGACATCACCGGCGAGGGCGCCACCGTGGTCCTCTCCGACGATCCCGGCGCCTCGAAGAAGATCAAGCAGTTCGCGGCGTCGCAGGACCGGTGGCTGGTCGCCGTCCGCATGGTCTCCGAAGGCGTCGACATCCCGCGCCTGTGCGTGGGCGTCTACGCGACCTCCACCTCCACGCCGCTCTTCTTCGCGCAGGCGGTCGGGCGGTTCGTCCGTGCCCGCAAGCGCGGTGAGACGGCCTCGGTCTTCCTTCCCTCGGTGCCCACGCTCATGGGGCTGGCCAACGAGATGGAGGTCGAGCGCGACCACGTGCTCAACAAACGGCCTCCGGAGGACGGGCTCGACGACTCGCTGCTGGAGCAGGCCAACCGCAAGCAGGACAATCCTGACGTTCTGGGCGATGAGCTGCCGTTCGAGACGATGGAGACCTCGGCCACGTTCGACCGGGTGCTCTTCGACGGCGGCGAGTTCGGCACCGGGGCCGAGATCGGCTCCGCCGAGGAGGAGGACTTCCTCGGCCTGCCCGGCCTCCTGGAGCCCGACCAGGTGGCCACCCTGCTCCGCAAACGCCAGTCCGACCAGCAGGCCGCCAAGCGCAAGCAGGCGTCCGCCGAGCCGGCCGCCCAGGCCCTCGCCCCGCACGAGCAGGTCGCCGAGCTGCGCCGCGAGCTCAACGGCCTCGTCGGCGCCTGGAACCACCGCACCGGCCAGCCGCACGGCGTCATCCACGCCGAGCTGCGCCGCGTCTGCGGGGGTCAGCGGTAGCGGTCGCGGCCGAGGCGGTGGGTCATGATGCGGCAGATCCCGGGGCGGCGTTCGCGGGTCCCGTCCGGGTGGTGGACGACCTCCGTCGTGGCGACCGGGCCGTGGGGCCACTCGGCGTAGCCGCGGCGGCGGTACAACCGCTGCGCGTCGTGGTTGTCCAGGTCCACGCCGAGGGCGACGCGGTCGTGGCCCTCGGCGAGCAGCCGGTCCTCGGCCGCCCACAGCAGCTCGGTCCCGATGCCCTGGTTGCGGCGTGGCGCGGCCACCTCCAGGTGGGTGAGCAGCGCCACGCCGGGTAAGTGGGCGCGCAGCTCGGGCTCCTCGGCGGGCGCCAGCCACACGTACACGGCCGCCGGGTGGAGTTCTTCTGGTGATCCTGGCACGCGATCCTTCCGCCGTCCCCTGCGGCGAACAGGCGGACCTCTGCGGGCAGGACACCCTCTCGGCCATGTCTGCCGACCCCACTCCATCAGACTCTACGCATATGGATACAGAGCAGTGACCTTCCGTTAGAGACCCGGTAGAAGCGGCAACAAACTCTCTTGGCTCGCGTTGATGCGCAGAAGGACTCCGCCCCATGTCACATGAGGTCAACCGACATTCGACGCTCAACGTCACTTCCGGCCTCTCCCGCAACGCCGTGATCCTTCGGCTCGAAGGCGAGCTCGACGTCAACGCGGTGCCCCTGCTGCGGGAGCACCTGGAGCTCGTCTGGGGGCTGCCGCCGCCGCCGTTTCTCATCCTCGATCTCGGTGAGGTGCAGTTCTGCGACTCGATGGGCATGAACGAGCTCGTCGGCGTCATGCAGCGCTGCGAGGCCCGTGGCACCCGGCTGCTGCTCGGCGGGGTGCAGGGCGTGATGGCGCGGGTGCTGTCGATCACGGGGCTGCGGCACGCGTTCGAGGTGTTCGCGCGGTTCGATGACGCGCTCAGGCTCGCGGTCGCGGCCCCCTGACTCCGCTCAGCCGCGCGGCGGCGGGATGCGCCGGCCGCTGCGGCCGTCGACCGGGACGCGGGCGGCGTTCTTCGGCAGCGGCACCGTCACCGCGGCGGTGTGGCCCTTGACCTGCACCGGCAAGGTGTAGGCGAGCCGCTGCGGGCCGGAGCGGGCGCCGCCCGCCGGGGCCGGGCGCCCGGTCTGCAGCCAGACCAGCAGCCGCCGGCCCTGCGAGCGCATCGCGACCTCCGCCGTGCGGCACTCGTGGTGGCCGGCCACCCAGGTCAGCACCAGGCTCGTGCCCAGCCGGGCCGAGCGCGGGGTGGGGGCGCGCTGCGCGCAGGACGCCACCGGCGGCGCGGCGTCGTGGGCCACGACCGCGTGGTCGGGCGCCGGATGCGGTGTGGTGAGCCGGCCCATGACGATCGTGCTGGCCTCCAGCAGCAGCAGGGTCACGATCGCGCCCGTTCGCTCCAGTGGACGGCCCCTGAACAGGAGCCAGAGGCTGAGCGGAGCGAGGAGCAGCCAGGCCACCCCGAGTGAGAGGGCCAGCATGGGAAACCTTCGAGATAGAGGATCATGTGTCACTCTCCGTACTACTACGGCTCCGGAGAGGGTTCGTCCTCTTGATTATCACATGACCGCAGCGTTGTGCAGCGTGTACGCACCGTGAACGGCCGTTGTGGTCAGCCCGTAACCGGGGTCCCGGTGAGCGTGGCGCCCGCCCGCTCCAGCTCCGCCAGCGCGGCCTCGGTCGTCGCTGGCGACACCCCGGCCGTGAGGTCGAGCAGCACCCGCGTCGAGAGGCCGTGCTTCAGGGCGTCGAGGGCGGTGGCGCGCACGCAGTGGTCGGTGGCGATGCCGACGACGTCCACCTCGTCCACGCCGTGCTCGCGCAGCCAGTCGACCAGCGTCGCGCCGTCGCCGCTCGCGCCCTCGAAGCCGCTGTACGCCGCCGCGTACGCGCCCTTGCTGAAGACCTCCTCCACCGCCGACACGTCGAACGACGGATGGAAGTCGGCGCCGGGCGTGCCCGCCACGCAGTGGGCGGGCCAGGTGGAGACGTAGTCGGGGGAGTCGGCGAAGTGCTCGCCGGGGGAGACGTGGTAGTCGCGGGTGGCCACCACGTGGTCGTAGCCGTGCTCGTTCACGTGGCGGGTGATCGCCGCGGCCACGGCCGAGCCGCCGGCCACGGGGAGACTGCCACCCTCGCAGAAGTCGTTCTGCACATCGACGATGATCAGCGCGGTGCCCATAGGAGCACGATACGTCACGCGAACTCGGTGGGGATCGCCGCGTACCCCCTGCCCAGGTGCAGGGCCTCCAGGGGGAGGGTGGCGACCGCGCGCCGGTGACGCTCGCGGGCCTCGTCCAGGGACTCCCTGCCGACCACCTTGCCGTCGCGCACCAGGTCGTGCAGCAGCGGCACGCCGCCCGCCGGGGCCGGGCCTCCGGTGGTGATCAGCTCGGTCTCGGCGTGGCCGGAGTCGTCGAGCAGCCGGTACGCGTCCTTGCGCCCGCCCCGCGACGGCTTGCCCACGGACCGTTTGGCCACGGGCTCCAGCTCGCCGCTCGCCGTCTCGCGCGCCACCAGCTTGTACACCAGCGCCGCCGTCGGCACCCCGGAGCCGGTCACCAGGGAGGTGCCGACGCCGTAGCCGTCCACGGGGGCGGCGGCGAGGGCGGCGATGGCGTACTCGTCCAGGTCGGAGGTGACGAGGATGCGGGTGTCGAAGGCGCCGAGCGCGTCGAGCTGCTCGCGTACCTCCTGGGCCGCGGCGGCGAGGTCGCCGGAGTCGATGCGGACCGCGCCCAGCGTGGGCCCGGCCAGCTCGACCGCCGTGCGCACCGCCTCGGCCACGTCGTAGGTGTCCACCAGCAGGGTGGTGCCGGGGCCGAGTGAGGCGATCTGGGCCTCGAACGCGGCCCGCTCGCTGTCGTGCAGCAGGGTGAAGGCGTGGGCGGCGGTGCCTGCGGTGGGGATGCCGTACCGGTGGCCGGCCATGAGGTTGGAGGTCGAGGCGAAGCCGGCGAGGTAGGCCGCGCGGGCCGCCGCCACGGCCGCGTCCTCGTGCGTGCGCCGCGAGCCCATCTCGATGAGGGGCCGCTTGCCGGCCGCGTTCGCCATGCGGGAGGCGGCGGAGGCGATCGCGCAGTCGTGGTTGAGTATCGACAGGATCAGCGTCTCCAGCAGCACGGCCTCGGCGAAGGTCCCCTCGACGACGAGGATGGGGGAGGCGGGGAAGTAGAGCTCGCCCTCGGGGTAGCCGCAGATGGTCCCGGAGAACCTGTAGTCGGCCAGGAACGCCAGGGTGGCCTCGTCGACGACCCGGTGCTCGCGCAGGAAGGTGAGTTCCTCGTCACCGAAACGGAAGCGTTCGAGCTCGTCGAGGACACGCCCGGTGCCCGCGACGACCCCATACCTGCGCCCGCCCGGCAGATGCCTGGCGAACACCTCGAAGACCGCCCGCCGGTGCGCCGCGCCGCTGCGCAGGGCCGCCTGCAGCATCGTCAGCTCATAGTGATCTGTGAGCAACGCAGTGCTCATGGTCATTGTCACGACTCGAAGACTACGACTCAGATAGGGCAGACTTGCGGATGTGGGTACCACCGCTCCAATCGCCGTCGAGCGTCCGTCATCGGACGTCCGGCCCGATCTGCCCTGGGTAACCATCGTGTGGAACGACCCTGTCAACCTGATGTCCTACGTGACCTACGTCTTCCAGACGGTCTTCGGCTACACCCGCGAGAAGGCCGAGAAGCTCATGCTGGACGTGCACCACAAGGGCAAGGCCGTCGTGTCCAGCGGCACGCGCGAAGAGATGGAGCGCGATGTGCAGATTCTCCACTCCTACGGCTTGTGGGCGACGCTCCAGCCGGATTCGGTCAAATAGGGCGTATGACGCTCTCGACGCGCGTGAAGAGGTACGGGTGAGTTCGGAGTTCTCGCCGGGCGAGGGCGGGCGGGTGGTCGCGCGGTTCGACGCCGCGGAGATCTCCCTGCTGCGCTCGCTGGTGTCGATGATGCTCGGCCTCGTCCCGCCGGGCGAGACCAGCGACGACCCGCTGGAGCGGGCGCTCGGCATCGGCGGGGGCGAGGCGCCGTCCGATCCGGTGCTGGCGCGGCTGTTCCCCTCGGCGTACGACGACGAGAAGGACGCCTCCGAGTTCCGCCGCTACACCGAGGCGACCCTGCGCGAGGGCAAGCGGGCCGACGCCCAGACCGTCCACGACACCGCCGCCCCCGGCCGCTTCGAGCTGACCCCGGAGCAGGCACAGGCGTGGCTGCGGGCACTCAACGACGTCCGTCTCACGCTCGGCACCAAGCTGGAGGTGACCGAGGAGGTGCACGACGAGATCGCGATGATGTCCGAGGACGACCCCCGCTACCCGGCGTACGTCACCTACGACTGGCTGACCTACCTCCAGGACAGCCTGGTCCGGGCCCTCTGGTAACTTCCGGGCCATGCTGTCGATCCCGCGTGAACTCGCTGACAAGATCGTCGCCCATGCCCGGGCCGACCATCCCGACGAGGCGTGCGGGGTGATCGCCGGCCGCGACGGCGTGCCCGAGCGGTTCATCCCGATGGAGAACGCCGAGCGTTCGCCGACCTTCTACCGTTTCGACTCCAAGGAGCAGTTCCGCGTCTGGCGCGAGATGGACGACCGCGACGAGACCCCCGTGGTGATCTACCACTCGCACACGGCCACCGAGGCCTACCCGTCGCGCACCGACATCGCCTACGCCTCCGAGCCCGACACCCACTACGTGCTGGTCTCGACGCGCGAGGAGGGCGAGACGGAGTTCCGCTCCTACCGCATCCTCGATGGGGTGGTCACAGAGGAAGAGGTAGAGTTCCTCCCATGATGGTCCGGCCTGTGCAGAGCTTCCTCTTCGCGCACACTCCGGCCGTCGTCGTCTACGACTGTCGCTGAGCGTGGAACACCAGCCACACCCTGGGCGTTGACGCCCGTTGGACGACGACCTGAGCACTCATGAGGAGACTGACCGCGATGGCCATCGAGGTTCGCATTCCGACGATCCTTCGCAACTACACCGACGGCGCGAAGGCAGTGAACGCCGAGGGCGCGACCCTGGACGAGCTGATCACCAACCTGGAGACCAACCACCCGGGCATCAAGAACCGCCTGGTGGACGAGGCCGGCGGCCTGCGCCGCTTCGTCAACGTCTACCTCAACGACGAGGACGTGCGCTTCCTCGGCGGCCTCGGCACCCCGGTGTCCGACGGTGACACGGTGACCGTCCTTCCCGCCGTCGCCGGCGGATGACATGCGTTTCGCATCACTGATCGACTCGGTGGGCCGCACGCCGCTCGTCGGCCTGCCGAGGCTGTCGCCGTCCAGCGACGTACGGATCTGGGCCAAGCTGGAGGACCGCAACCCGACCGGCTCCATCAAGGACCGGCCCGCGCTCTGGATGATCGAGCAGGCCGAGAAGGACGGCCTGCTCACGCCCGGCTGCACGATCCTGGAGCCCACGAGCGGCAACACCGGCATCTCGCTCGCCATGTCGGCCAAGCTCAAGGGCTACAAGCTGATCTGCGTCATGCCGGAGAACACCTCGGAGGAGCGCCGCCAGCTCCTGCGCATGTGGGGCGCGGAGATCATCTCCTCGCCCGCCGCCGGCGGCTCCAACGAGGCGGTCCGCGTCGCCAAGCGGCTCGCCGCCGACAACCCGTCGTGGGTCATGCTCTACCAGTACGGCAACCCGGCCAACTGGCGCTCCCACTACGAGACCACGGGCCCCGAGATCCTCGCCGACCTGCCCACCGTCACGCACTTCGTGGCCGGGCTCGGCACCACGGGCACGCTCATGGGCGTCGGCCGGTTCCTGCGCGAGCGGGTGCCCGAGGTGCGGATCGTGGCCGCCGAGCCGCGGTACGGCGAGCTGGTCTACGGCCTGCGCAACGTGGACGAGGGCTTCATCCCCGAGCTCTACGACGAGTCGGTGCTGACCACGCGCTTCTCGGTCGGCTCGGCCGACGCGCTGCGGCGCACCCGCGAGCTGCTGTCCGCCGAGGGCATCTTCGCCGGCGTCTCGACCGGGGCCGCGCTGCACGCCGCGATCGGCGTCGCCAAGAAGGCGGCCACGGCCGGCGAGCGCGCCGACGTCGTCTTCGTGGTGGCCGACGGCGGCTGGAAATACCTGTCCACGGGCGCCTACGAGGGCACCCTGGACGAGGCCGAAGAGCGCCTCGAAGGCCAGCTCTGGGCCTGAGCGCACGAGAAAGGGCGGCCCGCCGGGCCGCCCTTCGCCGTGTCAGGGTCAGTTGAACAGCACCCGGAGCGAGAACGTCGCGTCCGAGTCGGTCACCTTGCCGCTCAGCCCCACCGCCCGCAGCACCTGGAGGTTGGCCTTGTCGTCGCCCTTCATGGACTCCAGGTAGAGGTTCTCCACCTTGTCGAGGTCCACGAAGAGCGCGAAGTTGGCCTCGTCGCCGTCCGCGACCGCCGTCTTGTACGTCTCCGAGTCGCCCAGCGAGCCCTCCTCCGACAGCGACTTGGCGTAGGCGTCGCTGCTCGCCACGGTGAAGACGCCGTCGCCGGTGACCTTGGCGATCTGCGGGGCGGGCTGGCCGCTCGACGTGATCGCCTGCTGCACCTTGTCGAAGACGGCCTGCGCCTTGGCCGGGTCGGTGGCGATGCGCAGCCCGGCCTTGATCTGGTCGCCGTTCAGGCCCTCGGAGTCGACCGCGAAGGTGACGTTCTTGCCGAGCAGCGTGGCGATGTCGCCGGGCAGGCTGAGGCCGTACTGGGTCTTGGCCTGCTGGAGGAGCTGCGTGATCTCGGCCGACCCGGTCGCCGCGGCCTGCTTCTCGATCTCCGCCCACTGCTTGGTGACCATCTGGTCGAGGCCGGAGACCGACAGGGCGCCCGCGGTGGAGGCGGGCAGCGTGCCGAGGTTCGCCTGCGGCAGGTCGCCCTCCGGCGTCATGCCCTTCGCCCCGCGCACGGTGCCGGCGAGCTCGACGTAGGAGCTGTCGAAGCGGAGCGCGCCGGCGAAGCGGGCGTCCTTGACCTGCTCGACCGCCGCGCGCTGGTCGGCCGGGATCTCCTTGCCCGCCAGCTCCACGAGGCCGCCCATGTCGGTCCAGAACGACAGCACGCCCTGCTCGCCGACGGCGCCCATGTCGTCGCTGAACTCGGCGTTGTCGGCCAGGCTGCCGTCGGCGCCGGCGTACTTGTCGGCCAGCGCCTGCGTGGGGGTGAGCAGGGCGTAGTCGTCGCGGAAGGCGATGCCGTACTTCTCGCCCTCCATCAGCTTGGCGATGCCGGCCTTGGCCTGCTCCTGGTCCTTGACCTGGACGGCCACCGCGAAGTCGGGCTCCTCCTTGCCGGAGGGCACGGCGGCGAAGCCGACCCTGCTGCCCAGCCACGGGTCGACGTCCTTGGCGAAGTCGAGCTTGCCGTCGGAGTCCTTGTTGATGGTGTCGAACAGCGCCTTGCGCGGGTCCTCGCCGGAGAAGGTGTCCTTGGTGACCGTGAACTTCCTGGCGAGCTGGAACAGCGCCAGCTTCTGGTTCGCGGCCGGGTCGAGGTCGAGGCGGGCGTAGGCGATCGCGTTGGCGGGCAGGACCTCGGCCGGCTGCGTGCCGCCGCCGCCGAGCGCGCCGACCGCCCACACCGCGCCGCCGCCGAGCACCACCACGGCGAGCGCCGCGGCGCCCGCGACGAGCCAGCCCTTGCGGCCCTTCTTCGGGGGCTGGGCGGGCGGCTGCTGGTGCTGCTGCCAGCCCTGCTGCTGCCCGTAGGGGTCCTGCTGGGCGTACTGGGGCTGGGTGTACTGGCCGGGCTGGCCGTACTGGGGCTGCTGCCCGTACTGGGGCTGCTGGCCGTACTGCTGGCCGTACTGCTGCTGGCCGGACGGGGCTTGCTGGCCGTACTGGCCCTGCTGGATCTGCTCCTGCTGCCAGCCGCCCTGAGGAAGCTGCTGCTGGTGCGCGGACTGGCCCTGCTGTGGCGGATAGGGCTGTCCCTGGTTCCAGTTGTACGCCTGAGTGCGGTCAGGATCCTGCCCAGCACCGTAAGGGGGGTTATTCGCAGACATCACTTCACTCACAATGTGGACTTCTGGCCACATCGGACCATAGTGCCTGCTGCTTATCAGGCGCTTGCAGAACGCTGGATCCCGCCCTTACGCGCGGTCAAGCTCGCGTTTCAAGGCGCTGATGTGCACCTCGCCCCCGCCGTAGTCGGCCACGCGCGCCCACGGGACGAACGCGCATCCGGCGTACAGCACCCGCGCGAGCGCCTTCGACAGCCAGGGCGACCGCCCCTCGCGCTCGCGGGTGAGCCCGAGCAGCAGCGGGGCGCGGTGCTGGGAGACCACGAGCCCGTAGACGGTGTGGCTCTGCTGGAGCTCCCCCTTGTGCCGGACCACCCGGATGTCGACCACGTGCCCGACCCACACCCCGTTGGCGTCCCACACGGACTGGCCGATGAGTTCGGTAACAGTTGCCATGATCAAACTGTCTCAGTCCGGTCACGTTTCCCCAGGTAGGCGCGCTGATGAGGGGATGCCGTAGAGTATGTGGCGACTAGAACATAGTTCCAGACTTCACGGGTGAGGCGGATGACGAAGTTCGACGAGGCCACGCAGGCGATCAAGATCGACGACACCACGTACGACGTGTGCCTCGACCCCGGCTACGCGATCGGCGGCCCGCTCAACGGCGGCTACCTCATGGCCGTGATCCTGCGCGCGGTGGTCGACGCCTCGCCGTTCGAGCACCCCGTGAGCACCACCGCGCAGTTCCTCAAGCCGCCGGTCCCGGGGCCCGCGCAGGTGCGGGTGGAGCCGCTGAAGGCGGGCCGCACGGCCGCGTTCGCCCGCGCCACGCTCGTGCAGGACGGCACCGCCAAGATCGAGGGGCTGATCACCACCGCGACGCTCGGCGAGGTGACCCCCGACTACCACGACGACGACGTCCACCCCATGCCGCCCCTCGACGACTGCCTCAGGCTCCCCGACCCCAAGCCCGAGTCCGGCATGACGCTGAACGCCCAGATGGAGCTGCGCTTCGACCCGCCCACGATCGGCTGGCTCAAGGGCGAGCCCACCGGCCGCCCCGAGTCGCGCGCCTACTTCCGGATGGCCGAGCCGCAGGACCCGGACCCGTACGTGCTGGCGCTGGCCGTGGACGTCCTGCCCCCCGTGGTCTTCTCGGCCGGGGCGCGCGGCTGGGCGCCGACCGTGGACCTCACCTGGCACCTGCGCGCCCTGCCCGCCCCCGGCTGGCTCACGCTCATCGGCGGCGGCCGGATGATCTCCGACGGCTGGTTCGACGAGGAGGTCGAGGTGCGCGACTCCACCGGCCGCCTGGTCGCCCAGTCCCGCCAGCTCGCCCGGGTGGGGAGGGGCTGACCGGCGCGGGAGAGTACGGATGTGACCAAGGCGACATCGCATCATGCTCACGAGTCGCACATGTGAGCATTCTTACGCAGTGTTGATCGGCCAGGTCGCCTACGCTCTGAGACGTGCCGGACACGAGCATCGGGATATTCGACAGCGGGGTCGGCGGCCTGACGGTCGCCCGCGCGATCATCGACCAGCTTCCCCACGAGTCGATCACCTACGTGGCCGACACGGCCCGGCAGCCGTACGGGCCGAAGAGCATCCCCGAGGTCCGCGCCTGCGCCCTGGAGGTGATGGACCACCTCGTCGAGCTCGACGTCAAGCTGCTCGTGATCGCGTGCAACAGCGCCAGCGCCGCCGTGCTGCGCGACGCCCGCGAGCGCTATGACGTGCCCGTCGTCGAGGTGATCCACCCCGCCACCAGGCGCGCCGTGCGCGCGACCCGCAACGGCAGGGTCGGCGTGATCGCCACCAGGGCCACCATCGAGTCCATGGCCTATCACGACGCCTTCACCGCGGCTCCCGACGTGCAGCTCACCGGCGTGGCCGCCCCACGCCTGGTGGAGTACGTCGAACGAGGCGAGACGATGAGCGGCGAGCTCATCGAGGTCGTACGCGACTACCTGGAGCCCGTCAGGGCCGCCGGGTGCGACACTCTCATCCTCGGCTGCACCCACTATCCGCTGCTCGCCGGCGCGATCTCGTACGTCGCCGGCGAGGAGGTCACGCTGGTCTCCAGCGCCGACGAGACGGCCAAGGACGTCTACCGGATCCTGCACGACCGCGGCCTGGCGTCAGGAGGCGGGGCCACCCCCCGGCACCGCTTCCTCGCCACCGGCGACCCCCGGCCCTTCGCCCGCCTCGGGCGCCGGTTCCTGGGCCCGGAGATCGACGCGGTCGAAGTCGCACCCGTGGGGGGTACCACCGTGAACGGCCGCCCGGCCCGTCCGGCGCCCGCGCCGCTCGCCGCTCTCGACGGCGGCTGGGGGGCGCTGGACGGCGGGGCCGCGCGGCCGAGCCGCGACGCCGAGCGTCGCAACGAGAAGGAGCCCACATGAAGGTGACCGTCGTCGGCTGCTCAGGAAGCTACCCGGGCCCCGACAGCCCCGCGTCCTGCTACCTCCTCGAAGCCGACGGCTTCCGGCTGCTGCTCGACCTCGGCAGCGGGGCGCTCGGCGCGCTCCAGCGCCACATCGGGCTGTACGACGTGGACGCCATCTGCCTCTCCCACCTGCACGCCGACCACTGCCTGGACCTCTGCGGCTACCACGTCGCCCGCACCTACGGGCCGCGGGCCCCGTACCCGGTGCTGCCGGTCCACGCGCCCGCGGGCGCCCCCGCCCGGCTGGCGGCAGCGTACGGCATGCCGGACGAGCCCGGCCTGGAGACCGCGTTCGACTTCGTGCCGCTGGAGCCCCGCAGCTTCGAGGTCGGCCCGTTCACGGTCACCGCGGGGCTGGTCAACCATCCGGTCGAGGCGTACGGCTTCCGCGTGGCCGCGGGCGGGCGCGTCGTCGCGTACTCGGGCGACACCGGCGAGTGCGAGGAGCTGGTCACGCTGGCCGGGGACGCCGACCTGCTGCTGTGCGAGGCGTCGTTCGTCGAGCGGCCCGACCTGCCGGCCAACCTGCACATGACCGGCCGCCAGGCCGCCGAGCACGCCGCCAAGGCGGGCGTCGGACGGCTCGTCCTCACCCACCTGGTGCCGTGGAACGACCAGTCCGAGGTGCTCGCCGAGGCGGCCCGCGGCGGCTACGGGGGCCCGATCGAGCTGGCCCGCAGCGGCGCGGTCTACGACCTGGCCTGAACCTCGCCGGCCTCGTCGAACTCCCGCATCCGCGGCAGCGGCGAGAACAGCAGCGGCACGAACGCGAGCGCCCGGCCCGTCAGCAGGATCCAGAGCGCCTGGCGGACCCCGACCTCCGCGGCGATGAGCCCGCCGAGCAACGCGCCCACCGGCATCGTGCCCCACACGAGGAAGCGCACCGAGCCGTTGACCCGGCCGAGCATGTGCTCAGGGGTCACGGTCTGCCGGTAGGTGAGCTGGCCGATGTTGCTCATCGCCGCTGCCCAGGAGATCGCGAACGAGGTGACCGCGAAGAACCCCGCCCGCCAGTCCGCCTGCGTCATCGGGAGCAGCAGGCAGAACGGCGGGACGATCACGGCGGCCAGCCACGTCATCCGCGCCGACCCGGCCCGCCGCGACAGCCACCCCGCGCTCAGCCCGCCCACCATGCCGCCGACGCCGCCGAAGACGAGCAGCGCGCCGAGCACGCCCGGCTCCAGCCTGACCACGTCGGCCAGGAACAGCACCGACAGGCCGAGCACGCCGCTCACCGACAGGTTGGAGATGGCCGACGACGCCACGAACATCCGCATCAGCCGGTCGTGCCACAGATAGGCCAGCCCCTCGCGGATGCCCTGCAGCAGCGGCTCGTGCCCGCCGGTCCTGCGGGGCTCGTCCGGCGTCCTGATGGTGGTCAGGAAGAGCATCGAGGCGAGCGAGCCGAGGGCGGTGGCCGCGATCGTGCGCGACGCCCCGACCAGCTCCACCAGCGCGCCCCCGATCGCGGGCCCGGACAGGAACGACGCCGAGCGCACGGTCTCCAGCTTCGCGTTGCCGTCGGCGAGCTGCGGTCCCCGTACGAGTCTCGGCAGGTAGGTCTGGTCGGCCACGTCGTTGAACACCTGAGCGGTGCCCGCGAGCAGCGCGACCACGCATAACATCGGCATCGTCAGCACACCCAGCTCCGCCGCCACCGGAACGCTCCCGATCAGCACGAACCTCGCCAGGTCGGACGCCATCATCACGCGCCGCCTGCGCATCCGGTCGACCCACACCCCCGCGGGCAGGCCGATCACCAGGTAAGCGGTGGTCTGCAACGACGCGAGCAGGCCGACCTCGGCCGGCCCGGCGTGCAACACGAGGACGGCCACCAGCGGAAGCGCGACCCGGGAGATGTTCGCCCCGAGTTCGCTGGCCAGATGTGAGCTGAGGAACCGGAGGAAGTCAGGGTTGCGCAACACCCCCGTTGTCATTGCGTAAGGATCCATGTGGCCGACACATTTGGTCAAGAGCGTCGTGGGGCGGAGATAGGGTGATCTGCATGTCCCGACAGGATGGCCGCAACCCTGACCAGCTCCGTCCCATCACGATCACCCGCAACTGGCTGGCGCACGCCGAAGGTTCGGTGCTGGTCGAGTTCGGCGGCACCCGGGTGCTCTGCGCGGCCTCGGTCCAGGACAGCGTGCCGCGCTGGCGGCGGGGCAGCGGCCAGGGCTGGGTCACGGCCGAGTACGCCATGCTGCCGCGGGCGACCAACACCCGCAACGATCGCGAGTCGGTCCGCGGCAAGATCGGCGGGCGCACCCACGAGATCTCCCGCCTCATCGGCCGTTCGCTGCGCGCCTGCGTCGACTACAAGGCGCTGGGGGAGAACTCCGTGCTGCTCGACTGCGACGTGCTGCAGGCCGACGGCGGCACCCGCACGGCCGCCATCACCGGCGCCTACGTCGCGCTGGCCGACGCCGTCGCCTGGATGCGCGAGCGCCGCATGTGCCCCGGCGACCCGCTGATCGGCTCGGTCTCGGCCGTCTCCGTCGGGGTCGTCGGCTCGGTGCCGATGCTCGACCTCTGCTACACCGAGGACGTCGCCGCCGAGACCGACATGAACGTCGTCATGACCGGCGAGGGCAGCTTCGTCGAGGTGCAGGGCACCGCCGAGGGCGCGCCGTTCGACCGCGCGCTGCTCGACCGGCTGCTCGACCTCGCCGTGGCCGGGTGCGAGGAGCTGACGCTCATCCAGCAGGAGGCCCTGGGGTCATGAGGATCGTCCTCGCCACCCGCAACCCCGGCAAGATCGCCGAGCTGCGCCGCATCCTGTCCGGGTTCGACATCGTCGGCCTGGAGGAGTTCCCCGAGATCGGCGACGTCGCCGAGACCGGCGTCACCTTCGAGGACAACGCCCTGCTCAAGGCGCACGCCGTCGCCCAGGGCTCGGGCCTGCCCGCCGTCGCCGACGACTCCGGCCTCTGCGTCGACGTGCTCAACGGCATGCCGGGCGTCTTCTCGGCCCGCTGGTCGGGCCGGCACGGCGACGACCGCGCCAACCTCGACCTGCTGCTCGCCCAGGTCTCCGACGTGCCCGCCGGCAAGCTGACCGCCCACTTCGCCTGCGTCGCCGCCCTGGCCCTGCCCGGCGGCGAGCAGCGCGTGGCCGAGGGCACGCTGCCGGGCCACCTGGTCAGGGCGCCGCGCGGCGAGCACGGCTTCGGCTACGACCCCATCTTCGTGCCCGAGGGCGAGCGGCGCACCACCGCCGAAATGACCCCCGAGGAGAAGGACACCATCAGCCACCGGGGGCGTGCCTTCCGCTCCCTGGCGCCGCTGGTGCGCGAACTGCTCGCCCCCTGACCGCCTCTCGTCACTGTCAGAGGCGGATGCGGGCCGCGATCGGCAGGTGGTCGCTGCCCGTTGCCGGCAGCGAGTGGACTCCGGTCACCGTCATCGCGCGGGTCAGGATCTGGTCGATGCGCGCCAACGGGACGCGGGCCGGCCAGCTGAAGGCGAAATCGCGGGGTGGGGCCGTCATCAGCGAGAGGACCGGGCGCAGCCCGCGGTCCTCGACGGTGCTGTTGAGGTCGCCGAGCAGGAGGATGCGGTCGCGTGGTTCGGCGGCCAGCACCGCGCCGAGCCGGCGGACGCTCTCGTCCCGGCGTACGGCGTCGAATCCTCCTGGGCCGATGCGTACGGAGGGCAGGTGGGCGACGTAGACGGCGATGTCTCCGTACGGGGTGCGGGCGACGGCGCGCAGCCCGCGGTTCCAGTCCGGGCCGACGTCGTGCGGGCGGATGTCCACCGGCGCGGTCTCGGTGAGGGGGTGGCGGGACCAGAGGCCGACGGTGCCGTGCACCGTCCGATACGGGTAGTCGGCGCGCAGCGCGGCCTCCCAGACCGGCAGGGCTGCCGGGAGGAGTTCCTCCAGGCCGATCACATCCGGCCGGGCCGCGATCAGCGTGCGCGCGGTGCCGGCCGGGTCGGTGTTCTCGTCACTGACGTTGTGCTGCACGGCGACGAGATGGTGTGGCTGCTCCTCCCGGGGCAGCAGGTGCCCGCCGAACTGGGCGAGCCAGGCGGCGACCGGCAGCAGTACAGCCAGCGCGCCCGCCGTGAAGCGCCGCCACCAGGCCAGTCCGAGCAGCACGGGAACGGCCAGGGCGAGCCACGGCAGGAACGTGTCGACGAGGCTGCCCAGGCGCCCGGCCCCGTTCGGCACCGACTGGGGGAAGGCCAGGACGGCGGCGGTCAGCACCGCGACAGCGACCAGGAAGAGACGGAAGATCGGCACGCTGCGATCCTCGCAGGCTCCCGCCTCGACGGGGAGCGCGTACGGCTGGAGCGGGCTGGGGATCTCGTAACCATCGCGTAAGAACCGGGTGGTGGCGCGGGGCGTAGCGTCGGCAGTGTGCAGAGGAACTTCTCGGTGCCCGCCTGGGCGGGTGCGCTGGCCGGACTGACGGCCGGCGGCGTGGCCCTCGGGCTGGCCCAGCTCGTGGCGGGCTTCTTCGGGCCGCAGACCTCACCCGTGGTCGCGGTGGGCGATGGCGTCGTGGACCTGTCGCCCCCGCCGGTCAAGGACTTCGCGATCAGGACCTTCGGCGAGAACGACAAGACGGTGCTCGTCTGGGGCGTGCTGGTGCTGCTCGCCGTCGTGGCGGCGGTCATCGGCGTGCTCGCGCGGCGGCGGCTCGCGTACGGGATCGCGGGGCTGGCGGCGTTCGGGGTGGTCGGGCTGGTCGCCGTCGTCACTCGTCCGACGGCCTCGGTCGTGGACGTGCTGCCGACGCTCGTGGGGGCCGCCGCCGGGATGGGGGCGCTCGCCTGGCTGCTCCGGCGTGCCGCCGTCCCGGCTCCAGCCGTCCCGGAGGCGCCCTCCGGCCAGGATCGCGACGAGGCCGAGCGGCCCGCCGTGATGCGGGCGAGCGGTGAGCCCTCCACCTTCGACCGGCGGCGGTTGCTGACCGGTGTCGCCGGGGGAGTGGTGGTGGCCGGGGTGGGGGCGGTGGCCGGGACCCGGCTGGCCGGGTCCCGGGCGGTGGACCTCGCCCGGGTGAACGTGGCGCTGCCCTCACCGGCCACCCCGGCCCGGCCGATCCCCGCGGGCGCGGACCTGCGGATCGGCGGGCTGTCGTCCTTCGTCACTCCCAACTCCGGCTTCTACCGGGTGGACACGGCCCTGGTCGTCCCTCAGGTCGATCCCGGCACCTGGAAGCTGCGGATCCATGGCATGGTCGGGCGGCCCGTCGAGATCACCTATGACGACCTGCTCAGGATGCCGCTCACCGAGGCCGACGTCACGCTCACCTGCGTCTCCAACGAGGTGGGCGGGCGGCTCGCCGGCAACGCCCGCTGGCTCGGGGTCCGCATGTCGGAGGTCCTGCGCCGTGCGGGGCTGGGGGCCGACGCCGACATGCTGCTGTCCACCTCCGCCGACGGCTTCACCTGCGGCACCCCGGTGGATGTCGTCATGGACGGGCGCGAGGCGCTCTTCGCGATCGCGATGAACGGTGAACCGCTGCCGGTGGAGCACGGGTTCCCGGTGCGCCAGGTGGTGCCCGGCCTGTACGGGTACGTGTCGGCCACGAAGTGGGTGGTGGACGTCAAGGTGACCAGGTTCGACCGGGACGAGGCGTACTGGACGCCGCGCGGCTGGTCGGCCAAGGCCCCGATCAAGACGCAGTCCCGCATCGACGTGCCGGGCTCGGGCGCCTCGCTCAAGCCGGGCCGTACGGCGATCGCCGGCGTGGCGTGGGCCCAGCACAAGGGCGTGGCGGCCGTCGAGGTGCGGGTGGACGGCGGCGCGTGGCAGGAGGCGAGACTGGCCGAGGTGCCGGGGCCGGACACCTGGCGGCAGTGGTCGCTGGACTGGGACGCCACGCCCGGCTCCCACACCCTCCAGGTACGCGCCACCGACGCCACCGGCTACACCCAGACCGAGCAGGAGGCCCCGCCGGCCCCGGACGGCGCGACGGGCTGGCACACGATCACGGTCCGCGTGGCCTGATCCCCCCCGCTACCGGCGGACGTGCAGGCGGGCCATCGCCGGGGTCTCGTCGTCGCGGAGCTCGCGGCGGATCCGGCCGATGACGTCCTGGTCGAGCTTGCCCGCGACGGCGCCGACGTCGGCGTCCGACGGGCAGGTGAGCGTGAGGCGCAGGCCGTCGGGGCCCAGCCGCACCCTGGCCTTGCTCAGCCCGTCCACGTTCTTGAGCCCGACGTACAGCATGGCGGTGCCGGTGCCGTTGCGGGCGCCGCGGCGGCCCCAGCCGAGGCAGAGCAGCAGCCAGCGCAGCGCGGCGAGCGCCAGCAGGAGCAGGACGAGGGCGAGCGCCCACAGGGGCCAGGCGGTGTCGGTCAGGGCGCGCACGGTGTGCGCGGGCAGCACCTTGGCGTTCGTCGGCAGGTCGAGGAAGCGGCCGTGGCCGCGGAGCCAGGCGTAGCCGCCGGCCCCGGCGAGCGTGGCGCCCACGACGGCGAGGCCGATGCGGTTGCCGGTGTACGGGCGCATGTCACGGCCTCCTCAGGGGGAGCGGCGGCGCTGCCATCAGCCGGCTTTCCCGCGCAGCCGGACGACGACCTCGCCCGCGCCGAACGTGCCGACCCCGGCGAGGCGGTCGCCGACGGCGGTGCCGACCTGGCGGAGCATCGAGCCGGAGCTCTCGGCCTCCGTCACGACGGTGACCTCGATGGTGCGGTGGCGCAGCCGTACGTGGGCCCGATGCACGCCGGGCACCTGCTGGGCGGCGGCCCGCAGGGTACGGCGCAGGCCCGTACGGGTGATGCCGATGACGATGAGCGGGTCGGTGGTCTCGACCGGCACGAGCCGGGAGCGGCCGGGCACGACGGCGAGCAGCAGCATGGCCGCGCCCGCGCCGGTGAGGGCCAGGGCCACCGTGGACGCCTCCGGCCACGAGGTACGGCCCGCCAGCTCGGCCAGCTCGTTCAGCGGCACCCAGCCGAGCGGATGCCCGAGCAGCGCCGAGACCACTTCGGCGGCGCTCGCCCCGAGAGCGCCGGTGAGCGTGAGCGACACGACGGCGCCGGGCAGGGCGCGCGCCGGCCTGAGCGCCCGCCGCGCCCGGCGCAGCGGGCTCTGCCCCTGACCGGCGGGCGCGCCCGTGCGTTGCCGCTGGAGCGTGGTCATCACAGCATCAGAGGTACACGGGGGCAGGGCGGGCGCTGTCCTGTCCTCGCCGCCGGTTTGCCCGATCCTTACGGAAGCCGGGCGAACGCGAACAGCGCTCATATTCTTTTGTCTCGTATGTCGTTACGCTGCTCATATGGACGACCGCCAGCGCTACGACCGTGCCACCGCTGAGCTGGAGCCCCCCTTCGCCATCCTCGACCTGGAGGCCATGCGCGCCAACGCGGCCGACCTCGTCCGGAGGGCGGGAGGCAAGCCGATCCGGGTGGCCAGCAAGTCGATCCGCAGCCGCCCCGTGCTCGAACGGATCCTCGCCATGGACGGCTTCCGCGGCGTCATGGCCTTCACGCTCCCCGAGGCGCTGTGGCTGGCCGGGCACGGCTTCACCGACATCCTGGTCGCCTATCCGACGGCCGACCGGCACGCGCTCGCCGCCCTCGCGGCCGACGCCGAGGCCGCCCGGCGGATCACGGTGACCGTCGACTCCGCCGCCCACCTGGACTTCATCGAGCACGCCGTGGAGCAGGCCACGCCGAGGGCCGAGCTCCGGCTCTGCCTCGACGTGGACGCCGGATATGTCGCCCTCGGCGGCAGGTTCCGGGCGGGGGCGCTGCGCTCGCCGGTCCGCGAGCCGGAGGACGCCGCCGACCTGGCCGCCGAGATCGCCAAGCGGCCGGGGCTGCGGCTGGTGGGGCTGCTGGCGTACGAGGCCCAGATCGCCGGCGTCGGCGACGCGCCGCAGGGGAAGGCCGCCTACGCGCGCGCCGTCCGCCTCATGCAGGCGCGCTCGGCCCGCGAGCTGATCGTCCGGCGCGGGCTCGTGGTCAACGCCGTACGGCAGTTCGCCGAGCTGGAGTTCGTCAACGGCGGCGGCACCGGGAGCATCGAGCTGACGGTGCGGGAGAAGGCGGTCACGGAGGTGGGGGCAGGATCCGGGCTGTTCCACCCCCGGCTGTTCGACTTCTACCGCCGCTTCACCGGCCACCCGGCCGCGCTCTTCGCGCTGCCCGTGGTGCGCCGGCCCCGGCCCGACGTGGTGACGGTGCTCGGCGGCGGCTATCCGGCCTCCGGGTCGGCGGGGCCGAGCCGGCTGCCGCAGCCGTATCTGCCCGCCGGCCTGCGCTACGCGCCCGACGAGGGAGCGGGCGAGGTGCAGACGCCGCTGCTCGGGCAGGCGGCGCAGGACCTGCGGATCGGTGACCGGGTGTGGTTCAGGCACGCGAAGGCGGGGGAGCTGTGCGAGCGGTTCGACGCGCTGCACCTCGTGGAAGGGGACAAGGTCGTGGAGACGGTGCCGACGTACCGGGGCGAGGGCCGCACCTTCCTGTGACCGCGGCGCCCGAACGCCGGGCCCGACCGCGGCGCCTGACCGCAGCGCGCTGACCGCCGGGGCTCGTCAGCGGCGGCGGCGCCTGCGCAGGAGCGCGATCGCCGCGCCCACGACCAGCACGGCGCCCACCCCGATGAGCACCGGCGCCAGGCTGGGCCGCTCGTCCTCCCACACCTGGCCGGGCTCGTCGCCGTACTCGACCGGCCGCGGCGTGACCCCGAGCGCGTCGCCCACGGACGCCACGAAGTGCCCGGCCCGGCTCTTGACGTCGGCCACCGTGCGCTCGGCGACCCGCTTGGGGTTCACCCGGTCGGCGATGGCGTCGACCGTCTGCGCCAGCTCCGCGCGTGCCCGCGCGATCCGCCGCTCCAGCTCGTCGGGATCGGTGTCAGCCATGGCTCTCCTCTCGACCGTGCGCCCGGTCGTGATCAGTCTGTCAGGTCCGCGTACGGTACGGCACGCCGGTCGGGCCGGTAGGTTGGCGAGGAGAACTCGAGGAGGGCCACATGACCGAAACCAAGCTCGCGCCCGGCGACGCCGCGCCCGAGTTCACGCTACCCACCGCCGCCGGCGGCGCCGTCTCGCTGGAGGACTACCGCGGCAAGCGGGTGATCCTCTATTTCTACCCTGCCGCGATGACGCCCGGTTGCACCAAGCAGGCCTGTGATTTCCGTGACAGTCTGGATCAGCTCGCCGCCGAGGGGTTCGTGGTGCTCGGGGTGTCGAAGGACAAGCCGGCGAAGCTGGCCACGTTCGCCGAGCGCGACGGGCTGACCTTCCCGCTGCTGTCGGACCCCGAATTGACCGTTCACAAGGCGTACGCCGCGTACGGGCTCAAGAAGCTCTACGGCAAGGAGGTGGAGGGCGTCATCCGCTCGACGTTCGTCATCGACGGCGACGGCAAGGTCGAGCAGGCCCTCTACAACGTCAAGGCGACCGGGCACGTGGCCTCACTGAAGAAGAAGCTCGGCCTGGCCTGACCCGTGTAGGATTGGCCGCACGTGGCAGGGAAGGTCGTCGATCACTTCCGCCTTCCTGTGCCCCGAGCTGCCGGGCGGGCAGTTCGCAAGGGGTCGTAGCCCAATGGCAGAGGCGCAGTCTTTAGGTGGCTGTCAGTGTGGGTTCGAATCCCACCGGCCCTACGATCGTGGTGTCCGGTTCGCCTACGGTCAGCAGCCCACTCTGCGGCTGCTCAGCGCGATGTCGTCCATCCACACGTCGTAGCCGGCGGGGGTCGGGTTCGCCTGGTAGAGCTGCCAGCCCAGCTTGATCGTGTCGAACCGCGGGAAGATGAAGTCCACCGGGTTGCCGCCGTGCTCCCGGGTGGACACGGTGAGCTCCGGCTTGGCCACCCCGTCGAACCACAACGAGATCCGGTTGTCGGCGGCGTCCATGCGCCACTCCACGCAGGACCACGTCCCGGCGACGGAGGGCGCGGTGGTCCGCCAGTTCGTCCAGTCCCCGGTGGGGCCGCCGTCCGCGCCGACGCCCCAGTACGCGGCTCCCCCGTGGGGCGGCGGCGCGTACTGGCCGCCGAGCGGACGGACGATCTCGGGCCCGTCGCCGGTCGCCTCGACCAGCGTGTAGTGCGCCCAGTCCGGCGCGGTCGGGAACGCGCCCACCCGCAGCCGGACGCGGCCGTAGAAGCTGTTGCCCGGCGCGGCGAAGTCGTCCACCTTCAGGAACGCGCGGCCGTTGCCCTCGGTGTGCACGCGCAGCACCTTCTGCCCCCGCCGCCCGTCGCGCTCGACGGTGAGCGTGCCGTGCTTGGTGTCGACGCCCCAGCGGAGACTGCTCGCGCCGCCGACCGGCATGGCCTGGAAGTCCTCGCAGAACAGCAGGCCCGCCTTCGCGCACGTACGCGGGTCCGTCCGGGCTGAGGCGGCCGGAGCCGCCGTCAGCGGCACCATCAGGACGGACGCGACGACACCGGCCAGCCATGCACGCACGAGGACTCCCTCTTCACCGGGGATGTGGGTGAGCGGGAGTAAGGTACGTCATTCGCCGCCGAGGGAACACGGGCGACGCCGGCCGCCGGTCAACGGCGCTGGTGGAGGAGCCGTGACGGGGGAAACTTTCATCGTTCGCGTCAGGGGCGCGGGGGCCGGGCGGGAGTTCGCCGTACTTGAGGCGGGGCGCTTCGCCGGTGTCCGCGGGAGTGGGGCCGGTGCGGGCGTCCGGCGGCAGTGGGTCGGCGTGGGGGCCGGTGCGGGGGTCAGGGCCGCGCGGCGCTTCCTCATCGCCGCGCGGCCCGGCATCGCGATCATGATCCGTCATCACGATCTCCCTTTACTCGCCCGCTGAACGGGCGCTCCCAGAGATCAGAGTGCACCAAAGGGCGTAAGCCCCGTGTAAGACCTCGTCGATGTGCGACCTGGGTCGTAGGCGGACTTCCACCTCCAGGCGGACCAACCCTGGCCCCTGCCTGCATATCGTGAGGATGTGTTCGGCAGGGTACGGTCGTGGTCCCGTGGCCACGAGAAGCTGGCGAGCGCCCTGCGGGTCGCTCCCCTCGCGGCGTTGTGCGGCCTGTTCGCCGTGCCGTACGCGTCCTACGCCCCGCCGGGCGGCGGCATGGCGCTCGGCGTGGCCGGTTATCTGGCGCTGTCGGCGGCGCTGCTGGCCCCGCTGCTGTGGCTGGCCAGGCCGGTCGAGTCCTTCGCGCTGATCGCGCTGATCAGTTTCGGGCAGTGGCTCGCGGGCGTGGACCCGCTGCCCGCCAACCTCGCCGTGCTGGTCGCGCTCTGGGCGGTCGCCTACCGGTGCTCGTTCCAGTGGGCGCTCGCCGCGATGCTGGTGGCCGAGCTGGGGATTCTCCTGGCGCTGGTCAACTGGGAGTCGCCCTCGTTCGGCACGTTCTTCGGCGGGTCGGTTTTCGTGGTCACGATCTGGCTGTTCGGCCTGTACGCCGGCACCCGCCACCGCTACCTGGAGAGCCTGGAGGAGCGCGCGGAGCGGGCCGAGCGCGAGCGGGACCAGCAGGCGCGGATGGCGGCCTCGGCCGAGCGCGCCCGCATCGCGAGGGAGCTGCACGACGTCGTCGCCCACAATGTCAGCGTCATGGTGGTCCAGGCCGACGGCGCGGGCTACGCGCTCGACAGCGACCCCGAGCAGGCCCGCCAGGCCGTACGGGCCATCTCCAAGACCGGCAGGGCCGCGCTGGCCGAGATGCGCCGGCTGGTCGGCGTGCTGCGCGACGACGGGCACCCCGGCACCGACTACACCCCGCAGCCGGGCCTGGCCCAGCTTGAGGAGCTGGTACGCGGCTCCGGCGTGCCCGCCCGGCTGGTGGTGGCCGGCGCGCCCGGCGAGCTGCCCGAGGGGCAGCAGCTCGCCGTCTACCGCATCGTCCAGGAGGCGCTGACGAACGCGCTCAAGCACGGCGGCCCCGAGGCCCGCGCGCTGGTCGAGATCGACTTCGGCGGCCCCGAGCTGGTCGTGCGCGTCACCGACGACGGCAGGGGCGCGACGGCGCCCCGCGGCGACTCCGGCCACGGCCTCATCGGCATGCGCGAGCGTGTCGGCCTGTACGGCGGCGCGGTGACGGCCGGCCCCCGCCCAGGAGGCGGCTACGAGGTGCTGGCCCGGCTCCCCATGGCGAGGGCGGCGTGAGTGAGGCGGCCCCGGTGATCCGGGTGATGCTGGTCGACGACCAGGAGCTGCTGCGGGCGGGCTTCCGCATGGTGCTGGGCGCACAGCCGGACATCGAGGTGGTCGCGGAGGCCGCCGACGGCGCCGCCGCGCTGGAGCTGCTGGCCACGACCGAGGTGGACGTCGTCCTCATGGACGTGCGGATGCCCCACCTGGACGGCGTCGAGGCCACCCGCCGCATCGACGGGCCGAAGGTGCTCATCCTGACCACGTTCGACCTGGACGAGTACGCCTTCGCCGCGATCAAGGCGGGCGCGGCCGGCTTCCTGCTCAAGGACGTGCCGCCGGACGACCTGGTCAGCGCGATCCGGCACGTGCACGCCGGTGACTCGGTGGTCGCGCCCACCACGCTGCGGCGCATGCTGGACCGCTTCGCCGCCCAGCTCCCGTCGGCGGAGCCGGTCGCGGCGGCCGAGCTGACGCCGCGCGAGCGCGAGGTGCTGCTGTCGGTGGCGCGGGGCCTGTCCAACGCCGAGATCGCGGCCCGGCTGGAGGTCGCCGAGGCGACGGTCAAGACGCATCTCGGGCGGGTGCTGGCCAAGCTCGGGCTGCGGGACCGCGCCCAGGTGGTGGTGTACGCCTACGAGGCCGGGCTGATCGTGCCCGCCCATCGGCCGAAAGTCTGACCGGGGTCGTCTGGAGTCTCACCCGAAGTCCCTCCTCAAGGCCCAGGAATCCCGATATTTCCGCTCCTAGCGTTGGTCGCGTTGAAAAAGTGCGACAAGGAGCGACGAGTGACCCGCACCCAGGCCCCGCCCGCCGTGGTGGCCACGAACCTGACCAAGATCTACGGCCACGGCGACGCCGCCGTGCACGCGCTGCGCGGCGTCTCCGTGGCCTTCCACACCGGGGCCTTCACCGCGATCATGGGGCCGTCCGGCTCCGGCAAGTCCACGCTGATGCACTGCCTGGCCGGGCTCGACACCGCCACCTCCGGCACCGTGCGCGTCGGCGAGGCCGAGCTGACCGGGCTGAGCGACCGGCGGCTCACGCTGCTGCGCCGCGAGCGCATCGGCTTCGTCTTCCAGGCGTTCAACCTGCTGCCCACGCTGACCGCCGAGCAGAACATCCGCCTGCCGCTCGACATCGCCGCCCGGCAGCCGGACCAGGCGCTGTACGACCGGGTGATCGACACCGTCGGGCTGCGGGACCGGCTCGGGCACCGCCCCGCCGAGCTGTCCGGCGGCCAGCAGCAGCGGGTGGCCGTGGCCCGCGCGCTGATCAGCAAGCCGCAGGTCATCTTCGCCGACGAGCCGACCGGCAACCTGGACTCGCGCAGCGGCGCCGAGGTGCTGTCCTTCCTGCGAACCTCCGTACGCGAGCTCGGCCAGACCATCGTCATGGTGACGCACGACCCGGTCGCGGCCTCCTACGCCGACCGCGTGGTGTTCCTGCGCGACGGCGAGCTGGTCACCGAGGTGGCCGCGCCCACGCCGCAGACCGTGCTGGACACGCTCGTGAAGCTGGAGGCGTGAGGTGCTGAGGACGGCGCTGGCCGGGCTGCGCGCGTACCGGCTGCGGCTGCTGCTCACGTCCCTGGCGATCGTGCTGGGGGTGGGGTTCATCGCGGGGACGTTCGTCCTGAACGACACCGTACAGGCGGGATTCGCCCAGCGGGTCACCGCCGACGCCGGCAAGGTGGACGTGGCGGTGCTGGCCGGGGACGGCGTGCTCGCCGAGGACGTCCTGCGGCGGGTGCGCGCGGTCGCGGGCGTCACCGACGCGCAGGGCCTGGTACGCGGGCCCGCGCCGCTGCTCGGCAAGGACGGCAGGGCCGTCGGCGACCTCCCCACGACGGCGATCTCCGTCGTACGCGGCCCGCTGCAGCGCACCACGATCGTCGCCGGCACCGGCCCCGGCACGGACGACCGCGCCGCCGTGCTCGACGAGAACACCGCCCGCGTCAACGGCTTCCGGCTCGGCGACGACGTCGTGCTGCTCGGCCCCGGCGGGGAGCGGCACACCTTCGAACTCGTCGGGCTCCTCGACCCCGGAGTGGACCAGGAGCTCGCCTTCACCGGCGCGGTCGGCCTCACCACGTCCGCCGCCCTGCGGATGACCGGAGGGAAGGGCTACCACGAGATCGACGTCGCGGGCGACGCCCCGGGGCTGAAGCAGGCCGTGGCGGCAGCCGCCGGGCCGGGGGCCGAGGTGAGGACCGGCGAGGAGCTGGCCGCCGACCTCGCCCACGCGGCCGGGCTGGAGATGCGGACGCTGACCGTGGGCCTGCTGCTGTTCGGGGTCGTGGCGATGATGGTGGCCGCGCTCGTCATCTACAACACCTTCACCATCCTCGTCGCGCAGCGCGCCCGCGAGCTGGCGTTGCTGCGCTGCATCGGGGCCACGCGGGGGCAGGTGTTCGGCTCGGTCCTGCTGGAGTCGGGCGTGGTCGGCCTGCTCGCCTCCGCGCTCGGCCTCGCGGCCGGGTACGGCCTCGCGGCGCTCGCGCTGGCGCTGCTGGCCGCGTTCGACGCGCCGCTGCCCACGGACGCCTCCGTGGCGCTCACCCCCGTCACGATCGCCGTCGGGGCGGCCGTGGGCCTCGTCGTCACCGTGGGCGCGGCGCTGCTGCCCGCCCGGTCGGCCACCCGGGTGCCGCCGGTCGCGGCGCTGCGCACCCAGGCCGACGAGCAGGCGTTCCGTACGGGCGCGGCGCGCTGGAGCGCCGCGGCGCTGTTCCTGCTGGGCGGTGCGGGCACGACCGGGTTCGGCGTATGGGGGATGCCGCCCGGGCAGGCGCCCACACTGGTCGTGGTCATGGCCGGCGGCATGCTGACGTTCCTGGCCGTGCTGGTCCTCGGGCCGGTGCTGGTCCGGCCGCTGACCGCGGTCGTGGGCCGGCTCCCGGCGCGCCTGGCCGGCGTGCCGGGACGGCTGGCGCTGGACAACGCGGCGCGCAACCCGCGCAGGGCCGCCACCACGACCGTCGCCCTGACGATCGGGGTGACGCTGATGACGGTGATCTCGGTGCTCAGCGCGTCCACCCGGGCGACCGTGACGGAGAAGCTGGACGAGCAGTTCCCGGTGGACTACCTGCTGTCCGCGCAGGGCGGGGAGGCCGCGGTGCCGCGTTCGGTGGCCGGGGAGCTGCGGCGGGCGCCGGAGCTGGACTCGGTGCTCCAGGTCCGCGAGACGCCGGCCAGGGTCACGGGGCGGACGGGCGGCGCCAGGACGTACGATCTCGGCACCTTCCACGGGCCCGTCACCCCCGAGGTGGTCGCGGGGTCGATGGCCGCCGGACTGGCGGAGGGGCAGGTGGCGCTGCTCGACCGGGTCGCGACCGAGCTGGGCGTACGGGTCGGCGACACCGTCCAGGTCAGCGTACGGGCCAAGGGCCGGGACACGGAGGGGCGCGCGGGGAGCGTGCCGTTGCGCGTCGTCGCTGTGCTCGGCGGGGGTGGTGCGGCGCTGCCGCCGCTCACCGTCGCCGAGAGCGCGTTCGACCGCTACGCGGGGGCGCTGCCCGACGCCCGGGTGTTCGTCACCATCCGGGACGGCGTGCCCGCCGACCGGGCTCGGGCCGTGGTGCGGGAGGCGGTCGCCGCCTACCCGACCGTACGGCTCAGCAGCTCGACCGAGGTGCGCGGCGAGTTCGACGAGACGCTCGACATGCTCCTCATGATCGTCACCGGGCTGCTGGGGCTGGCGATCCTGATCTCGCTGCTGGGCATCGCGAACACGCTGTCGTTGTCGGTGCACGAGCGGTCGCGGGAGTCGGCGCTGCTGCGGGCGCTCGGGCTGACCCGGCCGCAGCTGCGGCGGATGCTCTCGGTCGAGGCGCTGGTGCTCGGGCTGGTCGGAGCGCTGGTCGGGGTGGTGCTCGGCGGGCTGTACGGCTGGGTGGCGGTGCTGGCGATGCTGGACGGGGCGGTCCTGTCGGTGCCGGTGGGGCAGGTCGTGCTGTTCGTGGCGCTGTCGGGGGTGGCGGGGGTGGTGGCCTCGCTGGTGCCGGCGCGGCGGGCGGCGCGGGCGTCGATCGCCGGCGCGCTCGCCGCCGGATGAGCGATAAGTCGGTGAAAGCGCCTTGAAGGTGCATAAATCCGGAATGTGTGGATAGAGAGCGCATGCGCGAGGGCCGGGCGTCTCATGGGGGCGGCGCCCGGCCCTCGCGCCCGCTCAGCGGCCGAGCGGGCTCACTGACTGAGCGGGCCGGGGCCGGATGGTGGGTCAGCGGGGGAGGGGGCCGGGCCAGAGTTCGGCCACCGTCTCCGGGTCGAGGAGCGGACGGGGGGCCACCTCGCCGGTGCTCTCGTCGATGACGACGCACGCGCCGCCGATCGTGTCCGGCAGCCGGGCGGGGTCGTCGGGTTCGAGGTCGCGGATCCAGGCGACGTAGCCGTCGTGGAAGCCGTACACGCCGACGGAGACGGCCTCGTCCGCCGGCAGCGCCCCGTTGACGTACTCCTCGGCGAGCGCCCGAGCCTGGTCCAGGTTCACCGCGGCCTCCCGTGCCGGTCGAGGATCACGCAGAACACCCCGGTCACCGTCAGGTAGGGAGGCTCCACCGACATGTGCCCCCGCTGGGCGTCGATCCAGATGACCTCACCGTCGGCGTTGACCGCGTTCCAGGCGTGGCTGCCGCCGCCGGGCCAGCGCACCACGATCACCGCGCTCGCGCCGTGCCCGGCCTCCACCAGCCGCCGGGCGATCATGGGGTAGGCGTGCCGTCCCTGCCCGGTGTACTCCAGCCGCTGCCCGACCCACCGCTCGATCCTGGCCGTGCTGCCGCGCTCGCCGGTGAGCACGGGCCGGCCGATGCGGTCGTGCTCGGGCACTCGGGGCGCGGCCGTGGCCGGCTCGCCGTGCCAGGTGGACAGCACCGCGAGCGCGCAGTCGGCGGCGTTGGCGGCCCGGAACGGGTCGTCGGCGGGGCCGCAGCCGTTGATCAGCCTGATCCAGGTGCCGCGCGGGTCGGGGAAGCGCGCCCCCGGGGGCAGCGCCTCCATGAGGTCGCGCTCGGCCCGCGCGTCCGGCCGCGCCAGCCCGCCTGGCACGTCGTACGGCCGGCACTCGGCGAGCGGCGGCGGCCGGTGCGGCCGGTCGAACCAGTCGTCCGCGCCGGCGGCCGGCGACGGCGCCCGCGGTTCCTCGCCGCCCCCGGACGCGCCCGGCTCGCCGGGCACGGTCACGGCCGGCTCGTCGGCCCAGAGCCAGGTCGGCTCGTCGGCGCCGGGCGTGTCCTGCTCGCCGGGGGCCGGGGCGCGATCGTCCGCCTCGGCGGCCCGCTCGTAGTCGAGCCACCGCACCCCGTCCGCGACGACGGGGTCGTACCGCCCTTCGGGAAGGACCCATCGGACACTCGGCTTGCGCTCGCGGAACACGGCCTGCCTCCTGTCATCCCTTCGACCACCGATCGTAGATGGGTCGTCACGCAACGGAGGGGGAAAGTGCAAAGTTCCGCCGGGCCGGGTCTCCTACTCGTAGTGGTAGCGAGCCTGCAGGATGATGACCGAACAGGCGGCGGCGGGCCTCGCTCGCGGTGATGGACATGACCCTCCCTTTGAGTGGTACAGCTTTACGGTGCCACTCAAAGGCGGTCAGCACTCGATGACGTTGACGGCGAGGCCGCCGCGGGAGGTCTCCTTGTACTTGTCGAGCATGTCGCGGCCGGTGTCGCGCATGGTCTTGATGGCCTTGTCCAGGGCCACGTAGTGGCGGCCGTCGCCGCGCAGGGCGATGCGGGCCGCGGTGATGGCCTTGTTGGAGGCGACGGCGTTGCGCTCGATGCACGGGATCTGCACCAGGCCGCCGATGGGGTCGCAGGTGAGGCCGAGGTTGTGCTCGATGCCGATCTCGGCGGCGTTCTCCACCTGCTCAGGGGTGCCGCCCATGACCTCGGTCAGCCCGGCGGAGGCCATCGAGCAGGCCGAGCCGACCTCGCCCTGGCAGCCGACCTCGGCGCCGGAGATGGAGGCGTTCTCCTTGAACAGCACGCCGATCGCGGCGGCCGTCAGCAGGAAGCGGATGACGCCCTCGTCGTCGGCCTGCGGGACGAAGCGGGTGTAGTAGGTGAGGACGGCCGGGATGATGCCGGCCGCGCCGTTGGTGGGGGCGGTGACGATGCGGCCGCCGGCGGCGTTCTCCTCGTTGACCGCGAGGGCGAACAGCGTCACCCAGTCCATCGCCTGGAGCGGGTCCTTCTCGGGCGGCTCGGCCTGGAGGCGGCGGTGGAGCTGGTTGGCGCGGCGCTTGACTTTGAGCCCGCCCGGCAGCACGCCCTCGCGGGAGATGCCGCGGCGCACGCACTCCTGCATGACCCGCCACAGGTTGAGCACGCCCGCGCGGATCTCGTCCTCGGTGCGGCCGAACGCCTTCTCGTTCTCCATCATCAGCGCGGAGATCGACAGGCCGGTGTTGGAGCAGTGCTTGAGCAGCTCCTCGCCGGTGGTGAACGGGTAGGGGAGCACGGTGTCGTCGGGTTTGATGCGGTCGGCGCCGGTGGCGTTCTCGTCCACGACGAAGCCGCCGCCGACCGAGAAGTAGACCTTCTCCCGCACCGTGTCGCCGCCGGCGTCGCGGGCGGTGAAGCGCATGCCGTTGGGGTGCTCGGGGAGGGAGATCTTGCGTTCGAAGACGAGGTCCTCGCCGACGACGAACGGGATCTCGTGGCGGCCGTGGAGGCGTACGGTGCCGGAGGCGCGCATGGCGGCCAGGCGCTCGTCGACGGTGTCGACGTCCACCAGCTCCGGCTTCTCGCCCGACAGGCCCAGCAGGACGGCCTTGTCGCTGCCGTGCCCCTTGCCGGTCAGGCCGAGCGAGCCGTAGAGGATCGCCTCGACGCGGGCCACCCGCTCCAGCAGGCCGTCCTCGTGCAGGCCCCGGGCGAACTTGTGCGCGGCCGCCATCGGGCCGCCCGTGTGGGAGCTGGAGGGCCCAATGCCGATCTTGAAGAGGTCGAAGACGCTGATCGCCATTGATGTGCGCCTTTCACTGGGACGGCGCCGGGGCCCCGGTGAGGGCCCCGGCGGGGAGATCAGGACTCGCCGGAGGTGAGGGCGGTGTACTCCTCGGGAGACAGCAGGTCCTCAGGCTCGCCCTCGATGCGCACCCGGAACATCCACCCTTCCCCGTAGGGGTCGCTGTTCACCAGGGACGGGTCGTCGGCCACGTTCTGGTTGACCTCGACCACCTCGCCGCCGACGGGCGCGTAGATCTCGCTGACGGACTTGGTGGACTCCACCTCGCCGACCGAGTCGCCGGCCTCGACGTTCGCGCCGACCTCGGGGAGCTGCACGAAGACGACGTCACCCAGGGCCTCGGCGGCGAACTCGGTGATGCCCACGGTGATGGTCAGGCCGTCGTCCAGCCCGGCCACCCACTCGTGTTCCTTGGTGTAGCTCAGCTCGTCAGGGATGTTGCTCACTTCTTCCTCCTGTAAAAGGGCAGCTCTACGAGGTCCACGGGTTCTTGGCTGCCCCGGATGTCCACTGCCAGGCCTTCGCTCGCGCCGGCGTCGACGTAGGCCATCGCGATGGGCTTGCCCAGGGTCTGGGAAGGCGCGCCGCTGGTGACCTCGCCGACGACGGCGCCGTCCCGCGTCACCGGGTAGCCGTGCCTCGGCACCCGGCGGCCCCGCGCGACCAGGCCGACGAGGCGGCGGCGTGGCTGGTCGTCCTTGACCGCCTCCAGCGCCGCCCGTCCGACGAAGTCGCCGGGCTTGTCGAATTTCACCACTCTGCCCAGTCCCGCGTCGAACGGGGTCAGCTCCGCGCCGAGCTCGTTGCCGTACAGCGGCATGCCGGCCTCCAGCCGGAGCGTGTCGCGGGCGGACAGGCCCGCGGGCGCGAGGCCGTACGGCTCCCCGGCGGCGGTGAGCGCGGCCCAGAGCGGCACGGCGTCCTGGTTCGCGACGAAGAGCTCGAAGCCGTCCTCGCCGGTGTAGCCGGTGCGGGCGATCAGCGCCTCGCGGCCGTCGACCAGGGCGGGCAGGCCGGCGTAGTACTTGAGCCCGGCGAGGTCGGCGTCGGTCAGCGTGGCCAGGATCTCCTGCGCGCGCGGGCCCTGGACGGCGATGAGGGCGTAGCGGTCGGAGCGGTCCTCGACGGCCGCGTCGTACGCTTTGGCCCGCTCCTGGAGTTCCTGGGCGACCTTGAGGTAGTTCGAGGCGTTGGCGACCACCATGAACTCCTCGTCCCCGAGCCGGTAGACGATGAGGTCGTCGAGCACCCCGCCCCGCTCGTCGACGATCATGGTGTAGCGGGCCCGGCCGGTCGCGAGCGCGGACAGGTGGCCGACCAGCGCGTAGTCCAGGGCCTCGGCGGCCTGGGAGCCGGTCACGAAGATCTCGCCCATGTGGGAGAGGTCAAACAGCCCGGCGGCCTCGCGCACGGCCTTGTGCTCGGCGGACTCGCTGCCGTACCGGAGGGGCATGAGCCAGCCGGCGAAGTCGGTGAGGGTGGCGCCCAGGCTCTCGTGGACGTCGCGTAGCGGTGTCGGTCGGGACATGTGTCGCACCTCAGGACAGGAGTGGATGCCAGCATCCTCCCCCTCTGTCATCGATGCCTGAGAGCTTCGCCCGATTTTTGCCGGACTTTCACCTTCGGCGAGGCCAAGAGCCTGCTTTCCAGAGGCCACCTCGTCCGTGCGGTCCTTTGCCTTGAGAGGTTCGCGGGGAGGGCTTGCTCCTTCAGGGACTCTGACCGGCTGTCAGAGTGCTCTCCCGCACGGTGTCGACGGTGATGCCCGCCAGCCTAGTGCCGGTACGGGGCATTTGTCGCCTACGGGTCTCAGCAGGCCGCGACCAGCGCCTCGAACACCGCGCCGTCCTCGGCCTCCTCCGGATGCCACTGCACGGCCATCGCGAACGACGCCGACTCCAGCTCCACCGCCTCGACCGTGCCGTCCCCGGCGGTCGCGGTCACCGTCAGGCCGGGAGCGAGCCGGTCCACGGCCTGGTGGTGGTAGTGCGGGACCGTCACCGGCTCCGCGCCGAGCGCCTTCGCCAGGCGGCTGCCGGGCACCGGCGTCACCGGCAGGTGGCCGAACACGCCCGGCCCCGGCGCGTGCCCCGTGTGCCCTGCCACGTCCGGCAGGTGCTGGTGGAGGGTGCCGCCGAGGGCCACGTTGAGCACCTGGAGGCCCCGGCAGACCCCCAGGTAGGGAAGCCCGGCGTCCAGCGCCCGCGCCAGCAGCGCGAACTCCGCCTCGTCGCGGAAGCCGCGCACGTAGCCGGTGCGCTCGTGCGGCCGCGCGCCGTACCTGGCCGGGTCGATGTCGCCGCCACCGGCGAGGACGAGCCCGTCGAGACCGCGCAGCGCCCCGGCGGGCTCGCCGGCCGGCGGCAGCACGACGGGCTGGCCGCCGGCCCGCACGACCTGCTCGACGTACATGTACGGCAGCAGCGCCACGCTCACGTCCGTCCAGACCGTGAACGTGGCGGGCTCCACGTAGGAGGTGATCCCGATCAACGGGCGACGCACGACGAGCTCCCCCTAGAGCGGCGTCACGTAGGCGCCGCTGATGCCGCCGTCCACCAGGAACTGGCTGGCCGTGATGAACGAGGAGTCGTCGCTGGCCAGGAACGCCACGGCCGCCGCGATCTCCGACGCCTCGGCGAAGCGCCCGAGCGGCACGTGCACCAGCCGCCGCTGCGCCCGCTCCGGGTCCTTGGCGAACAGCTCCTGGAGCAGCGGCGTGTTCACCGGCCCCGGGCAGAGCGCGTTGACCCTGATCCCCTCGCGGGCGAACTGCACGCCGAGCTCCCGCGACATCGCCAGCACCCCGCCCTTGGAGGCGGTGTAGGAGATCTGCGAGGTCGCCGAGCCCATCACGGCCACGAACGACGCGGTGTTGATGATCGAGCCCTTGCCCTGCCGCCGCATGTACGGGATCGCGTGCTTGCAGCACAGGTAGACGCTCGTGAGGTTGACCTCCTGGACCCGGCGCCAGGCGTCGAGCCCGGTCTCCAGGATGGAGTCGTCGTCGGGCGGCGAGATGCCGGCGTTGTTGAAGGCGACGTCCACGCTGCCGTAGGTCTCGTGGGCCGTCGCGAACACCCGCTCGACGTCGTCCTCGCGGGTCACGTCCGCCGCCACGAACAGGCCGCCGACCTCGCCCGCGGCCTTGACGCCCGCCTCCTCGTCGATGTCGACGCAGACGACCCTCGCGCCCTCCTCGGCGAACCTGCGGGCCGTGGCGAGCCCGATGCCGCTGCCCGCGCCGGTGATGACGGCGACCCGATCCTGCAACCGCTGCACTTGCTCACTCCCAGGAGATGAAGACGTTCTTGGTCTCGGTGAACGCCGCGAGGGCGTCAGGACCGAGTTCCCGGCCGAGGCCGGACTGCTTGAAACCGCCGAAGGGCGTCCAGTAGCGGACCGACGCGTTCGAGTTGACCGACAGCGCGCCCGACTCGACCGCCCGCGCCACGCGCAGCGCCCGCCCGACGTCCCGCGTCCAGATGGAGCCGCTCAGCCCGTACGGCGTGTCGTTGGCGACGCGGATCGCGTCGGCCTCGTCGGTGAAGCGGGCCACCGACACGACGGGACCGAAGATCTCCTCGGTGAACGCCGGGTCGGTCACCTCGGGAGTCAGCACGGTGGCGGGGAACCAGTAGCCCTTGCCGGCCGGGCACTCGCCCTGCAGCCAGGGGTCGGAGACGAACCCGCGGACCCGCTCCAGGTGCTCGGCGCTGATCAGCGGGCCCATCTCGGTGGCCTCGTCGAGCGGGTCGCCGACCCGGACGGCGCGCACGGCGGGGGCGAGCAGCGCCATGAACTCGTCGTACACCTCGGCCTGGACCAGCAGCCGGGAGCGGGCGCAGCAGTCCTGGCCGGCGTTGTCGAACACCGCGTACGGCGCCGCCGCGGCCGCCTTCGCGAGGTCGGCGTCGGCGAAGACGATGTTCGCCGACTTGCCGCCCAGCTCCAGCGTCAGCCGCTTGACCTGGGCCGCCGCCCTGGCCGCGATCTCCTTGCCGACCTCGGTCGAGCCGGTGAACACGATCTTGGCGACGTGCGGGTGCTCCACCAGCCGGGCCCCCGCGACCTCCCCTGCCCCAGGCAGCACCTGGAGCACCCCCTCGGGGAGGCCCGCCGCCAGGGCCAGCTCGGCCAGCCGCAGCGCGGTCAGCGGGGTCTGCTCCGCGGGCTTGACGACGACGGTGTTGCCCGCCGCCAGCGCCGGAGCCACGCCCCACGACAGGATGAGCATGGGGAAGTTCCACGGCACGATCACGCCCACCACGCCCAGGGGCTCCTGGAAGGTGACGTCCACGCCGCCGGGCACCGGGATCTGCTTGCCGTGGTTGCGCTCGGGCGCGGCGGCGTAGAAGTGCAGCACGTCGCGGACCGCGCCGGCCTCCCAGCGGGCGTTGCCGATGGTGTGGCCGGCGTTGTCCACCTCCAGCCTGGCCAGCTCCTCGGCGTGCTCGCCCACCAGGTCGGCGAAGCGCCGCAGCAGCCGCGCCCGGTCGCCCGGGGCCACCGCCCGCCAGGCCGGGTACGCCTTCCTGGCACGCTCCACGGCCCGGTCCACCTCGGCCGCGTCGGCGAACTCGACGTCCGTTATGACGTCCTCCGTCGCCGGATTGACGATCTTCATGTTCACATCCGTTCGAAACCGCGGAACAGCTCCCAGTCGGTCACCGCCGCGTCGTACGCGGCCAGCTCGACCCGCGCGTTGTTCGCGTAGTGCCCGACCACGTCCTCGCCGAACGCCTCGCGCGCCGCCTTCGACCCCTCGAACAGGGTCAGCGCGTCGCGCAGCGTCGCCGGCACGGTGTCGGCGCCGGAGTCGTAGGCGTTGCCCGCGTACGGGTCCTCCAGCGTCAGCTCGCCGTCGATGCCGTGCAGCCCGGCCGCGACCAGCGCGGCGACCGCCAGGTACGGGTTGACGTCGCCGCCCGGCACCCGGTTCTCGATGCGCAGCGAGAGCCCGTGACCGACCAGGCGCAGCGCGCAGGTGCGGTTGTCCAGGCCCCACTTGACGGCCGTGGGGGCGAAGCTGCCGGGGACGAAGCGCTTGTAGGAGTTGACGTTGGGGGCGAGCAGGAGGGTCAGCTCGCGCAGGCAGGCGAGCTGGCCGGCGATGAAGCGGGCGCCGAGCCGCGACAGGCCGTGCGGCCCGTCGCCGGCCATCACCGGGTCGCCGCCGGTGGAGCGGAGCGAGATGTGGATGTGGCAGGAGTTGCCCTCGCGCTGGTTCGGCTTGGCCATGAAGGTGATCGACCGGCCCTCCTGGGCGGCGATCTCCTTGGCGCCGTTCTTGTAGATCGCGTGGTTGTCGCAGGTCCTGAGCGCCTCGTCGAAGCGGAAGGCGATCTCGTGCTGGCCCAGGTTGCACTCGCCCTTGGCGGACTCGACGTACATGCCGGCGCCCTCCATGCCGCGCCTGATGCGGCGCAGCAGGGGCTCGACGCGGGCGGTGCCGAGGAGGGAGTAGTCGACGTTGTAGAGGTTGGCGGGGGTGAGGTCGCGGTAGGCGCGCTTCCAGGCGTCCTCGTAGGAGTTGTCGTAGACGACGAACTCCAGCTCGGTCCCGACGTACGCGGCCAGGTCCCGCTCGGCGAGCCGGGCGAGCTGGCGGCGCAGGATCTGGCGGGGCGAGGCGGTCACGTCGCCGCCGTCCTCCCAGGCGAGGTCCGCCATCAGCATCGCGGTCCCCTCCTGCCAGGGCACCCGGCGCAGGGTCGCGAGGTCGGGCCTCATGACGAAGTCGCCGTAGCCCCGGTCCCAGGACGACATGGCGTAGCCGGAGACCGTGTTCATGTCGACGTCCACGGCGAGCAGGTAGTTGCAGCCCTCCGAGCCGTGGTGCAGCACCTCGTCGAGGAAGTAGCGCGCCGAGAGCCGCTTGCCCTGCAACCTGCCCTGCATGTCGGCGATGGCGAGGAGCACCGTGTCGATCCGGCCCGCGGTCACCTCGTCGCGGAGCTCGTCCACGGTCAGGAAGCCTTCGTGCACGTTCAGGTCGCTCCGATCTGGCCTGAGGCGCTTTCCCGTTGATTGGGCTAGTCTCAGACCATTGATGTGCATGGTGGGATCGTCTGTCAAGACCCGAGGACATGTTGGACGAGTCGGCGCGACTGATGACGGTGCTGCGCCCGGTGCGGGCCGGCAACGCCTTCGAGGAGACGGTGGAGCGGCTGCTCCAGGCCATCAAGCTGGGCGTGGTGCCGCCGGGCGGCAAGCTGCCCCCCGAGCGCGAGCTGGCCGTGCGGCTCGGCATCAGCCGGGTCACCCTGCGTGAGGCGATCCGCGCCCTGTCCGACGCCGGCTATCTCGACGTGCGCAGGGGCCGCTACGGCGGCGCGTTCGTCACCTACGAGCCGCCCGCCCCCGACGCCCGCGACCTGCGCCAGGCCGTCGCCGAGATGGGCCGCGACGACCTCGCCGACGCGCTGACCTTCCGCCTGGCCGTCGAGTGCGGCGCCGCCCAGGTGCTGGCCGGCACGGAGCTCGCCGGCGAGCGGCGCGCCCTGCTGCTGCGCAGGCTCACCGAGCTCAACGAGGCGTCCCTGGAGGACTACCGCCGCCTCGACACCGCCTTCCACCTGTCCATCGCCGAGCTGACCGGCTCCACGCTGCTCACCACGGCCTGCGCCGACGCCCGTTCGCGGGTCAGCGACCTGCTCAACGCCATCCCGATGCTCCAGGTCAACCTGGACCACGCCGCCGTCCAGCACCGGGCCATCGTGGACGCCATCCTCGCGGGCGACCCCGACGCGGCCCGCCGCGCCATGACCGAGCACCTGGAGGGGACGGCCGCGCTGCTGCGCGCGTTCCTCGCATGACGGAAGTGACGTCACCGTAAGGGCGATCTCCTCGTACCATCGTTTAAAGGTCATGGGGGATTGGTTTCAGCACACCATCGTCGCCACGGGACGGCTGTCGCTGTTCTGTTTCTTCGTCATGCTCATCGTGGCGTTCATCGCGACGCGCATCAACGTCCGGCTGATCAGGGCGAAGGTCGGCTGGTTCCGCGACGTCAACGTGGGCGAGATGCACATCCACCACGTCGTCTTCGGCGTCGTGCTGATGCTCGTCGGCGGCGTCACGCAGATCGTCGTCGCGCCCGCCTCGCAGACCGGGCACGCGGTGGCGGCGGGCGTCTTCGGGGTCGGCTCGGCGCTGGTCCTGGACGAGTTCGCGCTGATCCTGCACCTGCACGACGTGTACTGGGAGGAGGAGGGGCGGACCTCGGTGGACGCGGTCTTCATCGCGGTCGCCGTCACCGGTCTGCTGCTCATCGGGCTCAGGCCGCTCACCTGGGACTACGGCACGCCCCTCGTCAACCCCGCCGTGCTCATCGTCGGCAACCTGGCGCTGGCCGTGATCACCCTGCTCAAGGGGAAGATCTGGACGGGCATGGCCGGGCTGTTCGTGCCGCCCATGCTGCTGGTGGGCGCGATCCGGCTGGCCAGGCCGGGGTCGCCGTGGGCGCGCTGGGTCTTCGCCCGGCGCTCGCCGCGCAAGATGGCGCGCGCCCTGCACAGGGAGGAGCGGTGGCGGCGGCCGGCGATCCGGGCCAAGATCGCCTTCCAGGAGTTCCTGTCCGGGCGGCACGATCTCCCGTCCACCCGGCGGGCCCGCCGGCGTACGTGAGACGCATACTGGGGTCATGGCACTGCCTCCGTTGTACGAGGGCCTGGCGGACAAGGTCCCCGGCTCCCTGGCCGACCTGCGGGGCCCGGCCGAGGGCGTCGTCGCCCTGCCGCCGCACCTGGTCTGGTCGGGGCTGACCGAGTTCGACCTGTCCGACCCGCGGCTGCGCATGACGATGTACCGCATCGTGATCACCGCCGGGCGGCGTGCCGACTACGAGACCTACCTCAACCCCGGCCTGCTGGCGGCCGACTGGCCGCTGCTGCGGCGGGCGCTCGGCCTCGGCTACCGCGACGCCTGGGAACGCAGGCTGCCGCTGCGGGGGGAGAGCGCGCCCTGATGGACCTCCCGCCCTTCCAGGAGCGGCTGCTGCGGGCCGTCCTGCCCGCCTGCGAGCGGCACGGCCTGGTGCTCGCGGGCGGTCACGCGGTCAGGGCGCACGGCTTCACCGACCGGCCGAGCAGGGACCTCGACCTCGCCACGGCCGGGGAGACGCCGCTCGCCGAGGTCGCCGACGCGGTCGCCGCGGCGCTCAGGGAGGCGGGGCTCGACGTGTCGGAGGTCGAGGTGACGCCGCGGTCCGGCCGGCTGCTCGCCACCGACCCCGACACCGGCGAGACCTGCGAGTTCGACCTGCTGCGCGAGGCGTTCCAGCAGCACCCGGTCACGCGCGGCACGATCCGCGTGCTGAGCGTCGAGGACACGATCGGGCTCAAGATGCGGGCGCTGCACGAGCGCAGCTACGCGCGCGACATCATCGACGTCGCCGCCGTGCGCCACCTCTACTCCTTCCGCGAGCTCGAAAGCCTCGCCAGGCCGCACCACGAGTCCTTCTCCGTGCACGAGCTGGCCGACCGGCTGGAGTTCGCCGACCTCATCGCCGACGAGGAGTTCGAGGCGTACGGACTGGACGAGGAGGGCGTGCGGGCGGTCCGGCGCTTCGCGAGGGAGTGGCTGGAGGACATCAAGCTGCGCCGGGCCGACGACGGCGACGTGGACTACGACGCCGAGGACGTGCCGGGCGTCGACTGATCCACCGGGGCGAGCAGGGGCCGCTTGGCGGTGCGGCCGTCGCCCGAGGAGCGGCCGCGCAGCCGCCGGCCGATCCACGGCCCCGCGAACGCGCCCACCCAGCGCGCCTGCTCCGCCGCCGTCCGCCAGGCCGGCGCCGCCGGCAGGAGCGGGAACGGGTCCATCCACGAGCCGTCGCTGCCCGGCAGCTCCAGGGCATGCGCGACGGCCCCGGCGATCCTGGCGTGCCCCTCCGGGCTGGCGTGGAGCCGGTCGGGGCTCCACATCCGGGCGTCGGCCACGAACCGCAGCCCGTAGGTGTCCACCAGCGTCACCCCGTGCCGGGCGGCGGCGTCCCTGATCCGCGCGTTCAGCGCGAGGACGCGCGGCAGGAGCGGGCGGGCCAGCGGCATGATCGCGCCGATGTCGGGGAAGGTCACGCTGAACACCCGGGCTCCGGCGGCGGTCAGGGCCGCGAACATCTCCTCCAGCGCCTCCGCCACCCGCGCTGCGTCGAAGCCCGGCCGGATGATGTCGTTCATGCCCGCCATGACCGTGGCGAGGTCGGGCCGCAGCGCCAGGGCGGCAGGCAACTGCTCGTCGCGGATCTGGCCGGCCAGCTTGCCGCGGACCGCGAGGTTGGCGTAGCGCAGGTCCGGGTTCGCGCCGGCCAGGACCTCGGCCAGGCGGTCGGCCCAGCCGCGGTGGCCGCGCAGGTCGTCGCCGTCGCCGAGCCCCTCGGTCTGGCTGTCGCCGAGCGCGACGTAACGGGCGTACATCAGGGCTGCTCCTTCCCGGCGCGGGCGGCGCGCTCCTCCAGGGCGCGGGCGGTGCCGAGGCACCAGTCGCGGATCTCCCGCTCCAGCCGGCAGCCGCCCAGGCACGACAGGTAGGGCCCGACGCGCTCGCCCTCGCGCAGGAACGTCTCCTCGTCCAGGTCGCCGCGGAAGTGCAGCAGCGTGCGCTCGAACAGCGCCAGCTTGGCGGCGGCCGTCCCGGCCCGCTCGCGGAGCTGGGCGATGACGGGGGCGGGGTCGAGGACGTCCACGGCGTGCACGCGCACCACGAGGTCGTCGCGGAGCAGCAGCGGCTTGGGCGGGGCGGCGGCGAAGGCGGCCAGCTCGTCGAGACCGGCGCCGGTGACGGTGAACACCCGCTTGTTGGGGCGGCCCCGCTGGACGATCTCGCGGCCCGCCACCAGGCCGTCGGCCTCCAGCTTGGCCAGCTCGGCGTAGAGCTGCTGGGGGGAGGCGTACCAGAAGTCGGCGACGCCGACCTCGAAGGCCTTGGTGAGCTGGTAGCCGCTGTGCTCGCCGCTGAGGAGGGCGGCGAGGACGGCGTGACGGAGGGCCATCGTCAGTCATGCCCATGAGTAGTCATGGACATGACTATAAGCAGAGCGGGCGCCGGACGCTAGGGCAGGGCCGGGACGGCAGGCGGGTTGTCGGTCCAGCCGACCTCGACCAGGGTCTCGGCGGAGTCCTTGCCGGGGACCTGCTTGCCGTCGTCCAGACCTGCGCCACGTGCTCATGGACGCGCTGCGCGCCCTGCCGCCCCGGCAGCGCGCGGTGGTCGTCCTGCGGTACTGGGAGGACCTCAGCGAGACGCAGACCGCCGAGGTGCTCGGGTGCTCGGTCGGCACCGTCAAGAGCCAGGCGTCGAAGGCCATGGCCAAGCTCCGCTCGGCGCTCGGCCGCGAAACAGCGGAAGGAGTGATCAGGAATGCCCGCGCTTGAGGAGGAGCTCCGCCAGATCATGGCGGACGAGACCGCGAGACTGCACGCCGCGCCCGACCTGGCGGAGCGGGTCATGCGAGCCGCCGGCGGCAGGCGGACGAGGGTCAGGGGCGCGGCACTGGCCGCGGTGGCCGCCGTCGTCGCCGCGGCGCCCATCGGGTACGTGACCTTGGGTTCGGCGGCCACGAGCGGCGAGCCCCCGGTGGTGGTGCAGACCACGACCGCCACGACGCTGGAGCCGCCCGCCATCGACGACACCCCGCCGCTCCCTTCCGACCCGCCGGACTTCGGCGACCTGGGCGACGGGAAGGCGTTCGGGCACGTCAAGGTGGGATATCTGCCTGATGGGCTGAGATGGTCGAACTGGTCGCTGGACTACGGCGACCATTACACGACCAGCTACAACTTCGACGGCGACAAGGGCGGTTTTTTCTGCGTCCAGATCTTCGTGCACGAGGACGCCGCCGTACAGGAGCTCGACGAGCGGATCCAGCGCTACCGCGACGAGGGCGACGGCGAGGAGGTGACCATCGGCGACCGGACCGGCTATCTGGTCATCCAGCATGTGGGCGAGGACGGCATGAAGGGCACCCCGACGCTCTTCCTCAGGATGGGCGACAGGCAGCGCGCCGAGATCATGTTCAGTCCGTCGTACGCCAAGGAGTTCTCCGGCGCCGAGGCCGTCAGCGCCGAGCTGAGGAGGATCGCGGAGGGGCTGACCTCGACCCTCTGACGCCCTTCTCAGAGTGCGGCGGCCGAGCGGAGGACGAGGCCCGCGCCGAGCAGCACGACCATCGCGGCGGTGCCCAGCGGGGCCAGGCCGGAGACGCGGGCGGCCAGGCGGCGGCCCGCGGCGGCCCGGCGTTCCAGGCGGTCCACCAGCTTGACCAGCAGGAGGCCGGTCCCAGGGGTAGAAGTTCGGGCCGCCGTGGGGCTCCTGGAACGGGATCCAGTTGGCCAGCAGCGTCACGGTGCCCGGCTTGTCCGGGCTGACGAACGCGTACACGTCGGTGTTGTCGACCTGGGGCATCCCCAGGATCTTCGGTGCCTTCCGGTGCGAGGAGGCGGTGCCGGGGTCGGTGCGGAGCGCGGCCGTCGACGACATGGCGACCGCTGCGGCGAGGCCGAGCCCGACCAGAGCGCGCCGGCTGATCCGGAGCTCCATGTTCGGTCCTTTCGCAGGTGCTGGTTCGGTTGCTGGTGCGGTGCTGCGAGGTCCGGCCGGGTTCCTCGACGGCCTATTCGTTCGCCGGGCGTTCGTGGATGTCGCGGGTTCCTTCTCCTCCTCAAGGAGGAGAGTCAACCTAAGTTGACATACTTAGGTCGTCAATTTAGGTTGACTCTCCTGGAGTGGTGCGGATCGCGCCGCTTCGTTCGTTGCGCAAAGTGGGAAATTTCATGGAGGGGGATGCCGTGCTCAAGGAGTTATTGGCCTACGTCCGCCCGCACCGGAGGATCCTGATCCTCGGCGGGCTCCTGGGGCTCATCGGCTCGGCCGCGGGGCTCGCGATGCCGCTGCTGGCCAAGTACGTCGTGGACGCCTTCGGCGCGGGCGGGTCGATGGCCGGGCCGCTGCTGGGACTGACCGTCGCGGTGCTGATCGGCGCGGTCGTCTCGGCGAGCGGCAGCTACCTGATGGAGCGCACCGGCGAGGGCATCGTGCTCGGCGCCCGCCGCCGGCTCGTGGACCGGATGCTCCGGCTCAAGGTCGCCGACGTCGACCGGCTCAAGCCCGGCGACCTGCTCTCGCGGGTGACCGGCGACACCACGCTGCTGCGCGCGGTGCTCACCAACGGCATCGTCGAGTCCGTCGGCGCGGCGTTCATGCTGGTCGGGGCCATCGTCATGATGGCGACCATGGACGCCGTGCTGCTGCTCGTCACGCTCGGCGTTATCGTGGTCGTCGGCGGGATCGTGGCGACGATCATGCCGCGCATCCAGCGGGCCCAGGCCCAGGCCCAGGAGGCCGTGGGCGAGATGGGGTCCGTGCTGGACCGGGCGCTGCAGGCGTACCGGACGGTCAAGGCGAGCGGCGCGGAGGAGCGGGAGATCGCCGTGGTCGGCGAGGCCGCCGCCCGGGCCCGCGACCGGGGGCTGCAGGTCGCCGTCTGGACCTCGCTCGCCGGGGTCTCGACCTGGGTGTCGCTGCAGATCGCCTTCCTCGCCGTGCTGGCGGTCGGCGGGGCCAGGGTCTCCTCGGGGGCGCTGGAGGTCTCGTCGCTGATCGCGTTCCTGCTGTACCTGTTCTACCTGGTCGCGCCGATCGGGCAGCTCGTCCAGGGCGGCGTGCAGCTCCAGCAGGGCCTGGCCGCGATGCAGCGGATCAAGGAGATCGAAGGGCTGCCGGCCGAACCCGCCGAGGCCCCCGAGCCCGCCGCGCACCCGGACGACGCCGGCCCCGAGCCGGTCGGCGTCACCTTCCAGGACGTGGTGTTCCGCTACGGCGAGGACCGGCCGCTCGTCCACGACGGGGTCACCTTCGAGGTGTCGCCCGGCGGGCTGACCGCGCTGGTCGGGCCGTCGGGGGCGGGCAAGTCCACCGTGTTCGGCCTCATCGAGCGCTTCTACGACCACCAGGCCGGCACGATCACCGTGGGCGGCAGGGACATCCGCGACTGGCCGCTCGGCGAGCTGCGGGCCGCGCTCGGCTACGTCGAGCAGGACGCCCCCGTGCTCGCCGGCACCCTGCGCGAGAACCTGCTCTTCGCCGCCCGCGACGTCACCGAGGACGAGCTGGCCCGCGCCATCGCCCGTACCCGCCTCGACGACCTGGTGTCCCGCCTCCCCGAGGGCTTGGAAACGCCGGTCGGGCACCGGGGGGTGCTGCTGTCCGGCGGCGAGCGCCAGCGCGTCGCCATCGCCCGCGCGCTGCTGCGCCGGCCCCGGCTGCTGCTGCTCGACGAGGCCACCTCGCAGCTCGACGCGGTCAACGAGCTGCGGCTGCGCGAGGTCATCGCCGAGGTCGCGAAGGAGACGACCGTGCTGGTCATCGCCCACCGGCTCTCCACGGTCACCGGCGCCGACCGGATCGTGGTGATGGAGGCGGGCGGCGTACGCGCCGTCGGCACGCACGCCGAGCTGGTGGGGGAGGACGACCTCTACCGGGAGCTCGCGGCCACCCAGTTCCTCGTGAGGTGACGCGCGCCGGTGCGTTGTAGTCTGCGGGTGACAAAGATGAATGTTTTCATTCAGGAGGGTCACGATGGGCCGCAGCGTCCGCGCGCCGCGAGGCACGACGATCACCGCCAAAGGCTGGCCGCAGGAGGCGGCGCTCCGGATGCTCCAGAACAACCTCGACCCCGAGGTCGCCGAGCATCCGGAGCAGCTCGTCGTCTACGGCGGCTCCGGCCGGGCGGCCCGTGACTGGGCGTCGTACGACGCGCTCGTCAGGACGCTCACCACGCTGGAGGGCGACGAGACCCTGCTCGTGCAGTCGGGGCGGCCCGTCGGCGTCTTCCGCACCCACGAATGGGCGCCCCGGGTGCTCATCGCCAACTCCAACCTGGTGCCCGACTGGGCGAACTGGGAGGAGTTCCGCCGGTTGGAGGCGGCCGGGCTCACCATGTACGGCCAGATGACCGCCGGGTCGTGGATCTACATCGGCACGCAGGGCATCCTCCAGGGCACGTACGAGACGTTCGCCGCGGTCGCCGCCAAGCGCTTCGGCGGCTCCCTGGCCGGCACCGTCACGCTCACCGCCGGCCTCGGCGGCATGGGCGGCGCGCAGCCGCTCGCCGTCACCATGAACGGCGGCGTCGCCATCTGCGTCGACTGCGACCCGCGCTCCGTCGCCCGCCGCATCGAGCACCGCTACCTCGACGTCGAGGCCGCCACCCTGGACGAGGCGCTGCGCCTGGCCGAGGAGGCGCGGGCCGCCCGCCGGCCGTTGTCCATCGGGCTGGTCGGCAACGCCGCCGTCGTCGTGCCCGAGGTGCTGGCCCGCGGCGCCGAGATCGACATCGTCACCGACCAGACCTCGGCGCACGACCCGCTGATGTACCTGCCGGTGGGCGTCGCCTTCGAGGACATGGCCGCCGAACGCGACAAGGACCCGGCCGGCTTCACCGAGCGGGCGCGGGCGTCGATGGCCCGGCACGTGGCCGCCATGGTCGGCTTCAAGGACGCGGGGGCCGAGGTCTTCGACTACGGCAACTCCATCAGGGGCGAGGCGCGGCTGGCCGGCTACGAGCGGGCCTTCGACTTCCCCGGGTTCGTGCCCGCCTACATCAGGCCGCTGTTCTGCGAGGGCAAGGGCCCGTTCCGGTGGGCGGCGCTGAGCGGCGACCCCGCCGACATCGCGGCCACCGACCGGGCGATCCTGGAGCTGTTCCCCGACAACGAGCCGCTCGCCAGGTGGATCCGCACGGCGGGGGAGAAGGTGCGCTTCCAGGGGCTGCCGGCGCGCATCTGCTGGCTCGGCTACGGCGAGCGCAACCTCGCGGGCGAGCGCTTCAACGACATGGTGGCCTCGGGCGAGCTGAGCGCGCCGATCGTCATCGGGCGCGACCACCTGGACAGCGGGTCGGTGGCCTCTCCCTACCGGGAGACCGAGGCGATGGCCGACGGCTCCGACGCGATCGCCGACTGGCCGCTGCTCAACGCCCTGCTCAACACCGCCTCCGGGGCCGCCTGGGTCTCCATCCACCACGGGGGCGGCGTCGGCGTCGGGCGCTCCATCCACGCCGGCCAGGTGACGGTGGCCGACGGCACGGCCCTGGGGCGGGAGAAGCTGACCCGCGTCCTCACCAACGACCCGGGCACGGGGGTGATGCGGCACGTGGACGCCGGCTACGACCGCGCCGCCGAGGTCGCCGGCGCCCGCGGCGTCCGCATCCCGATGCGCGAGTCCTGACCCCCGCCCCTCCGGCAAGGGGGGCCGGGTGGGGCTGGTGGGAGGGATGAGAACGAGGGGTGGCCGACGTTGGAGGAGGCGTGGCGGACGGATACCAGGGCGGACTCAACGTGCTCCTCGACGGCCGCAGGCTGTCACCGGTGCAGCGCAGGATCGCCCACTACCTCAGCGAGAACCTCGACGAGGCCATCTTCCTGTCCAGCGTCGAGCTGGCCGAGCGGGCCGGCGTCAGCCAGCCGTCGGTCACCAGGTTCGCCATGGTCCTCGGCTTCGCCGGCTACCCGGAGCTGCGCCAGGCGCTGCGCCCGCTCGTGCTGGGCGGCTCCGGCACGGGCGAGCCGCAGGAGAGCCTGCTCCGGGGCGCGATCGACGTCGAGATCCGCAACCTCGCCGTCGTGCGCGAGCGGCTGGCCACGTTCCCGCTGAAGGAGCTGGGCGAGCACCTGGCCGCCACCGAGCCGCTGCCGGTGGTGGGGCTGCGCGTCTCGTGCGGCCTGGCCACCACGTTCGCCTCCTACGCCCGCCGCATCCACCCCGACGTGCGCCTGCTCACGCACGGCGGCTCCGAACTGGTGGACGGCCTGCACGCCTGCCGGCGGGCGGGAGCGGAGTGGCTGGTGGCCGTGGTCCTGCCGCGCTATCCGCGCGAGGCCGTCCAGGCCCTGGAGTACGCCGAGAAGCTCGGCTACCGGGTGGCCGCGATCACCGACAAGCCCGGCTTCCCCGCGGAGGTGGTGCTGGACGCGCCCGTCGGCGACCGGCTCGTGTTCGACTCGCACGCGGCCCCGCTGCTGCTGGCGATGGCCCTGGTGGAGGCCATGGCCGACGCGGCGCCGCTGCGCACCAGGGCCCGCCTGGAGGAGTACGAGCGCATGACCGACGAGACCGGCGTGTTCCTGCCCGGCGACCCGCCCCCGCCGGTCGCGGGCAACGGCGGCCACCTCACCGGATGACCCGCCGCCAGCCGCCCCTGGCGAGCCCCACGGCGCCGTCCGGCCAGACGAACGCCCGCGCCCCGTACAACGGCAGCGCGCCGTTCAGCAGCCAGTGCTCGCGGATGTCGTCGAGCAGGTCCCACAGGCGGCGCGGGCCGGCCTGGTGCACCTCGGGCAGCTCGCTCCCGTACGCGCCGGCCCGTGCCCATGACCCGTCGGCGTGCGCCAGCCACGCCGTACGCCGCCCGTCCTCGCTCTCCTCGAAGTGGTGTTCGATCCCGCCGGAGGTCATGACCTCCAGCATGGAGCGCAGCTCCCAGGAGCTACCGGCGTCCACGACCGGGTAGCGTCCCCGGCTGATCCGCTCGCCGTCCTGGTCCTTGGCGAGGTCGCCGAGCGCCGGCGGGTAGTCCGCGCCGGAGCGGGTGGGCATGAACATCGCCCAGTCCCGCGCGACGTGCCCGGCCGCCGCACCGTCGGCCGTCTTCGTCGCCGTGACGATCAGCGAGGTGCCCGCGATCACGGTGACGAGCCTGCCGCCCGGCCGCAGCGCCGCCAGCCAGCTCGGCGGGATCGGGCGCACCGCCACCATCGACACGATCCGGTCGTACTGCCCAGGCAGGGGGCCGGTCGCGTCGCAGGCCACCACCTCGGGACGGAGCCCGGCTGCGTCCAGACGCGCCGCCGCCGCCTCCACCAGGTAAGGGTCCACGTCGATGCTGGTCACCAGGCCGTCGCCCAGCGCGCGGGCCAGGAGCGCGGCGCTGTAACCCGTCCCGGTGCCCACGTCCAGCACCCGCACCCCCTCGTGGATCTCGCCGTGCCGCAGCATGCGGACCACCAGGCCCGGCAACGTGCCCGACGAGGTCGGCCGCCCCGACGTAAGCGCGCCGGAGGCCGCGTGGTCGGCGTGCCCGCCCGCGACCCGTGTGATCAGCGTCTGGTCGCGGTACGCCGCCGCGAACCAGCTCTCGTCGTCCGAAGGACCGTCGTGCAGCTCCCACTGCCCGTAGCCGACGCCGGGCGGGGTGTCCCACCAGCGCGGGACGAACAGATGCCGGGGCGTGGACGCGACCGGTCCGCGCCACCGCGACCCAGCCGGTGCCACCTCGGCCGCCAGCCGCGCGGCGCTCGTCCGCCATGTCGTCTGCGTCGCCATGTGCGTCCTTCAGAAATCGGGCTCGCAGTAGGAAGGACCGCAAGTGTCGGTCTCGGCGGGAGCACAGTCGGATGAGTCTCCCTGGCCGGGCATGCACTCAGGATTGCACACCCTTCTGTGCGGAGACGAGGGGATGGTGGAGACCAGACTCCGCCAGCGATCGCCTCCGAGGATGTCGGCGAGCGGCGTCGCCTTGACGTTGCCCGCCGACATCCATCGGGCCATCACGCACGGCAAGACCTCCCCGTCAGGGCTGACGGCGGCCTTGGTGCGTCCGCACCTGCCGCACAGCTCTGCAACCTGCGGAGACGTCGATGCCCCGCGACCGATGCCGCGTACCCGGTCGGTGCCGATCCTGGTGACACCCAGCGCCATGAGGTCGGCGGCGGCGCCTTCCACGCGCTGATCGGCGATCACCTCGACGACGGCCGCTCGGATCGGGATGTGGCGGCGTACGGCCTCGGCGATGTTGGCCCGGGTCCGCGCATGACTGCCCGCAAGTCCCGTAACGCGGTCGTGCGTCTTGGCATCGTCGCTGTAATAGCTCGTGGCGAGGGACACGCCGGGGAGAGAGAACAGCTCGTCCCACCATGCGCGGCGGATGTTGAGCAGATTGGAGAAGATCTCGACTGCCAGACCCGCGGCGACCGCCTGCCGAATGAGTACGGGAAAAGCTGGGTGCCCGGTTGCTTCTCCTCCGATGAACTGGATCTGGGAAATGCGCATGTCCGCCGTGGCGCTGATGACGTTCGCCCAGTCGGCGGCCGTCATGCTGCCGTGGCTCCCACGAGGCCCTGAACTGGCGTAACAGTGCGCGCACCGAAGTGCGCAGCGTCCGGTCAGCTCAAGCTCCACGACTGTGATGGTCACGAGGGGTCCCCTTCGGCTGTCGTCGGGAATCGATGAGGCGGAGAACAGCTGGTGGCCCGACTACGACAGTAGACGTCTATAGACGTCGCTGAAAGACGATAGGTGTTTTGTGACGTCAAGTGCCCTTTATGGTTGACCGATGGCACGGGGCGACGTTGAAGAGCGGACAGACGATCTCGGCGCGATACTTCCGAAGACCGATCCCGCTGGGGCTGATCTGGTCTACATGATCATTGCCGGGCACATCGCCGGCCAGATCGAGCGCGGCGAGCGTGCGGTCGGCTCCCGTCTGCCCTCCGAGCTCGAGCTCTCCAACATGTGGCAGGTCGCGCGAATGACGGTCCGGCGTGCCATCCGGGAGTTGACGGAGCGAGGGCTCGTTCGTGCTGTGCACGGCAAGGGGACATTCGTGACGGAGTCGCGGGGTGAGGCGTCCGGCCGGTGATCCCGGCGGTCGCTCGGCGGGTCAATATGCTGATCACCATGACTGAACGACCGACGGCGCTGGTGACCGGCGCTTCCCGAGGTGTCGGCGCGGCCGTCGCCAGGGCCCTCGGGCCCACTCACCACGTCATCCTGGGCGGACGGGACGAGAGCGCGCTGGCCGCCGTGGCGGCGGAGCTGCCGGACGCGCGGCCGTGGCCGGTGGAGCTGACCGGGGTCACCGAGGCCGACGTCGCCGGCGTCGAGCGGCTGGACCTGCTCGTGCACAGCGCCGCGATCACCCGCATGGGCCTGATCGCCGAGCAGCCGGCCGCCGTCTGGCGGGAGATGTTCGAGGTCAACGTCGTCGCCGTCGCCGAGCTGACCCGGCTGCTGCTGCCCGCGCTGCGGCGCGCCAAGGGGCAGGTGGTGTGCGTCAACTCCGGCGCGGGCCAGCGCGCGAACCCGCACTGGGCGGCGTACGCGGCCAGCAAGTTCGCGCTGAAGGCGTTCGCCGACGCGCTGCGGCAGGAGGAGAGCGAGGTGCGGGTCACGACCGTCTACCCCGGCCGCATCGCCACCGACATGCAGCACGAGGTCCGCGCGTACGAGGGCGGCCCGTTCGAGCCCGAGAAATACCTCACCGCCGAGAGCGTGGCACGCGCCGTGCTGGCCGCGGTCAACGCCGGGCCGGACGCCCATCTCACCGAGCTGACGCTGCGGCCCGCCGCCGGCCCGGTCAACTGAATGGATCCATTCACTACAGTGGGGCCATGCTCGAACCGCTCACACACATAGGACGAGACGCGGCGACCGGCGGCTACGTCAGGGACGCCTGGTCGCCGGCGGACATGGAGCTCCGGGAGTGGTTCGCGGGCGAGGCCGGCCGGCGCGGCCTCGACCTGCGGGAGGACCGCAACGGCAACCTGTGGGCCTGGTGGGGCGACCCGTCGCGGAGCCCCGGCGTCGTGACCGGCAGCCATCTCGACTCGGTGCGCCAGGGCGGCGCGTACGACGGCCCGCTCGGCGTCGTCTCCGCCTTCGCCGCCCTCGACCTGCTGAGGGAGCGCGGCGTCACCCCCGGCAGGCCGCTCGGCGTGGTCTGCTTCACCGACGAGGAGGGGGCCAGGTTCGGCGTGCCGTGCATGGGGTCGCGGCTGCTCACCGGAGCGATCGGGCCCGAACGGGCGCTCGCGCTCACCGACGACGAGGGCGACACCCTCGCCGACGTCCTGGCCAGGGCGGGACGCAGGCCGGAGTGGGCCGGCCGCGACGACGAGACGCTGGCCGGCGTCGGCGCGTTCGTGGAGCTGCACGTCGAGCAGGGCCGCGGCCTGGCCGCCCACGGCCGCCCGGTGGGCGTGGCCGCCGCCATCTGGCCGCACGGGCGCTGGCGCTTCGACTTCCGCGGCCGGGCCGACCACGCGGGCACCACGAGGCTCGCCGACCGCGACGACCCGATGCTGCCGTTCGCCCGCATGGTGCTGGCCACCCGCGCGGCGGCCGAGCGGCGGGGCGTGGTGGCGACGGTCGGAAAGGTACGGGTCCGTCCCGGCAACGCCAACGCCGTCCCCGGCCACGTGGCCGCCTGGCTGGACGCCCGAGGCGCGGAAGAGGACGACGTCCGCGCCCTGGTGGCGGAGCTCGCCGAGGGCCACGAGGTGAGCGAGGAGTCCTGGACGCCGGTCGTCGGCTTCGACCCGGCGCTCAGGGACCGCCTGGCGAGGGTGGCGGGCGGCGGCACGCCCGCGCCCGTCCTGCCGACGGGGGCCGGCCACGACGCGGGCATCCTCGCCGCCGCGGGCGTGCCGGCCGGGATGTTGTTCGTCCGCAACCCCACGGGCGTGTCCCACAGCCCGGAGGAGCATGCCGAGCGGGCAGACTGCGAGGCGGGAGTGGTGGCGCTGGCCGACGTGCTGGAGGATCTGTGTCGCTGACGTACTGGTGCGAGCAGGCGTGGCTGCCCGACGGCGTCGCCGAGGACGTGCTCGTCGTCGTCGAGGGCGACCGCATCACCAGGGTCGGCCAGGGGCCGCCGCCGCCCGGCGCCGAGCGGCTGGCCGGGCTCACCCTCCCCGGCCTGGCCAACGCCCACTCCCATGCCTTCCACCGGGCGCTGCGCGGCGTCGCCCAGGAGGGCAAGGGCGACTTCTGGACCTGGCGCGAGCGCATGTACGAGGTGGCCGCCCGCCTCGACCCCGACTCCTACCTGCGCCTCGCCACCGCCGTCTACGCCGAGATGGCGCTGGCAGGGGTGACCTGCGTGGGCGAGTTCCACTACGTGCACCACGGGCCGGACGGCACGCCGTACGACGACCCCAACGCCATGGGGCACGCCCTCGTCGAGGCCGCCCGCGCGGCCGGGCTGCGCGTCGCGCTGCTCGACACCTGCTACCTGACCGGCGGCATCGGCGCCCCCTTGTCGGGGCCGCAGGTCCGTTTCGGCGACGGCGACGCCGGCCGCTGGGCGGCCCGCGCGGACGCGCTCGCCGCCGCCTACGAGGGGCAGCCGGACGTCGAGATCGGGGCGGCGGTGCACTCGGTCCGCGCGGTGCCGCCCGAGCAGATGCCGCTCGTCACCGAGTTCTCCCGCCGCCACGCCGCGCCGCTGCACGCGCACGTCTCCGAGCAGCGCGCCGAGGTCGCGGCCTGCGTCGAGATGTACGCCGCGACCCCGGTCGGCCTGCTGCACGAGCACGGCGTGCTGGGGCCGCGCTCGACCGCCGTGCACGCGACCCACCTCAACGACGTGGACGTGGAACTGCTCGCCGACTCGGGCACGGCGGTGTGCATGTGCCCCACGACCGAACGCGACCTCGCCGACGGCATCGGCCCGGCCCGCGAGCTCGCCGACCGGGGCACGGCGATCACGCTCGGCTCCGACAGCCACGCCGTCGTCGACCTCTTCGAGGAGGCGAGGGCGGTCGAGCTGGACGAGCGCCTCGCCAGCGGCCGGCGCGGCCACTGGAGCGCCGCCGGGCTGCTGTCCGCCGCGACCTGCGCCGGCCACATCTCGCTCGGCTTCCCCGACGCGGGCCTGCTCGTCCCGGGGGCCTGGGCCGACCTCGTGTCCGTACGCCTCGACAGCGTGCGCACGGCGGGCGCGGCCGGGCTGGAGGCCGTGGTGTTCGCGGCCACGGCCGCCGACGTGCACTCCGTCGTCTCCGGCGGGCGGCGGGTGGTCACGGCGGGGCGGCACGTCCTCGGCGACGCCGGCGCGCTGCTGTCCGAGGCGATCAAGGCCCTGCGCTGACCACACCCGACCGACGACGAATCGGAGCCCTGCCATGACCGCCACCCTGTTCGACGGGATCGGGCTGCTCTACACCGGCGACCCCGAGCGCGAGGAGATCACGGACGCGGCGCTGCTCGCCGAGGACGGCGTGGTCGTCTGGCTCGGCCCCGCCGCCGAGGCCCCGGGAGGCGCCGAGGAGCGCGTGGACGTCGCCGGCCGGGCCGTCATCCCCGGCTTCGTCGACTCCCACGCCCACCTGATCTTCGCCGGCGACCGCACGGCCGAGTTCCAGGCCCGCATGTCCGGCGAGCCGTACACCGGCGGCGGCATCAGGACCACCGTCGCCGCCACCCGCCGCGCCGGCGACGCCGAGCTGGCCACGCACGCCCTCGCGCTGGTCCGCGAGATGGCCAGGCAGGGCACCACCACGGTCGAGATCAAGAGCGGTTACGGCCTCACCGTCGAGGACGAGCGCCGCTCCCTGGAGCTCGCCACCGCGCTCACCGACGAGACGACCTTCCTCGGCGCGCACGTCGTGCCCGAGGGCGTGGACGCCGACGACTACGTACGGCTGGTGGCCGGGGAGATGCTGACGGCGTGCGCGCCGTTCGCGCGGTGGGTGGACGTCTTCTGCGAGCGCGGGGCCTTCGACGGCGACCAGACGCGGGAGATCCTGACCGCCGGCCAGAGGGCCGGGCTCGGCGTGCGGGTGCACGCCAACCAGCTCGGCGAGGGGCCGGGGGTGCGCATCGCCTGCGAGCTGGGCGCGGCCTCGGCCGACCACTGCACGCATCTCACGGCGGCCGACGTGGACGCGCTGGCGGGCTCGGGGACGGTGGCGACGCTGCTGCCGGGGGCGGAGTTCTCGACGCGCTCGCCGTACCCGGACGCGCGCCGGCTGCTCGACGCCGGAGTCACCGTGGCGCTGGCCACCGACTGCAACCCGGGGTCGTCCTACACCTCGTCGATGGCGTTCTGCGTGGCGCTCGCGGTGCGCGAGATGCGGATGACGCCGCTGGAGGCGATCCGGGCGGCCACGTACGGCGGGGCCCGCGCGCTGCGCCGCGCGGACGTAGGCTGGTTGCGTCCCGGCGCCCGCGCCGACCTGGTCGTGCTCGACGCCCCGTCCTACGTCCACCTGGCCTATCGGCCCGGCGTCCCCCTCGTCCATCAGGTCTTCCAGGGTGGTCTCCTCCTTCAGGAGGACATCCAGAACCCTCCCTCGGTCGTAGTGCTTTAGGGAATCTTTGCCCGGGGCCGCACGTTGGCCGGGTATAGGACGCAGCTGCGGAACGAGGTGCCAGGGGATGGCAAGGCCTACGGGGAGTCGCACGCAGGAGCAGCACGTCGCGGACCGCGATCTGCTGGGGACGTACCTGGCCGAGATCGGCCGCGTCCCGTTGCTCACCGCGGAGGAAGAGGTGGAGCTCGCCAAGCGGATCGAGGCGGGACTGTTCGCGGAGCACCTGCTCGACAGCGGGGGCTCGGAGCCGCGCATCGGGGACGCGGCCGACGAGGAGCTGGAGCGCCTGGCCATCTCGGGCCGGCGCGCCAAGGACGAGTTCATCCAGGCCAACCTGCGCCTGGTGGTGGCGGTGGCGCGGAAGTACTCCGGCCGGGGGATGCCGCTGATCGACCTCGTCCAGGAGGGCAACCTGGGCCTGGTGCGGGCGGTGGAGAAGTTCGACTACCGGCGGGGCTACAAGTTCTCCACCTACGCCACGTGGTGGATCAGGCAGTCGGTGGGGCGGGCCATCCACGAGCAGGCGCGGCCGGTGCGGCTGCCCACGCACGCGGGGGAGCAGATGACCCGGCTCATGCGGGTGCGGCGTGACATGCTCGCCGAGTTCGACGCCGAGCCGACCGACGACGACCTCGCCGACATCCTCGAGCTTCCGATCGAGCGGGTGCGCGAGCTGCGCCGCTGGGCCTCCGACCCGGTGTCGCTGCAGCTCGGCGTGGGCGACGAGGACGAGACCGAGCTGGGCGACATGATCGCCGACGAGACCTGGGCCGATCCTGAGCAGCAGGCCATCGACATCCTGGAGCGCGAGCGGCTCGACCAGTGGCTCACCGGGCTGGAGGGGCCGACCAGCGAGATGCTGCGCTGGCGCTACGGGCTGGTCGACGGGCGCGAGCACACGCTGACCGAGGTGGGGGAGCGTTACGGCATCGGCCGTGACCGGGCCCGCCGCATCGAGCGCGACGCCCTGGCCCGCCTGCGCAAGATGGCGACCGCCGCCGCCTGACCCGCCGCCTTTAGGCTGGGGCGCATGCATATCGAGACATTGCGCCGCTATCCGGTCAAGTCGTTGCTGGGTGAGGAGCTCCCCGAGAGCGAGGTGGACGAGCGCGGGCTGGCGGGCGACCGGGCGCGGGCGGTGCTCGACGTCGCCACCGGCAAGATCGCCAGCGCCAAGAACCCCCGGCTCTGGCGGGACCTGCTCACCCTGGACGGCGCCGCGCCGCCCGGCGACGAGGAGCTGTCGCGGCTGCTCGGTCGCGAGGTGCGGCTCATCGACGTGCCGCCGGAGGGCGCCGAGCTGGAGCGGTCCGTGCCGGAGCGGGTGCTGGCCGAGGGCATCGAGGCGGAGGTCCCGTACACGGTGGGCACGCTGGGCGCGGGCGCGCCGCCCGGCACCTTCTTCGACTTCGCGCCGATCCACCTGATCACGACCGCGGCCCTGGCGACGATCGGCGCCCTCGGCCCGCGCGGACGGGTCGAGGCCGCCCGTTACCGGCCCAACCTGGTCATCGCCGCCGAGGGCGAGGGCTTCCCCGAGAACGACTGGGTCGGCCGGCGGCTGCACGTCGGCGCCGACGTGGTGCTGGAGGTCATCGTCGCCAGCCCGCGCTGCGCCGTGCCCACGCTGGCGCACGGCACGCTGGAGCGCGACCCCGACGCGCTGCGGACGGTCGCCAGGCACAACCGGGTGCCGGTCTTCGGCACGGGGCCGCAGCCCTGCGCCGGCGTGTACGCCCGCGTGTCGCACCCCGGCCTGGTGCGGAAGGGCGATCCCGTACGCCTCGGCTGACCACGCCGCCGATTGCGCAGTTCCCTTATGAGAGGGGTGAGACGTCCGAAACGCGGCCGAAACACCTGTGTGGCGAGTTTCACAGATGTGAAACACACCTGGTCGTGCCACGAAACCCCGGGCGAACACGCTGTGGCCACACGTCACACGTAAGGAGGGTCGCTTCGTGAAGATCGACGGCGGCACTACTGCCTGGATGATCGTCGCCACCGCCATGGTGTTGCTGATGACTCCCGGCCTCGCGTTCTTCTACGGCGGCATGACCAGGGCCAAGAGCGTCCTGAACATGATGATGATGTCGTTCGGCGCCATCATCACGGTGTCCATCACCTGGATGCTGTTCGGTCACTCGCTCGCGTTCACCGACAATCCCAGCTCGGCACTCAACAACTTCGTCGGCGGATTCGACGCACTGGGTCTGCAGAGCCTGGTGGACACCGCCACCAAGGACGACGGCACCGGCATGCCGAGTCTCATCTTCTCCGCCTTCCAGATGACGTTCGCCATCATCACGGTCGCGCTGATCAGCGGCGCGATCGCGGACCGGGCGAAGTTCGGGGCGTGGATCCTCTTCACCGTCGTGTGGGCCACGGTGGTGTACTTCCCGGTGGCGCACTGGGTCTGGGGCACCGGCTGGCTCAACACCATGGGCATCGAGGACTTCGCGGGCGGCACGGTCGTCCACATCAACGCGGGCGCGGCGGCCCTCGCCCTGGCCCTCGTCATCGGCAAGCGGCAGGGCTGGCGCAAGGAGCCGATGCGGCCCCACAACCTCACCCTGGTCCTGCTCGGCGCGGGCCTGCTGTGGTTCGGCTGGTTCGGCTTCAACGCCGGCTCCGAGCTGGCCGTGGACGGCACCGCCGCCCTGGCCTTCCTCAACACGCAGGTCGCCACGGCGGTCGCGGCCGGCGCCTGGCTCGTGGTCGAGAAGCTGCGCGACGGGCACGCCACCAGCCTCGGCGTCGCCTCCGGCGCGGTCGCCGGCCTGGTCGCCATCACCCCGGCCTGTGGCTTCGTGGACCCGTGGGCCGCGATGGTCATCGGCCTGCTGGCCGGCGCGATCTGCGCCTTCGCCGTGGGCCTGAAGTACAAGCTCGGCTACGACGACTCCCTCGACGTGGTCGGCGTCCACCTGGTGGGCGGCGTCATCGGCGCCGTCGCGCTCGGCTTCCTCGCCGCCTACCCCTTCCTCGACCAGCAGAGCGAGGGCCTGTTCTACGGCGGCGGCTTCGGCCAGCTCGGCCTCCAGGTGCTCGGCCCGATCGCGGTCGGCGGCTACTCCTTCGTCCTCACGTGGATCATCGGCAAGATCATCGACAAGACGGTGGGCTTCCGCGTCCCCGCCGACAACGAGGTCACCGGCATCGACGTCACCACCCACGCCGAGACCGGCTACGACCTCGGCACGGTCTACGCCTCGGGCGTGGCCTCCTCCAACGGTCCCACGGCTCCCGCTCCCAAGAAGGTGGACGCATGAGGCTCATCACCGCGATCATCAAGCCCTTCAAGCTCGACGACGTCAAGGCCGCGCTGGAGCAGTTCGGCATCAAGGGGATGACGGTCAGCGAGGCCAGCGGCTACGGCCGGCAGCGCGGCCACACCGAGGTCTACCGCGGCGCCGAGTACCAGGTCGACCTGGTGCCCAAGGTGCGCCTGGAGGTCCTCGCGGAGGAGGACGACACCGAGGACGTGATCGACGTCATCGTGAAGGCCGCGCACACCGGCAAGATCGGCGACGGCAAGGTCTGGTCCGTGCCCGTGGACACCGTGATCCGCGTACGCACGGGAGAAAGGGGCCCGGAGGCCCTGTGATGTTCCTGCGGAGCTCCGACAACGGCGTCGGAGCGGGAACACAGGGTTCGCCGGGCGGGTCCCGGCGAGAGGACACTGAGGTGAGGGGGCACTGAGGTGAGGGGAGAGGCCCGTTCGTACGCCGCGGCCCGCAAGGAGCGGACCGCGGACACCGACCGCTGGCTTAAGGATCTCTTCCGCACGGCGAGCGACGGCGACCACGTCTCACTGGTCGCCGTCGGCAGCCTCGGAAGGGGCGAGCCGGCTCCCGGGAGCGACCTCGACCTGGTCCTGCTCCACAACGGGCGGCCGGACGTCGCCAGGATCGCCGACCGGATCTGGTACCCGATCTGGGACTCCTCGTCCGGCCTCGACCACTCGGTACGCACGGTGGAGGAGGCCGTGGCGGTCGCCCGCCAGGACCTCAAGGCCGTGCTCGGCCTCATCCAGGCCCGCCACGTGGCGGGCGACCCCGAGCTGACCAGGAAGGCCAGGGAGGCGGTGCTCGCCGAGTGGCGGGCCGACTCCCGGCGCAGGCTCGGCGAGCTGCGGGAGGCCGCCGACAAGCGCGCCCAGGTCAGCGGCGAGCTGGCGTTCCTCCTCGAACCCGACCTCAAGGACGGCCGCGGCGGGCTCCGCGACGTCCAGGCCATGCAGGCCGTGGCGGCGGCCTGGGTCGCCTCGGCACCCGGCCCCCGGGTCCGCGAGGCCCACGAGTTCATCCTCGACGTCCGGCACGCGCTGCACGTCGTCACCGCCCGCGGCGCCGACCGGCTGGTCCTCCAGGAGCAGGACGCCGTGGCGGGGCTGCTCGGCCTGCTCGACGCCGAGGCGCTCATGCGCCGCCTCGCCGAGGCCGGCCGCACCGTCTCCCACGCCTTCGACGCGACCTGGCGCACCGTTGACAAGCTCCTGTCAGGACCGGCTCCGCGCGGCCGCCGCCCGCTCGCCGACGGCGTGGTCGAGCACGGCGGCGAGGTCGTGCTCGCCAGAGGCGTCAACCCGCGTACGGACCCCGTCCTCGTGCTGCGCGCGGCCGCCGCCGCGGCCGACTCCGGGCTGCCGATGGCGCCCGCCACGGTGTCCGTCCTCGCAGCTCAGTCGCCTCCCATGCCGGTGCCGTGGCCCGAGGAGGCGCGCGACGCGCTGGTGTCGATCCTCGGCGCGGGCCGCGCCGCCGTGCCCGTGTGGGAGGAGCTGGACCAGGCCGGCATCGTTGTCAAGCTGCTTCCTGACTGGGAGCGCGTACGCCACCGCCCGCAGCGCAACCCGATCCACCGCTTCACCGTCGACCGGCACCTCATCGAGGCCGCCGCCAACGCCGCCGGCCACACCCGCGAGGTCTCACGCCCCGACCTCCTGCTCATCGCGGCGCTCCTGCACGACGTCGGGAAGGGCTGGCCCGGCGACCACTCGGCGACCGGCGAGGTCGTGGTGCGCGACATCGCCACCCGCATCGGCCTGCCGCCCCAGGACGTCGACACGCTGGCCACCGTCGTCCGCCACCACCTGCTGCTGCCCGAGACGGCCACCCGCCGCGACCTGGACGACCCGGTCACCATCGAGAAGGTGGCCGCCACCGTCGGCAGCCGCGAGGTGCTCGACCTGCTGGCCGCGCTGGCCGTGGCCGACGGCAACGCGACCGGCCCGGCCGCCTGGAACGCCTGGAAGGCCGGGCTGGTCGCCGACCTCGTCCGCCGGGTCAGGTCCGTGCTGTCCGGCTCGCCGCCGCCCAAGCCGCCCACCCTGTCGGCCGAGCAGGCCGCGCTGGCCAGGCACGGCGGCGGCGCGGTCCGCGTCGCCGGCGGCAACGTCACCGTCGTCGCCCCCGACCGGGTGGGGCTGCTGTGGAGCGCGGCCGGCGTGCTGTCCGCGCACCGGCTCATCGTGCGCTCCGCCTCGTCGGCCTCCGCCGGCTCCACGGCGGTGATCGAGTTCTCCGTGATCCCCGAGTACGGCTCCCCTCCCGACCCGGCGACCCTGGAGTCCGATCTCCGTCTCGTCCTTGCCGGCCGTCTTGACATCGAGCAGCGGCTGGCCCGGCGGGCGAGGGCCGTGCGCCCGCCCCGCGTACCCGTGGCCCCACCTCGGGTGACGCTGGTCGACGACGCCTCCGCGACGGCCACCGTGGTGGAAGTCAGAGCCCATGACAGACCGGGGCTGCTGTGGCGGATCGGTCGGGCGTTCGGGGAGTGCGGTCTTGACGTGCGGGCCGCTCGCGTGGAGACTCTCGGCGCGGAGGCGGTGGACGTCTTCTACGTGGTTGATCGCGCCGGTCGCCCCCTCAGCGACGACGCGCAGCGGGCACAAGTCCGCGATCACGTGCTCGCCGCACTGCGATAACCGGCACCGAACGGCTGTCGGTACCACTGTAACAATTGTGTCCGATTTGCCGGTTGTGACACTTGCTCGGATACCTTGTGGACCGGCTTCGAGGTTTGGGCGGCTTGGGAGCACATCGCCACGGCATGATTGAGGGGTAGCGGAACCAGTGACTACGGGGAACTCCGACAGCGGCTCAGCCGCGCCGCGGAGGCGCGGCGGACGGTCGCTGTCACGCTTCGGACTGCGCAACTGGCGCGTGCGCTGGCGCCTCACGGCGCTCATCCTGGTCCCGACCGTGGCCGCCGTCGTGCTGGGCGGCTCCCGCGTGGTCGAGTCGGTCCAGAGCATCGCCGACTACGACCGCACGGCCGCCGCCGCCGAACAGGCCGGCCACATCCGTGACCTGCTGCAGGCGATCGGGCTGGAGCGTGACACCGCGGGCTGGATCGGAGCCAGCCGCGCCATGAAGAAGACGCTCTCCGCGCCGCTCGCCCAGCGCAAGGCGACCGTCGACGGGCTGGCCGGCCAGGTGCGCTCCGACCTCAACGCCATCGACGACTCCTACGGCCCGCGCGCCGTCAAGGCCGCCGACCGGGCCAGGTCCGTCCTCGCCCGGCTGCCCCGCATCCGCGCCGAGGGCCAGACCAACACCGCCCAGTACGACACCCTGACCGACAGCCTCCTCACCCTGCACGACGAGCTCGGCCTGCTGTCCGACGACTCCCTGACAGTCGGCCAGTTCCGCGCGCTCAGCGCGCTCGCCGCGGCCAAGGAGGAGGTCTCCCGCCAGCGCGTCCAGCTCCTGCAGGCCAGCTACGACACCGCCAAGGTGGACGCCAAGACGGTCGAGCAGTTCATCACCTCCAACGCCCGCCAGCTCAGCAACATCAGCACCGTCGGCGCCGAGGCCGGCGCCGAGGTCGGCCTCGACCTGTCCAAGTCGCTGGCCGCCAAGCCGGAGTACGTCAACGTCCAGCTCACGAAGTCGCGCGCGATCACGCTGGCCAGCGGCCGGGCTCCCGGCGTGCGCATCACCGACAACCTGATCTCCGCCCGCGCCAGCCGGCAGGAGTGGTTCGACCAGAACCAGATCGTGATCGACGTCCTGCACGGCGTCGAGAAGGACCTCGCCGACAAGGTCAGCCTGCGCAGCCAGGAGCTGCGCAGCTCCGAGATCCGCAACGCGATCATCGCCGGTGTCATGATCGTAGCGCTACTTCTGCTCGTCTTGCTCCTCACCGTCGCCATCGCCCGCTCCATGGTCACCCCGCTGCGCCGGCTGCGCACCGAGGCGCTGGAGATCGCCGGCTTCCGCCTGCCCGACGTGGTGCGCCAGCTCCGCGTCAACGGCGAGGCCCAGGTCGGCGAGGTACGCCCGATCGGCGTCGAGGGCAACGACGAGATCGGCGAGGTGGCCCGCGCCTTCGACCAGGTGCACCGGCAGGCGGTGCGCCTGGCGGGCGAGGAGGCCGAGCTGCGCGGCAACATCAGCTCGATGTTCGTCAACCTCTCCCGCCGTACGCAGACGCTGGTCGAGCGGCAGATCTCGCTCATCGACGGCCTGGAGAAGGGCGAGCAGGACGGCGCCAGGCTGGCCGACCTGTTCAAGCTCGACCACCTCGCCACCCGCATGCGCCGCAACTCCGAGAACCTGCTGGTCCTCGCCGGCCACGAGGCCACCAGGCGGCGCAGCCAGCCGGCCAAGCTGGTCGACGTCGTCCGCGCCGCGCTGTCGGAGGTCGAGGGCTACGAGCGGGTCCAGGTGCGGGTGCACCGGGGCACGTCGGTGCTCGGCAGCTGCGCCAACGACCTCGTCCACCTGGTCGCCGAGCTGGTCGAGAACGCCATCCAGTTCTCCCCGAACAGCTCGCACGTCGTCGTCACCAGCAGCCCCATCGAGGGCGGTGGCGCGCTGCTGTCGGTGAGCGACACCGGCATCAGCATGACCGAGGACGAGCTGGCCGAGGCCAACCGCCGCCTCGCCGAGCCGCCGGTCGTGGACGTGTCGGTGTCGCGGCGCATGGGCCTGTTCGTGGTCGGCCGCCTGGCGCTGCGCCACGGCATCCGGGTCCAGCTCAGGAAGGGCGACGGCGCCGGGCTCATCGCGATGGTGCTGCTGCCGCCCGCGCTCATCGCCGACGGCCGCGAGCAGCCGCTGCCGCAGCGGCCCGCCTTCGGCGGCGGCACCGCCCCCGCCCCGTCCTTCGGCGGCGGCCCCCTCAACGGACCTCTCACCGGTCCCGCCAACGGCCCGCTCACCGGCCCGCTCACCGGCCCCGGCAGTGGGTCCGCCAGTGGGCCGGTCGCCGGTCCCGCCAACGGGGCCGGGTTCGGCGGGCGGCACGGGGGGCCGGCCGGCTCCGTCCCCAACGGGACGTTCCGGTCGTTCGGCAGCTTCGAGTCCATGGACGCGCCGCGCGGCGGCCCCGCCCGCCCCAGCCCCGGGCATCCGGGCCAGGGCGGCCACGACAGCACGCCGGGCACGCCCAGGCACGCCTTCGGCACGTACGGCTCGGACCCCGGCCAGCCGGGCGTGAACGCCTTCACGGCCGACACCGACGGCGGCTCCTACCGGGGCCGGCCGCCCGGCGCCTTCGACTCCGGGTCCTACCCGTCGTACCCGAGCCAGCCGGTCAACGGCGTCCACAACGCATCGGGAAATGGCGCGTTCCAGACGCCGCCGCCTCCCGCGTACCCGACCAACGACGTGCGCAGGGCCGACCCCGCCCCTTCCGTGGACGTCTCGCCCATGGAGCCTGACCAGGAGGAATACCTGCCGATCTTCGCGTCGGTGGAGTCCGCCTGGTTCCGGCGCCCGCCGGGCGAGCAACCCCCTGCGCAGCCGCAGGCGACGGGCGGCGGTGAGGCCACGTCCGCGCAAGCCGTACCCTCTGGGGAGGAATCGTGGCGAACGGCCGCCGACGCCGGATGGCAGGCGGCGGCCAAGGCCAGCGAGCCCAGCCTCGGCGGCATCACCGCCGCCGGGCTCCCCAAGCGGACCCCCAAGGCCAACCTGGTGCCCGGCACGGCGGCCCAGCCGTCGCCGGCGCAGCAGCAGCCGCCGCAGCGGCAGGCCCCCGTGCCGCCTCCGGTCTCCGCGGACCGGATGCGCAGCCGGATGGCCGGCTTCCAACAGGGTGTGCGACGGGGCCGCCAGGAAGTACGTCGACAGGAGGAACAGAGTGAGTAAGCGTCCCGCCGGGGAGGATGCGTGACTACGCTGAGCCATGAGGCGCACCGCTTCGACTGGCTGATCACCGACTTCGTGCGCAACACGCCCGGGGTCGCGCACGCCGTGGTCGTCTCGGCCGACGGGCTCTGCCTGGCGGCCTCCGAGGGGTTCCCGCCGGACCGGGCCGACCAGCTCGCCGCGGTCTCCGCGGGCCTGCTGAGCCTGACCGTGGGCGCCTCCCGGGTGTTCGAGGGCGGTGCGGTGACGCAGACCGTCGTCGAGATGCAGCGCGGGCTGCTGATCGTCATGGCCATCAGCGACGGCTCGGTGCTGACCGTGCTGGCGGGTCCGGATTGTGACATGGGTTTGGTGGCGTATCAGATGACGCTGCTGGTAGACAGGGCGGGACAAGCGCTCACGCCCGCCCTGCGCGCCGAACTGCAGGCCGCCAGGGCGCGGTGATGTGATGGAACTGATGGGAGCGGGCCGTGTACGGCAGTGACGGGATCGGGGAAGAAGAGCCCCTGTTCCGTCCCTATGCGGTGACGGGCGGTCGTTCCGAGCCGCGGTACCACCTCGCGATGGAGACCCTGATCTCCTCGATGTCGATCCCGGACGCCGAGATGGCTCTGCTCACCCCCGAGCAGGAGTCCATCATGCAGCTCTGCAGGACGTTCCGGTCGGTCGCCGAGATCTCGGCCCTGCTCCGCGTCCCGCTGGGCGTGGCGAGGGTGCTCGTGGCGGACATGTCCGATGAAGGACTTGTCCGCCTGCACCAGCCACGCCTCCAGCAGGGACAGCCAGACCTCAACATGCTCGAAAGGGTGCTCAGTGGACTACGCAGGCTCTAGCCCCGGCCTCACCTCGACGAAGATCGTCGTGGCCGGAGGCTTCGGCGTCGGCAAGACGACGTTCGTGGGGGCGGTGTCCGAGATCCTCCCGCTCACCACGGAAGCGGTCATGACGGACGCGTCCGCGGGCATCGACGACCTGGGGATGACCCCCAACAAGCAGACCACGACCGTGGCGATGGACTTCGGCCGGCTCTCGCTGGACCGTGACCTGATCCTCTACCTGTTCGGCACGCCCGGACAGCACCGGTTCTGGTTCATGTGGGACGACCTGGTGCGCGGCGCCATCGGGGCCGTGGTGCTGGTGGACACCCGCCGGCTGGCCGACAGCTTCCCCGCCATCGACTACTTCGAAGAGGCGAAGCTGCCGTTCGTCATCGGCATCAACGGCTGGGACGGGCAGTTCGTCCACTCCGACCAGGAGGTCAGGGAGGCGCTGGCGCTCTCGCCGCACACGCCGATCGTCCGCACCGACGCCCGCAACCGCGAGTCGGTCAAGGCCACGCTGATCGCCCTCGTCGAGCACGTCGTACGCCTGCGCGCCGCCGTCCACTGAGCCCCCTGAGCTACCGGTCCAGCCGCTGGTAGCGGCGGACCGACAGGACGAAGAACACGGCGGTGATGGCCACCGGCCACGCCACGGCCATGAGCAGCGGATGCTGCGCCACCCAGGAGTCGCCGCCCCAGCCCGGGTTGCCGAAGAGCTGCCGGGCCGCGGCCACGGTGGACGACAGCGGGTTCCACTCGGCGATGGTGCCCAGCCAGCCCGGCATGGTCCCGGGGGCGACGAAGGCGTTCGACAGGAACCCGATCGGGAACTCCAGGGTCTGGACGGCCACCGCCGCGCCCGGCTCGCGCGCCACCAGCCCGAGGTACATCCCGGCCCAGAGCAGCGAGAAGCGCAGGAGCAGCAGCAGCCCCACCGCGCCGAGCGCCCCGCCCGCGGTCGCGGGCCGCCAGCCCACGGCGAGCCCGCAGGCCAGCAGGCCGGCGAGGACCAGCGCCGAGTGGAGCAGGTCGGCGACGGCCCGGCCGATGAGCACGGCCGAGGGCGTCATGGGCAGCGAGCGGAAGCGGTCGGTGACGCCCGCGGCGGCGTCGGTCGAGACGGCGACCATGGTGGCGCTGAGGCCGAAGAGCATCGTCATGCCGTACATGCCGGGCATGAGGAAGTCGAAGTAGCCGGCTCCGGGCGGCACCCGTACGGCGCCGCCGAACAGGTAGCCGAAGGCCAGCGTGATCATGATCGGGAAGGCGATCCCGAAGCCGACGGTCATCGGCTGGTTGCGCCAGTGGGTCAGGTCGCGCCTGGCGACGGTCCAGCCGTCGGCCAGCGCCCATCGCAGCGTGGTCATACGCGTTCCTCTCGCGCCTGGGGGGAGGCCCCGTCGGTGGTCAGGGTGGCGGTCGTCAGGGTCAGGAAGACCTCGTCCAGGGTCGGCCGCCTCACGGTGATGTCCTCGGCCTCGATCCCGGCCGCGGCCAGCGCGGACGGCACCTCCGTGAGGGCCCTGACCCGGTCGGTCACGGGCGCGGACACGCGGCGGGCGTCGGGGTCGGTCTCCACCGGCCCGCCGGCCGCGCGGGCCGCGATGCCGGCGGCCTCCGCCAGCCGTTCGTGGTCGCGGATCACCACGTCCAGCCGGTCGCCGCCGAGCCGGGACTTCAGCTCGTCCGGCGTGCCCTCGGCCACCACCCGGCCCGCGTCCACGACCGCGACCCGGTCGGCGAGCCGGTCGGCCTCCTCCAGGTATTGGGTGGTCAGCAGGACGGTCGTGCCGCCGGCGACCAGCTCGCGCACCGCGCGCCAGATGTCCGTGCGGCTGCGTGGATCGAGGCCCGTGGTCGGCTCGTCGAGGAACAGCACGGGCGGCGCCAGGATGAGGCTCGCGGCGAGGTCGAGCCGCCGGCGCATGCCGCCCGAGTACTCCCTGGCCGGGCCGTCGTGCCGCAGCCCGAACCGGTCCAGCAGCTCGTCGGCCCGCGCCCTGGCCGCCGCCGCGCCCAGGTGGTGCAGGCGGCCGAACAGCTCCAGGTTCTGCCGGCCGGTCAGCAGCTCGTCCACGGCCGTGTGCTGGCCGACCAGGCCGATGTTGCGGCGCACCTCGCGCGGCCGGCGCACCACGTCGTGCCCGGCCACCTCGGCCCGGCCGCCCGACGGGCGCAGGAGCGTGGTGAGGATGCGCACGGCCGTGGTCTTGCCCGCGCCGTTGGGGCCGAGCAGCCCGCACACCGTGCCCTCGCCCACGTCCAGGTCGAGGCCGTCGAGGGCGGTCTTGCCGCCGCCGTACGTCTTGCGCAATCCCCGTGCGAGCACTGCCGTCATCGCGCTCTCCTTCCGAATCGTACGCTGTACCGTACAGCCTACGACTTGAACACGCAACCGTACGGTGTACCGTACGAGGGTGACCGTCGAGTACCCGGGAAAAGGCGACCCCGCCCGCAGCCTCGCCCTCCTCTGGCGCACCAGCGAGCGCGCCAGCCGCAAGGGAAAGCCGGAGCTGAGCGTCGAGCGCATCGTGCGCGCCGCGATCGAGGTGGCCGACGCCGAGGGCCTCCAGGCGTTGTCCATGCGCCGCGTGGCCGAGCGGCTGGGCGTCGGGACGATGTCCCTCTACACGTACGTGCCGGGCAAGCCGGAGCTGTTCGACGTCATGCTCGACACGGTCTACGGCGAGACCGCCCGCCCCGAGGACGTCCCCGGCGGCTGGCGGGGCCGCCTGGAGCAGATCGCCCGCGAGAACCGCGCGCTCTACCTGCGCCACCCGTGGCTGCTGCAGGTGGCCGCGAGCCGCCCGGTGCTCGGCCCCAACGTGACCGCCAAATACGACTACGAGCTGCGCGCCGTGGACGGCATCGGCCTGACCGACGTGGAGATGGACGCGGTGATCACCCTGATCACCGGCTTCGTGCACGGCACGGCCAGGGGTGCGGTGGAGGCGGCCCAGATCGAGAGCCAGACGGGCCTGACCGACGAGCAGTGGTGGGCCGCGCACGCGCCCTTCTTCGCGCGCATCGCCGACACCGAGCGCTGGCCGGTCGCCACCCGCGTCGGCCAGGCCGCCGGCGAGGCCATGAACAGCGCCTACAGCCCCGAGCACGCCTTCGAGTTCGGCCTGCAGCGGGTGCTCGACGGCATCCAGGCCCTGGTCGAGCGGCGCGTCACGTAGCCCGGTAGAACTCCACCGGCTCGGGCGGCAGCGGGGTGTTGCCGAGGATGAGGTCGGCGGACTTCTCGGCGAGCATCATGACCGGCGCGTAGATGTTGCCGTTGGTGACGTAGGGCATGGCGGAGGCGTCCACGACGCGCAGCCCGTCGAGGCCGTGCACGCGCATGGTGTCCGGGTCCACGACCGACAGCTCGTCGGTGCCCATCCGGCAGGTGCACGACGGGTGGAGCGCGGTCTCGGCGTCCTTGGCCACCCACCTGAGGATGTCCTCGTCGGTCTCGACCCCGGGACCGGGGGAGAGCTCGCCGCCGTCCAGGCCGTCCCAGGCGGGCTGCGCCAGGATGTTCCTGGCGTGCCTGACGGCCTCGACCCACTCGCGGCGGTCCTGGTCGGTGGACAGGTAGTTGAAGCGCAGGGCGGGCTTGACCCTCGGGTCGGCCGAGGTGACGCGGACCGAGCCGCGCGCGTCGGAGTACATCGGCCCGATGTGCACCTGGTAGCCGTGCCCGCCGGCCGGGGCCGAGCCGTCGTAGCGGACCGCGAGCGGCAGGAAGTGGAACATGAGGTTGGGGTAGGCCACGTCGTCGTTGGACCGGATGAACCCCCCCGCCTCGAAGTGGTTCGTGGCTCCGGGGCCGCGCCGCAGGAACAGCCAGTTCGCGCCGATGAAGGGCCGCCGCCAGAGCTGCAGCGACGGCTGCTGCGAGACCGGCCGGCGGCAGGCGTGCTGGACGTAGACCTCCAGGTGGTCCTGGAGGTTCTCGCCGACGCCCGGCAGGTCGTGCACCACGTCGATGCCCAGGGGCTCCAGCAGGGCGCTCGGGCCGACGCCCGAGACCTGGAGGAGCTGCGGGGAGTTGATCGCGCCGCCGCACAGGATCACCTCGCCGGCGTCGATCCGCTCGCCGCCCACCTGCACGCCCACCGCGCGAGCGCCCTCGAAGAGCACCCGCTCGACGAAGGCGCGGGTGCGGACCGTGAGGTTGCGGCGGCGGCGCACCGGATGCAGGTAGGCGCGGGCGGCGCTGAGCCGGCGGCCCCGGTGCACGTTGCGGTCGAAGGCCGCGAAGCCCTCCTGGCGGTAGCCGTTGACGTCGTCGGTCAGCGGGTGCCCGGCCTGCTGGACGGCGGCGAAGAACGCCTCGAACAGCGGCCCCTCGGCCGGCCCGCGCTCCAGCTTGAGCGGTCCGTCGCCGCCGCGGAAGTCGGTGCCGGGGTCGGCGAGGCAGGTCTCCATGCGCTTGAAGTAGGGCAGGCAGTGGGCGTAGTCCCAGTGCTTCATGCCGGGGTCGGCCGCCCACCGCTCGTAGTCCAGCGGGTTCCCCCGCTGGAAGATCATCCCGTTGATGCTGCTGGAGCCGCCGAGGACCTTGCCGCGCGCGTGGTAGACGCGCCGGCCGTCCAGGCGCGGCTCCGGCTCGGACTCGTACTTCCAGTCGTAGCGGCTGTTGCCGATGGGGAACATCAGCGCGGCCGGCATGTGGATGAAGACGTCCCACAGGCTGTCGGGTCGCCCGGCCTCCAGAACGAGCACCGACGTGGCGGGGTCGGCGCTGAGCCGGTTGGCCAGGGCGCAACCGGCCGAGCCGCCGCCCACGATGACGAAGTCGAACCTCAACGGGGGATCCAGTCCTTCCACACGATCTTGTTCTCCGCCACCCACTCGGCGGCGGCCTGCTCGGCCGTCTTGCTGTCGTTGACCATGGCGCCGGCGACCCGGTTCTGGTCGTCGTTGGTCCAGGTGAAGTTGCGGACCAGCTCGTAGGCCCGCCCGCCCTTCTCGGCGAAGCTCCGGCTGACGATCTTGTCCAGCAGGTACGGCGGATAGTCGCAGGCGACCCTGGCCGCGTCGGCGTCGCAGCCGACGGCGTACGCCGGCAGCGCGATCTTGACCAGCTTCACCTTGGAGAACAGCCATTGCGGCTCGTAGAAATACATGAGCAGCGGTGTCCGGTTCTTCGTCGCGTCCTGGGCCGCCTTGATCAACGCGTCCTCGCTGCCCGAGTAGACGACCTTGTAATTCAGGCGGAGGTTGCGCACCAGAGCCTCGTCATTCGTCACGAACGTCGGATCGCCGTCGAGGAGCTGGCCGGCGTTTCCGGTTTTTTCGGTCCGGAAGAGGTTCGCGTACTTATTGAGGTTTCGGTAGTCCGTAATGTCGGGATATTTTTTGGTCATCCACTCGGGGACGTACCAGCCGATCACTCCCTTGTTCCCGGTGAGCCCGGCCGACAACGCGACCTTCTTCTGCTCGATGTACTGCTTCTTCAGGTCGGGATGGCCCCAGTTCTCGATGATGACGTCGACCTTGCCGGTCTCGAAATCACGCCAGGACTGTTCCTCTTTCATCTTCCGCGTGTTCACCGTGTAGCCCAGCTCGTGCTCCAGCAGGTGGGCCAGCACGGCGGCCTGGGCCTCGTAGCCCACCCAGGCGTGGATGTCGAGGTTGACGGTCTTCTTGGCGCCGGTGCCGGCGCCGGGCTCCTCGCCGGAGCAGGAGGTCAGGAGCAGAACGGCCGCGGCCAGCGGCGCGGCGAGCGTCTTCAAGCGCATGAGAGGTCTCCGGGGCCGCGGCCCGCCGACGGGGCCGCGGCCGGACGGGGTCACTTGGGGATCCAGGCCTGCCACGTGGCGGTGTTGGCCTCGACCCACTTCTTGGCCGCCTGCTCGCCGGTCATGCCGTTGTTGGTCATGTCGTTGGCGACGGCGTTCTGGTCCTCGTTCGTCCAGTGGAAGTTCTTGACCAGCTCGTAGGCCTTGCCGCCGGTGTCGGCGAACTTCTTGCTGACGATCTTGTCGAGGTCCATCTCCGGGTAGTCGCAGGCGACCTTCTTCGGGTCGGCGTCGCAGCCCTCGGTGTAGGCGGGCAGGTTCACCCGGACGAGCTGGGTCTTGTTGAACAGCCAGTGCGGGTCCCAGAAGTAGAACAGCAGCGGCTTCTGCTGCTCCTGCGCCTGCTGGGCGCCCTTGATCAGGGCCGCCTCGCTGCCGCCCACGACGACCTTGAAGTTCAGCTTGAGGTTCTTGATCAGGGCGTCCTCGTTGCTGACGTACGACGGGTCGCCGAACAGCAGCTGGCCCTTGTCGCCCGACTCGGAGGTCTTGAACAGGTCGGCGTACTTGTTGAGGTTCTTGGAGTCGGTGATGTCGGGGTACTTGTCGGCCATCCACTTCGGGATGTACCAGCCGATCACGCCCTTGTTGCCGGTGGATCCGGCCTCGACCGCGACCTTCTTGTCCTCGATGAATGTCTTCTTCAGGTCCGGGTGGCCCCAGTTCTCGATGATGACGTCGACGCTGCCGTTCTCGAAGCCCTCCCAGGCGAGCTGCTCCTTGATCTCGGGCAGCTCCACCGTGTAGCCGAGCTCGTTCTTCAGCAGGTACGCCACCACGTTCGCGCTGGCCTCGTACCCGACCCACGGGTTGATCGCGATCTTGACGGTGCCCGCGGAGCTGCTGGAGCCGCCCTGCGGAGCGCCCGCCGAGGCGCTGGGGGAGGACTCGACCGTGGCTCCGCCGCACCCCGCGGCGGCCATTCCCAGAGCGAGCAAGCCTGCGAGCAGGCGGATCTTCATGTGCTTTTCCTTCTTTGGGGGGAAGGGCGCCGGTCCGCGCCCTGCGTGATGCGGTCGAGCATGACCCCGAGCAGCACGGTGGCGACACCGGCCACGAAGCCCAGCCCGAAGTCGGTGCGCTGGGAGAAGCCGACGACCACGTCGTAGCCGAGCGCCCCCGCCCCGACCAGGCCGCCGACGACCACCATGGCCAGCGTCATCACGATGCCCTGGTTGGCGGCCAGCAGGATCGCCCGCCTGGCCATCGGGAGCTGCACCTTCCACAGCAGCTGGCCCGGGGTGGAGCCGGCCGACACGGCGGCCTCGACGACCTCGGCGGGCACGGCCCTGATGCCGTCCTCCACCAGGCGCACCACGGGCGGCACGGCGTAGATCACCGAGGCGAAGATGGCGGTGAACCTGGTGGTCTCGAACAGCGCCAGCGCGGGCAGCAGGTAGACGAAGGCCGGCATGGTCTGGGCGGCGTCCAGCAGCGGGCGCTGGACGGCCGAGTAGCGCGGCGAGCGGGCCGCGGCCACCCCCAGCAGCAGGCCGATCACCAGGGTGACCAGCACCGCGAGCGCCACCGTGGTCATCGTCTGCATGGCGTGCTCCCACGTGCCGAGCAGCGCGATCGCCAGCAGGCAGCCGAGCGCGGTCAGCGCCGCCCGGGGGCCGCTCACCCGCCAGGCCACGGCCAGCACGGTCAGCGCGACCAGCCACCAGGGGGCCGAGGTGAGCAGCGACTCCAGCGGGTTGAGCAGCAGGAGGGAGGTCTGGTCCTTGACGAACGTGGTGACGGGGTACCAGCTCGTCTCGGCCCACCGTACGGCGGCGTTGATCTCGGCCGTGACGTCGAGCGTCCAGCTCTCCGGCCAGGCGCGCGGCAGCACGGGGATCAGCGCGAGGCCGGCCACGGCCAGCGCGCCCGCGGCGGCGAGGTCGATCCGGCGCGGCCGGGTGTGGGGGCCGCGGCGGGCGAGTGCCGTCGTCATCCGGTCGAGCACGATCGCCATGACGACGACGGCGACCCCGGCCGGCAGCATGATGCCGACCTGGGCCCGCGACAGGCCGCGGATGATGTCGCCGCCGAGCCCGGGGGCGGCGATCAGGTTCGCGATGACGACCATGGACAGCGCCATCATGATCGTCTGGTTGACCGCCAGTGCGATCGTGGGCCTGGCCAGCGGCAGGACGACCTTGAACAGCGTCTGGCGGCGGGTGGCGCCCAGCGACGCCGACGCCTCGACCGCCGTGGGCGAGACCTCCGAGACGGCCAGGGCGGTGATGCGGATGGCCGGCGGGATCGAGTAGATCATCGTGGCGATCGCCCCGGCCGGGGCGCCGATGTGGAAGAACAGCGCGAGCGGGGCCAGGTAGGCGAACGTCGGCATGATCTGCATGACGTCCAGCACCGGCGTGACGGCCCGCCGCACCCGTTCCGACCGGCCCGCCCAGACGCCGATCGGCACGCCGATCACCAGCGACAGCAGCACCGCCACCGCGACCAGGGCGAGGGTGTCCACGCTGGACTGCCAGAGGCCGAGCACGCCGAACGCGCTCACGCCGGCCACCGCGAGCAGCCCGACCCGCCGGCCGCCCGCGAGCCAGGCCAGGCCGCCCAGCACGCCGGTCAGGCCGGGCCAGCCGAGCGCCGTCAGCGCCCCCGCGAACAGGTCGTAGAGCGAGCCCACGAAGAGCCGGATGTAGTTGAGGAAGTAGAGGAACAGCGGGTTGTCGTTGCGGTGCTCGTCGATCCACTCGCGCAGCTCGGTGACGGCCAGGAACTGCGGGGCCTCCTTGTCGTGCGGCAGCGTGCCCGTGCCGCGGAAGACCAGGTAGGCCGCGACGATCAGCGCCGCCGCGCCGGCCGGGGCCGCCCATCGGGGGAGCCTGAGCCCGGAGGGCGTGCCGACCGCGGCGGTGCTGCTCATGCCCCCGCCTTGACCGGGGCGTCCTGGCCGGACAGGAACGTCAGCAGGTCCACCCGGTCCACGACGCCGGCCAGCTCGCCGCCGTCGACGACCCTGATCGGGCGGGCGGAGGCCGAGGCCACGCCGACCGCGTCCTTGACCAGGGTGGCCGCGGGCAGCTCGGGCCCGTCCAGCACCTCGCCCGGCTCGGGGGAGCGCATGATCCAGCGCAGGGTCAGCACGTGGCTGCGCGGCACGTCGCGGACGAAGTCGGCCACGTAGTCGTCGGCGGGCGCGCCCACCAGTTCCTCGGCCGTGCCGAGCTGCACGATCGAGCCGGCCCGCATGATCGCGATCCGCTCGCCCAGCTTGAGCGCCTCGGACAGGTCGTGGGTGATGAACACCATCGTCTTGCCGACCTCGCGGTGCAGGCGGACGACCTCGGCCTGCATGTCGCGTCTGATGAGCGGGTCGAGCGCGCTGAACGGCTCGTCGAACAGCATCACCTGCGGGTCCACCGCGAGCGCCCTGGCCAGGCCGACGCGCTGCTGCATGCCTCCGGAGAGCTGGTCGGGATAGGCGTCGGCGTAGCCGTCGAGGCCGACGAGGGAGAGGATGTCGCCGGCCCGCGCGTGCCGGTCGGCCCTGGACGTGCCCTGGATCTCCAGGCCGTAGGCGACGTTGTCGATCACCTTGCGGTGCGGCAGCAGGCCGAAGTGCTGGAAGACCATGCTGACCTGGTGGCGGCGGATCTCGCGGAGGCGGGCGGGCGAGGCCCGGCCGACGTCCTCGCCGCCGATCGTGATCGTGCCCGCGGTGGGCTCGATCAGCCGGGTCAGGCACCGGACGAGGGTGGACTTGCCGCTGCCCGACAGGCCCATGACCACGAAGACCTCGCCAGGACGCACCTCGAAGCTCACGTCACGGACGGCGGCGGTGCAGCCGGTCTTCTCGCGCAGCGCGGCGGGGTCGAGGTGCCGGTCCTCGCTGTCCAGCACTTTCCGCGCCTTGGAGCCGAAGATCTTCCAAAGCCCCGCGACGCCGATTGCCGTGCTGCCGGGAGAAACCCCCACGCTCGCCTCCTCGTTTGCCGTCGCTCAACATATGTCGTGATTAACGCCGATCTCAACGGTGTGACCGGTCGGAGACCGGCGTGCTTCCGGCGTGTTATTGCTTTGAAACGTTCAAACCACCCATTGGGCGACAGTGAGTGAGTCGAAGGCGTATTTCCGGCTGGACCGGTCCGGAAACTGGAGCCCCAGATTTTGTGCGCGTACCACACGCCTAGATTTTTGTCGCGATATGTTTGGGTAGCTTCCCTGCCACGTGATGTGTTCCAATTACCGGCACTTGCTGATTTCCTCAGGGGACACAGGCCCCTCCCTTTTACGCCGATTCGGGCGAGGTGCGTTCCGGTGACTACACAGCTGGGCCAGAGGAGGCAGACCGGCGAAGGCAACTGGCGGCTGCGCAACTGGCGGGTGCGGGCGCGGCTCGTGGCGCTCATCCTCATCCCCACGGCCGCCGCCGTCCTGCTTGGCGGCCTCCAGGTGCTGGCCTCCACCTCCGCGGCCGGCGACTACGCCAGGACCAGCCAGTTCGCCCGCCTGTCGGAGGAGCTGGGCGCGCTCACGCACGCCGTCTCCGGGGAACGGGCCAGGATGTCCTGGTACATCGCCCGCAACCGGCCCGCCAGCGCCCTCGGCGACGTCCAGAACCAGATGGACGAGAGCGACCTCGCGGCCAGGGACGTGCGCGCCATCGCCCGCGAGCTCCTCGGCGAGGTCACCGGCCGCACCGCCGACCAGCTCGAACAGCTGCTCAACCGGCTCGACGACCTGGTCGCGCTGCGCAAGCAGGCCCTGGAGGCCAACCTGCTCCCCGGCCCCTCCGTCGAGCTCTACACCACGGTCATCGCCGGCCTGCTCTCCACGCACAACGAGCTGATCAAGGGCAGCTCCGACGACGAGCTGTTCCGCCAGACCCGCATGCTCGACGCGCTGGCCCGCGCCAAGGAGAGCGTGGCCTACCAGCAGGCCCTCGTCACCGTCGTGCTCACCGAAGGGGCCTTCGACCCCGACCAACTGGAACGTTTCCTCGGCCGGCAGGCCGGCGAGACCGCCGAGCGCAGGGCCTTCGCCGCCGAGGCCACCGCCGCCGAACGCCGCTTCTTCGACGAGACCGTCAACGGCAACACCGCCGAGCGCATGCTGTTCCTGCGCGAGCTGGTCCTCATCAGGTCCACCAACGGCCTGCCGCTGCGCGGCCTGGACCTGTCCAGGAAGGACGACGCCAAGGAGTGGTTCGAGGCGTCCAAGGTCGTCGTGGACGCCATGCGCACGGTCGAGCGACGCCAGGCCGCCGGCATCCTCGCCCGCAGCGAGGAGCTCAGCGACGCCGAGCGGCGCAGCGCCTTCGTCGTCGCGGGCGCCGTGCTCGCCCTGCTGGTCGCCGTGCTGCTGGTCACCACCGGCGTGGCCCGCTCGATGGTGCGCCCGCTGCGCCGGCTGCGCAGCGAGGCCCTGGAGATCGCCGGCCACCGGCTGCCCGCCTTCGTCCAGCACCTGCGCGAGTCCAGGGACGGCGCGGTCGAGGCCGAGGTCCCGCCCATCGGCATCTTCACGAAGGACGAGGTGGGCGAGCTCGCCCGCGCCTTCGACGAGGTGCACCGCGAGGCCGTGCGGCTGGCCGGCGACGAGGCCCGGCTGCGCTCCAACGTCAACGCCATGTTCGTCAACCTGTCGCGGCGCAGCCAGACCCTGGTCGAGCGGCAGCTCACGCTCATCGAGAAGCTGGAGCGCGGCGAGCGCGACGACACCCGGCTGGCCGACCTGTTCAAGCTCGACCACCTGGCCACCCGCATGCGCCGCAACAGCGAGAACCTGCTGGTCCTCGCCGGGCAGGAGGCCGCCCGCAAGTGGAGCGAGCCGGTCGAGATCATGGACATCGTGCGGGCCGCGCTCGGCGAGGTCGAGAGCTACGACCGGGTCAGCATCCAGGTGCAGTCGGACGTCGCCGTCGCCGGCCAGGCCGTCACCGACGTCGTGCACCTGCTCGCCGAGCTGGTCGAGAACGCCGTGTCGTTCTCGTCCCACGACACCAAGGTGATCATCTCCAGCAGCCGCATCGACGGCGGCTCGCTGCTGCTGTCGGTCACCGACAACGGCATCGGCATGACCCAGGAGGAGCTGGCCGAGGCCAACCACCGGCTGGCCAACCCGCCCGTCGTGGACGTGTCGGTGTCGCGGCGCATGGGACTGTTCGTGGTCGGGCGGCTGGCGCTGCGGCACAACATCCGGGTGCAGCTCCGCCGCCAGGACGTCGGCGGGCTGACCGCGATGGTGCTCGTGCCGCCGATGCTGCTCACGGCGGTGACCGGCGCGCTGCCCGGCCACCACTCGCAGCAGGGACAGTCGCCCGCCCTTCCCCCGATGGCGCCGGTCCTGGCCGCGCCGCCCGCGCCGCCCTTCCCGCCGCCCGTCCCGCCGGCGCGGCAGGCCGCCGCGCCGGTGGCGCCCTTCGCCGGGCATCCGTCGTTCGACGCGGCGATGCCCGAGCCGTCGTCCTGGTTCAGCTCGCCGCACACGGGCACCGGCTCCATGTCATCCCTGGAGGCGCCGCACGTGACGGGGTCGTACCCGTCGTTCGCCACGCCGCTGCCGTCGTACCCGGCGGAGCCGTCCAAGGACGAGTTCCTGCCGATCTTCACCTCGGTCGAGGACGAGAGCAGCTGGTTCAGCAAGCCCGCGCCCACCGCCGACCACCGCGAGCGCGACCCCGGCTGGTCCTCGCCCGCCGACGCCGGCTGGCAGGCCGCCGGCAGCGCCGCCGAGCCCGCGCAGAGCGGGACCACGAACTCCGGCTTGCCGAAGCGCACGCCGAGAGCGAACCTGGTACCGGGCACCGCGAACCCCCAACCGCCGCCCGCTCCCGCTCCTCCGCTGTCCCCCGACCGGTTACGCAGCAGACTGGCCAGCTACCAGCAGGGCGTGCGCAAGGGCCGGTCCGAGCTTGAGGAGGACTCATGAAGGAGCTGAGTCAAGCTGCCAGGGACATGAACTGGCTGGTGAGCAGCTTCGTCGAGGAGGTGCCCGGCGTCGCGCACGCCGTGGTCGTCTCCGCCGACGGCCTGCCCATGGCCTTCTCCCGCGGGTTCCCGAAGGACCGCGCCGACCAGCTCGCCGCCATCGCGGCCGGCCTGGTCAGCCTCACGGCGGGCTCGGCCCGCGTGTTCGAGGGCGGCGGCGTGACCCAGACCCTGGTCGAGATGGAGCGCGGCCTGCTGCTCGTGATGTCGATCAGCGACGGCTCGTCGCTGGCGGTGCTGGCCGCGCCCGACTGCGACATGGGGCTGGTGGCGTACCAGATGACGATCCTGGTCGAGCGCGCGGGACAGGTGCTCACGCCCGCGGTGCGGGCGGAGCTGTCCGGGCGTCCGTGGTAGGGGGAGGCGATCGTGGCATCGTGGCACAATGGTGAGGCCGAGCCGGAGCGCAGCTCGCTGGTGCGGATGTACGCCCTCACGGGTGGCCGCACCACCCCGCGCAGCGCCCTGGCGATGGAGGCGCTCGTGTCCTCTGCCACGTCGGCGCAGCTCGGCGCCAGCTACCCCCGCGAACATCGGGCCATCAGCGAGCTGTGCCGCCAGGTAAGATCCGTGGCGGAGATCTCGGCTCTGCTGCATGTCCCGCTCGGTGTGGCACGGGTGCTGATCGCCGACATGGAGGCGGACGGGCTGGTCCGCGTCTACCAGCCGCAGCTTGAGGCGGGCCTGCCCGATCGCGGCCTGCTCGAAAGGGTTCTCAGTGGACTTCGGAGGCTCTAGCAGCGGGCTCACCTCGACGAAGATCGTGGTGGCCGGCGGTTTCGGGGTGGGCAAGACCACGTTCGTCGGCGCGGTCTCCGAGATCATGCCGCTCACCACCGAAGCGGTGATGACCGAGGCGTCGCAGGGCATCGACGACCTGAAGCACACGCCCGGCAAGACCACCACCACGGTGGCGATGGACTTCGGCCGGCTCTCGCTCGACCGCGACCTGATCCTCTACCTGTTCGGCACGCCGGGCCAGCACCGGTTCTGGTTCATGTGGGACGACATCGTGCGCGGCGCCATCGGGGCGGTCGTGCTGGTCGACTCGCTGCGCCTGGCCGACGCCTTCCCCGCGATCGACTACTTCGAGGAGTCGGGGCTCCCGTTCGTCGTCGGGCTCAACGGCTGGAACGGCGAGTTCCCGCACGTCGAGCACGAGGTGCGGGAGGCGCTGACGCTCTCGGCCCACGTGCCGATCGTGCGGACCGACGCGCGCGACCGGCAGGCGGTCAAGAACACCCTGATCACGCTGGTCGAGCACGCCCTCGCCGCGCGCGCCCGCTGACTACCCCTGGGCCGCCCACCAGTAGGCCGCGACCAGCTCGGCCACCAGCGTCTCGGTGAGCAGCGCCACGTCCCGGTCGTCGTCGTGCGCGTAGCGGACGGCGGCCGCGGCGTCCTTGACCTCGCCGCCGACGCTGACCACCGTGGAGCCGCGCTGCCGCACCCAGTCCATGGCCTGCTCGTCGTAGCGGGAGCCGGGGAAGAGCAGGGCGCGGTAGTCGAGGGTCTTGGTGAGGTAGACGTCCACGTGCGACCAGTCGCCGCTCTCGCAGGCGTCGGCCGCGCGGCGCGGGCCCTCCCGCAGCATGAGCGCCGACTGCTCGGCCGACGACAGCCGCTCGGCGGGGGCGACCGTGTAGACGCCGTGCGGGCCGTCCAGCAGCTCCATGGTCAGCGGCAGCCACTCGTCCCTGCGGTCGAGCAGGTCGGCGGTGGCCTCGGCGGTACGGCCGAGCAGCCCGGCCAGGTCCAGGGGCCGCCCGGTGAGCCGGCTCTCCAGCGCCAGCAGCAGCGCCAGGGTGTGCTGGAAGGTACGGCAGGCCACGCCGCCGCGCTCCTCGCCGGCGTGCATGGGGATGGTCAGGCGGGACCGCGCGGCCAGCTCGGAGCCCGGCCGGTTGGTGAGGGCCGCGACGAAGGCGGGGCCGCCCGCGTAGCGGTCCACGGCGTCCAGGGTCTCCCTGCTGCCGCCGGTGGCCGAGATCGGGATCACCAGGGTGTCCGGCGTGGCCGGGTACGTCGCCGCCGCCGAGGCGTAGTCGGCGTAGGCGTCCACGCCGGCGGCGCGCAGGCGCAGCGCCGCGACCCCGGCCGCGTACCGCGAGCTGCCCATGCCGAGGAACAGCACCCGGCGCGGGTTCGCGGGCAGCTCCGCGAAGGGGTCGGCGGCGGCGAGCGCGGCGGTCAGGCCCTCCAGGGCGGCGGGCTTGGACTCCAGGTCGGCCAGGTAGAGCTCGGAATTCACGACGGGTTCTCCTCGGTGTACCAGGTGCGCAGGACGCCCATGGGGGCGTAGCGCCAGCGGGGCAGGTGGCGGGCGGCGTAGATCAGCTCGCGGCACTCCTGCTCGATCTCGAACGGGCGGATCAGGCCCTCGTCCAGCAGGTCGGGTCGGCCGCGCGCGGCCAGGCGGGCGCGGTAGGCGGCGAGCAGGCCCGCGCGGGCGCGGGCGGCCCAGGCGGCGGCCCGCTCCGGCGGCGTGCCGCGGCGCTTGATCGCGACCTGGGCCACGTGCTCCAGGCTGGTGGTGAGCTGGGCGACGTCGCGGGCGGCGGGCTGGCAGGGGTCGGCGTCGGTCACCGTGGGGTTGCCGTCGAAGTCGATGACCGCGTAGCCGTCGCGCCACCGGAGGATCTGGCCCACGTGCAGGTCGCCGTGGATGCGGATGAGGGGCGAGGCGATGGGCGCGTCGAGGGGTTCGAGCTCGTGCCTGAGCCGGTCGGCGTGGGCGGCCAGCCACTGCCCGTCCTCGCCGCCGGTGAGCTCCAGCGCCTCGGCCAGCGCCCCCGCGGCCCGCACGGCGGCGGGGGAGGGCAGCTCGGCCGCCGCGGTGAGGGGGAGGGTGGACAGGGCGAGGTGCAGGTCGGCGGCCAGGCGGCCGAGGTCGGCGGCGAACGCCGTGCCGCCCGACTCGGCCTCGTCCACGCACCACTCCCAGCCGTCCCTGGCCTCGGGAAGGTAGCCGGTGGCGAGGGCGAGCAGGCACTCGCGGCCGTCGACAGGGCCGGTCAGAGCGGCGTAAGGAGGAGCTGTGTCGTTGAATCCGGCCTCAACGAGATGGGAGAGGATCTCCGGGGTGGGATGGGGCAGCGGGACGGGCGGGGTGAGCCACTTGACGACCACCTTCTCGGCCACCACGACCGAGTAGTTGGTCTGGTCCACGTGGGGGCCGAAGTCCCGTTCGCGTGGGACCCCGATGTGGAGACGTCCCGGGTCGTGCGAGAGGGTGGGCAGCGGCAGGAACCTGCGCACGCCGAAAGGCGGCGGGACCTCCCCCTCCAGCACGGTGAGAAGCGCGGCGGTGAACCCGCGGTCCCGTGCGGTAAGGGGTTTCTCACCGAGAGAGACCAACCTCTGCGCTATTGAATCCCAATTCAACTGGTAGACCAAACTTCCAGGTAGCAATGTGACGAAAAGTCTTGCTCATGTTGATTCGTGCTGCAACACTCCTACCCTGGTCTGCTGTGTCCGGTAAGGTCGCGCGACCCCTCGTACATCGCACATCAAGAAGGAGTAGCGGCCGTGTCCCGTATCCGGTTCACCCGTCGTCTTCCGGCCGCCGTCGCGGTGGCCGGCCTCGCGCTTGCCGTCGCGGCGTGCGGCGGTGAGTCGTCGACCAGCTCAGACGGCGCGACCGCGGCGGCTGCCGAACAGCTCAAGCCCAACGCCGACCTGTCGAAGCAGTCGCTCCAGGTCACCGTATGGGACGGCTACACCCCGAAGGAGCTGCCCGAGAAGGCCAAGGAGAAGCTGAAGGTCTCCGACGTCAAGATCGGCCTGCACGCCACCAACGAGGAGGCGATGGCCAAGCTGACCGCCTCCGGCGACAGCGGCATCGACGTGGCCTTCGTCTCCGGCCAGTACGCCCAGGCGCTCAACGAGCAGGGCCTGCTGGAGCCCATCCACGCCGAGCTGGTCCCCAACCTGGCCAACCTCTACCCGGAGGCCGGCCAGCTCTCCTACGACAAGGGCAACAAGTACTCGGTGCCCTACACCTGGGGCACCACCGGCATCTGCTACCGCAGCGACCTGGTGAAGGCCGAGCCCACCAGTTGGAACGATCTGCTCAAGCCCCCGGCCTGGGCCGACAAGAAGGTCACCATGATGACCACCGAGCGCTGGCTGGCCCTGCCCGCGCTCAAGTCCCTCGGCTTCTCGGTCAACACCGACAAGGACGAGGAGATCGCCAAGGCCAAGGAGCTGCTGGTGGCGGCCAAGCCGCACCTGCTCGCCTACGACGACACGACGTTCGGCGACAAGTTGGTGTCCGGCGAGGCCGTGATGGTCGAGGCGTGGGACGGCTGGTGCCCGACGACCGAGAAGAACATCAAGTTCGTCGTGCCGAAGGAGGGCAGCGACCTCTGGGTGGACACCATGGTGATCATGAAGTCCTCCAAGAACAAGGAGGCCGCGCACGCCCTGATCAACTACATCCTCGACCCCGAGATCCACAGCTGGGCCGCCGAGAACATCAACTACAAGGTGCCGAACAAGGCCGCCATGGAGCGGGTCAAGGCCCCCGAGGGCTCGCTGCTCGGCGTCAAGCCCGCCGAGCTGCTCGACGGTGAGTCCATCATCGACCTCGGCCAGGCGTCCACCAAGTACACCCGGCTTTCCAGCGAAGTCACGGCGCAGTCGTAGTCAGTGCAGTGAAGTCTGAGGCAAAGGCCCGGCCGGCGCCCCGCGTGCGGGGTCGCCGGCTGGGCGCATTCGTTTTCCTGTCACCCGGACTGACCTACCTGGTGGTGCTGCTGCTGGTGCCGCTCGGCCTGGTGCTGAGCTACACGGTCTTCCAGCGCGGGCGCTTCGGCGGCGTGGTGTACGAGTTCACCACCGAGAACTTCACCCGCCTGATCGACCCCCTCTACCTCGGCGTGGTCGGCGACTCCCTGCGCATCGCGGGACTGACGACGCTGATCGCGCTGCTGGTCGGCTATCCGACGGCGTACCTGATCGCGCAGCTCCCCTCCAGGTGGAAGACGCTCGCGCTGGTCGCGGTCGTGCTGCCGTTCTGGACGAACTTCATCATCCGGGTCTACGCCTGGATCATGCTGCTGAGCGGGCCCGGGCTGGTCAACAGCGCGCTCGGCAAGCTGGGGCTGGGGCCGTACGAGCTGCTCTACCACGAGGGGACGATCGTCACCGGGTTGCTGTACTCGTACCTGCCGCTGATGGTGCTGCCGCTGTACGCCGCCATCGAACGGCTGGACCCGCAGCTCCGCGAGGCGTCGGCCAACCTGGGGGCCTCGGCGTTCACCACGTTCCGCAAGGTCACGCTGCCGCTGAGCGTGCCGGGCGTGCTGTCCGGCTGCCTGTTCGTGTTCGTGCCGAGCTTCGGCAACTTCGTCATCCCCGAGATGCTGGGCGGCAACAAGTCGACCATGGTGGGCAACCTCATCCGCGACCAGTTCCTCAAGGCGCGTGACTGGCCGTTCGGCTCGACGCTGGCGCTCGCGCTCATCGCGGTGCTGGTCGCGCTGCTGGTCGTACAGGCATGGGCGGCGCGCCGTGCGTAGGTCCAAGCTCCTGTACGTCCCGTTCTGGGCCACGTACGCCTTCCTGTACCTGCCGATCCTCGTGCTCGTCGTGATGTCGTTCAACGCCGGCGACTCGGCCTACACCTACGAGGGCTTCAGCCTCAAGTGGTACGGCGAGCTGGCCGGCGACGAGCGCATCAGGACCGGCCTGCTCAACACGCTCGTCGTGGCCACGGGCTCCACCGTCATCGCCACCGTGCTCGGCACGCTGCTCGCGGTCGGCCTGGCCCGCTTCACCCGGTCGAAGACGCTGGACGCGCTCGCGCTGATGCCGGCCGTGCTGCCCGACCTGGTGCTCGCCATCGGGCTGCTGGTGTTCTACAGCGCCATCCAGCTCACGCTCGGCCTGTACTCGGTGACGCTCGCGCACGCGCTGTTCTCGATGGCGTTCGTCGCGGCGGTGGTCCGCACCCGGCTCACGGGGGCCGACACCTCGCTGGAGGAGGCTTCGCGCGACCTCGGCGCCGGGCCGGTGGTCACCTTCATGCGGGTCACGTTGCCGCAGCTCACGCCCGGGATCGTGGCCGGTGCGCTGCTGGCGTTCACGCTGTCGCTCGACGAGTTCGTGATCGCCTTCTTCACGATCGGCAACGCGGAGCCGACGCTGCCGATCGTCATCTACTCAATGGTTCGTTTCGGGGTGACCCCGAAGATCAACGCGCTGGCCGCGATCCTGCTCCTGGTGAGTTTCACCGCGGTGATCGCCGGTCAGCGGATGACCAGGATCGGGGAGTCACGTGCTCAAGATTGACGGCGTCTCCCGCAGCTTCGGGAGCGTCACCGCGCTGGACGACGTCTCGCTCCAGATCGAGCAGGGCGAGTTCTTCGCCCTGCTCGGCCCCTCGGGCTGCGGCAAGACCACGCTGCTGCGCATCATCGCCGGGTTCGAGACGCCCGACAGCGGTCAGGTCATGCTCGACGGCGAGGACCTGCTGTCCAAGGCGCCCAACCGGCGGCCGATCAGCCTCATGTTCCAGTCGTACGCGCTGTTCCCGCACATGACCGTGGCCAAGAACGTGGCCTACGGGCTGGAGCGCGAGCGCCTGCCCCGGCAGGAGATCAGGCAGCGGGTCGGCGAGGTGCTGGAGACGGTCGGGCTGTCGGCGCACGCCGGCCGCAAGCCCGCGCAGCTCTCCGGCGGCCAGCGGCAGCGGGTGGCGCTGGCGCGTTCCATCGTCAAGCGGCCCCGCCTGCTGCTGCTCGACGAGCCGCTGTCGGCCCTGGACAAGAAGGTCCGCGCTGACATGCAGCTCGAACTGAAGCGGCTGCAGCACGAGGTCGGCATCACCTTCGTGGTCGTCACGCACGACCAGGAGGAGGCGATGTCGCTGGCCGACCGCATCGCGGTGTTCGACACGGGCCGGGTGCGCCAGGTGGACGAGCCCGTGGCGCTCTACGAGCGGCCGAGGACGCCGTTCGTGGCCGACTTCGTCGGCGCCAACAACCTCTTCCGCGGCCTCGCCAGCGGGCTCGACGCGGTCCGCAGCGAGGAGTTCGGCATGCTGGCGGGCACCCCGCTGGAGGAGCTGGAGGCCGACACGCCCGCGCTGCTCGCGGTGCGGCCCGAGCGGGTCGAGCTGGCCGACGAGAGCGCCGTCAGGGGCCTGGCGGGCAGCGTCGTGGACGTCAGCTTCTACGGCGGCGTCTCGCACGTCTCCGTGGACGTCCCCGGCCACCCCAAGCCCGTCCTGGCGGCCGTCCAGGGGGCCAGCACGGTGCGGCCCGGGGCCAAGGTCAAGGTGCGCTGGAACGCCGAGGACGCCGTCATCATGGCGGACCCTCAGTGAGCGAGCTCGTTGCCGGTCGCCGCCCGCGCGTACGACAGGATCAGCTCGGCGGCCTCGGCGGGCCCGATCACCGGGTGCCGTGCGGTGATGCGGTAGCCGTAGGCGTCCTCCAGCGCCACCAGGTTGCGCGCGATCGACAGCGAGTCGGCGGCCAGCCTGAAGACGCCCAGCGCCGCCCCGGTGTCGAGGATCGCCTGGTACATCGACACCTGGCGGTCGTAGAGCGAGGTGAGCAGGACGCCGTAGACGCGGTTGCGGCCGGCGGCGCCGCCCAGCTCGTTGAGCAGGCGCACGTCGGGGTCGAGCGGCCCGGTCGGCAGCCCGGAGCGGATCGTGACGACCAGCTTCTCGGCCGGGTCGGTGAAGTCGGCGAGGCGGCGCAGGCGCTGCTCGTAGAAGCGCTCCATCCCGGCGTGCTGCGCCTCGACCAGCAGCTCGCCGAGGTCGGGGTAGTGGTAGAGCACGGCTCCCGAGGTGAGCCCCGCCTCCTCGGCGACGTGCGAGAGCTGCACGCCGTCGATGCCGTGGCGGATGATGGCTTTGCGCGCGGCCTCGATCAAGTCGATGCGCCGGTCACTCCGGCTTTTACGCTGAGCCACCCTCACCACCTTCACTCGTTGGGCTCCCGTTCAGTTAGCCGTGACCATAGTGCCCGTTACTTGACCATCACGCCAGCCACGTTTTGAATTAGCCTTCAACTCTTCGAATCCCTCTCCTCGGAGTTCCGATGTCACTCACGTTCTTGTTCATGCCGGAAAGCGCGTACGGCCCCACCAACAACTCCATCGGGATCGGCGACATTCTCCGCCGCCGCGGCCACCGCGTCGTCTTCGCCGCCGAGTCGTCCTGGAAGGGCAAGCTGGAGGCCCTGGGCTTCGAGGAGGACCTGGTCGACCTCGCCCCGCCGTCCGAGAACGCCGAGGAGCAGGACCCGGGCCAGTTCTGGAAGGACTTCATCCGCGACACGGCCCCGGAGTACCGCAAGAGCACCAAGGAGCAGCTCGACACGGTCACCAGGCCGATCTGGGGCGAGCTCATCGACGGCGCGAAGTACTGCGAGCCGCAGCTCAAGGCCATCATAGAGCGGGTCGACCCGGACGTGATCATCGAGGACAACGTGATCACCTTCCCTGCGCTCCTGACGGCGGGCAAGAAGTTCGTCAGGATCGTCTCCTGCCAGCCGCTGGAGGTGCGCGGCGCCGACGTCCCGCCGGTCTTCTCGGGCCTGCCCGCCGACGACCGCAGCGAGTGGGACGACTTCCGCGCCGAGTACGACCGCACCCACCGCGAGCTGTGGAGCGCCTACAACGAGTGGTGCGTCGAGCAGGGCACGGCCCCGCTGCCCGACCTCGACTTCATCCACGAGGGAGACCTGAACCTCTACGTGTACCCGGAGATCCTGGACTACACCGACCGCCGCCCGCTGGGCCCGTCCTGGCACCGCCTCGACTCCTCGGTCCGCGAGACCGACGAGGACTTCACGCTGCCCTTCGAGCGCCGGCCTGACACCGCCCTGATCTACTTCTCGCTCGGCTCGCTCGGCTCGGCCGACGTCGGCCTGATGCAGCGCGTGATCGACGTGCTGGCCACCACCCCGCACCAGTACATCGTCTCCATGGGCCCGCTGCACGAGGAGATCAAGCTCGCCGGCAACATGTGGGGCGCGGAGTTCCTGCCGCAGACTAAGATCGTCCCTCAGTGCGATCTGGTCATCACGCACGGCGGCAACAACACGACCACCGAGGCTCTGCACTTCGGCAAGCCGATGATCGTGCTGCCGCTGTTCTGGGACCAGTACGACAACGCCCAGCGGGTCTCCGAGCTGGGCTACGGTGTCAGGCTCTCGACCTACACCTTCGACGACGACGAACTCACGGGGGCGATCGACCGCCTGCTCGGCGACACCGAGCTGCGGGAGCGGCTCGCCGCCGCGGGTGAGGAGATCCGGCGTCGCGACGGCCTGCGCAGGGCCGCGGACCTGATCGAACAGCTCGGCCAGTAAGGACATGACCTTCCATGCGTGAACTGATCAACCCCGCCACCGGGCTCCCGTTCGCCGAGATCGCGGACACGCCGGTGGAGGGCGTGGCGCCGGCCGTGGCGGCCGCCCGTGCCGCCTACGCCGAGTGGTCCGAGACCACCCCGGCCGAGCGCGCCCGGCTGCTGCTGCGGCTGGCCGACCTCGTCGAGGCCGACGCCGAGGAGCTGACGAGGCTCGAAGTGGAGGAGACCGGCAAGCCGGCGGCGGTCTTCCGTGACGGCGAGCTGCCGTTCGCGGTGGACAACCTGCGCTTCTTCGCCGGGGCCGCCCGCTCGCTGGACGGCTCGGGCGCCGGGGTGTTCAGCTCCGGCTACACCTCGGTCATGCTGCGCCGCCCCGTCGGCGTGGTGGGGTCGATCTCGCCGTGGAACTTCCCGTTCATCATGGCCGTGTGGAAGGTCGGTCCCGCGGTGGCCGCGGGCAACGCCGTGGTGATCAAGCCGGCGCCGCAGACGCCGCGCACGACGATGCGCCTGGCCGAGCTGTTCGCGAAGGCGGGAGCCCCCGAAGGGCTCGTCCAGGCGGTGACCGGCGGCGCCGAGGTCGGCCAGGCGCTGGTCACCGACCCGGGCGTGGACATGGTCAGCGTCACCGGCTCCACGGAGACCGGCCGGGCGGTGATGACCGGCGCGGCGGCCACGCTCAAGCGGGTGCACCTGGAGCTGGGCGGCAAGGCGCCCGCGCTGGTCTTCGCGGACGCCGACCTGGCGGAGATGGCCCACGGCGTGGCGATGGGGGCGACGTACAACACCGGGCAGGACTGCACCGCGGCCACCCGCGTCTACCTCGCCCGTGAGATCTACGACGACGCCGTGGAGGCGCTACGGGCAACTCTTGCCGAAATCACCTACGGCGACCCCTGGGACCCGGCCACGGACATCGGCCCGCTGATCTCCGCGGCGCACCGGGAGCGCGTGCACGGGTTCGTGGAGCGTTCCGGCGGCCGGGTGCGGCACGGCGGCGCCCGGCCCGAGGGTCCCGGCTTCTACTACCCGCCCACGCTTGTGACGGATGTCGCACAGGACAGCGAGATCGTCCAGGGGGAGCTTTTCGGCCCGGTGCTCGTGGCGCTGCCGTTCGACGGCGAGGACGAGGCGGTCCGGCTGGCCAACGACACCCGCTACGGGCTCGCCTCGTCGGTGTGGTCGCGGGACGTCTCGCGGGCGATGCGCGTCGCGCACCGCCTCGACGTGGGCGTGACCTGGGTGAACGACCATCTGCCCATCGCCAGCGAGGCGCCGCACGGCGGGGTGAAGGGCAGCGGGTTCGGCAAGGACATGAGCCAGGAGGCGGTCCTGGAGTATTCGGTGACGCGGCACCTGATGGTGAAGCACGCGGCGCCCGCTGAGCGGGATTCGTTCCGGCCCGCCTGAAGACGCGTACGGCGAAATGCACCCTAAAGCTCTGCTTTGGGCGTGTTTGGTGGGATATGTTCGGTTGGCCGATCTGGTACGGACTGTGTTCCAATTACCCAGCCGGACGGAATCCCATGCGCCACACGCGTGTCTGATTTCTTTCGAGCACGTACCGGCGAGAGGTTGCGAGAGTCAGTGAGGACGGAAAACCCCAGGCATACGAAGTCGGGGGAGTACACAGGCGGCAGGTTCCGGCTGGCTAACTGGCGTGTGCGCTCCAGGCTGGTCGCTCTGATCCTCATCCCCACGGTCGTGGGCGTGCTCCTCGCCGGCATCCAGCTTGCCGACGCCATCGGGACCAGCGCCGAGTACCGGCGCCTGACCCAGGTCGCCGAGCTGGTCCAGAAGGTCGGCGCGCTCAACCACGAGCTCGCCAAGGAACGCACGCTCACCGCGTGGGCCGTCGCCACGGGCAACCGCGCCGGCCGCACGGTGCAGCTCAAGAACCAGCGGCAGGCCACGGACAAGGTCAAGGCGCAGGTGCTCACCGCCGCCGAGGCCATCGACGACTCCCACACCAACCGCGTCCGCGAGGGCGTGGCCGAGATGTCCCGCTGGCTCGACGGTCTCGACAGCCTCCGGACCTCGATGGTCGGGAACGTTCCCCCGCAGGCCTCCATCCGGACCTACACCACCATGATCGGCATCTTCTCGTCGATCCAGGCGGGTCTGGCCGACGGCGTCAACGACGACCGCCTCCAGCGGGACATCGCGGCGCTCGGCTCGCTGCAGTCGATGAAGGAGGAGATCTCGCGCCAGCAGATCATCCTCATCGTCGCGCTGGCCGAGCGGAAGCTGGACGGCGAGGCCCTCACCGAGTTCCTGGGCTCCTGGGACAAGCAGCAGGCCGCCCTGGCCTCCTTCGAGGCCGAGGCGTCCGCCGAGGACCTCAAGGCCTACCAGCAGGGCGTCAGGGGCCAGCAGATCGACCGCGCCGACTCCATGCGCCAGCGCGCGCTCGCCCAGATGCGCGAGTACAACCGGATCGGCGACCTCGACGTCACCACCCGCCGCGACCTCAACAACTGGTACGACAGCACCACGCTGACCGCCAACGCCATGCGCAAGGTCGAGGACAACCTGGCCACGAAGATCGTGACCACCACCCGCGAGCTGAGCGACAGCGAGCAGCGCAACGCCATCATCTCCGGCGCGATGATCCTCGTGCTGCTGCTCCTGGTCCTGGTCATCACCACCCGCGTGGCCGGCTCGCTGGTCCGCCCGCTGCGCCGGCTCCGCGCCGAGGCGCTGCAGGTGGCCACCACCCGGCTGCCCGAGACCGTCCGTGTGCTGCGCGAGTCCGGCGAGGGCGCGCAGGTGCCCGAGGTCCCGTCCATCGGCATCAACACCCGCGACGAGATCGGGGAAGTGGCGCGGGCCTTCGACGAGGTCCACCGCGAGGCGATCCGGCTGGCCGGCGACGAGGCCAAGCTGCGCGCCAACGTCAACTCCATGTTCGTCAACCTCTCCCGCCGCAGCCAGACGCTGGTCGAACGGCAGCTCCAGCTCATCGAAGGTCTGGAGCAGGGCGAGGAGGACGAGCAGCGGCTCGCCAACCTGTTCCGCCTCGACCACCTGGCCACCCGCATGCGGCGCAACAGCGAGAACCTCCTGGTCCTCGCCGGCCAGGAGGCCGCCCGCAAGTGGAGCGAGCCGGTGCCGCTGGTCGACATCGCCCGCGCCTCGCTGTCGGAGGTCGAGAGCTACGAGCGGGTCCAGATCTCGATCGCGTCCAGCACGCTGATCGTCGGCCCGGCCGTCACCGACGCCGTCCACCTGCTCGCCGAGCTGATCGAGAACGCCATCTCGTTCTCCCCGCGCGAGAGCAAGGTCACCGTGACCAGCACGCCCGCCGAGGGCGGCGTCCTGGTCACCATCAACGACCAGGGCATCGGCATGAGCCAGGAGGAGCTGGGCGAGGCCAACTGGCGCCTGGCCAACCCGCCGGTCGTGGACGTGTCGGTGTCGCGGCGCATGGGCCTGTTCGTGGTCGGCCGCCTGGCCCTGCGCCACGGCATCCGGGTCCAGCTCAGCCAGCGCGAGACCGGCGGCCTGAGCGCGCTGGTGATGATGCCCGACATGCTCATCAGCGGCGGCGTCGGCGTGCCCCAGCAGGGCGGCCAGTACGAGGCGTTCACCTCGTTCGACCCGAGCATGTTCAACCAGCCCGCGGCCAACGGCGCGCAGTCCGCCGCCAGCCAGGTGCTCGACACCGAGTGGCCGGGCTCGCTGCCCGCGCCCGGCAGCACCGGCACGAGCTGGCCGTCCTTCGGCGAGCAGCCGTCGTTCGGCGAGCAGCACTCCGCCGACCAGCCCTCGTTCGACCAGCCGCCGTTCGACCAGCCCCGCTTCGGCGAGCAGCAGCCGGCCGCCTTCGGCGGCGACCGGCCAGGCCCGTTCGACCGCGCCGGCTTCGACCAGCCTCCGGCGGCGACGCACGGCGGCCCCGGAGTGGACGAGCAGCGCTGGCCGTCGTTCGCCGAGGAGCCTCCCGCCGCCGCGCGGCAGGAGGAGCAGCGCTGGTACTCCGACGACACCGCCCGCTGGCCGTCGTTCGCCGAGGAGCCGCCCGCTCCCGCGCCGCAGCCGCAGCAGCCGTTCGCCGAGAACCGCTGGCCGTCCTTCGCCGAGCAGCCGCCGCCCGCGCAGGGCGACGAGCCGCGCTGGCCGTCCTTCGCGACCGAGCCGCCCAAGGAGCAGCCGGACGAGGCGTCCCGCTGGTCGTCCTTCGCCGACCCGCTGCCGCGCAGGGGCCTGTTCGAGTCGGTCGACCGGCCGCGGCCGGCCTTCGGCCCCGACTACGTCTCGCCCTTCGCCGAGGACGCCAAGCCCGCCGACAGCTACGAGCAGAACGGGCACTCCGGCTTCGGGGCCTTCAGCGCCGGCAACTACACCTCCCAGGACATGACCGGCCCGCTGCCGGTCGTGCGCAACTCGCCGCTGGAGGAGCAGAGCGAGGAGTTCCTGCCGATCTTCTCGTCGGTCGGCTCCGACTGGTTCCGCCGGCCGGAGCCCGAGCAGCCCAGGCAGCGCCTCGAACCCATGGAGGACGAGCCCGAGGTGACCGCCGTGCACCCCGCCATCCCCGCCGACGCCACCGCGCCGCCTCCGGTGGCGCCGCCCGCCCCGGCCGCCGCGCCGCCGGCCGCGACCCCGCCGGCCGCGAGCTCGTCCAGGTCGGGCCTGCCGCAGCGCCGGCCCGGCGCGTCGGGCGCGGGCGCGTCCTGGTCCTCGCCCGCGGACGCCGGCTTCCAGGCCGCGCAGGCCGCCGCCCAGCCGCAGCAGGCGGGCACCACGAGCTCCGGTCTGCCGCGCCGCGTGCCCAAGGCGAACCTGGTGCCGGGCACGGCCAGTCTCGCCGAGCCCCAGCCGACGTCTCCGCCGCCACAGATCTCGCCCGAGCGGTTGCGCAGCCGGCTCTCCAGCTTCCAGCAGGGTGTCCGGCAGGGCCGAGCGTTCACCCGCGGAGAAGAGAATGAGGAGGACAAATGAGAGAGATGAGCCAGGGAGCGCGCGGCATCAGCTGGCTGATCACTGACTTCGTGAACAACGTGCCCGGAGTGGCGCACACGGTCGTGGTCTCGTCGGACGGTCTGCCGCTCGCGTACTCGGAGGGTTTCCCGAAGGACCGGGCCGACCAGCTCGCGGCCGTCGCCTCCGGTGTGATCAGCCTGACTCAGGGCGCCGCCCGGGTCTTCGAGGGCGGTATGGTGACCCAGACCGTCATCGAGATGCAGCGCGGGCTCTTGATGATCATGTCCATCAGTGATGGGTCCTGCTTGGCGGTCCTGGCCGCTCCCGACTGTGACATGGGTCTGGTGGCCTACCAGATGACCCTGCTGGTCGAGCGGGCCGGGCAGGTGCTGACGCCGGCCGTACGCGCTGAACTGCAGGCGGCCCGTCCCCGCTAGCCTGGGGGCGTCGACAGGAGATCATGGTGACAGGTCAGGGTTGGGCTGGTGATAGCACTCCGCCGCATCCGGCGGCGCCACAGTCGCGCAAGAGCTCGTTGGTGCGGCCGTACGCCGTTACCGGCGGGCGCACTGCGCCACGGATGAAGTTCGCCATGGAGGCGTTGGTGTCCTCCGTGACGTCGGAATACCAAGACATTTCCCTACTAAGTCCGGAGTATCAGGCGATCATCCAACTGACTCGTAACGTTCGGTCGGTTGCTGAGATCTCCGCCCTTTTACGCCAGCCCCTTGGAGTGGTCCGGGTGCTGATCGCCGACATGGCGTCGGAGGGCCTGATCCGCGTGCACCAGCCTGCGCTGGAGGCGGGAAAGCCGGACCTCAACTTGCTCGAAAGGGTGCTCAGTGGACTTCGCAGGCTCTAGCCCCGGCCTCACCTCGACGAAGATCGTCGTGGCAGGGGGCTTCGGCGTTGGCAAGACGACGTTCGTGGGTGCGGTCTCGGAGATCCTCCCCCTCACCACGGAAGCCGTGATGACGGACGCCTCCGCCCACGTGGACGACGTCTCGCTCACGCCGAACAAGACGACCACGACCGTGGCGATGGACTTCGGCCGCGTCTCGCTGGACCGTGACCTGATCCTCTACCTGTTCGGCACGCCGGGTCAGCACCGGTTCTGGTTCATGTGGGACGACCTGGTGCGCGGCGCGATCGGCGCGGTGGTGCTGGTGGACACCCGCCGGCTGGCCGACAGCTTCCCCGCCATCGACTACTTCGAAGAGGCGAAGCTGCCGTTCGTCATCGGCATCAACGGCTGGGACGGGCACTTCGCCCACCAGGAGGAGGAGATCCGCGAGGCGCTGTCCATCGGCGGCCACACCCCGATCGTGCGGCTGGACGCCCGGCAGCGCGAGTCGGTCAAGGCGACGCTGATCACCCTCGTGGAGCACGCCCTGACCCGCCACATGCACACGCCGGTATAACCAGGCGCCGCGGCCGCCGTCCGGGTGTGGATCCCCGGGCGGCGGCCGTCGTGGTGTCTGCCGCCCATCGGGCCGCCGGTGACAGGACGCCGGCATGCCGCAGACCTCACACCCGCTCGAACCCGGTCCCGCCCAGACCCGCGAGAGGGGCGAGGCCGCGCCGGCCCTCGTCGGCCATCATCCGCACGGCCTCCGCGCGGCTGCGCGAGGAGGAGGAACGCGGGCAGGTCAGGAGCGGCGCAACAGGAGGGTGACGAACCCGAGCAGGTCGCGGTAGCCGTTGAGCCAGGTGTCGCGGTGCTCCCGCGCGGCCCGCAGCGCCTCGTCGCCGTCGGGACCGGGGTGCTCGGCGGCCCAGCGGGCGAGGCTGCCGGTCCAGGAGAACTCGTAGTCGTCCCATTCGGCCCGGTCGCTGACGTGGGCGTGGACGGTGAGCCAGCCGCCGGACTCGGCCGCCGCGAGCGTGCCCGCGAGGTCGGGGAAGGCGCCGATCTCCGCGACCAGCTCCGGCGACGGCGAGCCGCGCCGTGAACCGGCCGGCGAGGCCGCGGGCCTCGGCCATCGCGCCCGGTGGCGCGCGATGGCGCTGATGAGCTGCCGATCCATCAGACGGCCGCGGCGTGTCCCCGGACCAGGCGGCCCACCTCGGCCCGCAGGTGCACGAAGTCGGGGTGCTCGCGGGTGGTGATCTGGTCGCGCGGCGCGGGCAGGTCGACCTTGAGGTCGCCCACCACGTGCGCGGGCGCCTTGGACAGCACCACCACGCGGTCGCCGACGTAGACGCTCTCGTCGATGTCGTGCGTGATGAGCACGATCGTCATCTGGTGGTGGCCGCGCACCTTGAGCACCAGGTCCTCCAGGTCCTCCCTGGTCTGCGCGTCCACCGAGCCGAACGGCTCGTCCATGAGCATCAGCGTCGGCCGGTAGGCGAGCGCCCGCGCGATCGCGACCCGCTGCTGCATGCCGCCGGAGAGCTGGAAGGGGTATTTGCGCTCCGCCCCGGACAGGCCGACCGACTCCAGCGCCTCCATGGCGGCCTCGCGGCGGCCCTTCTTGTCCATGCCCCTGCGGCGCAGCGGCAGCGCGACGTTGTCGGCGACCGACATCCAGGGGAACAGCGAGCGGCTGTAGTCCTGGAACACCACGGCGAGGTTGTCGGGGGTCTGGCGCACGAGGTTGCCCTCGACCTTGACCTGGCCGCCGGTCGGGCTGATGAGGCCGGCGATCGAGCGCAGCAGCGTGGACTTCCCGCAGCCCGACGGCCCCACGATGCACAGCAGCTCGCCCGCGGCGACGCTCAGGTTGAGACCTTCGATGGCGCGGTGCTCGTTGGGGGTGCCGGCGCCGTACACATGGGAGAGATCGTCTATCTCGAGCAATGCGCTTCCTAGGGGGGCGAGACCGCGGCGGAGGACCACGACTCCGGAAGGGTCGGAACTCGACTCTAGCGGAGCGGGCAAAGCAGGAGGAGTCAGTCAGGTAATCCTCTTCTGGGCATGATCTTACTCAGGGCGACCGGGGCTGTCATGGCGCGCGTACGCTCCACGACTCCCGCTCGTTGAGCGCCCGCACGTCGGCGTCCGAGATCGCCCGCTGCGCCGCCGCCATCGCGGCGAGCTCCGCCTCCGTCAGCACGTCGGCGACGTCACGGAAGCCGTCCGGCGCCCGCGCGGTCACCAGGGCGATCGTCTCCTCGACGGGCAGCGCCCGGTGCGCGCGCACCAGGGCCGAGGTGGGCGGGAGGCGCTCGTCCTCGTACGCCCGCAGCGCCTCGCCCGGATCGTCGTAGGAGGCCAGGCACCGGGCCAGCACCCGGGCGTCGAGCACGGCCTGGGAGCCGCCGTTCGAGCCGATCGGGTACATCGGGTGGGCGGCGTCGCCGAGCAGCGTCACCCGTCCCTCGCCCCAGCGCGGCAGCGGCTCCCTGTCGACCATCGGGTACTCGAGGATGCGGGCGGTGCCGGCGAGCAGGGCCCCGATGTCGGCGGGGGCGTAGGCCCAGTGCGCGAAGTGCGGCGCCACGTCGGCGAGCCGGCCCTCCCTGCTCCAGTCGGCGGCGGCGACCGGACCGGGCTCGGCCACCTTCACCTCGGCCACCCAGTTGACCAGCCGCGGGTTGGCCGCCGAGATGTGGTAGGTGACGAACTTGCCGGCCGTGTTGGAGCCGCCGACCAGCACCGTCGCGCCGTCGAGGATCCGGTCGGCCTCGGCGACGCCGCGCCACATCCGGATGCCCGCCCACAGCAGCGGATCGCCGGCCGGGTGCAGCCGGGCCCGCACCGCCGACTGCACGCCGTCGGCGCCGACGAGCACGTCCGCCCGCTCGCGCAGCGGCTGCCCGTCCGCGCCGCGCAGCGTGACGAGCACGCCGTCGCCGTCCTGCGCGAAGCCCTCGAAACGCACCCCCGTGCGCACCGGGACGCCGCGCTCCTCGACGGCGGCGAGCAGCGCGAGCTGCAGCTCGCCGCGGTGGATGCTGTACTGGGGCCACCGGTAGCCGGCCGACCGGCCGCGCGGCAGCGCCAGGATGACGTTGCCGTGCCGGTCGGCGAAGGTCATGGAGCTCGTCTCCACGCCGAGGGCCGCCAGGCGGGCGGCCAGCCCCAGCTCGGTCAGCTCGCGCACGGCGTGCGGCTGCAGGTTGATGCCGACGCCGAGCGGCCGGATCGTCCGCGCGGCCTCGACGACCACGCACTCCAGCCCGGCGGCGGCCAGGCTCAAGGCGGCGGCGAGTCCGCCGATGCCGCCTCCTACGACCATGGTCCTCACCGCGCGTACCCTAACCGACGGGATCCTGCGCCGCGCGGTGCCGGCCGAGCACGCGCCGCTCCACGACCAGGAACAGTTCGTTCAGCAGGTAGCCGAGCACCCCGAGCAGCACGATCGCGGCCCACATGGCGGGCAGGTCGAACATCGAGTACGCCTCCGTGAGCTGGAACCCGATCCCGTTGGTGGTCCCCGGCAGCAGCTCGCTGAAGACCATGACGATGAGCGAGAGCGACAGCGCCAGCCGCAGCCCGGCGAACATCTTGGGCAGCGCCGACGGCAGAACCACCCGCCACAGCCGCTCGGCCCGCGACAGCCGGAACACCTGGCAGGTCTGCAGGTGCAGCGGCTCCACCGCGCGGGCGCCGTCGGCGGTGTTGAGCAGCACCGGCCACACGATGCTGAACATGATGAACGCGAGCTGCATGCGCAGCCCGAACCCGAACACCACCAGGAACACCGTGACCAGCGCCGGCGGCGGCACGGCCCGCAGGAACTGCAGCACCCCGTCGAGGTAGTCGTAGACGCGGGCCGACAGCCCCACCGCCAGCCCGAGCACGACCCCGGCCAGCGCGCCGCCGGCGAACCCGGCGGCCATCCTGCCCAGGCTGGGCAGGATGTTCTGGACGGCGACGTCGCTCAGGAACAACCGCTCCGGCGGCCCCGAGAACCACATCGCCTGCATCCGCGCCACGATCGTGCCGGGCGTGGGGAAGAACGCGCTGCCCGCCGCCCTGGTCGCCACCTCCCACAGCAGCACCAGGACGGCGAGCACGAGCCAGCGGAACACGGCCGTCCGCACGCCCCGCCGCCGCCGGGCGGCGGTCCTGGGCCGCGGAGCGTCCCCGGCGGGAGCGGCGACCTTCGCGGTGACCTCGGCTGCGGCTTTCACGGCTGCTCTCCCAACCGGGCGTGGTGCCAGCGGAACGCACGCCGCTCGAAGGCGACCAGCAGGGCGTTCACCGCCACGCCGAACAGCCCGACCCAGCACACCCCGGCCAGGATGTCGGTCATGCGGGCGGGCACCGCGATGCCGGCGAAGTAGATGAACACGCCCATGCCCTCGCCCCGGCCGGCCACGATCTCGGTGCTGACGGTCAGGATGAGCGCGATCCCCGTGGCCAGCCGGACGCCGGTCGTGATGAACGGCGCCGAGGAGGGCAGCGAGACGCGCAGCAGCACCGACAGCGGGCCGAAGCCGTACGACCGGAGCGACTCCTTGGCCAGCGGGTCCACGCCCCGGAGGCCGTACATCGTGTTGTAGAGGATCGGCCACAGCGAGGCGTAGACCACCAGCGAGATCCGCAGTTGCAGTCCGGTGCCGATGACCAGGGCCACCAGCGGGATCAGCGCGACGGACGGGATCGGCCGCAGGAACTCCACGACCGAGCGGGTGGCGGCGTCCACGACGGGGACGCTGCCGAGCAGCAGCCCGAGCGGCACCGCGGCGACCGCCGCGAGCCCGAGCCCGACGGCCCAGGCGAGCAGGCTGGTCAGGGCGTGCGCGCGGAAGGCGGGATCGAGCGCGAGCGCCCCCATCCGCGCGGCGATCTCCGTCGCGGGCGGCAGGAACTCGCGGTCGGCCAGGCCGGTGCGGCTGACCAGCTCGATCAGGGCGGCGAAGGCGAGGGCCCCGGCCGCCCGCCGGGACCACCTGACGGTGGCGCCGGTCGGGCGGCCGGGGGCCAGGGCGGTGGCGGTCACGCTCACCCGGACGTGGTCGGCGACATGAGCGACTTGACCTCGATCGCCTTGGTCAGCCAGCGGGCCTCCAGCATCCAGTCGGCCACCCGTTGCAGGCGCACCGGGTTGTCGCTGCTGGAGAAGTAGGGGAAGGTGACGGTGGCCGCGGTGGCCGCGTCGATCTGGGTGAAGGTCGGCAGCACCTTGGAGACGACCTCGCGGTTGTTCTCCATGAGCTTGGCCGCGTTGTGGATGGCCCGTTGGAAGGCCGCCGCGACGCGCGGGTTCTTGTCGTACCACTCCTGGGTGCTGACGTAGCCCGAGATGGGGAACTCGGCCGCGGGGCCGGAGGCCGGGTCGAGGATCTTGCGGGCGCCCATGGTGGAGGTGGCCGCGGTGACCATCGGCTCGCCGAGGTAGGCGGCGTCGATCTGGCCGCCCTTCCAGGAGGGCATGATGTTCTGGAACGTCACCTGGACGTACTTGATGGAGGCCGGGTCCACGTTGTTGGCCTTCAGCACCTGCGTGAGGGCCAGCTCCTGGAAGTTGTGCAGGACGTTGACGTTGATCGTCTTGCCTTCGAGGTCCTTGGGCGTCTTGATGGGCGAGGTGGGCAGCACCATGATGCTGAGCGAGTCGGGGGCCGCGCGCGAGCCCTCGGCCAGGATGCGCAGCTTGAGCGTGCCCTTGTCCTGGGCCTGGAACATCGACACGTAGTTGCCGAACATCGCGTCGATCTCGCCGTTGAGCATCATGGGGATGGCCTCGGGCGCGGCCTGGACCACCTGCGGGGTGACCTCAAGCCCTTCCTTCTCGAAGAGCCCCTGGTCGATGGCGACGTAGAGGGCGGCGCTGTCGATGGCCGGCAGGGTGGCGACCTTGATCTTGGTCTTCTCCAGGCCGCCGGAGGCGGCGGCCGGTGGTGCGCTGGCGGTCGTGCCGCCGCCTGAGCTGCAGGCGGCGGCGAGGGTCAAAGCGAATCCGATGATGGCGGCCCTGGCGGGACGGCCAAGCCTCATGTCAGGGACTCCCTTCAGATGGAGCCAGGGGGGACCGGGCGGCTTTCTGCTGCCGGCGGCTCTTGCGCCTGACGCGCAACAGGGCTCGACCGTAGCACCAAATTAGTGGTCATTATCGAGAAGATAACACTTGTGGTTGCAATGTCTGCTTGCCGCTATATCGTGAAATTTTGACGACCGGTAAGTAACTGGAGGTTTGTCCAGTTTGGGAATGGAGGTGTGAACGAGACCTAGGTTACTGGCGGGGCGGTTCTGGTGAAACCTTCCGCGGGTGAGGAAGAGGCCCGCGGGGCGATCTCCTGCACCTTGTTTCCGCAGATGGGCGGCGGTTTACCGATTCTGGCGTATTTTTCGGACACTCTGGGACAAACTTCTCGATCGAGCACGATCGGTGGTTGGCCACCTTCGGGCCATGTGCTCAAATGACGCTTATCTCGACGTACAAAATGCCCCAACGTGGATTTACCTGCAGGGTCACCGAGAATTCCCCTCCCGGGGCGAGAGGTTGCGAAGGCAAGTGAGAACGCAGAGCGCTGAAGCTTCCGCCGACCGCGAGCCGCACGCGCAGCAGAAGCAGCACCAGAAGCAACGGCCGGCCAAACCCACCTCGCGCAGGTTCGGACTGGGCAACTGGCACGTGCGGTCGCGCCTCATCGCGCTGATCGTCGTACCCACGGCCGTGGCCGTGGGGCTCGGCGGGCTCAGCGTGATCACCTCGCTCAACGACGCCGACACCTACCAGACCCTCCGGCAGGTCGCCGAGTTCAGCGAGCAGCTCGGGGCCGTCACCCACGAGCTCGCCTTCGAACGCGACGAGACCGCGCTGTTCATCGCCCAGGGCCGGCCGGGCAGCCGCGAGGCGCAGCTCCAGACCACCTTCAGCGGCGTGGACGCGCTCATCGACGAGGTCAAGGAGCGGGGACAGGCGATCAACGACACGCACGGCGACTCCGTGCGGCCGGTGCTGCGCCGGCTGGAGGAGATCCCGACGCTGCGCGCCACCGCCGTCAAGGGCAAGATCCAGCCGCTGCCGATGATCGACAAGTACTCCCAGATCATCTCCGCGCTGCTGCAGTTCCACGACCAGGTCGGCCAGGTCGCGGTGGACGACCAGGTCAACCACAGCGCGAGCTCCATGGCCGCCATCGCGCGGGCCAAGGAACAGGCGTCCAAGCAGCGCGGCATCCTCGCCAGCGCCCTGGACAAGAAGTCCTTCGACAGCGGCGAGCTGGACGCGCTGACCGACGCCAAGGCGCGCGAGGAGAGCGAGGAGACCCTCTTCGCCACGCTGGCCAACCTCGACCAGCTCGAGCTCTACCGCAACATGGTGGTCGGCCGCGACGTGGACCAGACCGACCTGTTCCGGCTGCGCGCCATGGCGCAGGCGTCGGAGGGCAAGCCGCTGAGCATCGGCGCCTCGCCCAGCAGGGACGTCACCACGTGGTTCGACGTCAGCACCGGCAAGATCGACGCCCTGCGGAGCGTGGAGAAGGACCTCGCCTCCTCGGTGATCCTGCGCGCCCGCGGCCTGGAGGAGGGCGCCAACCGCGCGGCGATGATCTCCGGCGGCCTCATCCTGCTCCTGCTGCTCGTCGTGGTGGCGATCATCTCGCTCATCGCCCGCTCGCTCATCCGGCCGCTGCGCCGGCTGCGCCGCGAGGCGCTCGACATCGCCGGGCAGCGCCTGCCGGAGACGGTCAAGGCCCTGCGCGAGAGCACCGACGGCAGCCCGGGCCCGGTCGCCCCGATCAGCGTCGACACGCACGACGAGATCGGTGAGGTGGCGCGGGCCTTCGACGAGGTCCACCGCGAGGCGGTCCGGCTGGCCGGCGAGGAGGCCCGGCTGCGCAGCAACGTCAACGCGATGTTCGTGAACCTGTCGCGCCGCAGCCAGACGCTGGTGGAGCGGCAGATCACTTTGATCGACGGCCTGGAGCAGGGCGAGCAGGACGAGCAGCGGCTCGGCAACCTGTTCAAGCTGGACCACCTGGCCACGCGCATGCGGCGCAACAGCGAGAACCTGCTGGTGCTCGCCGGGCAGGAGCCGCCCCGCCGCTGGAGCCAGCCGGTCAAGCTGGTCGACGTCGCCCGCGCCTCCCTGTCGGAGGTCGAGAACTACGAACGGGTCGTCCTCCAGGTGCCCGACGGCGTCTCGGTGGCCGGCCAGGCCGTCAACGACGTCATCCACCTGCTCGCCGAGCTGGTGGAGAACGCGCTGTCGTTCTCGCCGCGCGAGACCCGGGTGACGGTCTCCGGCAGCCGGATCGACGGCGGCGGCGTGATGCTGTCGATCACCGACTCCGGCATCGGCATGACCCAGGACGAGCTCGTCCAGGCCAACGACCGGCTGACCGACGCGCCCTCCGTGGACGTGTCGGTCTCGCGGCGGATGGGCCTGTTCGTGGTCGCCCGCCTGGCCCACCGGCACGGCATCCGCGTGCAGCTCCGCCCGCACGCCTCCGGCGGCCTGACCGCGATGGTGCTCATCCCCGAGAACATGCTGGGCTCCCAGGCCCCGGCGCACGCGGCCGGGATGCCGTCGTTCTCCGGCAACCAGCCGCCGTCGTACAACCCGCCGCCGGCCTTCGACCAGCCGTCCTTCAACCAGCCGCCCTCGGGACACCCGTCCTTCGGCCAGCCGTACGCGCAGCCGCCCTCCTTCGCGGGCGACCCGCCGATGGCAGCCTTCTCCGGCGGCGGGGGAGGGGACGAGCCCTACTCGGGCCCGCATCCGGCCCCGCCCGCCATCGACTGGCCGCAGCCGCCCGCCCAGCTCGGCCCCGGCCACCCGTCCTTCCCCTCCGGCCCGGAGGGCAACGGCTGGCCGAACCCGCCGGGCTGGCAGCCCGACGCGGCCTCCTGGTCGGCGCCCGAGCCGCGCGGCTTTGACGCCTCCGACGTCTGGTCGCCGCCCCGCACCTCCGCCTGGAACGGCGGCAGCCTGCCCAGACGCCCCACGCCACCACAGCCGCCGCCCGGCGGCTGGAGCGGCGACACGATGCCGCCGCAGCGCCCCGGGTTCGAGTTCACCGACGACTCCGGGGACACCGGACCCATCCCGGCGGTCCCGCCGGCGGCCGGCGGCGACGACTACTTACCGATCTTCGCCGCGGTCGAGTCCGCCTGGTTCGGCCGCGACAAGACGTGGACCAGCAGCAAGGCGGACGAGGGATGGAACGCTGCGGAGGCCGTGGTGGAACCGGTACGTGACGGATCGACGGCCTCCGGCCTGCCCAAGCGGGTGCCGAAGGCCAACCTGGTGCCCGGCTCGGCGGGCACCACGGCCGCGCCCAAGGGCGTGACGCCGATGCCGTCGGTCTCGCCCGACCGGGTCCGCAACCGCCTGTCCAGCTTCCAGCAGGGCTTCCGGGCGGCGCGGGACGACATCAGCGAGGGCAAGGCGTTCTCCGCCGGCTCGCGGAACGACGAAAGGGAGGAGGGCGCATGAACGAGCTGAGCCACGCGGCACGCGGGGTGGATTGGTTGATCACCGACTTCGTCAGCACGGTCCCGGGTGTCGCGCACGCGGTGGTCGTCTCGTCGGACGGGTTGCCGCTGGCCGCCTCGTCGGGCTTCCCGGCGGATCGCGCCGATCAGTTGGCGGCCATCGCGTCGGGTCTGGTGAGCCTGACGCAGGGCGCTGCCAGGGTGTTCGAGGGCGGGGCGGTCAACCAGACGATCGTGGAGATGCAGCGCGGGCTGATGCTGATCATGTCGATCAGCGACGGCTCGTGCCTGGCGGTGCTGGCCGCTCCGGACTGCGACATGGGTCTGGTGGCGTACCAGATGACGCTGATGGTCGATCGCGCGGGCCAGGTGCTGACCCCGGCTGTGCGCGCGGAGCTGCGTGCCAGCCAGACCAGGTGATGGAATGACGGACCCCAGATGGAACAGCGGCGGTTGGGTGCCGGGGTCGCAGCCCCAGTCCCAGTCCCAGCCCCAGTCGCAGCTGAACCCGGACCCCGCATCGCCCGTCCGTCCCTACGCCGTGACAGGCGGGCGGACGGCGCCGCGGGTCAAACTGGCGATGGAGGCCCTGGTGTCCTCGGCGACCGCCGAGCACCGGGAGTTCTCGCATATCACGCCGGAGTACCAGGCGATCAGCCAACTGTGCCGGCAGGTCCGGTCCGTCGCTGAGGTGTCCGCCCTTCTCCGGATCCCCCTCGGCGTGGTCCGCGTGCTGATCGCTGACATGGCGGCCGAGGGTCTGGTCCGCGTGCACCAGCCACAGCTGGAGGACGCCGGCCGGCCCGATGTGAACTTGCTCGAAAGGGTGCTCAGTGGACTTCGCAGGCTCTAGCCCCGGACTCACCTCGACGAAGATCGTCGTGGCCGGCGGTTTCGGGGTGGGCAAGACGACGTTCGTCGGCGCGGTGTCGGAGATCATGCCGCTGACCACGGAAGCCGTCATGACCGACGCCTCCGCCGGCATCGACGACCTCGGCATGACCCCCCTGAAGTCGACCACGACCGTGGCCATGGACTTCGGCCGCGTCTCGCTGGACCGTGACCTGATCCTCTACCTGTTCGGCACGCCCGGACAGCACCGGTTCTGGTTCATGTGGGACGACCTCGTACGCGGCGCCATCGGCGCGGTCGTGCTGGTCGACACCCGCCGGCTGGCCGACAGCTTCCCCGCCATCGACTACTTCGAAGAGGCGCAGCTCCCCTTCATCGTGGGCATCAACGGCTGGGACGGCCAATACCCCCACAGCGACGGCGAGGTCCGCGACGCCCTCACCCTCGCCCCCCACATCCCCATGGTGCGGCTCGACGCGCGCAAGAAGGACTCCGTCAAGAACGCGCTGATCGAGCTGGTCGAGCACGCCCTCTCGGTGCGGATGGCCGTGCCGGGCTGGGGCGGTTGACCTCGCCGGATCCGCCGCCCCGCTCTCCGTCGCGTCCTGCCGCCGCCACGGAGAGCGGCGGCGCGTCGTGGCTGACCCGTGACGGGCTCAGGCGGGCAGGGCCTCGATGAGGCTCGCGCCGGAGCCCAGGTCGACGACCTCGGACAGAGCCAGGCCCGCCCGGCCGAGCAGCGCGGCGTACTCCTCACGGGTACGCTCCGCGCCCCCGTTGAAGATCGCCAGCATCCGCAGATCGATGTCCTTGCCCAGGTGCGGCGCGGCGTCGTCGGGCAGCACCACCTCCAGCACCAGCACCCGCCCGTCCGGGCTCATGGCGCGCCGGATGTTGCCCAGGATGGTGACGGCGTCGTCGTCGTCCCAGTTGTGCAGGACGCTCGCCAGCAGGTAGACGTCGGCGCCGGCGGGCACCCCGGTGAAGAAGTCGCCCGCGACGACCTCCGTCCGGTCGGCCAGCCCCTCCTCGGCGAACGTCCGCTCCGCGTGCGCGGTCACGTGCCCGAGGTCGAGCAGCACGCCGCGCATCTGCGGGTTGGTGTGCAGGATCGAGGCCAGGATGTGTCCCTTGCCGCCGGCCACGTCCACGAGCGTCGCCTCGGGCGGGAAGACGTACGCCTTGGCCAGCCCCTCGGTGAAGGGCAGGGACCGGCGCTTCATGTAGTCGTCGAACATGCGGCTGAGCGCCGGGTCGGCGCCCAGGCGGTCGTACAGGTGGCCGTACCGTTTCACGAAGGCCGAGCTGCCCTCGCGCACGGTGGCGGGGAGCAGGCCCATGGCGTACCAGAAGCTCTCCTCGCCGAGCATCCTGATCGACGAGCGGACCGAGTCGGGCACGTCCGAGCGCAGCGCGGTGCCTCTCGGGGCGAGGTCGTAGGCGTCCGTGCCGGCCGGGCGGACCAGGTCCATGGCGGCCAGCTCGCGCAGGACCCGGCGCAGCGCGCCGGCGTCGGCCGCACAGCGCCGGGCCAGCTCGGCGGTGCCGAGCGGGCCGTCCGCCAGGTGGTCGGCCACGCCCAGCTCCGCCATGGTGAGCAGGGCGGCCAGCCGGGAGATGTCGCCCAGGGCTCCCCAGAGAAGCTCGTCCGAATGCGGCATACGTCCTTCCAGGTCAGGTCGCGTTGCGGGTGGCCTGCCGGTGCCAGACGAGCAGACGCCGCTCGACCAGCACGAACAGGGAGTTCACGAGATAGCCGAGCACGCCGAGCAGGGCGATCGTGGCCCACACGCCGGCGCCGTCGAAGCTGCGCTGGGCCTGCAGCAACTGGTAGCCGATGCCGTCGGTGCTGCCGAACAGCTCCGAGATGACCATGAGGATCAGCGCCAGCGACAGGCTCAGCCGCAGCCCGGCGAAGATCTTCGGCGAGGCCGCGGGCAGCACCACCAGCCGCAGGTACTGCTGCTTGGACAGGTTGAAGACCACGGCCGTCTCGGTGTAGGTGCGGTCCACCGCCCGTACGCCGTCGATCGTGTTGAGCAGCACCGGCCAGATCACGCCGAACACGATCGCCGCCAGCATCATCGGCAGGCTCGCCTGGAACAGCACGATGAAGACCGGCAGCAGCAGCGGCGGCGGGATCGCCCGGCCGAACTCGATCAGCGGGTCCACGTAGTCGGTCGCCGTGCGCGAGCGCCCGAGCAGCACGCCCGCGACGATGCCGACCACGGCGGCGAGGACCCAGCCGCTGAACATCCGGGCGAGGCTCGGCAGCAGGTTCTCCAGCGCGTCGTCCGTCAGGAAGAGGCGGGAGACCGGGCCGGAGAACCACAGCTCGTACATCCGGACGACGATCGTCGTGGGCGGAGGGAAGTCGGTGTCCTCCACCGCGCGGGCGACGAACTCCCACACGACGAGCACGACCGGGATGACCCAGAGCCGGGCGAGTGCCTTCACGACTGCGCTCCCGTCCGCATGCGGTGCCAGTGGAACAGGCGCCGCTCGCCGGCCATCAGCACCAGGTTGGCGGCCACGCCGAACAGCCCGGCCCAGACGGTCGCGGCCATCATGAGGTCCATCCGGTTGCCGCTGCCGGCCTGGATCACGTACACGCCGATGCCGGCGACGCCGCCGGCGACCAGCTCGGCGCTCACGGCCAGGACCAGCGCGATGCCGGCCGCGATCCGCACGCCCGTGGCCATGAACGGGGCCGCGCTCGGCACGCTCACGCGCGCGAGCACCGCGAGCGGGCCGAAGCCGAAGCTGCGCAGGGACTCCTTGGCCACCGGGTCCACGTCGTGCATGCCGTAGAGGGTGTTGATGAGGATCGGCCACAGGGAGGCGTACACGATCACCGAGACCTTCATCATCTCGTCCACCGGGATGAGCAGGATGGCGAGCGGGATGATGGCGACCGAGGGGATCGGGCGCAGGAACTCCAGGATGGGCCGGATGGCGCGCTCCACAGGCGGCAGCGAGCCCAGCAGCACGCCGAGCGGCACCGCGACGCAGATCGCGATCAGCAGGCCGAGCGCCCAGTTGGCGAGGGTCGCGCCGACTCCGGCGAGGAAGTCGGGGTCCGCCAGGAGGCGCCCGGTTTCGAGCAGGATGGTCGACGGGGGAGGGAAGTCCATGTCGTCGCTGATGCCGTAGCGGATCACCAGCTCCCCGACGACGAAGAACCCCGCGGCGCCGACGGCGCCGCGGAGCAGGCGAGCACCGGTCATCCGCTTGAGGCGGGCGCCGCGATCACGGACTTCACGTCGATCGGGCTCTTGAGGTACCCGTACTCGAGCATGAGGTCGGCCACCTTCTGCAGGCGGTTGGTGTTGAGCTCACTCGGATAGGTGCCGAGCGTGATCACGGACGCCGTCTTGGCGTCGATCTTGGTGTACTTCGGCAGCATGGCCTCGATCTCCTTGCGGTCGCTGGAGGCGAGCTGCTGGGCCTTGGCGATCGCGCGCTGGAAGGCGGCGAGCGTCTTCGGGTACTTCTGCACCCACTCCTCGGTGGCCATCCAGCCGGCGATCGGCAGGTCCTCGGTCTGGCCGGTCATGGTGTCGGCCAGCTTGCGGAAGCCGTTGGCGCTCTGGTTGGCGGTGATGAACGGCTCGGTGATCCAGCCCGCGTCGGCCTGGCCGGCCTTGATCGCGTTGCCCATCTCGGGGAACGGCTTCTCCGCGAACTTCACGTCGTCCTTGGAGAGACCGGCGACCTTGAGCTGCGTCTCGACGGCGAGGGTGGCGATGTTGTTCAGGTTGTTGACGAAAATCGTCTTGCCCTTGAGGTCGGCCACCGTCTTGATGGGCGAGTTGCTCGGCACCATGATGACGAAGCAGTTGGCGCCGGCCTGGTACATGTCGGCGACGAGCTTGATCTTCTTGCCGCCGGCGACGGCCGCGAAGGTCGAGACGTAGTTCGTCTGCGAGATGTCGAGCTGGCCGCTCTCGATCATCGGGACGGCCACGGCGCCACCGGTGATCGGCGTGGGCTCGACCGTGAGGCCCTCTTCCTTGAAGAAGCCCTTGGCCTGCGCGATGTAGAGCGATACAGGGTCAGGGATCGGAAGAGCACCGATCTTAATGGTGGTTTTCTCCAAGCCCTTGCTGTTGGCTGACGTGGTGCCACCGTCGTCGGATCCGCCGCAGCCGGCAAGCGTCAGAGCGACTGTGACGCCGAGTGCGACGGCGTAACAGCGCAGTTTGCGTGTCATGGGGGGTTCTCCTACCAGGGGGAAGCTTCTGGAGATCGGCACAGGATACCGGGCGTGAAGCGTAGCGGAAGGGGACGCCGGAAGGTCGGCGCAATGCCGCGTATATGCTGTTTATCTGTCAAATATGACTGTAAACGGCTATAGATGTAAATATGGGGATAAAGACCGTTTATGGACTGAATGTCCGGATTGATGCGCCGGTTGCGCTCCGTGTCCAAGGGCTTGCCATGTGAACAATGTGTGAGTTGGAACGGTTGAAAACTGGCGATACGTTGGCCTAACTATGAGGTTTGTGCTCAAATTGGGCCTCGAACTTGCCTGCGATCACTCGTGCGAGAGACGAAGCCGCTGAGACCCCCACAAAGCAGGCCATGGCGAGAGGTTGCCACCAGTGAGGACAACAACGACCGACACCGGTCGTGGTAGGGCCCCGGACGTGCCCGAAAAGTCAGTGGGCGGCGAGGTGCCAGAGGTTCAGCTGCCCAAGTCGGGCAGCCCGCTCGCGCTGCGCAACTGGCGTGTACGAACCCGCCTGATCGCCCTCATCGCCATCCCCACGATCGTGGCCGTCGTGCTGGGCGCGCTCCGCGTCACCAGCTCGATCGGCAGCGCCCAGCAGTACCAGGTCGTCGGCGAGGTCAACACGCTCATCACGCAGGTCGGCGAGCTCGTCCGCGACCTCGGCCTCGAACGCGACCTGGCCAGCCGCTACGTCGCCTCCGGCCGCTCCGGCGGCGAGCTGGACCGGCTCGCCGGCCAGCAGCGCATCGTCGACGTCAGCGTCGGCCGCGTGCTGTCCAGCGCCAAGAACACCGAGGGGTCCCTGTCCGAGATCGGCCGCCGCTCGCTCGACCGCATCAGGACCCGGCTCTCCCAGCTCCGCTCGCTGCGTGACACCGCGACCAAGACGCAGCTCCCGCCGCTCCCGACGATGGAGAAGTACTCCGAGACCATCGCCGAGCTGCTGCAGCTCTACGACGAGCTGGCTCAGGGCGCCGCGGACGAGCAGCTGATCTCCACCAGCGCCGCCCTGCGCGCCGTCGCGCGCGCGGAGGAGGAGGCGTCCAAGCAGCGCGGCCTGCTGGCGATCGCGCTGGAGCGCGGGTCGTTCGAGGAGACCGAGTTCAACGCCTTCCTCGACGCGGGGTCCAAGCGCAACAGCGAGCGGGCGGCCTTCCGCTCCGCCGCCACCCTGCAGCAGCGGCAGATGTTCGACGACACCGTCGCGAACCTCAAGATCGGCCGCGCCGAGTTCTACATCGACCGCGCCGTCCTGCTGCACAACAACGCCGTCGGCGTCGCCAGCAGCAACAACGTCACCGGCACCCGCTACCTGCGCCGGCTCGACACCGGCAGCAACGACGACGCCGGCCGCTGGTTCGACTCCATCAGCGACACCGTCGACCGCCTCCACCAGGTGCAGAAGAACCTGGGCGTGCAGGTCGCCACCCGCTCCACCGACGTCGCCAGCGCCGACAGGCAGCTCGCCGCGATCAACATCGCGATCGTGGTCGGCCTGCTGATCCTGGTCCTCGTGATCACCGCCATCATGGCGGGCTCGCTGGTCCGGCCGCTGCGCCGGCTCCGCGGCGACGCGCTCAAGATCGCCGGCCAGACCCTGCCCAACCTGGTCCGCCAGCTCCGCGAGACGGACGTCAGCCCCGACAAGCTCCGCGTGCCGCCCATCGAGATCAACTCCAAGGACGAGATCGGTGAAGTGGCGCGGGCCTTCGACGAGGTCCACCGCGAGGCGGTCCGCCTGGCGGGCGAGGAGTCCAAGCTGCGGGCGAACGTCAACGCGATGTTCGTGAACCTGTCGCGCCGCAGCCAGACGCTGGTGGAGCGGCAGATCACCCTGATCGACGGCCTGGAGCAGGGCGAGCAGGACGAGCAGCGGCTCGGCAACCTGTTCAAGCTGGACCACCTCGCGACCCGCATGCGGCGCAACAGCGAGAACCTGCTGGTGCTCGCCGGGCAGGAGCCGCCCCGCCGCTGGAGCCAGCCGGTCAAGCTGGTCGACGTCGCCCGCGCCTCCCTCTCCGAGGTCGAGAACTACGAGCGGGTCGTCCTGGAGGTGCCCGAGGGCGTCTCCATCGCCGGCCAGGCCGTCAACGACGTCATCCACCTGCTCGCCGAGCTGATCGAGAACGCCCTGTCGTTCTCCCCGCGCGAGACCCGCGTACCCGTCTCCGGCAGCAGGATCGACGGCGGCGGCATCATGCTGTCGATCACCGACTCCGGCATCGGCATGACGGCCGAGGAACTGGCCCAGGCCAACGACCGGCTCACCAACGCCCCCTCCGTGGACGTGTCGGTGTCCCGCCGCATGGGCCTGTTCGTGGTCGCCCGCCTGGCCCACCGGCACGGCATCCGCGTGCAGCTCCGGCCGCACGGCTCCGGCGGCCTGACCGCCATGGTCCTCATCCCCGAGTCGCTGCTCGGCGCGCAGGCCCCCTCGTACGCCGGCTCCGCCACGCCCGCCACCGCGGGCGCAGGGCAGCCGTCCCGCGAGGAGGCGTTCCCGTCGCCGCAGCCCGCGGGCGCCGGCTGGCCGGCCTCGACCTACCAGCTCGGTCCCGGGCATCCGTCGTACCCGTCGTACCCGTCGACGGAGCCCGCCGCGGCCGGCTCCCCGTGGGCGTCGGCGCCGCAGTGGCCCTCCGACAACGGCGGGGGCGGCGGCGCGGGCCATGGGGCAGGGGCCGGCGCGAGCAACTGGATGGCGAACAACTCCGCGCCCTCCTCGGACGTGTGGGTCTCCTCGCGCGGCCCGGTGACCGGCGAGACCACGGCGCTGCCGCGCCGGGGCGCCGCCCCGCCGGAGGAGCCCTCGCCCTGGACCCGCGCTCCCGCCGAGGAGCCGAGCCCGTGGACGCGCCCCGCCGGACGCCCGTCCGGCGGTGGCGGGCCGTCCTTCGACTTCCCCGAGACCGAGTCCGCCGCCACGGGTCCCATCCCCGTGGTCAAGCCGGCGGCGTCCGGGGACGAGTACCTGCCGATCTTCGCCTCCGTCGAGTCCGCCTGGTTCGAGCACGGCGGCGAGGGCAATGCGGCCACCTGGGGCTCCAGCAAGGCCGACGAGGGCTGGAGCGCGGCCAAGGCCGTGGTCGAGCCCGTACGGGACGGGGCGACGGCCTCCGGCCTGCCCAAGCGGGTGCCGAAGGCCAACCTGGTGCCCGGCTCGGCCGACACCGTCTCGGCCCCGAAGGGCGTCGCGCCCATGCCCGCCGTCTCGCCGGAACGGGTGCGCAGCCGCCTGTCGAGCTTCCAGCAGGGCTTCCGGGCCGCACGCGATGACATCAGCGAGGGCAGGACGTACGGGTCCGGCCCCAGGAGTGACAGCAGGGAGGAGGGCGCGTGAACGACCTGAGCCACGCGGCACGCGGGGTGGATTGGTTGATCACCGACTTCGTCAGCACGGTCCCGGGTGTCGCGCACGCGGTGGTCGTCTCGTCGGACGGGTTGCCGCTGGCCGCCTCGTCGGGCTTCCCGGCGGATCGCGCCGATCAGTTGGCGGCCATCGCGTCGGGTCTGGTGAGCCTGACGCAGGGCGCTGCCAGGGTGTTCGAGGGCGGGGCGGTCAACCAGACGATCGTGGAGATGCAGCGCGGGCTGATGCTGATCATGTCGATCAGCGACGGCTCGTGCCTGGCGGTCCTCGCGGCGCCCGACTGCGACATGGGTCTGGTCGCGTACCAGATGACGCTGATGGTCGACCGCGCCGGGCAGGTGCTGACCCCGGCTGTGCGCGCGGAGCTGCGTGCCAGCCAGACCAGGTGATGGAATGACGAACCCCACGTGGAACAGCGGCGGGTGGAACAGCGGCGGCTGGGAGCCCCCGCCGCCGCCTCAGCCCACTGCCGCCGATCCGGCCTCACCGGTGCGCCCGTACGCCGTCACCGGCGGGCGGACCGCCCCGAAGGTCAAGCTGGCGATGGAGGCCCTGGTGTCCTCGGCGACCGCCGAGCACCGGGAGTTCTCGCACATCACGCCCGAGTACAAGGCGATCAGCCAGCTCTGCCTGCAGGTGAGGTCGGTGGCGGAGGTCTCCGCGCTGTTGCGGATCCCGCTCGGCGTGGTGCGTGTCCTGATCGCTGACATGGCGGCCGAGGGCCTCGTGCGCGTGCACCAGCCGCAGCTCGATGCGGGTAGGCCGGACGTCAACCTGCTGGAAAGGGTGCTCAGTGGACTTCGCAGGCTCTAGCCCCGGCCTGACCTCGACGAAGATCGTCGTGGCCGGGGGCTTCGGGGTGGGTAAGACGACGTTCGTCGGCGCGGTGTCGGAGATCATGCCGCTGACGACCGAGGCCGTCATGACCGACGCCTCGGCGGGGATCGACGACCTCGGCATGACCCCCCTGAAGTCGACCACGACCGTGGCCATGGACTTCGGCCGGGTGTCCCTCGATCGCGACCTGATCCTGTATCTGTTCGGCACGCCCGGACAGCACCGGTTCTGGTTCATGTGGGACGACCTCGTACGCGGCGCCATCGGCGCGGTCGTGCTGGTCGACACCCGCCGGCTGGCCGACAGCTTCCCCGCCATCGACTACTTCGAAGAGGCGCAGCTCCCCTTCATCGTGGGCATCAACGGCTGGGACGGCCAATACCCCCACAGCGACGGCGAGGTCCGCGACGCCCTCACCCTGGCCCCCCACATCCCCATGGTGCGGCTCGACGCGCGCTCGAAGGACTCCGTCAAGGGCGCTCTCATCAACCTGGTCGAGCATGCTCTCACCGTTCGGATGGCCGTGCCAGGCTGGAGCGGCTGAGGAAGCGGATAGGCTGGAGTCTTAGACGTTCATTCGCTTCGAGGACTGGCCAACCACGTGTTCGAGACGCTTTCCGACCGCCTCACATCGGTTTTCTCCTCCCTTCGATCCAAGGGCCGGCTGTCCGATGCCGACATCGACGCCACCACCCGGGAGATCCGCATCGCGCTGCTGGAGGCCGATGTCGCGCTCCCGGTGGTCAAGGCGTTCGTCGCCCAGGTCAAGGAGCGCGCCCGCGGGGCCGAGGTGTCCCAGGCGCTCAACCCGGCGCAGCAGGTCGTCAAGATCGTCAATGACGAGCTGATCGAGATCCTCGGCGGCGAGACCCGCCGGCTCCGCCTCGCCAAGACGCCGCCCACCGTCATCATGCTGGCGGGTCTCCAGGGCGCGGGCAAGACGACCCTGGCGGGCAAGCTGGCCAGGTGGCTGCGCGAGCAGGGCCACGCGCCCATGCTGGTCGCCGCAGACCTGCAGCGTCCCAACGCCGTCCAGCAGCTCCAGGTCGTCGGCGAGCGGGCCGGGGTCGCCGTCTACGCGCCCGAGCCCGGCAATGGCGTCGGCGACCCGGTGGGCGTGGCCCGCGACTCGATCGACGAGGCCAGGCGGCTGCAGCACGACATCGTCATCATCGACACCGCCGGTCGCCTCGGCATCGACCAGGAGATGATGAAGCAGGCCGCCGACATCCGCGACGCGGTGCGGCCCGACGAGGTCCTGTTCGTCGTCGACGCCATGATCGGCCAGGACGCCGTCACCACGGCGCAGGCGTTCATGGAGGGCGTCGGCTTCGACGGCGTCGTGCTCACCAAGCTCGACGGCGACGCCCGCGGCGGCGCCGCGCTGTCGGTGCGGCACATCACCGGCCGGCCGATCATGTTCGCCTCCACCGGCGAGAAGCTGGAAGACTTCGACGCCTTCCACCCCGACCGGATGGCCTCCCGCATCCTCGACATGGGTGACATCCTCACCCTGATCGAGCAGGCCCAGAAGACGTTCGACGAGGAGCAGGCCGCCAAGATGGCGGGCAAGCTCACCTCGGGCGAGAACTTCACGCTGGAGGACTTCCTCGAGCAGATGATGATGGTCCAGAAGATGGGCCCCATCAAGAACCTGCTCGGCATGATGCCCGGCATGGGCCAGATGCGCGACCAGCTCAACGCCATCGACGACCGCGACCTCGACCGCATCGCCGCGATCATCCGTTCGATGACCCCGGCCGAGCGCCAGGATCCCAAGATCATCAACGGCTCCCGCCGCGCCCGCATCGCGGCCGGCTCCGGCGTCACGGTCAGCGCGGTCAGCAGCCTCGTCACCCGCTTCTTCGAGGCCCAGAAGATGATGAAGCGGGTCGCGGGCGGCATGGGCCTGCCCGGCATGCCGGGCGGCCGGGGCAAGGCGGCCAAGGCGCAGAAGAAGAACAAGAAGGGCCGGCGCGTCAGCGGCGACCCGCGCAAGGCGGCGCTGGAGAAGTCGTCGTCCGGCGCGGGCGACGGCCAGGCGCAGCCCAAGCAGGGCGGCATGCTGGGCAACCTGCACGGCAAGCTCCCTCCGGGCATGGAGCTGCCGCCCGGCTTCGACCCGTCCAAGCTCAAGCTGCCCGGCCAGAACTGACGCCGGGTCGCCTCGTTGCCGAGGCTTTGCGGGCATCGTCCCGCGAGTGGTCGTGGACAGTGACGGCGATCTGGCACAATGGCATGTTGGAACATCGTGTTCAGGTGGGCGCCCTCTCACCGACCCGCTGATCACGCCTGTCCCTGGAGCGTCGTCCTGTCGTGCCCCACTCGGCGCGGCGCCGCTCACCCACGCTCAAATGCAGGAGAGACCACACCCGTGGCAGTCAAGATCAAGCTCAAGCGGCTCGGCATGATCCGCAACGCTCAATACCGCATCGTCGTCGCCGACAGCCGCACCAAGCGTGACGGCCGGGCGATCGAGGAGATCGGCCTCTACCACCCGAAGGACGACCCTTCGCGGATCGAGATCAACGCCGAGCGTGCGGCCTACTGGCTGGGGGTCGGCGCCCAGCCGACCGAGCCGGTGCTCAAGCTGCTCAAGCTCACCGGCGACTGGCAGAAGTACAAGGGCGAGCCCGCCCCGGCGCCCCTCAAGGTCGCCGAGCCCAAGCCCGACCGGCACGCCATCTACGAGGCCGCGGCCAAGGAGGCCCTGTCCGGTGGCGACACCGGCACGGCCGCCACCACGCCGCGCAAGTCCAAGAAGAAGGACGAGTCCGAGGCCCCCGCCGAGACCCCGACCGAGGGCGAGGGCTGACGTGCTCGAGGAGGCCCTCGAGCACCTCGTGAAGGGCATCGTCGAACATCCCGACGATGTCCGGGTCCGCGCACGCCGCATTCGCAGCGGGCGCGTCCTGGAGGTCCGGGTGCACCCCGAGGACCTGGGCAAGGTCATCGGACGCGGCGGGCGCACCGCCAAGGCGCTGCGCACCGTCGTCAACGCCCTGGCCGACGGGAAGTACGTGCGGGTCGATCTGCTCGACCTGGACGAGGCAGTCCGTTAGCGTCAGGTTTTCCGCGCCCTCACCGGTTCGTGCCGGTGGGGGCGCTCCGCGTTAGAAAGGGCACGTACGTGCAGTTGGTCGTCGGCCGGATAGGCCGTCCGCACGGGGTACGCGGCGAGGTCACCGTCGAGGTGCGCACCGACGAGCCCGAGCGGCGCTTCGCCGTCGGCGCGTCGATCGCCACCGACCCGCCCGGCTCCGGGCCCCTGGTCGTGGCCGGGCGCCGCTGGCACAAGGGCGTCCTGCTGATGACGTTCGAGGGCGTCATCGGCCGCGACGCCGCCGAGGACCTCCGGGGCACCATGCTCGTCATCGACTCGGCCGACATCGAGCCCACCGGCGACCCCGACGAGTTCCACGACCACCAGCTCATCGGCCTGGCCGTCGAGACCGTCGCCGGCGAGCCCGTGGGTGAGGTGGAGGACGTCCTGCACCACGGTCAGGACCTCCTCGTGGTGCGCCGTGAGGGGCAGGAGGAGGCGCTCATCCCGTTCGTCAAGGCCCTGGTGCCCGAGGTCGACCTGGCGGGCGGCCGGCTGGTGGTCGATCCGCCGGAGGGGCTGCTCTGATGCGGCTCGACATCATCTCGATCTTCCCCGAGTACTTCGCGCCGCTCGACGTCTCGCTCATCGGCAAGGCGCGCGAGCGCGGCACCCTCGACGTACGGGTCCACCAGCTGCGCGACTGGACCCACGACGTGCACAAGACCGTGGACGACACCCCCTACGGCGGCGGCCCGGGCATGGTCATGAAGCCCGAGGTGTGGGGCGAGGCGATCGACGCGGTGATCGGTGACGGCTCGCCGCGGCTCGTCGTGCCGACGCCGAGCGGGCGGCCGTTCACCCAGGAGCTGGCGCAGGAGCTGGCGGGGGAGCCGTGGCTGCTGTTCGCCTGCGGCCGCTACGAGGGCATCGACTCCCGTGTCATGGCTGAATACGGCGGGCGGCTGCGCGTCGACGAGGTCAGCATCGGCGACTACGTCCTCGCCGGCGGCGAGGTCGCGGTGCTGGTCATGGTGGAGGCCGTCGGCCGGCTGCTGCCCGGCGTGCTGGGCAACGCCCAGTCGGCCGTCGACGACTCCTTCGCCCCCGGCTCCATGCGCAACCTCGTCGAGGGCCCCGTCTACACCAAGCCGCCCGTCTGGCGCGGCCACGAGGTGCCGGCCGTGCTGCTGTCCGGGCACCACGGCAAGGTCGCCCGGTGGCGGCGGGACGAGGCGCTGCGGCGCACCGTGCGCAACCGGCCCGACCTCGCGGCGGCGCTCGACCCGGAGACGCTCGACAAGCACGACAGGAAGCTTCTGGAGGAGCTGTCGTTTCGCGTCGAACGGGAAGATGTGGCAAACTGAATCGCTGCCAACCTCATGTTGGCCGCTAGCGCATGCCCGGAAACCGATCCGGGCCCACCGAAGACAGCAGGCGTGTCCACTTCGCTGCCGCGCTCGTCAGAGCTCGGCCGAGTGGACCTCCGCGTGCCCCCGAACTTTGAGGAATGACTCTCATGCACACGAAGATCCAGGAGCTCGAAAAGGCCGGCCTGCGCGCCGACGTGCCGAACTTCCGTCCCGGTGACACGCTCGAGGTCCACGTCCGCGTCGTCGAGGGCAACCGCTCCCGCGTCCAGCTCTTCAAGGGCTTCGTGCTGCGCCGGCAGGGCAGCGGCGCCCGCGAGACCTTCACCGTCCGCAAGGTCAGCTACGGCGTCGGTGTCGAGCGCACCTTCCCCGTGCACAGCCCGGTGATCGAGAAGATCGTGCTCGCCACCCGCGGCGACGTGCGCCGCGCCAAGCTCTACTACATGCGCGACCTGCGCGGCAAGGCCGCCCGCATCCGCGAGAAGCGCGAGACCCCGGCCGCCAAGTAAGCGCCCTTCGTCTCTTCGGAAAGCCCGTGCCCCTGTGGCGCGGGCTTTCGGTTTTTACGGCGGCGTTTCTTTTATGTGGAGCGACCCGTGCGTGGGTGTAACGTCGGTCGAGGCTTGTCGAGCCCGCACATCATCTAGGCTCGTCAGCGATGACTAGCGAGAGCCAGGAGCACGGCGCGCCGCGCCGCCCTGTCGAGGACGAGGTGGACGTGGTCGCGGAAGAGACTCAGAAACCGGCCAAGGGCGGCAAGAAGGAGAAGAAGGGGTCGTTCTGGAAAGAACTCCCCGTTCTGGTAGTAGTGGCCTTGGTGCTCGCCCTGATCATCAAGACGTTCGTGGTGCAGGCGTTCTACATCCCGTCGGAGTCGATGGAGAACACCCTGCTCAAGAACGACCGGGTGCTGGTCAACAAGCTCGTCTACCACACGCGCGACATCGAGCGGGGCGACGTCGTGGTCTTCTCCGGCGTCGACTCATGGGACGGCGAGTTCCAGATGGAGGAGCCGTCCAACCCGGTCGAGGGGTTCTTCCGATGGGTCGGCACGGCCTTCGGCATCGTGCCCGGCGAGAAGGACTACATCAAGCGCGTCATCGGGGTCGGCGGCGACCACGTCAAGTGCTGCGACTCCAAGGGCCGCATCACGGTCAACGGCACGCCCATCGACGAGGAGAGCTACCTCTACCCGGGCAACGTGCCCTCCGACCGGTTCTTCGACGTCACCGTGCCTCCAGGGCGGCTGTGGGTCATGGGTGACCACCGGTCGGTGTCGCTCGACTCCCGCTCCCACACCGGCGACCCCGGCGGCGGCTCCATCCCCGAGAGCCAGGTCATCGGACGGGCCTTCGTCATCGTCTGGCCCTTCGACCGGGCCGGTGTGCTGGAGATCCCCGACACCTTCGCGCAGCAGGGGCTCAAGGCCCTGGGCGGGGCGGTCCCGTTGGTCGCCGGGTTCGGGCTGGCCGTACCCTTGGTCGTGGCTCGTCGGCGCCGGCGCATGAGGAGGCGCTGATGGCCGTCACCAAGAAGGCGGAGGGTGTGGGCAAAGAGAAGAAGAAGGGCGGCTTCCGGGAGACGCTGCTCCTGCTGATCCTCGGCGTGGGGATCGCGCTGCTGCTCCAGGCGTTCGTGGTCGGCTCGTTCTACATCCCCTCGCAGTCCATGGAGAACACGCTGCTGATCAACGACCGCGTGTTCGTCAACAAGCTCTCGGGCAAGCCGGAGCGCGGCGACATCGTGGTCTTCAAGGGCTGGAACGGCGAGGACACCATCAAGCGCGTCATCGGCGTCGGCGGCGACCACGTCAAGTGCTGCGACGCCAAGAAGCGGATCACGGTCAACGGCACGGCGCTGGACGAGACCTCCTACCTCTATCCCGGTGATTTCGCCTCTGGCGAGAAGTTCGACGTCACGGTTCCGGCCGGAAAGCTGTGGCTGATGGGCGACCACCGCAGCGCCTCGGCCGACTCGCGGGCCCACATGGAGGAGCCCGGCCAGGGCTTCATCTCGGAGAACGACGTGATCGGCAAGGCCGTGGTGCGCTACTGGCCGCTGTCGCGGGGCTACCTGTTCGCGCGTCCCGACATTTTCGACAAAGTCAAGTAGACGGACTTTCGGTCGCGGGTTGCGGCGAATGGGGCGTACGCTGCCTCTGTCATGACAGTTGCGTTCCGCCCTCGACCGAGCGTCGTCCGGCGCGATTCCGGACTCTACGCCTACGAGCGGGCGCTGGCCCGCCGCGGCCTCACCCCGATCGCGGGCGTCGACGAGGCCGGCCGCGGCGCCTGCGCCGGCCCGCTCGTGGTGGCGGCCGTCGTCCTGCGCAGGCAGATCGACGGCCTCGGCGACTCCAAGCTCCTGACCCCGGCCGTGCGCGAACACCTCTACGAGCGCATCATGCGCGCCTCCCACGTAGGCGTAGTGATCATCCCGCCGGGGGAGATCGATGCCAAAGGTCTTCACAAATGCAACGTCTCAGGAATGCGGCGGGCCGTCGCCCGGTTGCCCTGTGACCCGGAGTACATCCTGACGGACGGTTTCCCGGTGCCGGGGCTGCCGGCGCCGTCACTGGCCGTCTGGAAGGGGGATCAGGTGGCCGCGTGCGTGGCGGCCGCGTCCATCGTGGCCAAGGTGACGAGGGACCGGCTGATGGTGGCGCTGGACGAGCGTTACCCGCAGTACGGTTTCGCCGAGCACAAGGGGTATGTGACCCCGGGACACCGGCTGGCGCTGTCGGCACACGGCCCGTGCCCGGACCACCGTTACTCCTTCGTCACGGTGGCCAGGGAGATGGGTGAGAATGAAATGGGGGCCGGGGTTGCCTGAGCAGGCAAACCGGGGGACCGGTACGACAGGAGGACCGCGATGAGCGCAGAGGATCTCGAAAAGTATGAAACCGAGATGGAGCTGCAGCTTTACCGCGAATACCGCGATGTCGTCGGGTTGTTCACATATGTTGTGGAGACCGAGCGGCGGTTCTATCTGACCAACTCGGTCGACCTCGACGTCCGCACCGCCGAGAACGGCGACGTCTTCTTCGACGTGAAGATGCAGGACGCCTGGGTGTGGGACATGTATCGGCCGGCGCGGTTCGTCAAGAACGTGCGGGTGGTCACGTTCAAGGACGTGAACGTGGAAGAGCTGGCCAAGGCCGACCTCGAGATGCCCAAGGAGGGGTTCTCCGGGTAGAGGGGGCGGGTGGCTGGGCGGCTGGGGGACGCCTGAGCTGGGGGCGTCCGCCTTCGCGCTCGTGTGGCGGGGCTGCCGGGCCCGGTGCCGCTGGCTCGCCACGGTCGCCCCAGTCGGTGGGGTCCTGAGGAGGGGGCGCTGCCGTCGTGCAGCGGCTTGACCCCGGCGTCGCTTTCATCCCGACGTACGCCGCGTCCTCGCCTTCTGCCGCGTCCTTGGCTTCGACCGCGTCTTGGCCTTGGATCGCGGCTCGTCTCCCGTCGTGGCTCTGCCTCGACCCGTGAGCATCCCGGCGACCGCGCCTTCTCCAACCGCGAGCACGACCACAGAGTGCGACTGCGTCCCCGATCGAGCACGACCGCGACTGCATCCCCGATCGTCAGCACGATCGCGACCTCCGCGCCAACCGCCCGCAGACAGCGCCCTGCCCCGACACAACTCAGCGCCGCTGCAACTCGGCCCGCCGATAGCGCCCCTCATGCAGGTGCATTGCCACCTCTGTCGCGAAAGCCCTTCACCTAGCCTCATCCAGAGGCCCCGCATCGAGCGGTCGGCCATCGCCCTCGCCTGTTGAAGCTGCGCCGCCTCGCCGCCGTGGTCCCGCTGTTCAGATCGATACGCGGTCTCTCCGCCTGCGCAGCCTCCTTGTGTGCTGCCTCCACCCGCGCCCCGAGCTACCCCGCTCGCATCTCTTGGGGACGTGCACCCTGCCCCTGGCGCACCCTGGCGAGTCCTCGATCCCCAACCCCGGCGCCTTACGCCCCCCACTGCCCCCGCCCAACGTCGGCCCATGCAATAAGCCCAGCACCCCGAGTCAGCCCCACCGCCTGTCTTGCGTCGCGCGCATCCCCACCCAGGCGTGGCCTCTGTCCCGTTTCGGCATGCTTGCCGCCCTCGCCGCCACCCTCCACGCAATCGCCGTCGCAGCAGCCCCTCGCACGCCCTGGGCGCCCGGTTATCCACAGCCAGCAGAATCCCGCACTCCCTATCCCCAGAACCCCGTTCGGCCGCCCGACACCGACCCCGCCTCCGCCAAGGTCGAGCCCGACGCATCCAAAAGCAGCACCCCCGGACGGAGGCACCACATGGCCAAGAAGGACGAACTCGGCAAAAAGGGCGAGCAATTGGCCGCGATCTATCTGGAAGCCAAGGGCATGAGAATCATCGACCGCAATTGGCGCTGCCGCCACGGCGAACTGGACATCATCGCCGAAGAGGGCAGCACGCTCATCGTCGTCGAGGTCAAGACCCGCTCCAGCCGATCCCACGGCACGGCCCTGGAGTCGGTGGACCACAGAAAGCTCTCCAAACTCCGCACGCTCGCCGCCAAGTGGCTGTCCACCCAGGCTCACACCTTCGACTCCGTACGCGTCGACGTCATCGCCATAGAACGCTTCGCCGGCGACTTCGCCCTGCGCCACATCCGGGGAGTGATCTGATGGCCGTGGCGCGCACCCGCAGCGTGGCTCTGGTCGGCGTGACGGGCCGTACGGTGGAGATCGAGGCCGACGTGGGCAACGGCCTGGCCGGCATCCACCTGATCGGCCTGCCCGACACGGCGCTGAGCGAGGCCCGCGACCGGGTGAGATCCGCAGTGGTCAACAGCAGATACCCGTGGCCCGACGCCCGCATCATCGTCAGCCTGTTCCCGGCCACCCTCCCCAAGCGGGGCTCGCAATTCGACCTCGCCATAGCGATGGCGATCCTGGGTGCCGCGGGCGTCGTCCCAGCCGAGCGCATCGCGGACCCGTTCTTCTTGGGCGAGCTGGGCCTCGACGGCCGCATCAGACCGGTACGCGGCGTCCTGCCCTCCGTCCTCGGAGCCGCGAACGACGGAGACGCCACGGTCGTCGTTCCCTCAGCGAACTCGGCGGAGGCGTCCCTCGTCCCCGACGTCAAGGTGATCCCGATGGCGAGCCTCCGCCAACTGGTCGAGTGGCTGCGCAAGGGACGTGAGGAGGCGCCCGAGCCCGAACCGGAGGAGTTCATCGAGCCCACGCCGCCGATCACGAGCCCGGTCCTGGACCTGGCAGATGTCGTCGGCCAGCCGGTCGCCCGCCGCGCCCTCGAAGTGTGCGCCGCCGGCGGCCACAATCTCTGGATGCTCGGTCCGCCCGGCACCGGCAAGACCATGCTGGCCGAACGCCTGCCCACCCTGCTGCCCGATCTGGAGCTCGATCACGCTCTGGAGGTGACCGCCATCCACTCGGTCGCGGGCATCCTGCCGCCCAGCGCGCCCATGCTGAGCCGTCCGCCGTTCGTGGCTCCGCACCACACGGCCACCTCGGCGGCGATCATCGGGGGCGGCAGCGCGATCGTACGGCCCGGAGCTGTCTCCCTGGCCCACAGAGGCGTCCTCTTCATGGATGAGGCTCCCGAGTACCCCCGCCATGTCCTCGACGCGCTGCGCCAGCCTCTGGAATCCGGTCGCGTCACGGTGTCCCGGTCGGCGGGTTCGGTCACGTTCCCGGCCCGGTTCATGCTCGTACTGGCGGCGAACCCGTGCCCCTGCGCGCAGAGCGACGACCAAGGCGAGACCTGCAAGTGCTCCCCGACCGCGAGACGCCGCTACCTCGGCAGGCTCTCGGGTCCGCTCCTCGACCGCGTCGACATGAAGGTCACCGTCGCCCGCGCATCCAGACGCGAGCTGCTGGCCGACCGCCAGTTCACCGAATCCAGCGCAGCGGTGGCCGAGCGCGTACTCGCGGCCCGCGAGCGCGCCGCCAAACGACTCAGCGGCACCCCTTGGCGTACCAACGCCGAAGTCCCTTCGTCCGTCCTCCACAGCGACTACCGGCCGCCCCCAAAGGCCATGAAGCCCATGACCGCCTGCCTGGACTCAGGCACCCTGACCGCCCGCGGCCTCGACCGCGCGGTCCGCGTCTCCTGGACCCTGGCCGACCTGGCCGACAAGGACCGCCCGGACGAAGACGAAACGACCACAGCCCTCCACTTCTGGCTCGGAGTGACATCCTGATGCACAACACCCCCTGCACCCCCATCCGCCTGCTCCACCCTCAACGGCCCTTCCTCGCAGCCAACCCCAACCAGCCGGTCGTCTCGCCTCAAGAGCCGCTGCCGGCCGGACCGTCCCTCTCCATCGAGCCACCCACTGCCCGACGCCCGCCGCGCATCGGATCAGCATCACCTGACGACGCCGCCCGACCGCCTGAGCCGGCCATCCCGCCCGCAAGCGCATCGGAGCCGGCACAGCCATACCAACCAGCTCCCAGCGCCCTCACCGCAAACCGGACCCTGCCCCACCCTCGCCCCCAGCAGCGGGCACCTGCACCAGCGCCACCGCAGACAGGTGACCCAAGACGGCTAGTCAGGCTCGGAGGCCAGACCCCGCTTCCAGAGCCGACCCGCGATCCACGACCGGCACCGATCTCCGAAGCCGCATCCGCCGGAGGAGCACCTGCATCCGCAAACCGCCCTGCCACGCCCGTTCGACCCGCTGCGTCCGTGTGGTCTCCTGCGCCTGAGGGACCCCCTGCTCCCTCCCGGCCAACCACACAAGCCTCGCCAGATGCAGCGGCCGTATCGGCCCCGTCAGCCGCGTCGGCCCCGTCAGCCGCACCCGCCCGATCCGCGCGATCAGCCATATCCACTCAACCTGCCGCCCGATCCGAGCACGAAGCTCGCGCCGGGCTGATGCGCGCCGCAGACGTAGGTGACCCGGTCATGGGCCGCCTGGTGTCGCGATACGGAGCAGCCATGGCGGTGGACGCGATCCGCGCCCGGTCCCTCCCGCCCGAGTTCATCGAGCAGGAGACGACGCAACGCGACCGCTCCCGCGGCCAGGTGACAGCCCGTCTCAACGCCTGGCATGCCCGCCTGGCCGCCTCCAACCCGGCTGCCGACCTCGAGAACGGCGAAAGATCCGGCGCCCGCCTCATCATCCCCGGTGACGCGGAATGGCCCACCCAGCTCGACCAACTCGGTCAGAGCCGTCCTCTCGGCCTGTGGCTGCACGGCTCGGCAGACCTCCGCTTCTCCTGCCTCAAATCCGTGGCGCTGGTCGGCGCCCGCTCAGCGACCGCGTACGGCACCCACATAGCCGCGGAGTTCGGCGTCGGCCTGGGCGAGTCCGGCTGGACGGTCGTGTCGGGCGGCGCCTTCGGCGTGGACAGCGCCGCGCACAGAGGAGCACTGGCCGCCGGCTCCCCGACCGTCGTGGTGCTGGCCTGCGGTGTCGACGTCTGCTACCCGAGCAGCCATGACACCTTGTTCGCCAAGATCAGAGGCCAGGGGGTGATCGTGAGTGAATGTCCGCCAGGAGTGCACCCCACCCGGGCGCGCTTCCTCATCAGAAACCGTCTGATCGCGGCTCTGTCGAGGGGCACCGTGGTGGTGGAAGCCGCCCTGCGCAGCGGAGCCCTGAACACCGCCACCCACGCGCTGGCGCTCAATCGGCACCTCGGTGCCGTACCCGGCCCCGTCACCTCCCGCATGTCGGACGGATGCCATCGCCTCCTCCGCGAACGTAAGGCGGTGTGTGTCACCTCCCCTGAGGAGGTCGTCGACCTCGTCGGCGTGATGGGCGATGACCTGGTCTCGCAGTCCCGTACCCCGGCGGTCGCCCGGGACAAGCTCAACGAGGTCACGAAGAGGGTTTTGGATGCCGTACCCACTCGAAAGGGCGCAGGGCCGGCCTCGATAGCGGTCGCGGCCGGCGTGAACCTCAGCACCGCCCTCAGCGCCCTGGGCGGTCTCGCCGCTGCCGGCTACATCGAACGTTCCGCGGACGGCTGGCGCCTCCGCAAGCAAACGACCTCCTACCGCAAAGCCCCCGACAGCGCGGCCCTCGAACCCCCGCTCATTGACGCCGACGCAGATCCACTCCAGGACCCGCCCTTCCCGGACGAGGACGACCTCGTACACCGCGAACACAACCTCCCCATCCCAGACGAGGGCTCGTCAGGGTCCCCCACAACCTGAGGAATCGAGCACTCGACACGAAGCCGCAAAGGGGAAGTTCGAGGGGGTTGACCGGGCAGGAGAGCGAGCTCCCCGCCATCCACCTTGCCCGGCAACCTCCGGAGAACCGGCGACCACAACTCAGGATTTTGGGAGCACAGCAGGAGGGGCCCGAGGCGAAAGACAACGGTATAGGCCACGCCGCCACCATTCACCTGATGCCCGCCAGGAAGGCCCGGTGCGCTGGTACGGAGCGGCTCCGGGAGTGTGAACTTAACGGCTGATCTTGGTTGGTGAGGTGGTCAGTGGTTGGCAGGAGTGAGACGGCCTTCGAAGGCGATGTGGCAGGCGTTCAAGGGTGGTGTCGGCGGCAGACGTGATGGGGGGAGTAGGGCGCCGAGTCCGCGATCCGCAGCCTTGCTGAGTCCTCGGCGTCCTGGGCGTTCTCACCCTGCTCATCAGGGGAGGTCCTCCAGCTACCACCCAACGAGCGCCCACCCCACGAGTTGCCCGGCATACCGGGGTTGTCCAGGGGTTTGCGACGGCGGCGGAGGTGAAGACAGCACCGTTCCTCCTCCGGAACGCCCCACGTCCTCCTGCTAGCCCGGCATACCTCTGAGGTCGGCGCGGTGGGTTTCGACGGCGGCGGGTTGAAGATGGCATGGATCTTCCTTCGGCGTCTTCTGCGGTGGTGGCGTCAGGTGTGCGTTGGCGGGGTGCTGGGCTTCGGGCGTTGTGACGGCGGGATATTCGTGGCGTGAGGTGGCGAGGGGGCATCGTGATGTTGTAGGGCGTGGCTGGTGCGGTTCGGGGGCAGGTTGGGGTGGCACGATCGTTTGTGGTTGCTGCAGTGGGGAGGGGCGGGTTTGGGGAGGGACGAGGTTCTTGGGGCGTTCGGGCGGTACCTGCGGTTTGAGCGGGATCTTTCGCCGCATACAGTGCGTGCCTACCTGACCGATGTCAGCAGCTTGCTCGATCACCTGAATCGTCCTGTTGAGGACCTTGATGTCGCGGTGCTGAGGGAGTGGCTGGCCGGACAGCATGATGCCGGGAAAGCGCGTGCGACCTTGGCGCGGCGGGCGGCCTGCGCTCGGACGTTCACCGCCTACTGTCACCGGCAGGGGTGGTTGGCCGAGGATCCCGGGTTGTTGCTGGGGAGCGCCAAGGCGCCGCGGGACTTGCCGGCGGTGCTCGATCAGGAGCAGGCGCAGGAGGTCATGGATTCGGCCTCTGGCGTGGAACCCAAGGAACTCCGCGATCGGGCGATTCTTGAACTGTTGTACGCCACTGGTGTCCGGGTGAGCGAGTTGTGCGGGCTCGACGTGGATGACGTGGATCGGGATCGGCACGTCGTTCGTGTCATGGGGAAAGGGCGCAAGGAGCGTTCAGTGCCGTTCGGCTTGCCTGCGCTCCGGGCGCTCGATCGGTGGTGCATTCACGGACGGCCGCTCTGGGCGCGGGCGGGTTCGGGGCCGGCGCTCTTTCTCGGGGTACGGGGAGGGCGCATCGACGCGGGGACGGTTCGGCGGGTGGTGCACGCGGCGTTGGCACAGGTCGAAGGTGCTCCTGATATGGGGCCGCACGGGTTGCGGCACAGTGCGGCTACTCACCTGCTGGAGGGCGGGGCGGATCTGCGGAGTGTGCAGGAGCTCCTTGGGCACGCGTCGTTGAACAGCACACAGATCTATACGCATGTCTCGATTGAGCGGTTGCGGGCGGCGTACAAGCAGGCTCATCCCAGGGCGTGATTGGCGGCGTCGTCGATTTTGGCGGGTGCCTTCGCGTTCCAAAGTTCCAGGGTTCCAGGGCTCCAGGGCTCCAGGGCTCCAGGGTTTGTTCGCGTTGGCGCATGTAGGCGGCTGTCGTGCTCTGGATGAGCTTTGTGCTCGCCACCTTGGAGCCCGGCCGAAGCGGCACGATGGCTCGGGCGCGTTCGAGCGAGTCAGCGCCGCTGTCCGCGCCGCCTACGTCGCCGCCGGGCAGGTGTGAGTCGATTCAGCAGCTGAGGACTTGCCGCTCCTGGCCGCATCCCACTCAAGAGCTGCCCGATTTTGCCTGGACCCTGGGGAGGAGCGGTGGGGGCCTGGGGGTGTGAGGGGCTCCGATTTTTCCGGACTCGACCCAAATGAAACTATATCACCCCGCGACCCGGTTATCGAACCATTCCTCTAGCACTTCCGATGGCGGGCGATATCCCAACCCAGAGTGAAGTCTTCGCCGGTTATAGAATCCCTCGATAAATTTGATCACTTCGCGTCGCGCCTCGGCACGCGTGGCGAACGTCCAGTGATGCACCATCTCCGTCTTCAGCTTACCGAAGAACGATTCCGCCATCGCGTTATCGAAACAACTCCCGGTGCGTCCGACGGATTGCCGGATGCTGTACTTGCCGAGTGTCTCGCCGAACTCGATCGACGTGTATTGGCTCCCACGATCGGAGTGAAAGATCGCCCCGTCGGGCATCTCGATGCGGGCCGCGGCCATATCGATGGCCGCGCACACCAATCTCGCCGGATATCGTACGTCCAGCGCCCAGCCGATCACGCTCTTGCTGAAACAGTCGATAACCGTTGCCAGGAAAAGTGCACCCTCACCCGTATCGATCTGCGTGATATCACCGATCATCTTCTGGCCGGGCACCTCCGCGCTGAAGTCGGGTCTTCGAGTTTGATCGGGGAGGGGCGGCAGGAGTCCGCTCTCTGGTCACGTTGAGTGACGGCTAAGGCTGAAGATCACCCCGGATGCAAGATGCCCGCGGCTCTTGTGGATCATGACTGTTGTCTAGGCAGTCGATCTTCAAGAAACCACGGGCGTGCAGAACACTATAGAGATTTCTTCGGATGCGACACTGCTGCTGGGCCTGGAAGGCGTGGCGGTGGTGCGGGTGGAACGCGACGATGACGGCCATCGGGTGGTCCACATGATCACTGATGATGAGACGGCACGGGCCTGCCCGGCGTGCGGGGTGTTCGCCACCCGGGTCAAGGAACGTGTGCTCACCTCGCCCCGCGACCTGTGCGCCGGCGGTGAGACGATCAGCCTGCTGTGGCACAAACGCCGCTGGGTGTGCCGGGAGGAACGCTGTCGGCGCGGATCGTTCACCGAGCAGGTTCCGCAGGTCGGCGCGAGGATGCGGACCACCGCCAGGTTGCGGCGGGCCTGCGGGCGCAGCGTGGTGGACGGCGGGCGCACCATCTCCCAGGCCGGGCGTGACCATCGGCTGTCCTGGCCGGTGGCGATGCGCGAGATGCGCGCCTATGCCACCGAGGTGCTGCCCGCCGAGCCGCTGCCGACCTCGGCAATCGGGATCGATGAGATCCGGCGGGGCGCTCCCCGCTGGGAACAGGATGCGGCCACCGGCAAGTACCGGCTGATCGCCGACCGATGGCATGTCGGCTTCACCGATCTGTGCGGGGAGCAAGGGCTGCTCGGCCAGGTCGAAGGCCGCGTGGCGACGTCGGTCACGGCCTGGTTGAACGCCCGGCCCGCCGCATGGCGCAACGCCGTCTCCTACGTGGCGATCGACATGTGCGCGGTGTTTCGCTCGGCGATCCGCGCCGCGCTGCCACACGCGATCATCGTGGTGGACCATTTCCACCTGGTGCAACTGGCCAACGCCAAGCTCGCTGAGCTGCGGCGGCGGCTGACCTGGAAGATGCGCGGACGCCGTGGACGCAAGGGCGACCCCGAATACGACCACCGCCGCCTGCTGCGCGCCAATGCCGAGGAGTTGACCGCCGAGCAGCGTGCCGTCCTGGAACGCGACGTGGGCAGGATCGGCACCGCCGGCAGGCATCTGCTGGCAGGCTGGCACGCCAAGGAGAAACTGCGTCACCTGCTCGCGCTGGCCCGGACCAACCCGGCCCGCTCGCGGATCGCCCACCGCCTGCACGCCTTTTTCGCCTGGTGCGCCGACCACGCCTACCTGCCCGAACTGGTCACCTTGGCCCAGAGCATCGCCGCCTGGTGGGCCGAGATCGAGGCGTTCATCCGCACGGGCATCACCAATGCCAAGAGCGAAGGGACCAATCGCGTGATCAAGCTCGAAGCGCGCTGCGCGTACGGCTTCCGCAACACGAGCAATCAACGCCTCCGATCACGCTGCGCAACCACCCGCTCAAGCCGAAACCGAGCTATCCCCGCGTAAGTTCGATGACCCCTGAAGTCGCGCCGCACCAGGTCAGGGATCGGGGCCGCGTTCTTGTCCGCGATTGTCAGGCCACGGCGTCGCTTGACCTGCACCGGGACCAGGCGCATCTGGCGCATGAGCTTGCGAACGAGTTCATCGTCCACCTCGATGCCGGCACGCCTGAGCTCCGCGTGGATACGGCGGTACCCGTAGGTCCGGCCGGATTCGGCGAACACGAAGTCAATCAAGGGCTTGAGGTCTTCGCGCCGTTGTTCGGTCGCCGACATCGGGCGCTTCTCCCAATCGTAGTATCCGGATTTCGACACGCCGAGCAGACGGCACATCATGATGATCTCGAAATTAGCCTTCTCGGCGAGAATGAGTTCGTACTTCTCGCTTACGGGAGTTCTTTCGCAAAGAAGGCCGCGGCTTTTTTCAGGAACGCGTTCTCCTGCTCAAGTTCTTGGACGCGTCGTTCCATCTCCTGGAGCTTGGCGCGGTCGATGGCGGCGCGGGCCTCATCGGTAGTGCCAGAGTTCTTCGACTTCTCTGCCTTCACCCAATTGCGAACGGTCTCTGCGACCAGGCCGAAATCGCGGGCAACCTGTGCAGGGGTCTTCCCGTTGTCGATGACGGCACGCACGACTTCGGCCCGCAACTCGGGCGGATATATTCTCGGCTTCTTCGCCACGTGCTTCCTTCCTGGACTGTCTCTGACCCTACTTGGGTCCGAGTCCGGAAGGTTCGGGGCACCTCAGTGCTTGCTGTTGTTTCTCGTTTCGCGGGTGCTTGATCGTCTTTTGCGATGTCGGCCGCTGTTTGTGCGGCGCTGTTGGCTGTCTGGGTTATGGCGATGGCGGCGGTGGTGCAGTCCGGTGATCAGGAGAAGTGCGGTGAGTATGGCGATGGGCAGCGTGATCGCGGCGGGGGTGGGGGTGTGGATGGTGGTGGCGGTGGGGGAGGTGGAATTGCTTAGGAGGTAGTGGTTCGAGCGCGTGGTTTCGGGCGGTTGGGGATGGGAGTTTTCGGCTCTGCTCCCTATTCGGAGTGGTGTGGGGGGTCGCTGTGGGGTGGAGTCGAGGGGTTTCTCAGGGGGATCGATGGCTTGGGGTGATTCGGGCCAGAAAGGGAGGAGGCGAATGGGGGCTTGGCCGAGGAGAAGGAGGGGGTTCAGATAGCGGGCGTCGCGTAGGAGGCCCCAGTGGAGGCAGGACTCCGGGCAATGGGGGTTGGTCGCTTGGAGGAGGCCCAATTCGGTGCCGGGGGTGACGGGCTGGCCTCGTTTCACGGCAGGGGTGACCGGCAAGTACGTCGTGCGCAGGCCGCCCTCGTGGTCGATCGTCACCACGCCCTTTCCTCCCACCGGGCCGGCGAAGCGGACTGTGCCGGCGCCTGCCGCCAGGACCGGGGTGGAGGGCGGTGCCGCCAGGTCGACGCCGCGATGACCGGCGAGCCAGCGTTCTGGAGGTGGGGTGAAACGGCGGAGGATGCGGGGGTGGCCGTCCAGAGGCCAGCGCCAAGCTGGAGGTGAGGCTCTGGCTGGAGTGGCGGTCAGGGCGAGGAACGTGGTTGCCAGAAGCGGGGCGACGAGCGTGGTCGTTGCGACTGGGGCGATGAGCGTGGTCGTGAGGAGTAAGGGGAGGAAAGCGGCGATGTGGTGGGAGCGCGAAGGGCGGGCTTCGGTCGGCGTGGGGCGAAGGTGGGCGGGGGACGCCTGGTCGCTGGTGGAGTGAGAGTAAGAGTGAGAGTGAGATGGGGACGGAGATGGAGATTGCATGGCGGAAGTTTCCGCCGGGATTCAGCGGGGGCGTGGCGCCGAATGGTGTTCTGTGGATGAAGGTGCTTGCGGTCTGCTGAAAGTGTGGATGAAGTCCTGGATGCGGGCTTGTGTCTGCTGTGATGATGATCGCGGGGTTCGTGTTTGCTGCTTGGGTGATCTCAAAGCTTGGATCTGCTGAATTGTCGGAGGGTGGTGCTTGGATTTCTGGTGGCGGTCGGCGGATCTCCGTTTTGCGGCGAGGGAGTGGCGGGGGCACCTGTGTATGTGGGGGTCAGGGCCAGAGGTGGCGTTTTGTGGAGACGAGGTGGCGGGTCAGGGTTCGGGGGTCCGGGGTGGGGGTGAGGGCTCGCGCGGGGTGAGGGTGTCCAGACGTGCGGGGGCGTAGGGGGGAGAGCCAGATCCAGAACGTGGTCAGGGCCATGCCCGCGGCGCACAGCAGGATCATCGGGCGCAGGCCGATGTGGTCGGCGACGATGCCGCCCGTAAGGCCGCCCAGTGCGAGGACGCCCTGGACGGCGAAGGTCATGGTGGCGTTCACGCGGCCGCGCAGTTCCTGAGGAGTCTCGCGGAGGGTGATGACGCCGAGGCAGGTGGAGAAGGCGACCACGACGCCGCCCGTCATGAGGCCCACGACGGTCATGGCGGTGATGTTCCACCAGAGGGGGCCGTTCAGGAGGCCGGCAGTCAGGACCTCGACGGGGAAGAAGAGGACGGTCGCGAGCAGGATGCGGTTCTCGCCGTAGCGTTTCGTCAGGCGGGTCGTGAGCCAGGCGCCCGCCAGGCCGCCCGCGCCGCTCATCGCGATGAGCACGCCGATCAGGCTCTTGGGGATGCTCAGGGTGTTGACCATGTAGAGGATGTAGACGGCCACGTACGCCATCGCGAAGAAGTTGATCGTCACGCCGGCGCCGAGGAGGGCGCGCAGGGTGGGGTGGGTGAGGACGGTGCGAAGGCCCTCGGTGACGTCGCGCCACATGCCTCGGGAGGGGGCGGGCTCGTTCCGTTCCTGAGTGCGGATGGAGCGGAGGAGCAGGGCGGAGGCCAGGAACGACATCGCCTCCGCGAGGACGGCCAGCGGCGCCGTGAAGAACTGGACGAGGAGACCGGCGAGGCTCGGGCCGCCGACAGAGGCCACCGAGTGGCACGCCTGGAGACCGGCCATCGCCTCGACGCGCTGAGCCGGCGGGACGGTTCCGGCGACGTACGAGAAGTTCGCTGACTTGAACAGCACCGCCGACGTGCCGATGACCAGGGCCACCACGAGGAGCCACGGGACGCTCAGCAGGCCGAGGAGCCAGGCCAGAGGGACGGACGCGGCGGCGGCGCAGGCCACGAGCTCACAAGCGATCATCAGCGGACGGTGGCGGACGAGGCGGTCGACGATGGCGCCCGCCTGCAGCCCGAACAGGAGCGCCGGGAGGGGACCGGCGGCGGTCAGCAGACCCATCTCGGTCGGGCTGGCGGTGAGCAGCGTGACGGCCGTCAGGGGGATGGCCAGCTTGGAGACCTCCGAGCCCGTGATCGAGGTCGTGCGCGAGGTCCAGAGGAGACGGTAGTCGCGCTGCCTGCGCAGGGGCGGAGGCGCCGGCAGGGAGGAGGCGGACGAGGCCTGAAGGGTTCGCTTCACAGTTATGAAGGTATCCCTTCAGACTTCTGAAAGCAACGTTTCACAACTCTGAAGGGATACCTTGGGCGCATGACTGCGGACTTCGACGGGCTCAGCGACCCCAAAGCGATGAGGGCACTGGCCCATCCCGCGCGGCTGCAGATCCTCAACCGGCTCGGAGTGGAGGAGAGCGCGACCGCCACAGAGGTGGCGGAGATCGCGGGCATCACGCCCAGCGCCGCGAGTTATCACCTGCGGATGCTGGCCAAGTACGGGTTCGTGGAGGACGCGCCGCCCAGGGGCGACGGGCGGGAACGGCTGTGGCGGGCCGTCGGCAAGCCGCTGAGCGTGGGGCTGCTGCCCGAGGACCAGCCGGAGGTGCGGGACGCCAAGGTGGCGCTGATGGCGGCGTTCCGGCGGGAGGCGAACCGGGAGGCCGACCGGGCGCTGGCCGAGGTCGAGAGGGAGTCGGAGGAGTGGCGGGACGCGACGGTGTTCAACCGGACACGGGTGAAGGCCACCGCCCATGAGCTGATACGGCTCCACGAGGCGATCCAGGAGCTGGTCGAGCCTTATGCCATACGGAACCGGGAGAAGACCGGCGTGCCGGACGGGGCCAGGGTCGCTGAGGTGCAGGTCAACCTGTTCCCTGTGGTTACGAGGCCGGTTCCTGGGCTGCCGACCGAGGACCACGGGCTTGCGCAGCACGGGGCCGGGGCGGCGGAGGCGGAACAGGTGACGGGGGGCGAGCGCTCGCCGTCTCGGGAGTAAGGCGAGTCCGTGAGGAGGCCCGGAGAGGCCGGGCTAGGAGAGGCCGGACGGGCAGGGGTCGGACGAGGGAGGCCGGGCTGGGAGGGTCGGGCTGGGTGAGCCTGGGCTGGGGGAGGGCGGGTCGGGAGCTTGGGGTGGGAGTGGTGGCAGGCGTTTGACCTCCGGCGGTCAGGCCGGGGCGGTGTGCAAGGTAGACTTTTCGGTGGCCTGTAGCCACAGGCCGACTTCGCATGCCCCATTGCGGACCGCCCCATCGGTCCGGGCCCAGTGCCCGGCTGGAGCGGGTTCGGGGCATCAGGGCGGCAGACAACGCGCTGCCGCGGCACAACCGAGAACCGCGCCCATCCGCAGGGCGCCCAGACCTGGAGGACCAGCAGATGGCCCCCGTCGTCACCATGCGACAGCTGCTCGAGAGCGGCGTTCACTTCGGTCACCAGACCCGGCGCTGGAACCCGAAGATGAAGCGCTTCATCTTCACCGAGCGCAACGGCATCTACATCATCGACCTGCAGAAGTCGCTGTCCTACATCGACCGCGCCTACGACTTCGTCAAGGAGACGGTCGCCCACGGCGGCACGATCCTGTTCATCGGCACGAAGAAGCAGGCTCAGGAGGCCATCTCCGAGCAGGCCGCCCGCGTCGGCATGCCGTATGTCAACCAGCGCTGGCTGGGCGGCATGCTCACCAACTTCTCCACCGTGCACAAGCGGCTTCAGCGTCTGAAGGAGCTCGAGGAGCTCGACTTCGACAACGTCGCCGCCTCGGGGCTCACCAAGAAGGAGCTCCTCATGCGCCGTCGCGAGAAGGACAAGCTCGAGCGGACGCTCGGCGGCATCCGTGACATGGGCCGCGTGCCCAGTGCGGTGTGGGTCGTCGACACCAAGAAGGAGCACATCGCGATCAGCGAGGCCAAGAAGCTCGGCATCCCTGTCGTCGCGATCCTCGACACCAACTGCGACCCCGACGAGGTCGACTACCCGATCCCGGGCAACGACGACGCCATCCGCGCCGTCGGCCTGCTGACCAGGGTCGTCGCCGACGGTGTCGCCGCCGGTCTCATGGCCCGCTCCGGCGCCGCTCGCGGCGACGAGAAGCCCGCTGCCGCCGAGCCGCTGGCCGAGTGGGAGCGTGAGCTCATCGAGCAGGGCACCGGCGCCGCCGAGGCTCCGGCTGCGGAAGCTCCGGCCGCTGAGGCTGCGGCTGCCGAGGCGCCCGCCGCTGAGGCTGCGGCTGCGGCTGCCGAGGCTCCGGCTGCTGAGGCCGGTGCCGAGGAGAGCGCTCCGGCCGCTCCGGCTGCCGAGGGCGACGCCGAGCAGCAGGCCTGATCCGCACGTAACGCACGGGCGCAGGCGCGGGCTTGGCCGGGTTGTAGAGAGGGTGACGGTCGTCGCCGCCGCTTCGGGGGTGAGCGCGGCCGTCGCCGCCCGCTCGGGCAAAGGCTGCGGGCCGGGGCTCGGGTCAGTGGCTGGGGCCTGGGTCAGCGGCTCAGGGTTTGAGCTGGGGCTCGGGGTCCGGGTTCGGGCCGGCGTACGGGCTCGATGGCTTGGGCCGGACGGGAAGTCCGGGTGGGGGTTCCGGACGCGGGCCAGGGTGGTACGGAGCGGCGAGGCTGGGCAGTATGGCAGCGAAGCCGCCGCGAGCAGCCCAGGCCCGGTGCCGAACGACCCGGCGCCCACCGGCCCTGAGACCTGAGGCCCGAGGCCCGGACCGGCGAACCGCAGGGCACGCCGGGCCGGGACACCAGGCCAGGACATCGGGCCGGTACGCAGGGCCGGTGTTCCGGGCAGGGACGCCGGAGCAGTACGAAGGCTCATGTACGGCCAGACCCGTACGGCACGCGCCTGCCGTACCGACGACAAAGGGCGGACGGACCGATCCGGGCCGTCCATCCGACCACGATGACGACGACGAAATCCCACGAGGAAAAAGAGCAATGGCTTCCGTGAACATGGCCGACGTCAAGCGGCTTCGCGAGATCACCGCTGCCGGCATGATGGACTGCAAGAAGGCGCTGGAGGAGGCTGAGGGCGACTTCGACCGCGCCGTCGAGCTGCTGCGCCTCAAGGGCGCCAAGGACGTGGGCAAGCGCGAGGCGCGCACCGCCTCCAACGGCCTGGTCGCGCTCAAGCAGGACGGCGACTCGGTCGCCGCGCTGCTGGAGCTCAACTGCGAGACCGACTTCGTGGCCAAGGGCGAGCGCTTCCAGGACCTGGCGTCCCAGGTCGTGGCGCACATCCTGGAGACCAAGCCGGCCGACGTGGCCACGCTGCTGGAGTCCTCCTTCGGTGGCAAGCCCGTCCAGCAGCACCTGGACGAGGCCAACGCCGCGCTGGGCGAGAAGATCGAGATCCGCCGTTTCCAGGTTCTCGAGGGCGGCTACATCGGCGCCTACATGCACAAGACCGACCCGGCGCTGCCGCCGGCCGTCGGCGTGCTGGTGCAGCTCGACAAGCCGAACGCCGAGGTCGCCAAGGACATCGCGCAGCACGCCGCCGCGATGGCCCCGCAGTACCTCAAGGCCGACTCCGTGCCGGCCGAGGTCGTCGAGAAGGAGCGCAAGCTCTTCGAGGAGATGACCCGCGAGGAGGGCAAGCCCGAGGCCGCCATCGGCAAGATCGTCGAGGGCCGCCTCAACGGCTGGTACCGCGACTTCACGCTGCTCCAGCAGGCGTTCGTGAAGGACAACAAGAAGAGCGTAGGCAAGTACGCCGAGGAGAACGGCGTCGAGGTCCTCGCCTTTGTCCGTTTCAAGGTCGGTCAGGCTTAGGCTTAGGCGAGCCACCATCAGGCACGCCACGAAGCCAGGATCGATCCACCGAGTGAAGGAGGCCGCCGCCGTGCAGGACCACCGGGAGTCAGCCCACGAATCCACACGGACGGCGGCCGACTCATCCCCACATCCGCCCAGCAACCATCTGAGGTGGAAGCGGGTGATGCTGAAGCTGTCGGGCGAGGCGTTCGCCGGCAGCGAGCCGCTGGGCATCGACCCGACGATCGTCGACCATCTCGCCGACTCGATCGCCGAGGCGGTCAAGGAGGGCGTGCAGGTCGCCGTCGTGGTCGGCGGCGGCAACATGTTCCGCGGCGCCACCCTGTCGCAGGGCGGCATCGACCGCGCCCGCGCCGACTACATGGGCATGCTGGGCACGGTCATCAACTGCCTGGCCCTGCAGGACTTCCTGGAGCGCCGGGGCGTCGAGACCCGCGTGCAGACCGCCATCACGATGCAGCAGGTGGCCGAGCCGTTCCTGCCGCGCCGCGCGATCCGGCACCTGGAGAAGGGCCGCGTCGTGATCTTCGGCGCCGGGCTCGGCTCGCCCTACTTCTCCACCGACACCGCCGCGTCACAGCGCGCCCTGGAGATCGGCGCCGAGGCGCTGCTGAAGGGCACGCAGGTGGACGGCATCTACGACTCCGATCCGCGGAAGAACCCGGACGCCGTCCGGTTCGACCACCTCGACTACGGCGAGGTGCTGCTGCGTGACCTCGCGGTCATGGACGCCACCGCGATCAGCCTGTGCAAGGACAACGACCTGCCGATCGTGGTCTTCGACCTGATGGGCGAGGGCAACATCCTGCGTGCGGTACGCGGTGAGAAAATCGGCACGCTGGTGAGTCCCGCGGGGAAATGACGGAGCGAGCCCGACACCGCCAGCCAGAAGACGACAGGGAGCCGCTGTGATCGACGAAACCCTCCTCGAAGCCGAGGAAAAGATGGACAAGGCCGTCTCGGTCGCGAAGGAGGACTTCGCGACCATCCGCACGGGCCGGGTCACGCCTGCGATGTTCAACAAGATCAGCGCCGAGTACTACGGCACGCCGACGCCGATCCAGCAGCTGGCGTCGTTCCACGTGCCCGAGGCGCGCATGGTACTCATCCAGCCCTTTGACAAGAGCTCGATGGGCGCGATCGAGAAGGCCATCCGCGACTCCGACCTCGGGGTCAACCCCACCGACGACGGCCAGGTCATCCGCGTGACGTTCCCCGAGCTGTCGGAGGAGCGCCGCAAGGAGTACATCAAGGTCGCCAGGAACAAGGGCGAGCACGCGAAGGTCTCCATCCGCAACATCCGCCGCTCCGCCAAGGACGTCCTCGACAAGCTGGTCAAGGACGGCGAGGCGGGCGAGGACGAGGTCCGGCGCGCCGAGAAGGAGCTGGACGACATGACGCAGAAGCACGTCGCCAAGATCGACGAGCTGCTCAAGCACAAGGAAGCCGAGCTGCTCGAAGTCTGAGCGGCGCGCCCCGGCACGGATCGCCCCCCGGCGGCCCGTACGGCGGGCCGCCTCCGGGTGGTCCGCCGGTCATCGGGTCTTGCCCTACGGCCCTCGCCCCCCGGCGAGGGCCGTGGCCCAATGGAGAGTTGCAGTGGAAGAACGTACGGCCGGCACCAGCCCGAGCGGCGGCAGCCGTACCGGGAGGAATCTGCCTGCCGCGATCGCCGTGGGCGTGGTCCTGGGGGCGCTCGTCCTCGGGACGATCTACACCATCAAGGAGCTGTTCCTCCTGGTGGTCGCCGGCGCGGTCGGCGTCGGCGTGCTGGAGCTGGTCAAGGCCTTCGCGCTCCGCGAGATCAGGGTCCCGGCCGTGCCGGTGCTGGCGGGGCTCGTGGCGATGCAGGCGGGCGCCTACTGGGGCGGGCCGGTGTGGCTGCTGGCGGGCTTCGCGGTGTTCGCGTTCGTGCTGCTCACCTGGCGGATGTTCAGCGACGGCACCGACGGCTACGTACGTGACGCGACGGCGTCGGTTTTCACGCTCTTCTACCCCGCGATGCTGGCCGCGTTCGTCCCGCTGCTGCTGCGGGAGGAGGACGGCGCCCACCGGGTGCTGATCTTCATCGCGGTGACCGTGGCCAGCGACATCGGCGGCTACGTCGCGGGCGTGCTGTTCGGCCGGCACAAGATGACGGTCATCAGCCCGAAGAAGACCTGGGAGGGCTTCGCCGGGTCGCTCGTGGCGTGTACGGCGGTCGGGGCGTGGCTGGTGACGTGGCTGCTCGGCGGGGCGCTCTGGCAGGGCGCGCTGATCGGGGCCCTGGGGGCGCTGCTGGCGACGATGGGCGACCTGATCGAGTCGATGATCAAGCGGGATCTCGGCATCAAGGACCTCGGCACGATCCTGCCGGGGCACGGCGGGCTGATGGACCGGCTGGACTCCCTGGTCACCACGCTGGTGCCGGTCTGGCTGCTGCTGACGCTGTTCTTCTGAGCGCCTTCTTAGCGTCTTCTGAGCGTCTTCTTAGCGGGGCCTCCCGTGGCCGTCAGTGGTGGGTGTCGAGGGCTTCGGCGGTGACGGGCGTCAGCCAGAGCCACCGGACCGCCTCACCCCCGAACGCGAATCCCGACATGTCAGGCATGTGGGGGGCGTCGGCCAGCATCAGCACCCCCGAGTACTGCGGCCCCAGCGGGAACGTCTCCGGCTCGTGATACCACCGGGCCGTGTGCGCGTGCCCCAGCCAGGTGACCGAGTGCCACGGATACTGCGCCAGCCACACCAGCAGCAGCGCCGCGTCCCTCGGGTCGTCGCGGGTGGCCACGGCCAGCTCGATCCTGGCGTACGCGCCGGGCTTGTCGATCCACTGCTCGACCGTCGGCATGCGCTGGCAGCTCATCCCGACCGTGGACAGCACGGTGTAGTCGCGCTTGCCCTGGGGCGGCCGTTCGGTGATGCCGACCGTGGGCAGCCGCTCGCCGCTCGCGTCCCAGTAGCGTCCGGCGGGGCCGAGCACCCGGTCCAGGTGCCCCATCACGAACTGCTGGAACGACGGCCACGACCCCTCGCCGTGCCGCCAGCGCCAGTAGGAGCGGGCGTTGGCGATCCGGGGTTCGAGCCCCTCCAGCGCCTCCGACAGCGCCCACGCGAACGGCGACTCGCCCACCGCGTCCCGCGCGTAGCCGGGCATGCCGCGGCTCATGTCGGCCCAGCCGGGGATGACCGCGAGCAGGTCGTCGTCCTCGTACAGCGCGACGCCGTCGCCCTCCTCGAACCACAGCGCGCTGAGCTGCCCCAGCGGGCGGCGGCCCTCCGGGCGCAGCGTGTTGGGGCGGGGCATGAGCGGCGGCAGGCCCGAGTTGATCCGCGCGAGGTCCACGACCGCCGGGGCGGGCCGGTGGTTGGCCAGCCAGACGGCGCCGTGGACGGTGCCGTCTGGCGAGCACAGGTAAGCTACCGAGGCGTCCTCGTCCCGTTCGACGACGAGCGTGCGGCTTCCGTACGGGTTGCCGACGGCGAGAACCACCTCGGCGCCACCCTCCCCGGACGCCGACCGAAAAATCGCCATACGTGTGCACTGTAGATCCGGTGGAGACCATGATGCGAGCCGTACGCTGACCAGGAATGCCACCTCCGCCCCCGACGTTGACTACCCTGGTCCTCATACCCGAAGCAAAGGCAGCATCGTGTCCCAGCCCCCAGGTCAGCTCACCTTCGTCGCGCCGCGACGGGCCAAGCCCGCCCGGCACCTGGCCGACCTGCCGATGCCCGAGCGGCGGGCCGCGGTGACCGAGCTGGGTGAGAAGGCCTTCCGCGCCGACCAGCTCTCGCGTCACTACTTCGAGCGGCTCACGGCGGACGTCTCCGCGATGACCGACCTGCCCGCCGCCGCCCGCGAGAAGCTGTCCGCGCTGCTGCCGACCCTGCTCACCCCGGTGCGCGAGCTGGCCACCGACGGCGGCACCACCCGCAAGACGCTGTGGCGGCTGTTCGACGGGGCGCTGGTCGAGTCGGTGCTCATGCGCTATCCCGACCGGGTCACGATGTGCGTGTCGTCGCAGGCCGGCTGCGGCATGAACTGCCCGTTCTGCGCCACCGGGCAGGCGGGCCTGACCCGCAACATGTCCACGGCCGAGATCGTCGAGCAGGTCGTGGCGGGCGCGCGGGCGCTGGCGGCGGGCGAGGTGCCGGGAGGTCCCGGTAGGGTCAGCAACGTCGTGTTCATGGGCATGGGCGAGCCGCTGGCCAACTACAAGCAGGTGATCGGCGCGGTCCGGCGGCTGGTCGAGCCGGCTCCGCACGGGCTCGGCATCTCGGCGCGGGGCGTGACGGTCTCCACCGTCGGCCTGGTGCCGGCCATCGGCAAGCTCGCCGACGAAGGGCTGCCGGTCACGCTGGCGCTGTCGCTGCACGCGCCCGACGACGAGCTGCGTGACACGCTGGTGCCGATCAACACCCGGTGGAAGGTGGCCGAGGTGCTGGACGCGGCATGGGCGTACGCGGCGCGGACCAAGCGGCGCGTGTCCATCGAGTACGCGCTGATCAAGGACATCAACGACCAGGAATGGCGGGCCGACCTGCTCGGCAAGCTGGTCAAGAACAAACTGGTGCACGTCAACCTGATCCCGCTCAACCCGACGCCGGGCTCCAAATGGACCGCGTCACGGCCGGAGGACGAGCGGGCGTTCGTGCGGCGGCTGCAGTTCCACGGCGTGCCGGTGACCGTGCGTGACACGCGCGGGCGGGAGATCGACGGCGCCTGCGGGCAGCTCGCCGCGGCCGAATAGCCTCACACCCCGTCAGCGCCTCAGGCGGCGCCAGGCGTACCACGTCAGGGCGAGCAGGCACCACGCGAGCGAGACGGCGGCCAGCTCGGGGAAGCGGGCGACCAGGTCGCCGTCGTTGGCCGCGCGCATCCACACCACCAGCGGCACCGTCAGCCAGTACGCCGGCGAGGCGCTGACCAGCAACATCAGCAGGAACCCGAAGACCAGCCCCATGATCGACAGGGCGGGCGAGCGGACGACGGCCCGGCTGGTGAGCGCGCCCAGCGCGGTGCCGGTCAGCGCCGCGAGGCCGTGCATCGCCACGCCGGCGGCGAGCACGCCGGAAGAGGGCCGCGCGCTCGTGCCGAGCAGCAGCGCCGCGGCCAGGCCGGTGGCGGCGAGCGCGACGCAGGTCGCCAGCGCCGCGGCGAGGCCCGCCACCAGCTCCCTGCCCCGGCCGCCCACCGTCACCGCCGACAGCTCGCGCTGCCGGTCCGGCTCGGTGTCCAGCAGGCTCCTGGCGGACCAGGCCAGCACGGGGACGATCAGGACGGCGGCGCCGGCCAGCACGCCCGCCTCCTCGCCGCGCGGCGCCCGGCTGCTGTGCAGGACCGCCAGCAGGGCGAGGACCAGCAGCAGGCTCTGGTAGACGCGGTGCGAGCGGACGTAGGCGGACAGCCGGAACACCGCCAGCGCGGCCGTCGCGGTCATCGGGCGGACTCCTCGATCTCGCGGGCCGGGTAACCCTCGCCGCGCATCCGGGCGAGGAAGCGGGGCAGCTCGCCGGCGGGCACCCGTACGGCGACGGTGACGAGCTCGTCCGGGGGGCTCACCGGCGGGGGAGCGGGTGACGAGGGCTCGTGGAGGCGGCCGTCGGCGACCGTCCAGTGCCGCAGCGCCGGTAACCCGCGCAGGCCGCCCTGGTGGTCGCTGACGACGACGATGCCGCCCCGGCCGGCCACCTCCGTGGCCAGGCCGGGCAGCACGGCGCGGGTGGCGGCGTCCAGCCCGGCGAACGGCTCGTCCATGATCAGCAGCCCCGGTTCGGCCATCAGCGCCTGCGTCAGCCCCACCTTGTGCCCGCCGCCCTTCGACAACTCGCCCAGCGGGGTGTCCAGCAGGTGCTCCATGTGCAGTCGTTCGGCCCACGGCTCCCAGCGGGCCCCGCCGCGCATCCGCGAGACGTGCCGCAGGTACGCCGCCACCGTGAACGGCTGCCCCGCCGGGAACCGGTCCGGGGCGAACCCGACCACCGCCGGCCGCCCGCCGATCGTCCCCTTCGTGGGCCTCGACAGGCCGGCCAGCAGCCGCAGCAGGGTGGACTTGCCCGCGCCGTTGACCCCGGTGAGCTCGACGACGTCGCCGGGCGCGAGCTCGGCGTCGGCCCCTTGGATGACGAAGGGATCACGCCGCCGGTAGCGGAAAGAGACCTTGGACAGTCGCATGGTGGTGTAACGGTATATGTCGGGGTGCCTGGCCGGGATAAAGAGCAGCACAATGGAGGCACCCCAGCACGATTCAAGAGGAGCGTGAGCTTGAACCGCTTTCCGCGCGTCATGGGCATGCGTTCTGGCTATGATCCGGCGGAGGTCGACGCCCTGATCGGCCGCATCGAGGCCACCTTGGGCCGTGGCCCCCGTACGCACGAGCCGATCACCGCCGACGAGGTGCGGGCGGCCACGTTCCGCGCCAAACGCGGCGGCTACCAGGAGACCGCGGTCGACTTCGCCCTGGAGGCGTTCGTGGTGGCGCTGGAGACGCAGGCCAAGTGGCCGGTACGGCTGGCCCTCGCCGAGCCGACCGGCGAGCTGCTGCGCGAGGAGTGGTTCGAGACCCAGGCGGCCAGGGTCGAGCGCGTCGCCTTCCGCTCGGGCCGCATGGGCACCGGCTACAACGAGGACGAGGTGGACGCCTTCCTCGACCGCATCGTGGCCACCCTGCGCGGCACCACCGACTTCCCGGTGACGGCGAAGGAGGTGCGGGAGGCGCGGTTCTCGGCCGTGCTGGTGCGCTCGGGCTACCTCATGGCGGACGTCGACTCCTTCCTCGCGGGCATCGCCGACGTGCTGGAGCAGCGGAACGCCTGAGCGTCAGGCGCTCTCCACGGCGGTGAGCAGCCCGCGCAGGTCGGGGAGCTCACGCTGGACGACGCCGCCGTCGGGGGCGCGCTCGCCGAGCCGGTTGATCCAGATCCGGCGGAGGCCGAGCCGGTGGGCGGGCACCAGGTCGTGGAAGTAGCTCTGCGCCACGTGCACCCACGCGGCCGGCTCGTGCGCGCGCCGGAACGTGGTGAAGTGCGCCAGGGACGGCTTGTAGTCCCGCACGTCCTCGGCGGTCACCACCGCGTCGAACGGCACGGGCAGCCGCCGCAGCGTCTCCGCGATCAGGTCGCGGTCGCAGTTGGTGAGCAGCGCGAGGTTCCAGCCGGCCGCGCGCACGGCCAACAGCTCGGCGCCGACCTCGGGGAAGACCGGCCAGTACGGGATCGTGGCGGCGAGCACCGTGGCGTCGTCGCCGCCCAGCTCGATCCGCTCCTCGGCGCAGGCCCGGCGCAGCGTCTCGGCCAGCACGTGGCGGTAGCGGAGCGCCGGCGACTCGGCCTGCACCGCGTGCTCGTGCCGGTTGTACGCCTCCAGCAGCCGCTCTCCCCGTCCTGGAGCGATCAGCTCGGCGCTGGTGCGCAGGCCGTGCCGCCAGTCGACGAGCGTTCCGAAGCAGTCGAACGTCACCCATCTCATAGGACACATAATGGGCGACATGACCATGTCCGTACGAGCCATCGGGCCGGCCGACCTGGAGAGCGTGTCGGCGGTGCTGCGGGAGAGCTGGGGCGGCACCACGCTCGTCGCCCTGGGCCGGGGCGAGCTGGTGGACGCCGCCGCCCAGCCCGGCTTCGTCGCCGAGCTCGACGGCGAGCTCGCCGGCGTCGTCACCTGGAGGGAGCGGGACGGCGCGGTGGAGATCCTCACGATCGACGCCGTGCTCCCCGGCAAGGGGGTGGGCCGGGCGCTGCTCGACGCGGTCCGGGCGAGGCGGCTGAAGCCCTCCATCCCGCGCGAGGCCGACGGGATTCCCATCAGGCACGAGCTGGAGCTGGAGCTCCTGCTCTAGGCGCCCTGCGGGGGAGCCTGGGGAGAAGGGCCGGGAGGAGACGGCGGCGGTCGCTCCGCAGGAGCCGGGGCGGGCGGCTCGTCGGTGTGCTCCGCGTGCCGGTGCATCAGCGCCACCACCACCGACGTGACCGGCGCGGCGAGGAACGCCCCGACGATCCCGGCGACCACGCTGCCCAGCGCGATCGCCACCAGGATGACCGCCCCCGGCAGTTCGAGCGCCTTGCCGTAGATCTGCGGCGCCAGCACGTGCCCTTCGAGCTGCTGCACCGCGATGGTCACCGCGACCACGATGAGCGCCACCAGCCAGCCCTTGGCCACCAGCGCCACCACGGCCGCGAGCAGCCCGGCGAGGAACGCCCCCACCACCGGCAGGAACGCCCCGACGAACGTCAGCACCGCGAGCGGCAGCGCCATCGGCACGCCGAGGATCCACAGTGCGAGGCCGATGAAGAACCCGTCCACCGCGCCGACGATCGCGATGCCGCGGACGTAGCGGCCGATCACGGAGAAGATCAGCTCGCCGCCCCACATCAGCCGGCCCCTGGCCTTGGCGGGCGCGAGGCTCACCAGCCACCGGAACAGGTGGTCGCCGCTGTGCACGAAGTACACCGACAGGATCACCGCGAGCACCGCGCCGACCACGATCTCGCCGGCCGTCCTGACCCCGGCCAGCGCGCCGGTGGTGATCGTCCGGCCCTGGCCGGACAGCCAGTCGGTGGCCTGGGAGAGGAGCTGCCGGTCGTTGATGCCGAACCCGGCGAGGAAGATGTGCAGGTCGTTGAGCACCTTGCCGACGCTGGCCCGCATCTCCGTCACGCTCTCCACCGTGGGCGGCACGAGCAGCGCGATGAACGCCGCCGCCATCACCAGCGCGGTGACGAAGACGACCGTGGTGGCGAGGGCCCGGTTGAAGCCGTGCCGCCAGAGCCGGCGGGCGGCCGGCGCGAGCAGCGCCGTCAGGAACACGCCGATGACGACCGAGATCGCGACCGTGGCCACCTTGGTGAGGCAGAAGCCGGCCACGGCGATCACGCCGATCCATCCCAGCAAGCGCCACGGCCTCATCCACTGCTCCCTGATCGTGCCCCCTCAACAGCCCGGTGAGGGGGCCTACCCGGCACAGTGGCGGGCAATCCTCAGGTGATCAGGAAGGACCGAGGTGGAGGTGCTGCGCGCGCTTGGCGGCGGCGTACCCGTCGCGGATCTCCTCCGGCGGGCCGACCTGCGCCACGGGCACGTCCCACCACGCCTGCGAGGAGGGCACGTCGTCGGCCATCCGGTCGGTGCGTACGTAGATCACCGTCGTCGCCTCGCCCGCCCGCGCCGCGTCGAGCGCCTTGCGCAGGTCGGCGACCGTCTCGGCGCGGACCACGGACGCGCCCAGGCTGGCGGCGTTGGCGGCCAGGTCCACCGGGAGCGGCCCGCCGTCGCGGGCGGTGTAGGCGGTGCCGAGCCGCCGCGCGCCGACGCTCTCCGACAGCCGCCCGATCGAGGCGAAGCCGGAGTTGTCCACGAGCACCACGGTCAGCTTGACGCCCTCGGCCACGGCGGTGACCAGCTCCTGCGCCATCATCAGGTACGACCCGTCGCCGACCAGCACGAACACCTCGCGCTCCGGCGCCGCCAGCTTCACGCCGAGCCCGCCGGCGATCTCGTAGCCCATGCACGAGTAGCCGTACTCGACGTGGTAGCTGCCAGGACCGCTCGGCCGCCAGAGCTTGTGCAGGTCGCCGGGCATCGAACCGGCCGCGCACACCACGACGCCGTCCTCGCCCGCGGCGGCGTTGACCGCGCCGATCACCGCGGCCTGCGAGGGCGGCGTGCCCTCCAGCCCGTACGCCGCGTCCACCGCAGCGTCCCACGCGCGGATCAGCTCGCCCGCCCGCTCGCCCAGCGCGGCCGGGGCGCGCCAGCCCTCCAGCGCGCCGGCCAGGTCCGCCAGGCCCTCGCGGGCGTCGGCGACGAGCTGGAGACCCGACAGCTTGGCCGCGTCGAAGCCGGTGACGTTGACGTTGACGAACGCCGCGTCCGGGGCGAACAGGGTGCGCGAGGCGGTGGTGAAGTCGCTGTAGCGGGTGCCGACGCCGATGATCACGTCCGCCTCGCGGGCCAGCTCGTTGGCCGCCGTGGTGCCGGTCGCGCCGACCGCGCCGAGGGCGAGCGGATGCCCGTGCGGCAGCGCCCCCTTGCCGGCCTGCGTCTCGGCCACCGGAATGCCGACCCGCTCGGCGAAGGCCCGCAGCTCGTCCGTGGCCTCGCTGTGGAGCACGCCGCCGCCCGCCACGATCAGCGGCCGCTCGGCGGCGCGCAGACGTTCGGCGGCCCGCGCCAGGGCGGCCCGCTCGGGGCGGGGCCGCGGCACGTGCCAGACCCGGCGGGCGAACAGCTCGTCGGGCCAGTCGTACGCCTCGGCCTGCACGTCCTGCGGCAGCGCGAGCGTCACCGCGCCGGTCTCGGCCGGGTCGGTGAGCACCCGCATGGCCGCGAGCAGCGCGGACGGAAGCTGCTCGGGCCGGTTGATCCGGTCCCAGTAGCGGGAGACCGGCTTCAGGCAGTCGTTGACCGACACGTCGTAGGAGCGCTGGTCCTCCAGCTCCTGCAACAGAGGGCTCGCCACCCGCGTCGAGAAGATGTCGCCGGGCAGCAGCAGCACCGGCAGCCGGTTGATGGTGGCGCCCGCCGCGCCGGTGACCATGTTGGTCGCGCCGGGCCCGATCGAGGTGGTGCAGGCCAGCGTGGCCAGCCGGTTGCTCGCGCGGGCGTAGCCGGCCGCCGTGTGCACCATGGCCTGCTCGTTGCGGCTCAGCAGGTAGGGCAGCTCGTCGTCGTCCGCGAGGGCCTGGCCCATCCCCGCCACGTTGCCGTGGCCGAAGATGCCGACGCAGCCGGCGAAGAAGCGGCGCTCCACGCCGTCACGCTCGCTCCACTGCCGCGCCAGGAAACGCACGACGGCCTGCGCGACGGTCAACCGGGTCATGACGTCCTCCCGAACGGCAGTCTGGGGTCGATGCGCTGCCCCTCCCACGAGGAGCGGATCCAGGCGTGGCGCGGATCGTCGCAGAACGCCATCGAACGCTCCTCGGCCGGACCGGCCAGCACGTTGAGGTAGTAGAGGTCGTAGCCGGGCGCGGCCATCGACGGGCCGTGGTAGCCGTAGGGGACCAGCACGACGTCGCCGGAGGACACCTCGGCGAGGGTGTCGATCCGCCCCCCTTCCGAGGAGTAGACGCGCTGGTAGCCGAGCCCCTGGTCGGCGACCTCGAAGTAGTAGATCTCCTCCAGCACGGCCTCGCCCGGGTTGGGGGTGTCGTGCTTGTGCGGCGGGTACGACGACCAGTTGCCCGACGGCGTCAGCACCTCCACCGCCATGAGCTTGTGGCAGTCGAAGACGCCGGGCGCGCAGAAGTTGTTGACCTGGCGGCTGGCCTGGCCGGCGCCGCGCAGCTCGACCGGCACCTCGGCCGCCGCGACGTACCGGGCGGGAAGGGCCTCGGTGGCACGGGCCGAGGGCAGCGCGATCCGCCCCGCCCCCTCGATGGTGACCTCCGTGCCGATCGGGACGTACGCGAAGTCGGAGGGCCCGTCGAAGACCGACGGCCGCCCCGCCAGCTCGAACCTGTCCCCGGGCAGACGCACCGAGCACGAGCCCGCCAGCGGGAGGACCAGCAGCTCCTCCTCGCCGGTGGAGAACGTCACCGGCTCGCCGGTCAGGTCGAGGATCCGCAGGCCGGAGTAGGTCCAGCCGGCCTGGGACGGGGTGACCTCGACCGACCAGGGGCCGCTCGCGGTCTTGCCGTACGGAAGATAGGTCATGCGCGCACCTCTCGCACCAGGGCCGCGGCGCCGTCCACCGCGGCGGCCACGTCGTCGTCCGGAGGGTAGAGCAGGGCCCGGCCGACCACGAGCCCGCGCACGCCGGGCAGGCGCAGCGCGCGGTCCCAGTCGGCGAGCGCGGCGTCGATGTCCGGGGGATCGCCGCCGAGCAGCAGCGCGGGCAGCGTGGTGGCGGCCATCACCCGCTCCATCTCGGCGATGGCGGGGATCTTCAGCCAGGTGTAGGCCGAGGTCGTGCCGAGGGCCTGGGCGACGCTGATCGCCTTGATCACCGCCTCGGGGGACAGGTCGTTGCGCAGGGCTCCCGACTCGGTGCGCAGCGACCAGAACGGCTCCACCATGGCCACCAGCCGGCGCCGGGCCAGCTCGCTCACGGCGCGGGCGCAGGACTCCAGGGTGTTGACGGTGCCGTGGTCGGCCGGGTCGATGCGGCACAGCATCTTGCCGCCGTCCAGCCGCATGGCGTCGATGGCTCCGGCGTCGAAGCCGGTGAAGCGGTCGTCCAGCTCGAACACCGAGCCCTGGAGGCCGCCCCGGTTCATCGAGCCGAAGGCCAGCTTGCCTTCGAGCGCGCCGAGCAGCAGCAGGTCCTCCAGCACGTCGGGGGCGGCCAGGATGCCGTCCACGCCGGGCCGCGACAGCGCGGTGCGCAGCCGGTCGAGCAGGTCGGCGCGGCTCGCCATGGCGAGCGGCCGGTCGCGTACGGCCAGGGCGCCGCGGGCCGGATGGTCGGCGGCGATGATGAGCAGGCGCTCGTCGTCGCCGGGCAGCCCGCGCCGCTGCCGGCGGGCGGCCGCCTCGGCGATCTCCTCCGGCCGGGTGGCGCGGATGCGGGTGAGCTGCTCGTACCCGCTGACGGCGGGCCCGTTGACGGCGGGCCCATTGACGGCGGGCAGGGTGACGTCGCTCACGAGGTCACTCCGTTCAGCAGCTCCTCCACCTCGGCGGTCGTGGGCATGGCGTCGGCGCAGGCCAGCCGGGCGGCCACGAAGGCGCCGGCGGCGTTGGCGAAGCGGATGACGCGCTCCAGCGGCCAGCCGTTCAGCAGGCCCAGGCAGAGCGCGCCGCCGAAGGCGTCGCCGGCGCCGATGCCGTTGACCACGTTCACCGGCACCGGCTTGACCAGGCAGCTCTCGTCGGCGGTGCGGGCGTGGACGCCTTCGGGGCCGAGCTTCACGATCGCCACCCGCGCCCCGGCGGCCAGCAGCGCCTCGGCCGCGGCCTCGGGCTCGCGCACGCCGACCGCGGTCTCGACCTCCTCCAGGTTGCCGACCGCGACGTCCGCGTACGGCAGCATGCGGGCCGCCATCGCGCGCGCGGCCTCCCGCGAGGGCCACAGCGAGGCCCGGTAGTCCAGGTCGAACACGGTCCAGCCGGCACCGCGGGTGTCAGCGCGGGCGGCCAGCGCGGCGGCGTGGGCCTCGGCGCTCGGCTCCTTGCTGAGCCCGGTCAGCGAGAACCAGAACATCCGGGCCGCGGCGATCGCCTCCAGGTCGAGGGAGCCGGCGGTGAGACGCAGGTCGGGTGGATGCTCGCCGCGGTAGAAGTAGATGGGGAAGTGGTCGGGAGGGAAGATCTCGCAGAATGTGACCGGCGTCGGCGCCTCCGGGTAGGTGGCCACATACCTGTCGTCGACGCCGAACCCGCGGATCGCCCGCCGCACGTACTCACCGAAGGGGTCGGCGCCCACCCCGGTGATCACGGCGGAGCTCAGCCCGTGGCGGGCGGCCGCGACGGCCACGTTGGTCGGGCTGCCGCCGAGGAACTTGCCGAAGGTCTCGACGTCGGCCAGCCCGACGCCGGTCTGCAGCGGGTAGACGTCGACGCCGCAGCGGCCGATCGTGATCAGGTCGTACAACGCACCTCCTGAGGGGGAGCTTACCTTCGACACTATGGCATATTGTCAGGACATATAGATGTCCGCCACGTTACCCGGCCTACTTCGGGATGCAAGGGTAGGAAGGCCGACATATCTCTGAAACATGGCAAGAGCTTTACGTCATCTGCATGTCATGACATATTGGCTTTCGGCCCACCTCCCCTCAAGGAACGTGTCGGAGGGTTTGCATGGCAATCCGGAAGTTCGCTGTGGTCATAGCCGCGGCCGGCCTCGGGCTCGCCGCCTGCGGCCAGTCGTCAGGTGGCGGCAGCGGCGACACCATAGAGTTGACGATCGCCCAGAACGCCATCGCCGGCGGCAAGAACGCGGCGGCGGCCGGCTTCGTGGCCGCCTGGGTGATCCCCAAGTTCGAGGCCGCCCAGAAGGCCAAGGGGAAGGACGTCAAGGTCAAGTTCGTCCCCAGCGGCGTCGACGACGAGCAGTACAAGACCAAGCTCTCCCTCGACCTCAAGTCGGGCAAGGGCGCGGACGTGATCGACATCGACGGCATCTGGGCCGGCGAGTTCGCCCAGGCCGGCTACATCAAGCCGCTGGCCGACGTGGTGGGCCCCGAGGCCGAGAGCTGGGACGGCTGGTCGCAGATCCCCGAGTCGGTGCAGGGGCTGGCCACGTACGAGGGCAAGAAGTACGCCCTGCCGGTCGGCACCGACGGCCGCGTCCTCTACTTCAACAAGACCCTGTTCCAGAAGGCGGGCCTGCCCGCCGACTGGCAGCCGAAGAGCTGGCAGGAGATCCTCGACGCCGGCACCAAGCTCAAGTCCTCCGGCGTGCCGGTGCCGATCCAGATCAACGCCGGCACCGCGATGGGCGAGGCCACCTCGATGCAGGGCGTGCTGCCGCTGCTCGCCGGCGCGGGCGGCCAGGTCGAGCAGGACGGCAAGTGGTCCGGCGCCTCCCAGCCGCTCAAGGACGCGCTCGGCCTCTACCAGAAGATCTACGGCGGCGGCCTCGGCGACCCCAAGCTCCAGCAGGAGGCCAAGGGCCGCGACAAGTCGTTCCAGCAGTTCGCCGAGGGCAAGATCGGCATCCTCATGGAGGGCGACTACTTCTGGCGCGGGGTGGTGAACCCCGCCACCGGCGTCGCTCCCATGAAGGACCGCGACCAGAACGTCGGCTACGCGCTGATCCCCGCCATCGAGCCCGGCAAGGGCATCCGCGGCCAGGACTTCGTCAGCATGTCCGGCGGCGCGCTGCGCACGGTCAACCCCAACAGCAAGCATCCGAAGGAAGCCTTCGAGCTGCTGGCCTTCACGCTCTCCCCGGAGGCGCTGAAGGAGGAGACCAAGGACGGCAACGTGCGCATCACCCCGCGCACCGACGTCAACAAGGAGATCCTGGCCGGGCAGCCGCTGCTGACGTTCATCTCGGAGAAGGTGCTGCCGCTGACGGCCTACCGGCCGCCGGTCGCGGTCTACCCGCAGGTGTCGGTGGCGCTCCAGGAGGCCACCGCGGCGGTCGTCGGCGGCACCGCGCCCGACCAGGCGGCGGCCGACTACCAGAAGAAGCTCGAAGGAATCGTCGGTGGCGCAGGCAATATCGCCTCCTGAGGTCATCGACGGCGACCCGTCAGGCCGCCGCGGCGGATACAGCTCCGACGCGGCGGGCCTCGGCAGGCTCCGTGCGGGGGCCTTCGTGGCCCCCGCACTCCTGCTGATCGCGGCCTTCCTCGTCTTCCCCGCGCTCTGGGTGCTCTACCTGGGGCTGACCAACTACCGCCTGACCGGCGCCGCGGCGGCCGAGCCGCAGTTCGTGGGGCTGGACAACTTCCTGGACGCGGTCGCCAACCCGACGTTCTGGAACTCCACCTGGCTCACCGTGCAGTTCGTGCTCGGCTCGGCCGTCATCGGGCAGGTCGTGCTCGGCTTCACCATCGCCTGGGCGCTGCGCGACCGGCGCGGGCCGCTCAAGCGGCTGGTCGAGGGCCTGGTCATCCTGGCCTGGATCCTGCCCAGCGCCGTGGTGTCGTTCCTGTGGGTGGCGCTGCTCGACCGCGACGGCGGCACGCTCAACGCGCTGCTCGGCATCCCGGGCTTCGCGTGGCTGCTCGACCACCCGATGTTGTCGATCATCATCTTCAACACCTGGCGCGGCACGGCGTTCTCGATGATGCTGTACGGGGCCGCCCTCGGCAACGTCCCGCCCTCGCACCTGGAGAGCGCCCGGCTCGCCGGGGCCTCCGGCTGGCAGCAGCTCCGTGACGTGGTCTTCCCGCACATCCGCGGCCACATCCTGACGAACCTGCTGCTGATCAGCCTGTGGACGTTCAACGACTTCAGCCCGTTCCTGCTCACGGCGGGCGGTCCCGACGGCCGGTCCGAGGTGCTGGCCGTGCACGTCTACAAGGTCGCGCTGCAGAGCGGCGAGCTGGGCTACGGGGCCGCGGTCTCCACGATCATCCTGCTCATCAACCTGGTCGTGGCGGTGTTCTACCTGCGGCTGCTCAGGAGCAAGAAATGACGCCCCGCTTCGTCCTGGGCCGGATCGGCTTCTACACGCTGATCGCGGTGCTGCTGGCGTTCTTCACGATCCCGCTGCTGTGGCTGGTGACCGCGCCGTTCACCTCCGACCCCACCTACGAGGTGCGGATGCCGGACTTCACCTGGGAGAACTTCCGGGCGGTCCTGGAGCACCCGTACGCGCTGCCGTCGCTGTGGAACTCGCTGGTGCTGTCGGTGGGGACGGCGCTGCTGGTCGTGCTGATGGCGGCGCTGGCGGCGTACGCGCTGAGCCGGGTGCGGCTGCCGGGGCGCGACGCGCTGCTGTACGCGCTGCTGCTCCTGTCGTCGATCATCACGGGGACGGCGGCCATGGTGCCGCTGTTCCAGCTCGCCGTGGAGCTCAACCTCATCGACTCGCAGCTCGGGCTGATCCTCATCCTGACCGGCGGGCTGCTGCCGGCGGCGATCTTCATGCTCAAGGACTTCATGGACTCCACGCCCAAGTCGTACGAGGAGTCCGCGCGGGTCTTCGGGGCCTCGCCGCTGCAGATCGTGCGGCACGTGGTCGTCCCCCTGGTGCGGCCGGGGCTGGCGACCATCGCGGTGTGGTCGATCGCCAACGTGTGGGGGAACTTCCTCATGCCGTACCTGCTGCTGAGCGACGTGGAGAAGCAGCCGGCGGCGGTGATCACGTACACGCTGTACACCGAGGGCGGGCAGGCCAACCTGCGCATGCTGTCCACGTTCGGGCTGCTCTACTCGGTCCCCGTGGTCCTCATGTACCTGTTCGTCAGCAAGAAATACGGCTTCCGCTTCCACGGAGGGATCAAGCGCTAATGGCCGCCATCGAACTACGCGGGCTGACCAAGGTCTACCCGGGCGGAGTGAAAGCGCTCGACGCGCTCGACCTGGTCATCCCCGACGGCGAGTTCTTCGCGCTGCTCGGCCCCTCCGGCTGCGGCAAGACCACGCTGCTGCGCACGATCGCCGGGCTGGAGGCGGCCTCCGGCGGGTCCGTGCTCATCGGCGAGCGCGACGTCACCGGCACCCAGCCGGGCGGGCGCGACGTGGCGATGGTCTTCCAGGACTACGCGCTGTTCCCGCACATGGACGTCACCGACAACATCGCCTACCCGCTGCGGATCAAGAAGGTCGACAAGGCCACGCGCCGCGACAAGGCCGCCGAGGTCGCGGCGCGGCTCGGGCTGGAGCACCTGATGGACCGGCGGCCCGGCCAGCTCTCCGGCGGCCAGCAGCAGCGGGTCGCGCTGGCGCGGGTCATGGCCACCCAGGCGCAGGCGTTCCTGTTCGACGAGCCGCTGTCCAACCTGGACGCCCGGCTGCGGCTGGAGGCGCGCACGTTCCTCAAGAAGCTGCAGCGCGAGCTCGGCGTCACCACCGTCTTCGTCACGCACGACCAGGCCGAGGCCCTCGCCATGGCCGACCGGATGGCCGTCATGGAAGCGGGGCACATCCGGCAGATCGGTACGCCGGCCGAGGTGTTCCGGCGGCCCGCCAACACGTTCGTGGCCGGGTTCATCGGCTCCACTCCGATGAATCTGCTCGACGGGGTCGTCCGAGGTGACACGCTGGAGGTTGCAGGCTGCAAGGTGGCCGTCCCCGCCGTGGCGGAGGGCCGGCTGAGCGACGGAGAGAAGATCGTGTACGGCGTCCGCCCCGAGTACATGACCTACTCGGGCGAGCCCGCGGAGGGCGGAATGGGCGGGAAGGTGGCCATCGTGGAGAACCTCGGCGCCTCCCACCTGGTGACACTCGACGTCAACGACGTCATCGTGCAGACCGTCGTGCCCGAGGGCAGCGAGCCCGCCGTCGGCGACGACGGCTACGCCGTGCCCCGGCGCGACCGCGCGCTGGTCTACCGGGACGGGGAGCTGGTGTCATGAGAGGCCACTGGAGCCTGGACGACCGGCTGGAGCGGATCCTGCGCGAGGTGCCCTTCGAGGTCCCGCCCGGCACCGCGGCCGTCACCGTCCGGCTGTCGTACGACCGCGAGCAGGGCGTGCTCGACCTGGGCTGCGGCGCGCCCGGCGGCTTCCGCGGCTGGTCGGGCGGCGCGCGCGACACCTACACCATCACCCCGTCGTGGGCCACCCCCGGCTACCTGCCGGGCGAGCCCGAGCCGGGCACCTGGCACGTGTGGCTGCGGCTGCACCGGATCCCGCCGCAGGGCCTCGACTTCATCCTGGAGATCGAGACCTCGGGAACGGTCCTGCCCGACCCGGCCGCCGAGGAGCCGCCGCACGGCGAGCGCCCGTCGAGGCGCGACATCCCCGGCGTCGACGGCCTGCGCTGGCACGCCGGCGACTTCCACGCCCACACCGTGCACAGCGACGGCGCGCTGAGCATCGCCGAGCTCGCCGAGCTGGCCCACGGGCGCGGGCTCGACTTCCTGGCCGTCACCGACCACAACACCGTGAGCCACCACCCCTGGCTGGCCAAGGCCGGCCGCGGCATCACGCTGATCCCCGGCCAGGAGGTCACCACCGACCGCGGCCACGCCAACGTCTTCGGCGACGTCGGCTGGGTCGACTTCCGCGAGCCCGCCGACTCCTGGGCCGAGCACGCCGAGCGGGCGGGCGGCATCATGTCGGTCAACCATCCGCTCGGCGGCGACTGCGCCTGGCTGCTGCCGCTCGACCGGCGCACCCGGCACGCCGAGGTGTGGCACTCGGGCTGGTGGGACCGCCGCTGGGGCGCCCCGCTCGCCTGGTCGCAGTCCTGGCGCGACGACGTGATCGCGATCGGCGGCAGCGACTTCCACCGGCCGGGCTCCGACGGGCTGCCCGGCGAGCCCACGACCTGGGTGCTGGCCGAGGACCCTGACACGGTGCTCGACGGCGTGCGCGCCGGGCGCGTGGCGGTCTCCGCGGGGCCGGACGCGCCGCTGCTGCTGCGGCTGGGCGACGAACTGCTGGCGCTGGACGCCGACGGGCTGGTCCTGGTCCGCCCGTCCGGCGAGCGCCAGGTGATCCGCGGTGACCGGGTGCTGGTGCGCGGCATGGACGGGCCGCACCGGCTGGAGACGTACGAGAACGAGGTGATGGGGCTGTGCCAGTGATGAAGGTCGCGAACGCGCCGGTGAGCTTCGGGGTGTTCGAGCTGAGTGACGCCCCGCCGCCGCTCGGGCCCGACACCATGGTCGAGGCGCTGGCCGAGGCCGGGTACGAAGGCATCGACTCCGGCCCGATCGGCTACCTCGGCACCGGCTCCGAGCTGGCCGACCGGCTCGCCGGCAACGGGCTGCTGCTCGCGGGCGGCTGGGTCGACCTGCGGTACGGCGACGCCGAGGCGTACGCGCGGGGGCTGCCCGCGCTGGAGGCCGCGCTGGACGTCTTCGCCGCCGCGCCCCCCGCGCCCGCCGGCTTCGGGCCCCGGCCCACGCTGGCCTGCTCGGGCTCGGCGGAGCGCTTCGCGCGGCCGGGCGGGAGCGTTCCAGGGCTCGCGGCGGGGGAGTGGCCGGCCTACGCCGCCCGCGTCCAGGAGGCCACCGACCGTTGCCGCGAGCGCGGTCTCGAACCGGTCTTCCACCACCACCTCGGCACCTACGTCGAGACGCCCGACGACGTCGAGCGGCTGCTGGAGCTGACCGACGTCCAGCTCTGCCTGGACACCGGCCACCTGCTGCTGGCCGGCGGCGACCCCGTGAGCGCGCTGCGCGCCTGGGCCGGGCGGGTCGGCCACGTGCACGTCAAGGACGGCGACACCAAGATCCTCGCCGCCGCCCTGGCCGACGGCGTCGACCTGCGCGAGCTCATGGGCCGTGGCGGCTTCGCGCAGCTCGGCGAGGGCGAGCTCGACCTGCCCGGCGTCGTGCGCACCCTGGACGAGATCGGCTACACGGGCTGGGTCGTCATCGAGCAGGACACCCTGCCGGGCCGGCGCACCGTCGAGCAGAACATCGCCGACCAGGCCGCCAACCGCCGCAAGCTGAAGGAACTGGGACTGTGAGAATCGCGCTCATCGGATGCGGCGCCGTCACGCAGGCGGTGTACGTGCCGCTGCTGTCCAGGCGCCGCGACCTGTTCGAGGTGACCGCCGTCTGCGACCTGTCGCGCACGCTGGCCGACGCCGTCGCCGACCGGCTCGGCGCCCCCGGGCGCTACACCGCGCTGGAGGACATGCTCGACGCGGGCGGCTTCGAGGCCGTGCTCGTGCTCGCCTCGGGCTCCCACGGCGAGACCGTGCGCCGCGCGCTCGCCGTCGGCCACGCCGTGCTGTGCGAGAAGCCGCTCGCGCTCACCCGCGCCGAGGTGGCGGCGCTGCCCGAGGGGCGGCTCATGGTCGGCTACATGAAGCAGTACGACCCCGCCGTGCGCCGGGCCGAGGAACTGCTGGCCGAGCTGGGCGGCGCCGGCGTGATCCGCGCCGTCGAGGTGACCGTGCTGCACCCCAGCGGGGAGTCGCAGCTCGCCTTCGCCAACCTCACCCAGGCCCGCGACGTGGACGCGGGCGTCCTCGACTCCCTTCGGGCCGCCGAGCGCGAGCTGACGACCCGCGCGGTGGGCGAGTCCGAGCCGGTGCGGAGCCTGTACGGCATCTCCCTCGGCTCGATCTGCCACGACCTGTCGCTGCTGCGCCGCTTCACCGGCTCGCCGGCCGAGATCTCGCACGTCGAGACGTGGGGACCCGCGCCCGGCTCGGTGGAGATCTCCGGCCCGCTGCCCGCGCAGGGCCGCTTCTCCATCCGCTGGCACTACCTGGAGGACTACCCGGCCTACCGGGAGACCGTGGCCATCCACCACGACACCGGTACGCTGGAGCTGGTCTTCCCTGCTCCCTACCTGATGAACGCCCCCACCACGCTCACCGTCGTGTCGGGGGCCGAGAGCCGCACCGAGTACCGCGACGTCACGGAGGCGTTCGAGGTGCAGCTCGCCGCCTTCCACGCCTTCGTACGCGACGGCAAGCCGCCACTCACCGACGTCGGCGGCGCGCTTGAGGACATCGTCACCGCGCAGCGCATCGCCGCGCGTTACGCCGTGCAGCATGGTCTGCCGATCGGAGGAGAGGCCGCGTGAGCACGGAGATCGTGCCTACGGAGATCGTCGTCGTCCCGCACACCCACTGGGACCGCGAGTGGTACGAGCCGTTCCAGCGCTTCCGGCTGCGCCTGGTGGCGCTGCTGGACGAGGTGCTCGACACGATGGAGCGCGAGCCCGGCTACCACTTCACCCTCGACGGCCAGCTCGCCTGCGTGGACGACTACCTGGAGGTGCGGCCGGAGAACCGCGACCGGATCGCCGCCCTCGTCGAGTCGGGGCGGCTGGCGATCGGGCCGTGGCAGATCCTGCTGGACGAGTTCCTGTGCTCGGGCGAGAACATCGTCCGCAACCTCGAACTCGGCATGGACCGCGCCGACAAGCTGGGCGGCGCGATGCCGGTCGGCTACCTGCCCGACATGTTCGGGCACACCGCCCAGATGCCGCAGATCCTGCGCAAGGCCGGGCTGCTGCACGCGTGCGTCTACCGCGGCGTGCCGTCCGCCGTCACCACCGACGCCTTCGCCTGGGTCGCCCCCGACGGCACCGCCATCCGCACCCAGTACCTCCCGGCCGGCGGCTACGGCAACGGCGCCCACCTGTTCCACGACCCCGACGGGCTGGCCGAGCGGGCGGCGGCGTTCGTCACCACCATGCGCCGCTGGCACGGGCCCGACGGGTCGCTGCTGGCGATGTACGGCACCGACCACTCCGCGCCGGTCCGCGGCCTGCCCGAGATGGTGAGCGCGATCGGGGCCCGCATGGACACCCTGTCCGGCTACCTCGCCGCGTACCCGGGCGAGGTCGAGGGCCTGCCCGCCGTGCCCGGCGAGCTCCGCTCCCACGCCCGCGCCAACATCCTGCCCGGCGTCATCTCCATCCGCCCCCACCTCAAGCAGGCCATGGGCCGCGCCGAGCGCATGGTCGAGCGCTACGCCGAGCCGCTCTCCGCGCTCTGGGGCGGCGAATGGCCCGGCCGCTTCCTCGACATGGCCTGGTGGCGGCTCGTGGACGCCAGCGGCCACGACTCGGTGACCGGCTGTGGCGTGGACGAGACCGCCCAGCAGGTGGCCGCCCGCATCGCCGAGGCCGAACACCTCGGACAAGCCGTACGCGACATGGTCACCGCCCGCCTCGCCGCCGCCGTGCCGGCGGAGGGCGTCCTCGTGGTCAACCCCACCCCCGCCGACCGCACCGGCATCGTCCTCGTGGACGTCGCCGGGATCGACCCGCTGGTGGACCCCTCCGGCGCCGCCGTACCGCTCCAGCCCCTGGAGTACGCCCCCACGCTCCTGCTCGACGAGGAGATGGACCCCGCCACGGCGCTCACCTTCATCCACGGCACCGAGCTGTACGGCCAGCACATCACCGGCTGGTCCGCCGAGGACGGCGTGCTCACCTTCACCGTGGCCCGCACCACCACGCTCGCCTTCGACGTCGCCGACCTGCGTGACGCCCTCGACGGCGTCACCCGCGTCCGCATCGTCGCCGAGCCGCGCCGCACGGTCGCCGCCCTGGTCAAGGCCCCGCCGCTCGGCCACACCAGCCTGCGGCCGGCGCCGCACCAGGAGGTGTTCACCGCGCCCGCCCCCCGCGAGGACGAGGACGCCACCCACGACCCGGCGTGCTGGCTCTCCTCCGACGTCACCCCGCTCCCGGCGTACGGCGACGGCGAGACCCTCGACAACGGGCTGCTCCGCGTCACGGTCGCCGCCGACGGTACGTTGACGCTCACCGGCGCGGACGGCACCACCGTCACCGGCGCGGGCCGCATCGTGGACGGCGGCGACGTCGGCGACACCTACAACTACGCGCCGCCCGCCCACGACCTGCTCGTCTCCGAGCCGGTCGCGGTCGAGACCGAGCTCATCCACGCGGGGCCGCTGGTCGCCGTGAGCGAGGTGCGGAGGACGTACGAGTGGCCCGCCGCGGGCGACGGCCTCGCCGACACCCCCGAGCTCCCGGCCCGGTCGCGGACCTCCCGGAGCGAGCGGACCGTCGTCACCACCCGGGTCGAGCTGCGCGCCGGCGAGCCCTTCGTCCGGCTGCGGCTCGACTTCGACAACCGCTGCGACGACCACCGCGTCCGCTTCCACGTGCCCCTGCCGGAGCCGGCCACGGAGTCCCACGCCGAAGGCCAGTTCGCGGTCGTCACCCGCGGGCTGAGCGCCGAGGCCGGCTGCGGCGAGACCCCGCTGCCCACCTTCCCGGCCTCCTCCTGGGTGGCCGCGGGCGGCGCCGCCGTGCTGCTGGAGCACGTCACCGAGTACGAGCTGACCGGCGACGGCGAGCTCGCCCTCACCCTGCTCCGCTCGGCCGGCTACCTCTCCCGCAACCGCAACGCCCTGCGCCCCGAGCCCGCCGGCCCCCAGCTCCCGACCCCGGCCGCGCAGTCACGCGGGCTGCGCTCGCTCAGCCTCGCGCTGATGCCGTGCGCGTCCTGGCGGCAGGCGCCGCCCGCCGCCGAGGTCTTCCGCCACGACCTGGTGACCGTCGCGGGCACCGGCGAGCCGTCACTGCCGCTGCCGGCGCCGGCGTACGGGCTGTCGGTGACGGGCGAGGGCGTGACCATGACCTCGCTGCGGCTGCGCGACGACTGGCACGAGCTGCGCGTCGTCGCCCTCACCCCGGACGCCACGGAGGCGCTCGTCGAGGGCGGCCTCACCGAGGCCCGCCACGCCGACCTCCGCGGCCGTCCCGGAGACGCGCTCCCGGTGGCCGACGGCACGCTCCGGCTCCCCCTGAAGCCCTGGGAGATCGCCACCATCCAGTTCCGCAAACTCTGAGTAATTAATCGAACGCGAATAGTAATGTTCGCGGCATGGTCACGTCGCAACACGAAGGTCTGACCAAGGTCGCGACCTTTGAACCGGATCACACCCGACATATGCTGCTCGCACTGTTCGACCTGCCCATTCCGAAGTCGGGCGAGGGCCGCGTCGCCTCGCCCGACCTCTCGGAGGCGGACCCGGCCGTGTGCCGGGCCGACGGCGCCCTGCTCTATGGGGACGGGGACGACAAGTTCGGCATCATCGTCGAGACGCAGCGCGGAGTCGACAAGGAGAAGCCCTACTCCTGGCTGGAGTACATCGCGAACTTCCGCTCCCGCGAGAAATGCCCGGTGTGCTTAATCGTCATCTGCCCCAAGCGCAACGTCGCGCGATGGGCCCTGCGGGTCATCGAGACCGGGCACCCCGGCCTCGAACTGACGCCCCTGGTCATCCACGCGGGCAACACGCCCGTCATCACGGACGTCGCGCGCGCCAGGGAGAACATCGGGCTGGCGGTCATGTCCGCCGTCATCCAGAGCGAGGATCCCCGCTTCAACGCCGTCATCTCCGCAGTGGAGAAGGCGCTGGACTACCTCGATCCGAAAATCGCCGAGCGGTACGCTCGCCACATCACTGTGTCACTGGAAGGTGACGCACAGAAAGAGTGGGAAAAAAGGATGAAGGCGATGACGTATCCGTACATGGGCGAGTACGCCGAGAGCCTGATCGCCAAGGGCGAAGTCAAGGGCGAGGCGAATGCCATCTTCCTGATTCTCGAGGGGCGCGGAATTCCGGTGTCCGACGAGGTACGGGGGCAGGTCCTCGCCTGTAGCGACAAGGACACCCTCGAAGCCTGGCTGCTGCGGGCGCTCACCATTGAGACGGCGGAGGCCCTCTTTGACTGACCTCGCCATACCCGGAGGGCACGAGCGGGATCAGAGGACGACGGATCCGTACATGGGCGGGTACGCCGAGAGCCTGATCGCCAAGGGAAGGGCCGTGGGAAGGGCCGAGTGGAAGACGAGAGCGCTCTTCGTGATGCTCGCAGGGCGCGGGATTCCGGTGTCCGACGAGGCGCGGGATCGGATCCTTTCCTGCTATGACCACGACATGCTCAACGCCTGGGTGCTGCGGGCGATCTCCGCCGAGACGGCGGAGGCCCTCTTCGACGGCCTAGCCGAAGAGGCCGAGTTGGCGGGCGGCGCGGAGGGCGAGCCAGACCTCGGCGAAAGCGCCGCTTGACGACAGGTCGCGGCCGGTGAGGGCGGCGAAGCGGCGCAGCCGGTAGGACAGCGTGTTGGGGTGGATGTGCAGGGCCGCGGCGGCGTCGTCCGTGTGGCGGTTGTGCTCCATCCACACCCGTACGGTCGCCAGCAGCCGCGAGTCGTGGGCGGCGTCGTAGGCCACGACCTCGCCGAGCACGTGGTCCACCAGGGCGCGCAGGGTCGCCGGGTCGTCGGGGAGCCAGCGTCCCGTGGTGTCCTCGCCGTAGTGGACCAGTGGTTTGCCGGATTCGGCGGCGTGCGAGGCGGCCCAGACGGCCTCGCGGTGCGGCAGGCGCAGGGACGCGCCGGCCGGGAAGGGGCGGCTCGCGCCGGCGCGGGCGTCGGCGACGGCGGCGACGGTGGGGCCGGCCTCGGGAGGACCCAGCACATAGTGGTCGTCGCCGCGGCGCAGCATCAGGTGGGGCAGTTCGTCCAGGGCGCGGCGCAGCGCGTCGTCCGGGGCGTCGCGGACGACCAGCAGGATCAGGTCGGCGTCGAGGCCGAGCCGGGCCAGGCGGCGGCGGGCGGCGGGCGGGTCCAGCACGTCCTGGAGCAGTTCGGCCAGCGTCTCGGCGCCTTCGCGGCGCAGCGTCTCGCGTTCGTTGCGGGCCATCGCGACCTGGAGCGCCGCCACCGTGGCGATGTGCTGGACGACGGCGAGCCCGGCGGGCCGGGCGCCTTCGCGTTCGAAGGCGACGAGGAAGCCGGCGGGCCCGCCGGGGGCGGAGACCGGCAGGGCGAAGCCGCCCGGGATGGTGGGGGCGGCGTCAGGCTCGGTGGGCAGGACGTCCAGGCTGGGCGGCACGGGCACCCCCTTGAGCAGCGGCCGGCCCTGCGGCGTGCACAGGTGGACGTCGTAGCCGGACAGCCGTTCGAGGCGTTTGAAGAGGGTCGCGGTGTCGAGGTCCTCGGCGGCGAGCCAGCGCAGCGCGCCGAACACCTGGAGCTGCGCGCCCAGCCGGTGGCTGGCGTCCTCCTGCAGCGCCGCCGCCACCTCCTGCGAGATCGCGATGAACGGCACCGCGAGCGGCACCTCCAGCACCGGGATGCCCCGCTCCTCGGCCGTCTCGAAGAAGGCCGGATGGAGGGGCGGCACGTGGAGCCCGGCGGACAGGGCGAGGGCCGAGACGCCGGCGTCGTCGAGGCGGCGCAGGTAGGCGCGCTGCCGGGCGGCCGAGCGGGGCAGGCCGAGCCCGGTCGTCAGGATGACCTCGGCGCCGAGCAGCCAGGGCGTGGGGTCGTCGAGCTCGCTGACGTGCGCCCAGGACACCGACCGGGACAGGCCCGCCTCGCCGGCCAGGAGCCGGAGCTGCAGGGCGGGTGAGCGGAGGAGGTCCTCGACGGTGATCTTGTGGTCCCGGCGGTCGGGAACCGGGGGTGTGTGTTCCGGCACAACACACACCGTAATACTTCGTGGACACTACAATTGCCGCAGGTCAGAGGCATGACGAACACTGTCCGCATGACTATCGGTCCCGTCGACTCCTCCCGGGTCCCGCGTTTCGCCGGGCCCGCCACCTTCGCCCGCCTGCCCCGCCTCGACCAGGTGGAGAAGGCCGACGTCGCGGTCGTGGGCGTGCCGTTCGACACCGGTGTGTCCTACCGGCCGGGCGCCCGGTTCGGTCCAGCCGCCGTCCGGGAGGCGTCCCGGCTGCTGCGGCCGTACCACCCGGGGCTCGACGTGTCGCCGTTCGAGCGGGCGCAGGTGGCCGACGCCGGTGACGTCGCGGCGAACCCGTTCGACATCGGCGCGGCCATCGAGGCGATCGAGGAGGCGGCGGGCTCGATCGACGCCCGGCTCGTCACGATCGGCGGCGACCACACGATCGCGCTGCCGCTGCTGCGTGCCGCCGCGAGGAAGCACGGCCCGGTCGCGTTGCTGCACTTCGACGCGCATCTCGACACCTGGGACACCTACTTCGGGGCGGAGTACACGCACGGCACCCCGTTCCGCCGGGCCGTGGAGGAGGGCCTGGTCGACACCGCGGCGCTGAGCCACGTCGGCATCCGCGGCCCTCTGTACGGCAAGAAGGACCTGGAGGACGACCGGCGGCTCGGGTTCGGCATCCTGACCGCCGCCGACGTGCTGCGGCGCGGCCTGGACGAGGTCGTCGACGTGCTGCGGCAGCGCATCGGCGAGCGTCCTCTGTACGTCTCGGTCGACATCGACGTGCTCGACCCCGCCCACGCCCCCGGCACCGGCACCCCGGAGGCCGGCGGGCTCACCAGCCGCGAGCTGCTGGAGATCCTGCGCGGGCTCGCCGGTTGCGACCTGATCGGGGCCGACGTCGTCGAAGTGGCCCCGGCCTACGACCACGCGGAGATCACCTCGGTCGCCGCCTCCCACGTGGCCTACGACCTCGTCAGCTTGCTGGCGTTGCGGCAGGAGAAGCAGACATGAGCAACACCCTCACCGAGATCGAGATCTACGGGGTCGAGCGCATCCCCGACGCCGATCGCACGGCGCGCCCGCTCGACCTGTTCCGGGTGGCCTTCGGCGGCGCGAACACGTTCGCGACCTGCGTGCTCGGGGCCTTTCCCATCCTGTTCGGCCTGTCGTTCTGGCAGGGCCTGGCCGCTACCGTGCTCGGGCTGGTGGTGGGGTCGCTGATCCTGGCGCCGCTGTCGCTGTTCGGGCCGCTCAACGGCACCAACAACGCCGTGTCCTCCTCGGCGCACCTGGGCGTGCACGGGCGGGTCGTGGGCTCGTTCCTGTCGCTGCTGACCGCGATCGCGTTCTTCTCGATCTCGGTGTGGTCGTCGGGTGACGCGCTCGTGGGCGGCGCGCACCGGCTGGTCGGGCTGCCGGACACCGACATGTCGTACGCGGTCGCGTACGGGATCTTCGCCGCCCTCGTGCTGGTCGTCTGCGTGTACGGCTTCCGCTTCATGCTGTTCGTCAACAAGATCGCGGTGGCGGCGGCGTCGCTGCTGTTCGTGCTGGGGATCTTCGCCTTCGCCGGCGACTTCGACCCGTCCTACCCGGGCACGCTCGCGGCCGGCGACCCGCTGTTCTGGCCGTCGTTCATCGGCGCGGCGCTCATCGTGCTGTCGAACCCGGTCTCCTTCGGCGCGTTCCTCGGCGACTGGTCGCGTTACATCCCGGCGGACACGCCGCGGCGGCGGGTGATGACGGCGGCGTTCATGTCGCAGATCGCCACGATCCTGCCGTTCTTCTTCGGCCTGTCCACGGCCTCGATCATCGCGTCCAAGGCGGCGGAGTACGTGGACCCGGCCGCGCCCAACTACGTCGGCGGCCTGCTGGCGATCTCGCCGGGCTGGTACTTCGTGCCGGTCTGCCTGATCGCGCTCATCGGCGGCATGTCCACGGGCAGCACCTCCCTCTACGGCACCGGCCTGGACTTCTCCAGCGTCTTCCCGCGGTTCAGTCGCGTGCGGGCCACGGTCTTCATCGGTACGCTGTCGATCGTGTTCATCTTCGTCGGCCGCTTCGCCGCGAACCTGACGCAGAGCATCTCGACGTTCGCCACGCTCATCATCACGTGCACGGCCCCGTGGATGGTGATCATGATGATCGGCTACGTCACGCGGCGCGGCTGGTACGACGCGGACGCCCTCCAGGTGTTCAACCGCCGTCAGCGCGGCGGCCGCTACTGGTTCACCCATGGCTGGAACTGGCGCGGCATGTCCGCCTGGCTGGCCTCGGCGCTGCTGGCGCTGTCGTTCGTCAACCTGCCGGGGCAGTTCGTCGGCCCGCTCGGCGAGCTGGCGGGCGGCGTGGACATCTCGCTCCCGGTCGGCCTGGCCGTGGCCGCGCTGCTCTACCTGGCGCTGCTGACGGCCTTCCCCGAGCCGCGCGAGGTCTATGGGCCGCGCGGCCCGCGCCTGGTCCGCGCCGCCGACACCCCGGTGCCGCCGATCATCGACGTGCGGCCGGCGGCCACGGAGCCGATCGCGCCGTGACGGAGCTCGTCGACCTGTCGGTGCCGGTCGAGACCGGGATGCCCGTCTACCCGGGCGACCCCGAGGTCTCGATCGGCCCGGCGCTCACGGTGGCCCGCGACGGCGTCAACGTGCTGGCCGTCCACATGGGTTCCCAGTCGGGCACCCACGTGGACGCGCCGTTCCACTTCGGCGACGCGCTGCCCACGCTGGACGACCTGCCGCTCGACCGCTTCGCCGGCCCCGCGACGGTGGTGGACGCCAGGGGCCTCGCGCCCCGGTCGGGCATCGCCGCGGCGGCCTTCGGCGGGGTGCGCGCGGGCACGATCGTGCTGGTCGCCACCGGCTGGTCGGCGCACTGGGGCACCGGCGCCTACCTGGAGCACCCCTACCTGTCGGAGGAGGCGGCGGAGCTGCTGGTGGAGCGGGGGGTGCGGACGGTCGGGATCGACGCGCTGAGCGTGGACCCCACGCCGGCCACCGACTTCCCCGCCCACCGGGTGCTGTGCGGCGCGCACGCGGTCATCGCCGAGAACCTGACCGGTCTCGACCGCCTGCTCCTGGCGCAGGAGAGCGGCCGGCCGATCGAGGTGTCACTGTTCCCGATCCGGCTGGCCGGCGCGGACGGCGCTCCCGTCCGCGCGGTGGCCCGCCTGGGTCAGCGCGTGCCCCAGGAGTAGGACTGCTTGCGCAGCTTCAGGTACACGAACGACTCCGTGGCCCGCACGGCGGGGATGGCGCGGATCTTGCTGAGGATCTCCAGCAGGTGACCGTCGCCCTCGCACACCACCTCGACGATGACGTCGAACGAGCCCGCGGTGAGCACGACGTAGTCGATCTCCGAGATCGCGGCCAGCTCGTCGGCGACCGACTCCAGGTCGCCCTCGCAGTTGACCCCGATCATGGCCTGCCGGGGGAAGCCCAGGGTGAGGGGGTCGGTCACCGCGACGATCTGCATGACCCCGGCCTCCTGCAGCCGCTGGACGCGCTGGCGCACGGCGGCCTCGGAGAGCCCGACTGCCTTGCCGATCGCCGCGTACGGCATCCGCCCGTCCGCCTGGAGCTGCTCGATGATCTGCTTTGACAGCTCGTCGAGCACGACGGGACCCTGGGCCGGATTGCTGCGGCGGACGCGGGGCGGCGACGTCATCGAGAGGAATCCTCCTAGCGGTCCGGCGTTACGGGGGCGTTCCCGCATGATTGCCGTCCTGGTGCGACATGTTGTCAGTTCTGGGCAGTCTGTCAAGCGAATTCGTAGCAATTTGGTATCTTCACCACGAAATCCCTTGTCCGGATGCTTCCACTCTGTAAGAGTCGCGGCATCTCAGCCACCTCACGAGGAGGTCACCTTGACCACCCGTCTGCAGAACTTCGTCAACGGGGAGTTCGTGGACGCCAAGAGCGGCCGATTCTCCGACATCATCGACCCCTGCACGGGCGAGGCGTACGTCCAGGCCCCGGTCTCGGGCATCGAGGACGTCGACGCCGCCTACGCCGCCGCGGCCGCCGCGTTCGACTCGTGGGGCAGGACCACGCCGGGCGAGCGGGCCAACCTGCTGCTCAAGGTCGCCGACGCCATCGAGGCGCGGGCCGACGAGATCAACGAGGCGGAGTGCCGCAACACCGGCAAGCCGCGCGCCCGCATGGCGGAGGACGAGACCCCCGTCGCCGCCGACCACTTCCGCTTCTTCGCCGGCGCGGCCCGCACGCTGGAGGGCCCGACGGCCGGTGAGTTCCTCGCCGAGCACACCAGCGTCATCCGGCACGAGCCGATCGGCGTCATCGGCCAGGTCACGCCCTGGAACTACCCGATGATGATGGCGGTCTGGAAGATCGCCCCGGCGCTCGCGGCCGGCAACACGATCGTGCTCAAGCCGTCCGACACCACCCCGGTCTCCACGCTCAAGCTCGCCGAGATCCTCGGCGAGGTGCTGCCCGCCGGCGTCTTCAACGTCGTCACCGGCGACCGCGAGACCGGCGCGCTCGTCGTCGGCCACCCGACGGCCGCCATGGTCGCGATCACCGGCTCGGTGGGCGCGGGCATGTCGGTCGCCAAGAGCGCCGCCGACGACCTCAAGCGGGTGCACCTGGAGCTCGGCGGCAAGGCCCCGGTCGTGGTCTTCGAGGACGTCAAGGACCTCGCCAAGGCCGCCGCCGACATCGCCACCGCCGGACTCTACAACGCCGGCCAGGACTGCACGGCCGCCTGCCGGGTGCTCGTGCAGGAGAGCGTGCACGACGAGTTCGTGGCCGCGCTGACCGAGGCCGCGGCCGCCACCGTCACCGGCGACCTGTCCAACGAGGACGCGCTCTACGGCCCGCTCAACAACGAGAACCAGCTCACCCGCGTCCAGGGCTTCATCGACCGGGCCCCGGCGCACGCCAAGGTCCTCACCGGCGGCCACCGCGTCGGCGACCGGGGCTACTTCTTCGCCCCCACCGTCGTGGACGGCCTCAGGCAGGACGACGAGATGGTGCAGAACGAGGTCTTCGGCCCCGTCATCACCGTCCAGACCTTCACCGACGAGGCCGACGCGCTGGCCAAGGCCAACGACGTGAGGTACGGCCTCAGCGGCTCGGTCTGGACCTCCGACCACGGCCGGGCGATGCGGATGTCGAACCGCCTCGACTTCGGCGTCGTCTGGGTCAACACGCACATCCCGTTCGTCTCCGAGATGCCGCACGGCGGCTTCAAGCACTCCGGCTACGGCAAGGACCTGTCGGTCTTCGGCCTGCACGACTACACGAGGGTCAAGCACGTCATGCACTACATCGGTGAATAGCGCTGATGACCAGCGCCATCGAGCTTGAGGACGTCGTCAAGGAATATCACGCGCACGGCGAGCTCGTCCGTGCTGTCAAGGGCGTCTCGCTGGACATCGAGGAGGGGGAGTTCTTCTCCCTCCTCGGCCCGTCCGGATGCGGCAAGACCACCACCATGCGGATGATCGCCGGCTTCGAGGCGCCCTCGAAGGGCCTGGTCAAGCTGCACGGCCAGGACGTCACCAACGTTCCGCCCAACAAGCGCGACGTCAACATGGTCTTCCAGTCCTACGCGCTCTTCCCGCACATGAGCGTCTGGGACAACGTGGCCTTCGGGCTGAAGCAGCGCAAGACCCCGCAGGAGGAGATCCGGCGGCGCGTCGGCGACATCCTGGAGATCGTCGACCTGGTCGGCAGGGAGAAGCGCCGGCCGCGCGAGATGTCCGGCGGCCAGCAGCAGCGGGTGGCTCTGGCCAGGGCGCTGGTCAACCGGCCGCGGGCGCTGCTGCTGGACGAGCCGCTCGGCGCGCTCGACCTCAAGCTGCGCCAGGCCATGCAGATCGAGCTCAAGCGCATCCAGCGCGAGGTCGGCATCACGTTCGTGTACGTCACGCACGACCAGAGCGAGGCGCTGACCATGAGCGACCGCATCGCGGTCATGAACGACGGCCTGGTCGAGCAGCTCGGCGGGCCGCGGGAGATCTACGAGCGGCCGGCCACGCCCTTCGTGGCCGGCTTCATCGGGACCTCCAACCTGCTCACCGGCACCGCCAGGGCAGGCGAGCTGAAGATCGGTGACGGCCGCGTGCTGGTCCCCGGCCAGGACGGCGAGGTGACGGTCACCGTACGCCCGGAGAAGATCACCATCGGCACGGACGAGCCGGAGGCGGGCCTCAGCGCGCTGGCCGGAACCGTCTCCGAGGTGGTCTACCTCGGCACCTACAACAGCTACGCCGTACGTCTCGTCGACGGGGCCGAGATGACGGTGTTCCAGCAGAACGCGCACGACGCGACGGCCACGGCGGAGCGGGGCGACTCCGTGTGGCTGTCCTGGCAGGCGCAGCACTCGTACGTGATTGGAAGTTGATAGCAGGCCATGAACCCCCGTCTTCCCCTCCCCCGCCACGGACTTCCGCGCCGTGAGGCGTTCCGGCTCGCGGGCCTGTCGGCCGCCGGTCTCGCGCTCGCCGCCTGCGGCGTGCAAGGCCAGAAGGCCGCGCCGCCCAAGGCCGACGAGGTCCAGGACTTCTGGTCCAAGCAGACCAAGAACGGCAAGGTGGTCTTCGCCAACTGGCCGGAGTACATGCCCGAGGACAAGGGCCCGCTGGAGAAGTTCGCCAAGGACACCGGCATCTCCTACGAGTACAAAGAGGTCATCCAGGAGAACGCCGACTTCTTCGGCAAGGTCGACCCCGTGCTCCGCGCCGGCCAGCCGCTGGGCTACGACATCGTCGTCATGACCAACGGCATCCAGCTCCAGCACATGATCGAACTGGGCTACTGCGTCGCGCTCGACCACTCCAAGCTGCCGAACTTCGCGGCCAACGCCGGCCAGAAGTACAAGGAACGCGCCTACGACCCCGGCAACAAGTACACCGTTCCCTACACCTCGGGCGTGACCGGGATCGCGTACAACACGAAGTACGTCAAGGACGACATCACCAGCATCCAGGCGCTGTTCGACCCGAAGTACAAGGGCCGGATCGGCATGATGGCCGACGCGCAGGAGATCGGCAACTTCGGGATGTTCGCCCTCGGCATCGACCCGGAGAAGTCGACCGAGGCCGACTGGAAGAAGGCCGGCGACAAGCTCAAGGAGCAGCGCGACAACGGCCTGGTGCGCAAGTACTACGACCAGAGCTACATCGACGCCGTCGCCAAGGGCGACATCTGGCTGAGCATGGCCTGGTCGGGCGACGTCTTCCAGCGCCAGCTCGCGGGCGAGCCGGTCAAGTTCGTGGTGCCCGAGGAGGGCGGCACGATCTGGACCGACAACATGCTCATCCCCAAGGGCGCGGCCAACCCGCTGGACGCGCTGATGCTGATGGACTACCTCTACCAGCCGGCCGTGGCCGCCGAACTGGATGAGTTCATCCAGTTCGTCACCCCGGTCCCGGCGGTGCAGGACCTGCTTCGGGAGAAGGCGAAGACCGCCAAGGGCGAGGACAAGAAGGCGCTGGAGCAGATGGTCGACAGCCCGCTCATGTTCCCGACCGAGGCCGACTACGCCCGGCTGCGCGGCTACACGCCGCTCGACAACCAGCAGCAGCAGGTCTTCAACCCGATCTTCCAGTCCGTCACCCAGGCCTAGACCATGCGGCGGCTCACCCCCTACCTGCTGGCGCTGCCGGGCTGGATGTGGCTGGCGATCTTCCTGATCGTGCCCATGGCGGCCATGGCGTCGGTGTCGCTGCAGAGCGGCAACGCCATCGACGGCTTCGCGATGACGTTCTCCGTGTCCAACTACAGCGACGCCCTCGGCCGCTACAGCACCCAGCTCGTCCGGTCCCTGCTGTACGGCGGGATGGCGACGGTGGCGATGCTGGCCATCGGGTACCCGGTGGCGTACTGGATCGCCTTCAAGGGCGGCCGGCGCAAGTCGGTCTACCTGTTCCTGCTCCTGCTGCCGTTCTTCGTGTCGTTCGTGCTGCGGACGATCTCGTGGAACTTCCTGCTGGCGGACAACGGCATCCTGTTCGGCACGCTGAAGGGCTGGGGGCTGCTGCCCGCCGACTTCCACGTGCTGGCCACCACGTTCGCCGTGGTGGGCGGCCTGACCTACAACTGGCTGCCGTTCATGATCCTGCCGATCTACGTGGCGCTGGAGCGCGTGGACCCGCGGGTGGTGGAGGCGGCCCAGGACCTCTACGCGACCCGGACCGCGGCCTTCCGCCGGGTGGTGCTGCCGCTGTCGCTGCCCGGCGTGTTCGCCGGGGTGCTGATGACGTTCGTGCCCGCCACGGCGGACCCGGTCAACGCCGCCATCCTCGGCGGCACCGCCAACACCATGATCGGCAACATCATCCAGACGGAATACCTCACCAACCTCGACTACCCGACGGCCTCGGCGCTGTCGTTCACGTTGATGGGGGTGCTGCTCGTGGGCATCTTCGTCTACGCCCGCGCGCTCGGCACGGAGAACGTCCTCGAGGCGGCGGCCCGATGAGGGGCACCCGCATGGGCGACCGGCTCCTGCACCTCTGGACCTGGCTCGTCATCCTGTGGCTGTCGTCGCCGATCGCGGTGATGATCCTGTTCGGCTTCAACGACAAGCAGAGCAAGTCCAACACCACATGGCAGGGGTTCACCCTCCGCTGGTACGGCGAGCTGTTCGAGATCTCCGACCTGACCACGGCGCTGACCAACACCCTCGTCATCGCGCTGGTCAGCACGGCCGTCACGGTCGTGATCGGCACCATGCTGGGCCTGGCGCTCGGCCGGCACCGCTTCCGCGGCCTCGGCGCGACGAACTTCCTGATCTTCGCCGCGATCTCCACGCCCGAGCTGGTCATGGGCGCCTCGCTGCTGTCGCTGTTCGTCTCGGGCAACGTCCCGCGCGACTCCGTCACGATCATCGTCGCGCACGTGCTGTTCTCGCTGTCGTTCGTGGTCGTCACCGTACGGGCGCGGGTCGTCGGGCTCGACCCGTCGCTGGAGGAGGCCGCGAGAGACCTGGGGGCGACCGCCTGGGGCACGTTCCGGCAGGTCACGCTGCCGTCGATCATGCCGGGCGTGGCGGCGGGCGCGATGCTGTCGTTCGCGCTGTCGATCGACGACTACGTGGTCACCAGCTTCGTCAACGGCTCGACCGTGACGTTCCCGCTGTGGATCGTGGGCGCCGTCAAGACCGGGATCCCGCCCCAGGTGAACGTCATGGGTACGCTGATCTTCGGCATTGGGGTGCTGATCGCGATCGGGAACGCGATCGCGGCGCGGCGCCGCACCTGAAAACCTGACCTTCGTAGGGAAGTGGGATTTGTGGATCCGCTGAAGGCGCTTGCTGACGCGGAGCGCAAGCCGTACTGGCTGGACAGCCCGGCCAGACCCGAGCCGCGACCGCGGCTCACCGATCACACCACCGCCGACCTGGCCGTCGTCGGCGGCGGTTTCTCCGGTCTGTGGACCGCGCTGATGGCCAAGGAACGCGACCCCTCGCTGGACGTCGTCCTGCTGGAAGGCCGCAGGATCGGCTGGGCGGCCACCGGCCGCAACGGCGGGTTCTGCATGGCGACCCTCACCCACGGCCTGGCCAACGGCCTGGAGCGGTGGCCGGACGACATCGGGCGCCTGGAGCGCATGGGCGTGGCCAACCTCGACGAGATCGAGGCCACGCTGGAGCGCTACGGCGTCGACTGCTCCTTCGAACGCACCGGCGAACTGCACGTCGCCACCGAGCCCTGGCAGCTCGACACGCTCGGCGAGCACCTGGACCTGATCTCCGACCTGGGGCTCGACTACGTGCCCCTCGACCAGGAGCAGGTGCGGGCCGAGGTGAACTCGCCCACCTACCTCGGCGGGCTCTGGGAGCGCAGCGGCTGCGCCATGCTCGACCCGGCGCGGCTGGCGTGGGGGCTGCGCGAGGCGTGCCTGCGCGTCGGCGTGCGGGTGCACGAGCGCTCGCCGGTGCGGTCGCTGCGCGACGACGGCGTACGCATCGAGCTGCGCACCCCGTACGGCGGGGTCTCGGCGGCCAAGGTGGCGCTCGGCACCGGCGTCTTCCCGCCGCTGCTGCGCCGGCTCAGGCACTTCGTGGTCCCCGTCTACGACTACGCGCTGATGACCGAGCCGCTGACCGACGGGCAGCTCGCCGAGATCGGCTGGCGCAACCGGCAGGGCGTGGGCGACTCCGGCAACCGCTTCCACTACTACCGGCTGACCGACGACAACCGGATCCTGTGGGGCGGCTACGACGCCGTCTACTACAACGGCGGCCTGGTCAAGCCCGAGTACGACCAGCGCGACGAGACGTTCGTGACCCTCGCCCGGCACTTCTACGACACCTTCCCGCAGCTCGACGAGGTGCGCTTCACCCACCGGTGGGGCGGGGTGATCGACACCTGCAGCCGCTTCAGCGCCTTCTACGGCCAGGCCCACGGCGGGCGGCTGGCCTACGGCGTCGGCTACACGGGCATGGGCGTCGGCGCCACCCGCTTCGGCGCGAACGTCATGCTCGACCTGCTGTCCGGCGAGCCGACCGAGCGGACCGAGCTGCGCATGGTGAAGGAGAAGCCGATCCCGTTCCCGCCGGAGCCGGTGCGCTCGGGCGTCATCCAGGTCACCCGCTGGTCGATCGCCCAGGCCGACCAGCACCAGGGCCGGCGCAACCTGTGGCTGCGCACGCTCGACCGGATGGGGCTGGGGTTCGACTCCTGACCCGCGGGCATGATGCCTGGCGACCCCCGATTCCACCACATGTGGGGGTCGCGAGGTGCGTGCGAGGCTGGTCGCCTGTGCCGGGCTGATGCTGCTGGCGGTCGGGTGCGGTAACCGGCAGGCCGAGGTCCTGCCCGCCGGGCTGCCCGCCGCCAAGGTCGCCCGCTGCGTCATGAGCTTTCCCGACGTACGGGCCGGGCGCCTGGCCCGCGCCCGGCTGGCCGGCGACATCGCCCGCTATCTCGCCCGCCGTCCCGGCCGGGTCGTCTACGCGGCCCACGACCTGGTCAGCGGGATCTCGCTGGGACCCGGCCGGCGGCGGGACGAACTGGTCATGGCCGGCGGCGCCAGGGTGGACCTGCTCATGGCGCTGCTGTCCCGCCGCGCGGGCAAGCTCGGCGAGGGCGAGGGCGAGCGCGACCTGGCCGCCCGCATGTTCGCGGAGAGCGACGCCGGCGTCGCCGGTGCCGTGTGGGCGCGGGTCGGCGGGAGCGGCGCGATGAGCGCCTTCTACCGGCGGATGGGGCTCGGCCACACCACGCCGGGGCGGGGCGGCGACTGGGGCGGTACCACCAGCAGCCCGTCCGACCGCGTCCGGCTGCTGAAGGCGCTGGTCAAGGGCGGCGGCGGGCTGAGCGCCGCCGACCGGGACCTGGTGCTCGGGCTGATGGGCCGGCCGCCGGAGGGTCAAGGGTGGGGCGTCAGCGCGGCGGCCCGGCGCGGCGACCGGGTGGCGCTCGTGAACGGCGCGACGCCGCGCCCGTCCGTCCACGACACCTGGGCCGTCGGCAGCTACGGCCGGATCGCCGGGACGGGACGGGACCTGCTGCTGTCGGTGCAGACCGACCTGCAGCCGGGGGAGGGCGCGGGCATCGAGACCGTCGAGGGCGTGGCCCGCATGATCGGCACCCGCTGGGACGGCCTCACCCCGACCACCCGCCGCCCCTGCCCCACGAACCCCCTCCCGTGAGGCCCCCTCCCGTGAGGCCCCCTCCCGTGAGGCCCCCTCCCGTGAGGCCCCCTCCCGTAGGGGCCCCTCCCGTGAGCGCCGGGCTCAGGCGTGGGCGGCCGGCGCGTCCTCCGGGATCTCCTTCGGCACGCCGCGCAGGCCCACCAGCGCCAGCACCGCGACCGCGGCCAGCAGCACGCTGGTGACCAGCGCCGTCACGTGCAGACCGGCGAGGAACGCCTCCCTCGCCGCCCGCATGAGCGCCCCGGCCTGCTCGGCGGGGAGCGCGGCGGCCGCGTGGACGGCCCCCGCGATCGACTCCCTGGCCGCCTCTCCCGCCACCCCGGCGGGCAGCTCAAGATGGGACCGGTAGGTGCTGGTGAGGACGGTGCCGAGGATCGCGATGCCGAGCGCCGCCCCCAGCTCGAACGCGGTCTCCGACACCGCGGCCGCCGCCCCGGCGCGCTCCTTGGGCGCGGTGGCCAGCACGTTGTCGTTGTTCACGGTGAAGGCGAAGCCGATGCCCACGCCGCCGATCACCATGGCGGGCAGCAGCGCCATATAGGTCAGCTCCAGGTCGAGCGTGCTGTAGTAGAGGAACGCGCCCGCGTTCATGGCCAGGCCCAGCGCCACCACGCCGCCCCGGCCGATCCGCCGGATCAGCCCGGCCGCGAGCACGCCGCCGACCGCGCCGCTCAGCCCGCCGGGAAGCTGCGCCAGCCCCGCCTGCAGCGGCGTCCAGCCCAGCACGAGCTGGAGATACCAGGCGAACATCAGCAGCATGGCCGACATGGCGAAGATCGCCAGCAGGTTCGTCACGATGGACGCGGTGAACGCCCGCCGGGCGAAGAGCCGAACGTCGATCAGCGGCTCGGGCAGCCGCGTCTGCCGCCAGGCGAACAGGCCCAGCAGCGCCACGCCGCCCGCCCCCGCGACCAGCACGTTCGCGTGCCCGAGGCCCTCGTGCGCGGCCTCCTTGATCGCCCAGACGACCGCGATCACCCCGGCCATCGACAGAGCCGCGCTGGGCAGATCGAGCCTGCCCGCGTCAGGGTTGCTCGACTCGGGCAGCACGATCACGCCGCCCACCAGCACGAGCAGCATGATCGGCACGTTGATCAGGAACACCGAGCCCCACCAGAAGTGGTCCAGCAGCAGCCCGCCGACGACCGGGCCGACGGCGAAGCCCGCCGCGCTCATCCCGCTCCAGATGCCGACGGCCGCGGTGCGCTCTCCCGGCTCGGTGAAGACGTTCCTGACGATCGACAACGTCGACGGCATGATCGTCGCGCCGGCCACGCCGAGCAGCACGCGGGCCGCGATCAGCAGCTCCGGAGTGGGCGCGTACGCGGTGAGCGCGGAGGCCGTCCCGAACGCCGCCGCGCCGATCAGCAGCAGGCGCTTGCGGCCGATGCGGTCACCCAGATTGCCCATGGTGACCAGGAGGCCGGCCAGGGCGAAGCCGTACACGTCGCCGATCCAGAGGAGCTGGGTGGAGCTCGCGCCGAGGTCGGCGGTCAGCCGGGGGAGCGCCAGGTGCAGGACCGTGAGGTCGAGCGAGAGCAGCAGGGTGGCCAGGCAGGCGATGGCCAGGCACCACCATTTGTTCGTCATGCCGGTCAGCGTGACGGGACCCCCTGACCGCGGGCCTACCGGTCGCTGACCGCCCCGCTGACCTGCCCGCCGACCTCGGTCAGCGCCGCCGCGATGCGGGCGCGGGTCTCGGCCGTGCTGTACCAGTCGTCGGGGCACTCCGCGCGGGCCCGCAGCAGCAGGCCGCGCGCCTCCTCAAGAGCGCCGCCGCGCAGCGCCACCTCGGCGAGCCCGAGAAGCGCCCAGGCCAGCATCTCGACGGAGCCGTTGCGGCCGGCCAGCTCGGCGGCCGGCAGGTAGTCGGCCCGCGCCTCCTCCGGCCGGCCGAGGCCCTGCAGCGCGTCGCCGCGCCGGCACAGCGACTCGGCGATCTCCGTCGTGGCCCCCAGCTCGCGGGCGGTCGCCAGCGACTCGTCCGCCAGCGCGTACGCCGCCGCGTACTCCCCCCGCTCCTGGTGGAGCGTGCCGAGCCCGGACAGCACCAGCGCCGTGCCCCAGCGCTCGCCGATCGCCTTGAACCTGGCCAGGCTCTCGTGGAAGTGGTCCGCCGCCTCCTCCACCCGGCCGAGCGCCTGCAGCACGAACGCCGCCCCCGCGTACGCCAGCGCCCGCGGCCAGGGCGCGAGCCCCACCAGGGTGCGCTGGATGTCGAGATAGGCCTCGTCGAAGTCGCCGGGCGGCCCGTTGTACATCGACAGCAGCATGAGCAGGAACTCCACGCGGCGCGGCATGTGGTCCCACGGCAGCAGCGTGCGCGAGCGGGTGAGCAGGTCGCGCACCTCGTCGCCGACCTCGCCCCGCCAGGCGGTGACGACGGCGCAGGTCACGTACTCCTCCTCCAGCCCCTCGGGGACGGCCGCGCCGAGCCTGACCAGCAGCGTGGCCGCGAGGTCGGCGCTGGTGACGCGGTGGCCGCGCATCCACCAGTAGCAGGCGCAGTGCGCGAGCAGCCGCAGCGCCGTCTCCACCTGGCCGGTCTCGGTGGCCCAGCGTACGGCGGCGTTGACGTCGTCGCTCTCCTCGTCGAGGCGGGCCAGCCACTCCAGCTGCTCGCGGGTACGCAGCCGGTCGTCGGCGGCGAGCACGAGGTCCAGGCACCAGGCGGCGTGGGTGCCGCGGGTGGCCTCCACCTCGCCCGACTCGGCCAGCCGCTCCGCGCAGAACGCCTGGATCGTCGCCAGCATCCGGTAGCGCCCGCCGACCCGCTCCACCAGCGACTTCTCCGCGAGCGAGAACAGCACCTCCTCCGGCAGCCCGCACACCCGCTCGGCCGTCTCGGGGCGCGCCCCGCCCACGAACACGCTGAAGCGCCTGGCCATGCGCTGCTCGTCGGCGTCCAGCAGGTCCCAGCTCCAGGCCACGACCGCGCGCAGCGTCTGGTGGCGGGGCAGCGCCGTACGGCTGCCGCGGGCCAGCAGCCGGAACCGGTCGTCCAGCCGCGCCGCCACGTCGGCCACCGACATCGTCCGCAGCCGCGCCGCGGCCAGCTCGATCGCCAGCGGCAGCCCGTCGAGCGCCCGGCAGATGCGTACGACGTGCGCGGCGTTGACCGCGTCCACCGCGAAACCGGGCCACACCGCCTCCGCCCGGTCGGCGAACAACCGTACCGCCGGATAGTCCAGCGGGTCGACGGCCTCGGGCGGCGGCAGCCGCAGCGGCGCGACCGGCAGGATCGACTCGCCGGTGATGCCCAGCGCCTCCCGCCCGGTGACCAGCACCCGCAGGGCCGGGCAGGAGGCCAGCAGCAGATCGGTCAGCTCGGCGGTCGCCTCGACCAGGTGCTCGCAGTTGTCCAGCACGAGCAGCAGCTCGCGCCCGGCGAGCGCGGTCGCGAGGCGGGTGAGCGGGTCCACGGGCCGGTCGGGGGCGGGGCGCAGGGCGTCGCGGACGCCGAGCGCGCCCAGCACCGCGGCGGGCACGTCCGCGCCTTCGGAGACCGGGGCGAGCGGGACGAAGCAGACGTCCTGCGGTTCCCGCCCGGCCGCCTCGACCGCGAGCCGCGTCTTGCCGGCGCCGCCCGGGCCGATCAGCGTGACCAGGCGGTCGGCCCGCAGCCGTGCGCTCACCTGGGCCAGCTCCCTGTCCCGGCCGACGAAGCTGGTGAGCTGCGCGGGCAACCCCTGCCGCTGGGGGGCCGACGGGGCGGGCGCGCCGAGTGCGGGATCGGCCCGCAGCACGGCCAGGTGCGCGGCGGCCAGTTCGGGCCCGGGCGCGACGCCCAGCTCCTCGTCCAGGATCCTCCTGGCTTCGTCGTAGACGGTCAGCGCCTCCGCCTGGCGGCCGCTGCCGTAGAGCGCCCGCATGAGCTGGGCGCGCGGCCGTTCGCGCAGCGGATGGGCGGCGACGAGGCCGCGCAGTTCGGCGGCGAGCTCCCGATGACGGCCGAGGTCCAGGTCGGCCTGCACCCGGTCCTCCGTCGCGGCGAGGCGCAGCTCCTCCAGCGCGCTCGCCTCGCCCTCCGCGTACGGGGCGTCGGCCAGCGGCGCGCCCCGCCACAGCTCCAGCGCCTCGCGCAGCAGCCCGGCGGCACGGCCGGGATCGCCGGCCGCGAGCGCCTGACGGCCGGCCGCCGCCAGCCGCTCGAAGCGATGAGCGTCCACGTCGGCTGGCTCGGCGGCCAGCCGGTAGCCCGCAGGATGGAACTCGACCAGGTCCCTGCCGAGCGCCCGGCGCAGGCGGGACACCTGGGACTGCAGCGCGTTGGCCACGCCCTCGGGCGGCTCGGGGCCGTACAGGCCGGCGGCGAGCCGGTCGGCGGCGACGACGCGGCCGGCGTGCAGGGCCAGCAGCGTGAGCAGCGCCCGCACCCGGGGGCCGCCGAGCGCGACGGGCTCGCCGTCGTCGCCCAGCACCGTGGTGGGCCCCAGGATCTGGAAGCGCATGCCTCGATTATCGCGATCTCGGAAGCAGCGCGGCCGTCTCCGCGTAGGTCGGCATCCCCGGAGCCGGCCTGCCCTGGACGGCGAGCGCCGCCGCCAGCGCCCCCTGGAGCGCGGCCCGGTAGAGCAGCGAGCCCGTGCTCACCCGCGCCACCCCGGCGGCGGCCAGCTCGGCCATCGTGGGGCCGTCCGGCTGGAAGAGCACGTTGAGCGGCAGCGGCGTGGCCGCCGCCACCTCGGCGATCGCGTCCAGGCCGGTCAGTCCTGGCACGAAGACGCCGTCGGCGTGCGCGTACGCCCGCACCCGCTCCAGCGTGTCGCCCGTCCGCAGCCAGCAGGTGTCGGTCCGCGCGTTGACGAACACGCCGTGCCCCTTCGCCGCCTCGATGATCTCCTGGTGCAGCCCGATCGGGCGCAGGGTGCCGTCCGGCCGGCCGTCCTCGAGGTTCACGCCGGCCACGCCCAGCGCGGCCAGGCCCGCCACCAGGTCCGACACCTCGGCGGGGTCGTCGCTGAAGCCGCCCTCGACGTCCACGGTGACGAGCACGCCGAGATCCTTGATCGCCTCGGCCAGTTCGACGGTCTCGGCGCGGGTGACGCCGGCCGCGTCCGGCCGGCCGTGCACGGCGGCCACGCCGAGACTCGTGGTGCCGATCGCCGGGAAGCCCAGCGCGGCCAGGGCGGCGGCGGAGCCGTAGTCCCAGGCGTTCGGCAGCAGGAACGGCTCGCCGGGGCGGTGCAGGTCATGGAAGCTCACGGCCGCTCACCCGCCCGCAGCCCCTCCAGCACGCCGGCGGCCAGCGCGAGCGCGTACGCGGGCGCCGGGCAGGGACGCAGCCCGGCGCCGAAGGTCAGATGCGGCCCGTCGCCGCGCGCCGGGTCGAACCGGCCGGGATCGGGGAAGACGTCCGGGTCCCGGTTGGCGGCCACCACGTCGAGGGTGACCTCCTCCTCGTCGCGGAGGTCCAGCCTGCGGAGGACCTTGACCGGCGGATCGTGCCGGAGCGTCTCGCGCAGCACCGCCTCCACGTCGTCGTGGCCGGCGAGCCGTGGCAGGGCGTTGGCGATCAGGGTCTCGGTGGCGTCGTGCGCCTGGAGCAGCAGGGTGACGGCCGGCAGGTCGGCCCGGTCCAGGAGGGCGGCGACGGCGGCGTCGCGCTGCGGGCTCTCCTCGCCCGACAGGTATCCGGCCGCCGCGGCGGCGACCGGGGCGGTGTCCGCGACGCCGAGCGCGGCCCCGAGCACCCGCGTGGGCACGCCCCGCCAGTCGCCGGCCCGCTCCAGGGTCGCGCGGCGGGCGTCGGCGCGCAGCCGTACGGGGTCCAGGGCGGCCAGCCGCTCGACGACGCTGCGGCGGCGCGCGGCGTGCTCGGCGCCGGAGCTGAACCGCGAGACATGGGCGCGCAGCCAGGCGAGCGTCCCCTCGGGGGCGTCCTGGCGCACGGGCGGCGGCACGTACCGGGGGTCGGCGAGCACCGCCAGGGCTTCGGCGTGTCGGGTGAGGTGCATGAGGTCCACGCTAGGAGCGGGACTGTTCGGCGACGGCCGAAGCATGCCCGCACTCAGGCGGCCAGCCCCGGCGCGCCCTCAGCGGCCGCGTCCTCGCACGGCGCGTCCCCGGCGGGCGCGGGCTGGGCGTGCGCGGATCGGGCCGGCGCGGACCGGGCGGGCGCGGATCGGGTGGGCGCGGGCTGGGCGTGCGCGCTCACGGCCGGCGTCGCCGTGGCGCGCGCCGTGGCCCGGCGGGTGACCGCGGCCAGCGCCATCGTCACGAGGAGCACCATCTCGGCCAGCACCACGGCCCGCTCCAGCGGCCCGTAGTAGGCCGCCCCGTTGATCAGCGGCGAGGTGACGGTGGCCGGGTGCGCGGCCAGGTACGCCGCCAGCGTCACCGCCGCGGTCACGCTCATGGCCCGCACCGCGTTCCAGCGGGCGGCGGCCGCCCGCCCCCTGGCGAACGTCCACCCGGCGACCGGCAGCGCGGTGAACACCACCGCGGCCGACCAGCGGTGGATCTCCCCGGCGAGCGTGCCGACCTGCGAGGTGCCGGGATCGGTGGGGAAGACCGCGCTCAGCATCAGCCCGGCGGCCCCGGCCAGCAGCAGCACCCGGGTGGCCGCGGTGCGCGCCGGGTCGGCCACGGCCAGCCCGTACGCCAGGCTCAGGCACGCCCCCGCGAGCGCCAGCATCCCGACGAGCACCGGCACCAGCCCGCCGGCGACCAGCGCGTAGTCGCTGAGCAGCGGCTGGCCGGGCAGGGTGAGCTCGGTCCAGGTGAGCGCCGCCGCCGAGACGGCGGTGCCGCCGGCCGTCGCCCACAGGCTCCACCGTGGGATCATCGCGCCACCTCATCGTAGATCGCCTCGAACCGGGCGAGCGACGCCTGGTCGTCGTGGGTGAGGGCGAGCTCCCTGCTGGCCCTGCCGTACCTGGCGCGCAGCTCGTCGTCGCCGAGGACGCGGGTCAGGTGGCGGGCCAGCTCGACCACGTCGCCCGGCTGGAACAGGTGGCCGTTGCAGACGACCAGGTGCGGCAGCGCCATCGCGTCGGCGGCCACCACGGGCAGGCCGGTCGCCATGGCCTCCAGCGTCGCGATGCTCTGCAGCTCGGCGACGCCCGGCATGGCGAAGACGTCGGCGGCGGCGTACGCCTGCGGCATGTTCTCGTCGGGGACGAAGCCGAGGAAGAACACCCGGTCGCCGACCCCGATCCTGGCGGCCAGCCGCTCCAGCTCGGCCCGCTGGTTGCCCTTGCCGACCAGCGCCACCTGGGCGTCGGTCTCGTTGAGCACGAGCGGCAGCGCCCTGACCAGCTCGTCGATCCGCTTCTCCTCGTCGAGGCGGCCGACGAACAGCACGGTCGGCCGGTCGGGCAGCCCGAACAGCTTGCGCGCCCATGCCTTGGGCTCGGCGTGCGGGTGGAACCTGCTCAGGTCGATGCCGCAGGACACGGGCTCCACCTCCCGCGCGAACCCCTGGTCGGCGAGGAGCCTGGCGGCCAGCGGGGTGGGCGTGGTGACGTGGTCGGCCCGGTTGAAGACGCGGGCGAAGTCGCGCCAGGCCAGCCGGCCCGCCTTCGCCCGGAGCCTGGCGGGGATGTGGGCGAACTGGAAGAGGTTGTCGGGCATGAAGTGGTTGGTGGCCACGACGGGAACGCCCGCGCGCCGGGCGGCCGCGATGGCGGCCCGGCCGACGACGAAGTGGCCCTGCGTGTGCAGCACGTCCGGGCCGATGTCGGCGACCAGCCGGTCCAGCCGGGCCGGGACGGTGACGCGCATGGTCGGGTGCACCAGCAGCGGCGCGGAGCGCAGCCGGTGCACGATGACGCCGTCCACGACGTCGGCGCTGGCCGGGCCGTGCTCCGACTGGCAGACCACGTGCACCTCGTTGCCGCGCGCGGCGAGGCCGGTGGCCAGGCGGTGGGTGAAGTAGGCGGCGCCGTTCACGTCGGGTGGGTAGGTGTCGGTCGAGATCAGCACCCGGCGCGGGCGCTCCGGGGCGGGGGCGAGCAGGGCGCGGTCGGTGACGCTGTGCAGGGGCATGGCCATGACGGTGACTCCACAATCGCAAGGGAACCCGGCCCGGGGAGGGCCGGAGGGGGAACGGGGGACGACGAGCCGGAGACGGAGGACGGGGTCAGGCGAGGTCGTTGCGCGCCTCCAGCGGACTCGTACGGGCCAGCGCGACGGTGCCGGCGGCGGTCAGCAGGGCGGCGACGACCGGAGCCGCCCCGGTCGGCAGCGGCTCGCCGAGCAGCAGCGCGCCGAACGCCACCGCCGTCAGCGGATCGGCGACCTGCAGCGAGGCGAACGACACGCCGAAGTGCCCGACGGCGTAGGCCCGCTGCAGCATCATCAGCGCGAGCAGCGCGGGCACCGGCAGCGCCGGCAGGTACCACCAGTTCCAGCCGCCGTCCACGAGCACCCGCACGAGGGTGGCGGTGGCGCCGTAGAGGACGCCGGAGCTGGTGGCCAGCAGCGCCGCCCGCCAGGCCGGCGCGGCGGCCGTCGCGCCGGCCCACAGCAGCACCGCCGCGATCCCGGCCACGCCGAGCAGGAGGAGGACACCGTCCGGGCCGAGCCGGGTCGGCCCGGACGACTCCGGGACCATCAGCACGAGCCCGACCAGCCCGGCCGCCACGACCGCCGCCGCGCCCAGCTCCTTGCGGGAGGGCCGGCGGCCGTGCAGCGCGGCGGCGAGAGGCAGGGCGAACAGCAGGCTCGCCACGCCCATCGGCTGCACCACGGTGAGCGGGCCGAGCCCGAGCGCGACGATGTGCAGGCCGCCACCCGCCAGGATGGACGCGCCGCCGATCAGCCAGCGCGGCCGGCGCAGCAGGGCGAGCAGCCCCGGCTTCGCCGAGCCGACGGCCTCGAACTGCTGGAGGGCGGCCCCGAGCGCGAAGAACAGCGACCCGACCAGGGCGATCGCCGCGGCCAGCACAGTCATGCGCACTCCTCTCGAAACGGATGGTTGCCCGGCAGGGTCAAACGGACGTGTCCGCGGGAAGACCTTCCGGGGAAGGCTGGATGGCGCGGCGCTTCCGCGCCCACCGCACGAGCTCGACCACCGCCGTGACGGACACCGCGATGCCGAGGCCGAGCAGCAGGCCCTTGATCGGGTCGTTCTCGAACGCCATCCCGCCGAAGAACCCGATCAGCCCGGAGTAGACCGCCCACGAGCTCGCCGCGATCGCGTCGAAGAAGGTGAACGAGCGCAGCGGGTGGCTTACCGCGCCCATGGTGAGCGTGGTCGCCGTCCGGCCGCCGGGGATGTACCTGGCCACGACCAGCACCAGCCCGCCCCGCTCCGCCAGCGCGCCGCGCGCCCACACGAACGCCTTCCTGCGCCGCAGCCGCCCGCCGGAGAGGTGCCCGATCAGGTACGACACGTGGTCGCCGGCGAACGCGCCGAGCGCCGCCACCGCCATCACCAGGGCGAGGTTCGTCTCCCCGGAGGCGGCGAACACCCCCGCCGTGATCACCGACGTCTCGGCAGGGACGACGGGGAAGAACCCGTCGAGCACGGCCAGGGCGAACAGCGCCACGTACAGCCAGGGGGACGACATGACCTGCTGGACGAGGTCGAGGACGGCATGCGACATGGGGGTACGACTCCGATCTTCATGGCACACGGACAGCGTCTCGGTACACGCGGTCCCGGGGCATCGGGGATGCCCCCGGTCGAACGCGGACCCGTCCCCTAAGCGGGTCAGGGCCGGTACCCCATGAAGCTAGAAACTCCGCTGGTCACGGCACATCGGCCGATCGGCACCCGGTGCCCCCGACTTTCGTCGGGGCCGGCGCCGTCTTCCCCGGCCGACACCTTCGATCCAACCCGTTCGCGCAGGCCGGCACAGGAGTGGAGGTAGGCGAATCGGAGGTGGGGCTAGCCCCACCGGGACGGTGCCCCGCGCCCCACCCTGACTTTCGTCAGGGTCGCCTCCTGCCTGAGGACGAGGGCGGGCCTCCGCCCGGCTCCTCTAGGGTCGGGGACGTGAGAGTTCCGCCGGCGATCCGCAGGCAGAGCCGCCGCGAGGTGGTCACCGACCTGCTGCTGTGGCTGCTGCTGTGCGCCTTCGTGGCCGCCATGGGCCCCGATCCCGTCCAGGACCCGGCCGCGTTCGGGACGGTGACCGCGCCGCGGCTCGCCCTGGCGTCGGCGGCGGTGCTGGTGGGCCGCAGCCGGCCGCTCGCCGCCCTGGTGCTGCTGCTGCCGCTCGGCCCGTGGCGCTTCAGCGAGGGGTTCGCCACCGTGGACCTGAGCTGGCTGCTGCCCAGGACCGGCGTCAAGATCCTCCCGGTTGCGCCGACCTCGCCGTTCATCATGTGGTACGCCTACCTGACCGGACGGCGGGAGGCCGGGACGTGGCCGCCGCTCGCCGCGTTCGGTCTCATCGCGGTGGTGGGCGTGGCGGTCGTGCTGGCGGCGGGCGGCGACCTGGCCCTGTGGGTGTCGATGGTGACCGGGCTGGTGGGCACCTATCTGGTGCCGTACCTGCTGGGGCTGGTGCGGCGGCTGGTGATCAGGCAGCGGGGGCAGGCCAGGCTCTCGGCCGAGGCCCAGGCCAGGCTGCGCGAGCGGGCGAGGATCGCGCGGGACATGCACGACTCGCTCGGCCACGATCTGGCCCTGATCGCGGTCCGGGCCGCCGGGCTGGAGCTGGCGCCCGGCCTGGACCCGGCGCAGGCGCGGGCGGCGGGGGAGCTGCGGGAGGCGGCGGCCGACGCCACCGACCGGCTGCGGCAGATCATCGGGCTGCTGGGCGAGGACGCCGCCGCCGCGCCGCTCGCGCCCGTGGACGAGGACGTGACGGAGCTGGTCCGCCGGGCCAGGGACTCCGGCATGGCCATCGACCTCGACATGGCCGCGGGGCCGGTGCCCGGCCTGGCGAGGGCCGTCGTCCAGGAAGGGCTCACCAACGCGGCCAAGCACGCGCCGGGGGCCGCCGTGCGGGTCTCGGTCGGGCCCCGCAGGGTGAGCGTGCGCAACGGCCCGGCGCGCGGGCGGCCGCGCGCCAGGCGGGGCGGCACGGGGCTCACGGGTCTCGCGGAACGGGCCAGGCTCGCGGGCGGCACGCTCACGGCGGGAGCGGTGGACGGCGGCTACGAGCTCGTCGTGGAGCTCCCCTGAACGGCGGCGCTCAGGCGTGCGCGACGTGCAGCCGGCGCAGCACCCGCTTGAACGCCCAGATCGAGAACGCGATCGCCAGCCCGCTGATCACGGCCACCGCCGAGGTGCGCAGGATCATGAACGCGCCGAGCGAGCCGCCGAGGCTCTCGTAGACGGCCAGCGCGATGCTGAGAGTGGAGTTCATGAGCAGCACGAACGCCCACAGCAGCGTGATCCTGGCGAAGAAGCGGCGGATGCGCTCGTGCTTCAGCACCGCCGACGGCAGGTGGATGTAGTCGAGCGTGAGCTTCTGCACCAGCGGCCTGTTGAGCCGCACGGAGGCGAGGAACGCCATGCTGATGCAGATCGTGCCCAGCTCCGGCTGGATGAAGAACCACATCCAGGTGCCGGTCCAGAACGACACCAGGGCGCGCACGGTGATCGCGAACGCGGCGAGGAACATGGTGGCGGGCACCTTCACCCGCCGGACGAGCCGCCAGGCCACACCGAAGTAGACCCAGGCGACGGTGGCGATCAGCGCCCACTTGAACCCGAGGACCACCATGGCCAGGTAGAAGACGGCCAGCGGGGCGACCACGGCTTCGAGCAGCTTGGGCGCCGCCTCGCGGGCGAGGGCGCCGAGGCGGGGGAGGGTCACGGGCGGATGGTTCAAGGCTGCTCCGCAGATAGGCCGACGATCAGCGACTACCCGGGCTTCGAGGGACCAGGGCTACCCTGACGGACCGCTCGCACTTACCGAGGCGCGCACCGCGCCGGCGTCCCGGGAAGCACGCCGGTGGCTTACCGTACCCGAGGGCGGGCGGTGCGAACGCCTCTTTCGCCACGCTCGATCCGTGCTCTACCGAACCAGCATGTCCTTGAACCCGGCTTTCAGCTGAGTGACGCGGTGGCGAGCTTCGCGCCGAAGCCCAGGAAGACGGCGCCGACGCACGAGGTCAGCCCGGCGCTGAGCCGCTTGTGGCGGCGGAAGTGGGCGGCGAGGAAGGTGCCGCCGAAGATCAGCGACGTCAGGTAGAGGAAGCTGAACACCTGGATCACCGCGCCGAGGATCAGGAACGACAGCGCGGGCGCCTCGTAGGCCGGATCCACGAACGCCACGAAGAACGAGACGAAGAACAGGATCGCCTTCGGGTTGAGCACGCTGATCGTCAGCGCCTTGCGGAACGGGCGCGGCTGGCTCTCCGCGGCCTTCACCGCCGTTTCCGCGGGGGCGGCCCCGGCGCTCCTCGCCCGCCAGGACCGCCAGGCGTCCCTGATCATCTGGAAGCCGATCCAGGCGAGGTAGCCGGCTCCGGCGTACTTGACGACCGTGAACAGGACGGCGTTGGAGCGCAGCAGGGAGGCCGCGCCGGCGGCGGCCAGGAACATCAGCACCGTGTCGCCGACGAAGACGCCGGCCGCGGCGCGGTAGCCGCGCCGGACGCCGTGCTGCGCGGCGAAGCTGAGAACGTAGAGCGAGTTGGGGCCGGGGAGCAGGATGATCAGGAAGGCGCCGATCACGTAGGCCCAGAAATCGGTGATGCCGAGGAACACGCCTCACACGGTACCGCCGACGAGCGCGACCCCGTCGCGGGTGGTCAGGGTCTCGGGGGTCTCGATCACCGCAGATCCCCTCGGTCGTGCTGCCGGCCACGCTTCCGGACGCCCCTGGCGCCGTCCTGACAGCCGCCTGTCAGGGATCCGGACGTCCGCAACTTTGGGCCTTTGCGGACGATCGGGAGATCCTCACTCTCGGTTCAGGCGCCGGCACCATCCCATCCCGGGCGCCCTAGGAGGACCAGGTGATACGCCGTTTCGTCATCCTGCTCGCCGCCCTCAGCCTCGTCGGCCTCACCGGCATGACGGGCGCGGGGGCGGCCGCCGAGCCCCCGCCCAACAAGCAGTACCGCGTGCAGGGACCGTCCACCGCGCAGCAGCGCAGCGCCGTCGCCGCCACCGGCGCGGCCATCGAGGAGGTGGCCACCGGCTCCGTGCTGGTCACGGCCACCGCGGCGGAGGCGGCCGCCATCCGGCGGCTCGGCTACCGGGTCGTGGAGGCGCCACGGCCGGCGCCGCCGTCCGGCGTCGAGGCGTTCGACTTCCCGCCGGCCGACTCGGCGTACCACAACTACGCCGAGATGAACGCCGAGATCAACGCCCTCGTCGCGGCGCACCCGAACATCGTCAGCCAGTCGACGTACGGCACCTCGTACGAGGGCCGCGCCCTGCGCCTGGTGAAGATCAGCGACAACGTCGGCACGGACGAGGCCGAGCCCGAGGTGCTGTTCACGGCGCACCAGCACGCCCGTGAGCACCTGACGGTGGAGATGGCGCTGTACATCATGCACCTGCTCGCCGACAACTACGGCACCGACGCCCGCATCACGAACCTGGTCGACACCCGCGAGATCTGGATCATGCCGGACCTCAACCCCGACGGCGGCGAGTACGACATCGCCTCAGGCAGCTACCGCTCCTGGCGTAAGAACCGCCAGCCCAACTCGGGCTCCTCGGCCGTCGGCACCGACCTCAACCGCAACTGGGCCTACAACTGGGGCTGCTGCGGCGGCTCGTCGGGCACGACCTCCAGCGAGACCTACCGCGGCGCGAGCGCCGAGTCCGCCCCCGAGGTGCGGGCGACGGCCGACTGGGTGCGCAGCCGGGTCATCGGCGGCGTCCAGCAGATCAAGTCGCACATCGACTGGCACACCTACAGCGAGCTGGTGCTGTGGCCGTACGGCTACACCCTGAACAACACCGCGCCCGGCCTGACCCAGGACGACCGCGACGCGCACGCCACGCTCGGCCAGAACATGGCCTCCACCAACAACTACACCCCGCAGCAGGCCAGCGATCTCTACATCACCGACGGCACCATCGACGACTGGCTGTGGGGCGTCTACAAGATCTTCAGCTTCACGTTCGAGATGTACCCGACGGGCTCCAACCCGGGCTTCTACCCGCCCGACGAGCAGATCGGGCCGCAGACCACGCGCAACAGGGAGGCCGTGCTCCGCTTCCTCGAGTACTCCGACTGCGTCTACCGGATCATCGGCAAGGAGAGCCAGTACTGCGGCACCGGCACGCCGCCGGTGACCGTCTACTCCGACACGTTCGAGACCGCCACCGGCTGGACCGCCAACCCGGCGGGCACCGACACCGCCACGTCCGGCCAGTGGGAGCGGGGCGACCCCGAGGCCACCACGTCCTCGGGCGCCAAGCAGCTCGGCACGACGGTCAGCGGCACGAACGACCTGGTGACCGGCCGGCTCGCGGGCAGCTCCGCGGGCGCGTACGACGTGGACGGCGGCGTCACCACGATCCAGTCCCCGCCGATCACGCTTCCTTCCTCGGGCACGCTCAGCCTGTCGCTGTCGTGGTACCTGGCGCACGGCTCGAACGCCACCAGCGCCGACTACCTGCGGGTCCGCGTGGTGGGAGGCTCGACCGCGACCGTGCTCAACCAGGCGGGCGCGGCCACCAACCGCAACGGCGCGTGGGCCACGGCCACCGCGAACCTGAACGCCTTCGCCGGCCAGACCGTCCGCATCGTCGTGGACGCGGCGGACGCGGGCACCGCCTCCCTGGTCGAGGCGGGCATCGACGACGTGAGGATCACCCAGCAGCCCTGACCCCCGGCCCGCACTCCGCCGTACGGACCTCCGCGGTCCGTACGGCGGAGTTTCTTTTTTGGGCCTTGTAAGGAGGAGGTGTCAAAGCTACGATCGGCCCAACTCTTAGGAAACTTTACTAACAGTAAATGCCCGACCGGACAAAACCTTACAGCCCCCGCAAAACCGCGTGGCTCGTGCCGTACGGCCCAGCGCTCTCCCCCCCCGGCGCGAGCCGTACGGCACGTCACCCCCCGTAAGGAAGAGCCCGTGAGACACCGCGCGACCCTCCTGGCGTTCGCGACCCTCGTCCTGTCCCTCCTCGCCGCCCCGGCCCCCGCCCACGCCGCCACGGCGACGGCGACCTTCACGAAGGTCTCCGACTGGGGCTCCGGCTTCGAGGGCAAGGTCACCGTCACCAACGCCACCACCACGGCCATGAACGGCTGGAACGTCCAGTTCGACGTCCCCGCCGGCTACTCGATCCCGTCCGCGTGGGACGCGGTCATGACGAGCAGCGGGCAGCACTACACCTTCACCAACCCGACCTGGGCCCCCACGCTCCCCGCCGGCGGCAGCGCGAGCTTCGGCTTCAACGGCAGCCCCGGCGGCTTCCCCGGCATCACCGGCTGCACGCTCAACGGATCACCCTGCGACGGCGGCGGACCGTCAACCGGGGTGCCCGGCCGGCCGGGAGCCGCCTCCGCCACCAGCACGACCGGCTCGATCACCCTCACCTGGGGAGCCTCCTCGGGCACGGTCACCGGCTACCGCGTCCACGAGGGCGCCACGGTCAAGGCCACGGTCACCGGCACGACCGCCACGATCGGCGGCCTCGGCGCCTGCGAGAGCCACACCTACACGGTCAAGGCGTACAACGGCGAGGGCGAGTCGGCGGCCGGCGACCCCGTGACCGCCACCACCGCCGGCTGCACGGGCGGCGGCGGCACCCTGCCCAAGCACTTCCTCACCGGCTACTGGCACAACTTCGTCAACCCCGCGACCGAGCTCAGGCTCTCGGCCGTCCCCGCCGAGTACGACCTCGTCGCCGTCGCGTTCGGCGAGGCCACGGCCACCCCCGGCCAGGTCGCCTTCGCCGTGGACGCCGGTCTGTCCACCGCGCTCGGCGGCTACACCGACGCCCAGTTCAGGGCCGACGTCCAGGCCCTGCACCAGCGGGGCAAGAAGGTCATCCTGTCCGTCGGCGGCGAGGCCGGGCGCGTGCAGGTCGCCGACTCCGCCGCCGCGACCCGCTTCGCCGACTCGGTGTACGCGATCATGCAGAGCTACGGCTTCGACGGCGTGGACATCGACCTGGAGAACGGGCTCAACGCCACGTACATGGCCCAGGCGCTCCGGTCGCTGCGCGCCAAGGCCGGCGCCGACCTGATCATCACGATGGCCCCGCAGACCATCGACATGCAGTCGACCGGGATGGAGTACTTCAAGCTCGCCCTGTCGATCAAGGACATCCTCACGGTCGTCCACACGCAGTTCTACAACTCCGGTTCCATGCTGGGCTGCGACCAGGCGCAGGCGTACGCGCAGGGGACCGTCAACTTCATGACCGCGCTGGCCTGCATCCAGCTGGAGAACGGCCTGCGCCCCGACCAGGTGGCGCTGGGCCTGCCCGCCGGGCCGGGCGCGGCGAACGGCGGCGTGGTCGCGCCCTCGCTCGTCAACCAGGCGCTCGACTGCCTGGCCCGGCGTACCAACTGCGGATCCTTCGTGCCGCCTCGCGCGTACCCGGACATCCGGGGCGCGATGACCTGGTCCATCAACTGGGACGCCAGCACCAACTGGTCCTTCAGCAAGACCGTCAAGCCGCACCTTCAGGGAATGCCATGAGATTTCGCAGCAGACTCGCCGCATCGTTCGCCTGCACGGTCCTCGCCCTGACCGGCGCCGGCCTCCCGGCCGCCGCCCAGGCCGACAGCCAGAGCACCCGGAGCGCCCAGAGCACCGTCCGGCTGCTCGCCGCCGCCTGGGCCCCGTGGACCGCCTACGCCACCGGCGCGGTCGTCACCTACAACGGCGTCGACTACGTCTGTCTCCAGGGCCACACCTCCCAGCCCGGCTGGGAGCCGCCGAACGTCCCCGCCCTGTGGAAGGTCTCCACAGGCGGCAACACCGGCGCGCCCGGCCAGCCCGGCACGGTCAGCGCCTCGGTCACCAGCTCCAGCGTCTCGCTGAGCTGGGGCGCCTCCTCCGGCACGGTCACCGGCTACCGCGTCTACGAGGGTTCGGCGCAGAAGGCGCAGGTCACCGGCACGTCCGCGACGATCTCCGGCCTCGGCGCGTGCACGACCCACACCTTCACCGTGAAGGCGTACAACTCGGCGGGCGAGTCGGCCGGCCGTGACGCCACCGCCACCACCAGCGGCTGCACCGGCAACCCGGCGAAGATGGCCGGCGCCCCCTACCTCTACATGGGCTGGGGCAACCCGCCCAACCCGGCCACCGTCATGGACGCGACCGGCGTGAAGTCGTTCACGATGGCGTTCATCCTCTCCAGCGGCGGCTGCACCCCCGCCTGGGACGGCAACCGCCCGCTGACCGGCGGCGCCGACCAGCAGGCGATCAACACGATCAAGTCGAAGGGCGGCAACGTCCAGATCTCCTTCGGCGGCTGGCAGGGGAACAAGCTCGGCCCCAACTGCGCCAGTCCCGAGGCGTTCGCCGGCGCCGTCCAGCAGGTGATCAACGCCGTCGGCCCGGCCGTCGTCGACTTCGACATCGAGAACTTCGACGAGTTCGAGAACTACACCGTCCAGGACCGCATCCTGAACGGCATCAAGATCATCAAGGCGAACAATCCGAACGTCAAGGCCGTCGTGACCTTCGGCACCACCACGACCGGCCCCAACGCGCACGGCGTCCGCCTGATCAACCAGGCCAGGGCGCTCGGCGTGCCGATCGACAACTTCACCATCATGCCGTTCGACTTCGGCAGCTCCAACATCTACCAGGACACCGTCAACGCCTCCGAGGGCCTGAAGAACGCGCTCAAGAACGCCTACGGCTGGACCGACGCCCAGGCGTACGCGCACATGGGCATCTCCGGCATGAACGGCCTGTCCGACCAGCAGGAGCTGACCACCACCGCCGCCTGGACGCAGATCCGCGACTGGGCGAAGTCCAAGGGCCTGACGCGGCTCGCGTACTGGTCCGTCAACCGCGACCGCGGCTGCCCCGGCGGCGGCGTGACGTCCAACTGCAGCGGCATCGCCCAGTCCGACTGGGACTTCACCAGGATCACCGCCGGTTTCTGACCAGCTGCGTCGGCTTGAGCGGCACGCCGAGACCCGGCGGCCGGTAGACCGGCAGGGCCTCGCCGTACTCGCGCATCCAGGCGTGGTCCACCAGCAACCGCAGGCGCCCGTCCGCGGCCCGGCCGGCGGGCCCGGCCGCCGGCGGGCGCCCGCCCAGCCTGGCGACCGCCGCGCCCACCAGCTCAGGGCTCGGCGGCGCCAGGTCGCAGTGGTCGTCCGGCCCGATCAGCAGGTCCACCTCAGGCGGCAGCGGATAGATCGGCCGGGGCAGCGCCAGCACGCGCGGCGGCGGAGCCATCGGCCAGCCGTCGCGCACCGCCTCCAGCAGCACCGACCGCGACGTGCGGCGCGCGAACAGCCCCTCGGCGAGCGCCCAGCTCAGCGCCCCCACGTCCGAGCGGTCCTCCCCGCAGGCGTGCAGGCACAGGTACGGCACCAGCGGGATCCCCGCCGTGCCCGCCTGCGCCCACCCGCCGCCGCACCCCGTCAGCACCAGCAACGCCAGCATCGCCCGGTAGGCGGTGTCGGCGTGCGGCGTGTCCAGCCGGCCCGGCACGATCACGCACCGGCCTCCCGTCTTCTCCGCCGTCACCCCCAGCTCACGGGCGATCTTCACCGCCCGCGAGGCGGGCACGCCCGTGCACGCCTCCTGCCAGGCCGGCGTGTACGGCTCCGCGCGGTCGCCGTACCCGTCCGGCCACCGGCCCGGCAGACCTGGCCTCGCCACCCCGTAACCGGCGAGCAGCAGGTCGAACACCGTGGTCAGCAGCTCGTCCCCGTCCCGCAGCACCGGCACCCCGCGCCGCAGCACGCCCGGCCCGTCGTCGAAGCGCGGCAGCAGCACCTCCACCGCCTCGCCGTCGTACACGCTGAGCCGGTCGCACACCTGCCCCGTCGCCTCGCCCGGCACGTACGCGCCCTCCCGCTCCCGCAGCCGCACCAGGAACGGCAGGTCCGTGGAGTCCGCCGCGTGCGCCCCGAACGGCGCGCGGTCCAGGAAGAACTCCTTCAGCAGCACGTGCCCCATGGCCATCGCCAGCGCGCCGTCCGTGCCCGGCCGCACCACCAGCGTCTCGTCCGACAGCCGGGTCGGATGCGTGCCGATCGCGACCACCTTCTGCCCCTTGTACCGCCCGGCGATCACCCAGGGCGTGTCCGCCGTCCGCGCCAGCCGGTTGTTCTCGCCCCACAGCAGCACGTACGCCGCCCGCGCCCACTCCTCCGCCCGCGGCGCGCCCCCGAACCGCCCCCCGAGCACCTGCTCCGGCGCGCACGGGTGCTCGGTCAGCACGGTCCCGCCCAGCCCGGCCACCAGCGCCGCCAGCGGCGAGGCCGCCAGCGCCGCCACCCGCTCGGGCCCGTGCTCGGCCGCCGTGTGCACGATGGCCGCCGCGACGATCTCGGCGGCGGTGCCGTCGTCGAGCGGAACCCGCCGCTCGCCGCGCGTCCCGACGTATTGCTGAGAGTTGCCTGTGAGTTTCGCCCACGCCGCGACGGGGTCGTGCAGCCCATCCCTCACCTCGAAGTAGAGCCTGACCAGTGCCTGGTTGACCTGCGATCCCCCCATGCAAAAAGTTGAACACATCGGGTGAGGTCGTATCGCGATACGTGTCGGCATGTCGGGGATAAGAATCGGAAGGCCAGGTGGCAGCACCCGGATTGATGCGGCAGGCTAGACCCCGCCATGGATTACGCAGTCCTCACGGGGATCGTCCTCGTCGCCGGTGTCCTGTTCGCTCTCGTCGCGCAATGGCGCGACTGGCGCCCACCGCTCGCCGTCGCCCTCGCGGTCGGCATCGCCGTGCGGCTGCTCATCATGTACACGTCGGCGATCGACTCCTGGCAACCCGTCGACTTCGTCGAGAGCTTCAAGCCCGCGGGCGAGGCGGTGCTCCGCGGCGAGGACCCCGTGCTGGCCAGCGAGGGCGGCTGGCACTTCCTGCCGACCATCCCCTACGTCTACGGCATCCTGCTCTGGCTCGGCATCCCCTGGGAGTACGCCGGCCGCCTGGTCACCGTCGTCGCCGACATCGCGCTCATCCCGCTGGTCGCCAAGCTGGCCGGCGGCCCCAAGGCCAACCTGCGCGCCCTCCAGTACGCGCTCAACCCGCTCGCCCTGCTCGTCGCCTGCGTGCACGGCCAGGTCGAGCCGGTGGCGCTGGTGTTCGGCGTGGCCGCGTTCGTCGTGGCCCGCGGCCCCGGCGAGCCCGAGCGGCCCGGCATCACCACCGACGTCGTCGGCAGGGTGCGGGCCGGCGTGGCCGCCTACGGCGTCAAGACCTCGGCCGTGCGCGTCCTCGGCCGCGGCGGCATGCTGCACCGCGCCCTGACGCCCGGCCCCGGCGACCGCGCCCACCTCAAGCGCGGGGCGCTGGCCGGCGTGCTCATGGGCCTCGCGCTGTGCGCCAAGAGCTGGCCCGTCTGGCTGGTCCCCGGCATGCTGCTGCTCCTGCCCAACCTGCGCTCGCGCATCGCCGCCCTGTTCACCACCGGCGCCGTGCCGCTGTTCTTCTTCGTCACTCTGCCGGTCTTCGCCGGCACCGCGATCGACGAGCTCCCCAAGGTCATCGACACCATCAGGTCCATCCGGCCGATCGTCGGCGAATACGGCTGGACGCCGTGGTTCACCGGCGGCGACTGGGCGCTCCGCGACGACCTGGCCTCGTTCGGCACCAACCTCATCTACGTCTGCGTGATCGCGGCCATCCTCGTCTGGCGGCGGGCCGACCCGATCGACATGACCACCGCCATCCTGCTGATCTTCATGGTGGTCACGCCGCGCCTCGGCGCCCAATATCTCCTGTGGTTCATGCCGTTCCTGGTCGCCAGGCCCACCAGGTTCGCCTGGCCGGCCATCATCGCCGTCTCCTTCTGGGCCGGCTACGGCTACCTCTACATGACCCAGTTCGACACCGACACCTGGTGGCACCTGCACTCGCTGTGGTCGCGCGCCTCGATCGTGCTGCTGCCGATCCTGCTGCTGGCCATGCCGTGGGGCCGCCGCGACGCGACGGCCCCCTCCCCGGCCGGCTCACCCGAGCAGGCCAAGGTCATCTCAGCGGCATAGCCGCTCCCACAACGTCACCCACTGGGCGGGGTGGACGTGGCCCACGACGGCGTCGCGGTCCACCCCCGCCGCCCGCAACGCGGCGTCCACGCCCTCGTAGCGGGCGCGCAGCGAGGCACGCACCGACCCGCCCGCGCCGCCGAAGCCCAGCTCCACCAGCTCCTGCCAGGAGCGGCGGCCCTGGACCAGCGGCTCAGGCCGCCGCCGGATCAGCAGGATCGCCGAGTCCACCGACGGCACGGGACGGAAGCTCTCCCTGCCGATCAGGTCGCCGAGCCGCCAGTCGAACCACGGCCACGACTCCACCGTGACCAGGCTCCAGCGGCCGTAGTCGCCGGTCCGCTTGCGGGCGTACTCACGCTGCGTGAGCAGCGTCGCCCCCGTCAGGCCCGGCGCCCGCAGGCACCAGTCCACGATCCGCGACGTCGCCGCGTACGGGATGTTGCCCACGACCGCGAACGGCTCGCGCGGCGCCCGCGCCGCCGTGAAGTCGCCCCTGACCACGTCGATCCGCGGATCGGAGCGGGTGCGCGCGGCCAGCCGGCCCGCCAGCAGCGGATCGAGCTCGTAGCCGACGACGCGGGCCCCCGCCTCCGCCAGCGCGAAGGTGAGCGCCCCCTCGCCAGGCCCCGGCTCCAGCACGAGCCTTTCCGGCGCGGCGGCCTTCACGACCAGCTCGACGGCATGCCGGTCCACCAGGAAGTTCTGCGAGAGCGTGCGCCGCGCCCGATCCCGGGGCGTACGGCCGCCGCCGCTGTTCCTGGCCTTCTTCTGAGTGTGTGAATAGTTTCCGTGTGCGAAATTCTGCGCCACAGCACTGCCCTTCCGGGTCCTCGAGAGTGAAAGGTCTCGAAGGGCCCTGGGCACGCGTGCGGACGCGCTGCCTCAGCTCGTGTTCGACGCGTCCGCTAGCGGGCCAGAGCCCGGCCGCGGCGGATGCGGATGAAAACCTGGCAGGAGAACATCGAGGTCATGGCGCCACCCTAGGAGCGCCCCGCACGACCCCGCAACGCGATTTCCCGCCGGTCGGCCCGGCCCGCGTCCGATTCCGACAAGAACGCGGCGCGAGTCCGTGGGTAGCGTCCCCACTGACCGACCCACACGAAGGGACAGCCGACCATGGACGCGCTCGATCGCGCCGAGACCTACCTCCACCTGAACGCCAGGCTCCTCGACCGCCTGCGCTTCGCCGCGCTCTTCCGCGGCGGCGACCCCCGGCGGGTGCTGGAGACGCTGCGCTGCTACCAGAACCCCGACGGCGGCTTCGGGCACGCGCTCGAACCCGACCTGCGCGGCCCCGGCAGCCAGCCGGAACCGGTCGAGGTGGCCTTCTGGATCCTCGACGAGCTGGACGCCTTCGACTCGCCCATGGTGCCCGCCGCCTGCGACTACCTCGCCGCCGTGACCACGCCCGACGGCGGGGTGCCGTTCGTCCTGCCCTCCGTGCGGAACGACCCGCGCGCCCCCTGGTGGCAGACCGCGGACGACCCGCCCGGCAGCCTCGTGCCGACGGCGTCCCTCGCCGGGCTGCTCCACAAGCACGGCGTCAGCCATCCGTGGCTCGGCCCCGCGACCGCGTTCTGCTGGTCCGCGATCGCCGCCATGACGGAGCCGAACCCGTACGAGGCCCGCGCCGTCGTGACCTTCCTCGACCTGACCCCCGAACGGGACCGCGCGGAACGCGAGTTCGCGCGGCTGCGCGAGACCATCCTCGCCACGGTCGCCCTCGACCCCGACACGCCCGGCGACGCCCACTTCCCGCTGGACTTCGCCCCCGCCCCGCTCCGGCTGCCGCTCTTCGACCAGGACGTCCTGGACCACCACCTCGACGCCCTCCTCGCCCGCCAGTCCGCCGAGGGCGGCTGGAACGGCAACTGGCCGATGTGGACACCGCTGGTCGAGCACGAGTGGGGCGGTCATGTCACGGTCCACACCCTCAGGACCCTGCGCGCGTACGGCCGGCTCCCGTCCTCCTGACGGCTGGATGTCGGTGCCGTCCCGTACGTTGAAGGCATGTACGAGGAACGGCCGCCGGCACCCGGCCTCGCCGCCCGCGTCGCCTGCCACTGGCACAACGTGAGCGAGACGGACAGCACCCAGCTCGTGGTGCCCGACGCCTGCGTGGACCTCATCTGGGGCCCCGGCGGCCTGTTCGTCGCCGGTCCCGACACCGGCCCCATGCCGAAGGAGATGGCGGCAGGAGACGTCTTCGTCGGCGTCCGGTTCCGCCCCGGCGCGGCGTCCGATCTCTTCGGCGTCCCCCTCCACACCCTCCGCGACCAGCGCGTCCCCCTGTCCGACCTCCCCGCCGCCACCGACCCCGCCTTCCCCGCCACGAGCACCGCCCCCGACCTCGCCGCCAAGCACACCGCCCTGACCACCATGACCCGCGCCTGGCTGACCCGCCTGACCACTCCCGCGGGCCCAAGGGACCCCTCCTGCCCGGCCGACCCCGCCGCCCCGTTCATCGCCCGCGCCCTGCGCGTCGGCCGGCCGGTGTCAGCGGTGGCCCGCGACCTCGGCCTCAGCGAACGCCAGCTCCACCGCCGCAGCCTGACCGCCTTCGGCTACGCCCCGAAGACCCTGCAGCGCGTCGTCCGCTTCCAGCGCGCCCTGCGCCTGGCCCGCGCCGGCGTCCCGCTCGCCACCGTCGCCGCCGAAGCCGGCTACGCCGACCAGGCCCACCTCTCCCCGCGAGGTCAAACGGCTGAGCGGCGTCCCCCTGCGCACTTTGGTCCCGCCCCCGCCGTCGCCGCCGTCACTCGTCCCGCGGCACCTTGCCTGACACGAGCGCCGCCGCCCACTTGGCACTCGGATCGCTGTCGATCAGCAACGCCCGCGCCAGCAGACTCAACGGAATGGCCAGAATCGCGCCCAGCGGCCCGAGCACGAACGTCCACAACAACAACGACATGAACGTCATGGTCGTCGAGAGCCCCACCGCGTCCCCCAGGAACTTGGGCAGGATGAACGACTGCGTGACCACGTTGATGACGATGTAGGCGACGATGACCAGCACCATCGTCTTCACCCCGCCGTCCAGCAGCGCCAGCATCGCGGGCGGCACCAGCCCGATCACGAACCCCACGTTCGGGATGTAGTTGGTGATGAGCGCCAGCACCCCCCACAGCAGCGGAAGCGGCACCTGCAGAATCGACAGGGCGATGACGTCGAGCACCGCGTTCAGCAATCCGAAGACCGTGGAGACGATCAGATAGCGCCGCGTCTTGTGCGCGAACGTCCCCAACGCCGTCACCAGCTGCCCCCGGTTGCGTTTGCCGGCGGTGAGGATCTTCGCCGTCATCGGCGCGTCCAGGCACATCGCCAGCAACAGCACCACGATGAGGAACAACGCTGTCAGAACGCCGAGCAGGCTCCCCAGCAGGGTCTGCGCCACTCCCAGCAGAGCGCTGGGATCGAACGCCTGCAGCGCCCGGCTGAGCACCTCGTTGCTGAGCCCGTACGAGCTCGCCTGCTTCTGCGCGTCCGCGAGCAGCTCCTGGAACTGGTTGGTGTAGCCGGGGAGCAGCGAGGTGAGCTGCATGACCGAGATGGTCAGGATGCCCACCATGCCCAGCAGCACCATCACCACGATCAGGAAGGGCACGGCGACCTGCAGCCAGGCGGGCGCCCGCCTCGCGGCCAGCCACCCGCGCACGGGCGCGACCGCGATGACGAGGACCAGGGCCAGCACGACGGGCCCCACGATCGAGCTGACCTCGCGCAGGCCGAACAGGGTGACCACCGCACCGGCGATGCCCACGAGGATGACGAGTGCCCTGGGCAGGGGTTGATCTAGCACTCCCGGTTCCTACCCCGCGCGGGCGGAAGGAGCCGCCGATTTGACGGTTGCGAGGAGCGTACATAGAGTTCACCAGTCCCGAGAGGACGGCGGTGATCGCCGGACTCCCT